>CAKTDC010000005.1 GCA_934541015.1 uncultured Luteimonas sp.
GCAGATCGCCGTCGAGATCGGTTCACAGTTGTTCATCGAGACGATCCTGCATTTGCGGATTTAATGACACAGTAGGAATAGGGAAGCTCTGAACAACTACCGTCATCCCCGCTAAGGCGGGAATGACGAGCTGTTCAGAGGTCCCCTGGAGCCTCGCTGCGCGACGGGCGTCCGGCGAGGGTCACCCCGGTTTTCGCAGTCCCCCGGCCCGGAACGCCCCATCGCTCCGCCAGACGCAGGTTCGATGGGCACCAGGCCCTTGCCACCGAAGCATCGAACCGGACGCCGCAGTGAGCCGCATCCTGACGGCCGGGGATCGCGGCCAGGCAAAACATGGATGTTTTGCGCGCGAGTCAGGGCAGGGTGAGTGCGGATCGCTTGCGCGACACCGCCGCGCGTCCGTGCGAACGCCCGGCGCACTGCGCCGGGCCGGACCGCGCAGCGGCCCTGACCGAGCGAAGATCGATCCCCGGCCGGCAGGGCGCGGCGTCCCTCCGAAAGCCCGAACGCCACGAGCACCCCGAGCGCCGAGCCGTTTGACATCGCGCCGGACGCGCGGCCTCAGCGCTCGTGGCGCCAGTTCACCGAGCCGCGGCTTTCCAGGGTGCTCGATTCGATCTCGATGTCGAAACCCTTGCGCAGCAGGTACTTCAGGGTCAGCACCTGGCCGGTGCCGAGCAGGGACACGCCGAAGCCGACGTACACCCGCGGCGAGATCTGCTTGCCGATGCCGAGCACGCTGCCGCCGAGCGCGCGCGAGTGCATCACGCCGGCGTCGTCCAGGCCGATGCTGCTGCCCAGCTGCGCCGCCAGCATGCTGCCGCCGGCCGCCAGCGCCGCCGAGGCCGCGTCGAGCTGGCGGCCCTCCTCGCTCGACAGGTTGGACACCGAGCGCCCGAGCGCGAGATACGACAGCGCCTGCGAACTGTCGCTGGCCGGATTGGTCCACACCTCCGCGGTCGGCGCCGAGGCGCGGCCGCCGACGTCGATGCCGGCGGTGATGTCCTCGGCGTCGATCCTGCGCTCGGCGCGGATGTCGAGCAGCGGGTCGGAGACCGGGCCGTTGTTGAACACCAGGTGGCCGCGGCTGATCTCCAGCTCCTGGCCGTAGGCCTTGTAGATGCCGCCGACCTCGAGCCGCCCCTGCCCGGTCATCTCCCGGCCCGGATACGCCCGTACCCGCAGCTTTCCGCCCAGCGTGCCGTCGAGCCCGAACCCGCGCATGCGCACGTCCTCGCCCATCTCCAGGGTCAGGTCCATGGTGAGCCGCAGCGGGCCGCCGCGCCCGGGATCGACCGGATCGAGCACCACCACGTCGGGCGACACCGACACCCCGTCGTCGAGTCGCTCCAGGTCCATCAGCGCCCGCGGCACCACCACCGTGCCGGTCACGTCCAGCGGCTGGCCGGGAGCGTGGCGGACGGTGATGTCGGGACTGGCCACCAGGCGCAGGTCGCGGGTTTCCGACAGCAGCACATCGCTGCCGCTCAGGCGCAGCACCAGCGGCTGCGCGCCATCGCGCCAGTTGAGGGTACCGTCGATGCGCAGCGTTCCCTCGCCCGAGCGCAGGCTGCCGTCCAGGCGCGCGCTGCCGTCGGGCTGAGCGTCCAGGCGCAGCTGGCCATCCTCCAGCAGCAGCGCCAGCGCCGGCAGCTCGGTGCTGAAATCGGCCAGCCGCGCCTGTCCGCCCAGCGCGGGCGCCGAGCGCGTGCCCGACAGCGTGATGCGGCCGCTCAGGTGGCCCTTGGGTTCGACGATGTCGGGCGAGAACAGTTCGACCCAGGTCAGCTCGTCGGTATCGACCGAGATCTCTCCGTCCAGCGGCGAATACCCATCCCAGCCGGTGGCGATGCGCGCGTCGATGCGGCCGTCCTCGTTGAACACCGCGCCGAAGCTGGCTTCGATCCGCGATGCGCTGAAGTCCGCATCCAGCCGCAGGTCGCGGTAGCCGACGAAATCGCGGCGCGCACGCGCGCTGTTGCGCACGCCGCCGTCGCTGGAGGTCACGCGCAGATGGCCCTGCAGCGCGTTGCCCGCCGGACGCGCCTGGGCGTCGATGTCGAGGGTTCCGCGCAGGTGCCAGGGCCGTCCGTCGGCGCGCCCGGGCAGGTAGGGCTGCAGCAGCGCCAGCGGCAGCGCATCGCCGTCCACGGACAGGCCGCGGCGCGGCCAGTCGGCGCTGGCGCAGAGCGCGCCGACGGCCTCGCCTTCGGCCGAGAAGCAGCTGGGCGAGAGCGTCCAGCGGCCTCCCGCGAGGGCGAACCGGGCCGGCTCCTGCAGTCGCCACGCCGCGCCGACCGCCGGCGCCAGGCGCAGCGCCGACAGCGTGCCCTGCCATCCGCCGCCACCGCGCCGGGTGCTGCCGGTCAGCGCCAGCGTTCCCGGCTCTCCGCGCGCGGTGGCCTCCAGCTCCAGGCGCTCGACCGCGCCGCGCGCGGCCACGCGCACCGCATCGAGGGCGATGCCGGCGACGACGCCCTGCGCGTCCACCTCCAGCGCGCCGCTTCCGCTCCGCCACGGCAGCCTGCCGTCGGCGCGCACCGCCCCGGCGCCGTAGTCGCCCCAGCGCAGGTCGCTGCCGGCCAGGTCGACGGCGATGTCGGGCGCATCCGGCGTGCCCGCCAGCGAGATCCCGCCGCGCAGGACGCCGCCGGCGTCGGGCAGCAGGTCGGACAGATCCAGCGGCGACAGCTGCGCCTGGACGTCGAGCACGGCGTTGGACGAACCGCTGGCGTCGATGCGGCTGCCGCCGATGGCCAGCGCCACCTCGCCGTCGAAGCCGGTGCGCGCACCGCTGCCCGGGGCCGCGCCGATGACCGCGATCCGCGCCCGCCCGTCGAGCGCGCGTCCGCGCAGGTGCCCGCCGATGTCGGGCGCGTCGACCCGGATGTCGAGGCCGCCGTCGTCGCGGGTGCTGCCGCTGCTGGCGATCGGGCCATCGACGGCGCCGTTCCAGCCGGGCGCGAAGTAGCCCGGATCGAAACCGTCCAGGGTCGCGTCGATGTCCCAGCCCGGCGCCGGTAGCCAGGCGACCCGGCCGGTCGCGTCGAGCGTGCCTGTGGGCATGGCGACGTGCGCGCGCTGCAGCCTCAGCGCCTCGCCATCGCCGCGGCCGTCGAGCTCAACCGTCGCCTGCTGCCCGTCCCGGGTGACGGCGGCCCTGCCGATCAGGGCCCAGGCGTCGGTACGCCCGGCCAGCCCCAGGTCGGCATCGACGCCGATCGACGGGGACGGCGGGGCATCGCCTTCGGCCGCCGCCGCGAACGCCAGATCGCGGGCGGCGATGGCGAACCTGAAGCGCGCATCGGCCGGCTCGCTGAAATCGCCCCGGCCCTTCGCGGCGATGCGCCCGCCGAAGATGTCGAGCACCAGGCGATCGACTTCCAGCACCTGGTCGTCGATGCGCAGATCCGAGGGCTGCAGCGTGCCGGCCAGGCCGTCGCGTTCGAACCGCCCCTGCGCCCGCATCGCTCCGCCGCTGCCGTCGGCCCGCAGCGAGAACGCGACCGGCGTGCCCGGCTCGCCGCTGCCCGAGAGCAGGCCCGGATCGAGCGCCGTGGTATCGGCGCGGAAGCTCCAGTCGGGCCTGCCGGCTCCGCGCAGCTCGAGGTGCGCGCGCAGCGGCGCGGGTGCGTGGCCGGACACGGCCACGTCGAGCGCGGAGATGTCGCCGCGCGCGACCAGGCCGATGCGCGGCCGCGTCCGCCCCATCGGCGCCGGCAGCAGAGCGCTGCCGGTCAGGTCCATGCGGTAGTCGCGGGCCGGCGCATAGCTGCCGTGCACGCGGAACACGCCGCGGTCGCTGTCGACGACCACCTGCTCCAGGCGCAGGCTGGCGTCGCGGTGCGCGTCGACGCCGCCGCGCACGCTGGCGATGTCGATGAGCGACGCGCCGCCGCGGGTGACGCGCAGCCCGTCGACCTGGATGTGGTCGGCCTGCAGCGACAGCGGCAGCTCGATCCTGGGCAGCGACTCCGGCCAGCGCGGCAGTTCGATCGGCTGCGGCGGCGACAGCGGCAGGTCGAGGGTCGCGCCCTCGACCTCCATCGCGTCCAGCCGCAGGCGGCGGCCGACCAGCGGCCTGATCGCCGGGTCGAGCGTCACCCGCGCGGCGGTGAAGGTGAGCACGGTCGGCTCCGGGCAATCGCCGAACGCCACCGGCTCGCCGCCCTCGTCGGGGCAGCCGCGCTGCACGTAGCGCACGCCGTACAGCGTGAGCGGGCCGGCGGCCGGGCCCTCGGCGCGATCCCAGGCCAGTTCGCTGCCGGCCGGCAGCGCCGCTGAAATCCGCGCGAGCAGGAAGTCGCGGCCGCCCAGGCTCGTCAGCAGCCACCACAGCAGCAGCACCCCGAGCACCGCGAGCACGGCGCTGCCGATCGCGCTGCGGATCGCCAGCGCGCGCACGCGCCGGCGACGGCGCTCGCGCAGCCCGGCGATCCGCGCCTCACGCTCCTCGGGGGTGACGTCGCCGGGCCGGCGATTGCGCGTGAAGGCCACCTCAGAACTCCGCGCCGATGCTGAGGCCGACGGTGAACGGCGAATCGGGATCGTCCAGCCCGCGGGCGATGTCGAACCGCAGCGGGCCGACCGGCGAACGCCAGCGCACGCCCACGCCGACGCCGGTATGCCAGTCCGGCGAGCGGCCGTTGAAGGCGCTGCCGCTGTCGACGAAGGCGGCCGCGCCCCAGTTGCCCAGGAAATAGTGCTCGTACTCGACGGTGGCGGTGACCACGTTCTGCGCGCCCAGCGCATACCAGCCGGTCTCGCGCACCGCGCCTTCGGCGTCGCGCTCGTAGCGCACCAGGCGCGGCCCCACCTCGCGCCACTCGTAGCCGCGGATGCTGCGGTCGCCGCCGGCGAAATAGCGCAGGCTCGGCGGCAGGTCGATGGCCGAACCGGCGAAGGTGTAGCCGACCTCGCCGCGCACGATCAGGCGGCTGCTGTCGCCGATGCCGCGGAACCAGGACGCGCGCAGGTGCAGCTGGCCGAAGGTGGTCGCGCCATCGCCCTCGGGCTCGCCGAGGCCGCCGCGCAGGGTCAGCGATCCGCCGATGCCGCTGCGCGGGAAGGTGCGGTCGTCGACGTTGATGTAATCGGCGCGGATCGAGGGATAGAAGTAGGTCGCGTAGCGGTAGGCGATGGTCGTGGGCAGGTCCGACAGCGGATCGGTGTCCGCGGCGTAGGCCCAGCGCTCGCGCAGCCCGTGCACCGAGGCCACGAGGTTGGTGGTCGGGCTGTACTGGCCGCTGCGGCTGCCGATCAGCTCGATCCGCCGGGTGTCGATGTAGCTGGTCTGCTCGTCGTAGCCCTGCAGGCTGACCGCGTACCAGCCGTCGCGCCAGGCGAAGGCCGGGATGCGGTACTGCAGGGTCAGCGTCTTGCGCTTCTGAGCGTAGTCGAGCTGGGACAATGCCTTGTGGCCGCGGCTGTTCACGTAGCGGCGCTCGACGCCCATGCGGATGCCGGCGCCGCTGTCGGTGCCGTAGCTCACGCCGGCGGTGTAGACGCTGCGCTTTGCCGGCGTCAGCGCGACGTGGATCGGCACCCGGCGGCTGCCATCGGGCATGGTCAGCGCCTCGTCGTGCCTGGGCTCGATGTCGATGTCGCCGAAGTAGTCCAGGCGCGAGAGCGAGGTGCGCAGGCGGTCGAGGCGGCCCTGGTGGTAGTACTCGCCTTCGTTCCAGTAGACCAGGTTCTCCAGCAGCTCCGGGCGGATGATCTGCCGGCTCTGCGCGATCGTGGTCGGGCCCATGTCGTAGCGCTGGCCGCTGTTCCACACCAGGTCGATGTCGGCGGCGTGGTCGGCGCGCGAGACCTCGACGCGGCGGGAGGAGAAGTCGGCGTCGAAATAGCCGCGCTCGGTCAGGCGCCGGCTGATCCGGGTCTTGCTGGTCTCGTAATCGGCGTGGTTGAGGATCGAACCGGGCCCGGGGAGGAAGTCGTCCAGGTCCTGCTGCAGGTAGCGGTCGCCGTTGCCTTCGCCGAGGATGGCGATGTCGGCGTTGCGCACCCGCACCGGATCGCCGGCGTCGACGCGGATGGTGATGCGGAAGCCGGCGCGGCCGGGCGCCTGCCGCTCCTGGGCCTGCAGGCGCTCGCGCAGCGGCGCCCGCTCCTGTCCGCCGTCCTGCTCTTCGCCCACGACCACCACCGGCCCGTCGCCGCGCTGGCGCTCGACGGTGATGGTCGGCGAGTAGAAGCCGAAGGGCTCGAGCGCCTCGCGGGTCTGCGCCTCGGCCTCGCGCAGCATGTAGGAGAAGCGGCGGAAGCCGATGTCGCTGCCGATGGCGTCGACCAGCGACAGCGACACCCGCACGTTCTCGGTCATCTCCGCGTCCAGCCCGGTGATCTCGACCGATTCGACCACCACCGCCCGCGCCGGGCCGGCCGCGAGCAGCGAAAGCAGGGCGGCGGCGAGCAGGGGCGGAATGAGGCGCATCGGCGCAGGATACCCGACGGCTGTCAGGGTCCGCTTCACGGTTGCGTGGCGGCGGGGAAGCAGGCGCGGTGGCTGCTGACTGACCCTCAGCCCGACAGGTGCTCGATCGCCGCCACGCTCCCCAGCCGGTCCGCAAGCCGCCGCAGCAGCGCCAGCCGGTTGCGGCGCAGGGCCTCGTCCTCGACGTTGACCATCACCGCGTCGAAGAAGGCATCCACCTGCGGGCGCAGCCGCGCCAGGTGCGCCAGCGCATCGACGTAGTCGCCGGTCGCCAGCGCGCGGCCGGTTTCGGCGTACACCGCCTCCACCGCCTCGGCCAGCGCCGCCTCGGCCGGCTCGCGCAGCAGGGCGCGGTCCTCGACCGCGGGGATCGCCTCGCTCGACTTGCGCAGGATATTGAGGATGCGCTTGTTGGCCGCGGCCAGCGCCTCGGCTTCGGGCAGGGCGGCGAAGGTGCCGATGGCGTCGATGCGGCGGTCGAAGTCGTACAGCGACTTCGGCGCCAGCGCGGCAACGGCATTGAAATGCGACCCGGGCACGCCGCGGTCGGCGTAGTAGCCGCGCAGGCGGTCGAGGATGAAGTCGTACAGCTCGGCGATGCCGGCGGACGGGTCGCCGTCGCGCAGGGCGATGGCCTCCTCCCGCGCCTTGCCGCCCGCGGCAGCGTCCCTGTCGCCCTTGGCATCGGCGACGGCCCGTTCCGCGGTCGCCACACATGCATCGAGCGCGCCCTGCCGCGCCAGCGCGAGCAGGCCGGGCAGGTCCAGTTCGAACCCGCTCTCGATCACCGTCCGCGCCAGCCCCAGCGCGTTGCGCCGCAGCGCGAAGGGATCCTTGTTGCCGGTCGGCCTGAGCCCTGCGGCGAAGCCGCCGGCGAGGGTATCGAGGCGGTCGGCGATCGCCAGCACCTTGCCCAGCGGCGACAGCGCGATGTCGTCGGCGGCGAAGCGCGGCTGCCAGGCCTCGTCGATGGCGTTGGCCAGCGCCGCCCGGTCGTCCTGCGCGAGGTCGGCCAGCGATGCGTCCTGCATCGCGTAGTGGCGGCCGGCGATGCCCTGCAGCTCCGGGAACTCGTTGACCAGGCGCGACTGCAGGTCGGCCTTGGACACCAGCGCCGCACGGCGCGCCAGCGCCGGATCGACGCCGACCTGCGGCGCGATCGCTTCGGCCAGCGCGGCCACGCGCGCGACCTTGTCGGTCACCGTACCCAGCCTCGCCTGGTAGGTGACGTTCGCCAGCCCCGCGTTCATCGACTCCAGGCCCTGCCTGAGGTCCTCGTCGTAGAAGAAGCGGGCGTCGGCGAAGCGCGGGCGGATCACGCGCTCGTAGCCCTTGCGGATCTCGGAGTCGTCCGCCGGCTCGATGTTGGCGATACCGATGAAGCGCGCGGTCAGGCGGCCGGCGGCGTCGAGCACCGGGAAGAACTTCTGGTTGGCCTCCATCGTCGCCACCAGCGCTTCCTGCGGCACCGCGAGGTACTCGTCCTCGAACGAGCACGACACCGCCTTCGGCCACTCGACCAGGCACACCACCTGGTCGAGGTTGTCCGGGTCGATGCGCGCGCTGCCGCCGGCAGCGGCGGCCGCCGCGGTGACCTCGTCGACGATCCGCGCGCGCCGCTCGCCGGCATCGACCAGCACCCTGGCGCCGCGCAGGGCGTCGACATAGCCGCCGGGGGTGGCGATCGACACCTGGCGGTCGTGCAGGAAGCGGTGGCCGCGGCTGAGGCGGCCGGCGCGCACGCCGAACACCTGCGCCTCGACGATCCTGTCGCCCAGCAGCAGCACCAGCCAGTGCACCGGCCGCGCGAAGGCGAAGTCGTGGTCGCCCCAGCGCATCGGCTTGGGGATCGGCATGGCGTCGATGGCTTCGAGCAGGACCGCGGGCAGCAGCGCGGCGGTCTTCGCGCCCGGCGCCACCGCTCGGTGCACGAAACGCTCGCCCCTGGCGTCGCTGGCGCGCCCCAGCGCGGTCCAGTCCACGCCGGCCTTGGCGGCAAAGCCCTGCAGCGCCTTCGTCGGCTGGCCGTCGGCATCGAGCGCGATGTTGACGTAGGGGCCGAACACTTCCGAGGACTGCTCCGGCTGCTCCACCGCCACGCCCGGCAGCAGCACCGCCAGGCGCCGCGGCGAGTACAGCGGCCGCGCGTCGCCGCGTTCGACCGCGATGCCGCGCTTGTCGAGCGCCGCAAGCACGCCGTCGAAGAACGCCTGCGCCAGCCCCGGCAGGGCCTTGACCGGCAGTTCCTCGGTGCCCAGTTCGATCAGCAGCGGAAGTTGTTCACTCATTCCGGAAACCTTGTCCTTGGCACCTTCCCCCGCGGGCGGGGGAAGGAATTGATCACGCGGCCTGCTTCTTCACACCCGGGAAGCCGAGCTTCTCGCGCTGCTCGTGGTACGCCTGCGCCACCGCCTGCGCCAGCCGGCGCACGCGCAGGATGTAGCGCTGGCGCTCGGTGACGGAGATCGCCCGGCGCGCGTCGAGCAGGTTGAAGCTGTGGCTGGCCTTGCACACCTGGTCGTAGGCCGGCAGCGGCAGGCCGAGCGCGACCAGTTTCATCGCCTCGGCCTCGCAGGCGTCGAAGCGGTGGAACAGCTCGGCGACGTCGGCGTGCTCGAAGTTGTAGGCGCTCTGCTCGCGCTCGTTCTGCAGGAACACGTCGCCGTAGGTCACCGTGCCCTGCGGGCCGACTGTCCACACCAGGTCGTAGACGTTGTCGCAGTTCTGCAGGTACATGCACAGCCGCTCGAGGCCGTAGGTGATCTCGCCCAGCACCGGCCGGCACTCCAGGCCGCCGGCCTGCTGGAAGTAGGTGAACTGGGTCACCTCCATGCCGTTGAGCCAGACCTCCCAGCCCAGGCCCCAGGCGCCGAGCGTGGGCGATTCCCAGTTGTCCTCGACCAGGCGCAGGTCGTGCACCAGCGGGTCGATGCCCAGCGCCTTGAGCGAGTCGAAATACAGCTCGACGATGTTGTCCGGGTTGGGCTTCATCACCACCTGGTACTGGTAATAGTGCTGCAGGCGGTTGGGGTTCTCGCCGTAGCGGCCGTCGGTGGGGCGACGCGAGGGCTGCACGTAGGCGGCGTTCCAGGGCTCGGGCCCGAGCGCGCGCAGGAAGGTGGCCGGGTGGAAGGTGCCGGCGCCGACCTCCAGGTCGAGCGGCTGGATCAGCACGCAGCCCTGCGCCGCCCAGTAGGCGTTGAGGCGCTGGATCAGGTCCTGGAAGGTCGGTCCGGTCATCGGGAAGTGGCGGTATCGCGGGCGCGCTAGTATACCGGCGGACCCTTCGCAGCCCGTCTGCAGCCCACAGGACGCGTCTTGAGCGAACCGCAGCCGTTGCCGACCCGCAGCACCAGCCGCCTGCCCGCGGGACGACTGGCGCTGGAGCCGGTGCTCGACGCGCTGGTCGCCGACGGCCTGCTCAGCGCGGAAGCGGCCGCGCAGGCGCGCGCCGGCAGCCGCCACGTGCGCAGCCTGGAGGCGGTGCATCCGCTGGTGTTGCTGGCCAACCTCAAGCTGCCCTCGGCGCAGCGCCCGGGCACCGGACTGGGCCTGGAGGCGCTGACCGAATGGCTGGCCGGCGCCAGCGGCCTGCCCTACCTGCGCATCGACCCGACCCGGATCGTGGTGGCCGAAGTCACCGACCTGGTGTCGCAGGCCTACGCCCGCCGCCACCGCATCCTGCCGGTGGCGGTCACGGCAACCCACGCGCGCATCGCCACCAGCGAACCGATGGCGACCGACTGGGTCGGCGACGTGCAGCGGCTGCTGCGCCGCGAGATCGAGCTGGTGGTGGTCAACCCGCTCGACCTGCACCGCTACACCATGGAGTTCTACGGCGTCACCCGCTCGGTGCGCGGCGCGCAGGAGGGCGGCGACGCCGGCTCGCACGCGCCCAGCTTCGAGCAGCTGGTCGAGCTCGGCCGCGCCGGCGACGTCACCGCCGACGACCACCACATCGTCAACATCGTCGACTGGCTGCTGCAGTACGCCTACGAGCAGCGCGCCTCCGACATCCACCTGGAGCCGCGGCGCGAGGTCGGCCGGGTGCGCTTCCGCATCGACGGCGTGCTGCACAAGGTGTTCGAGATGCCGCCGCCGGTGATGACCGCGGTGGTCAGCCGCATCAAGGTGCTCGGGCGCATGGACCTGGCCGAGCGCCGGCGCCCGCAGGACGGCCGCATCAAGACACGCTCACCCGGCGGGCGCGAGGTCGAGATGCGCCTGTCGACCATGCCCACCGCCTTCGGCGAGAAGACGGTGATGCGCATCTTCGACCCGGACACCGCATTCAAGAGCATCGAGCAGCTCGGCTTCGACGCCACCGAGGCCAGCACCTGGGAGGAGCTCACCGGCCGCCCGCACGGCATCGTCCTGGTCACCGGGCCGACCGGTTCGGGCAAGACCACCACGCTGTATTCGACGCTGCGCCGGCTGGCCACCAGCGACGTCAACGTGTGCACGGTCGAGGACCCGATCGAGATGATCGCGCCCGAGCTCAACCAGATGCAGGTCCACCACCAGATCGACCTGACCTTCGCCCAGGGCGTGCGCACCCTGCTGCGCCAGGATCCGGACATCATCATGATCGGCGAGATCCGCGACCTGGACACCGCGCAGATGGCGGTGCAGGCCTCGCTGACCGGCCACCTGGTGCTCTCGACCCTGCACACCAACGACGCGCCCTCGGCGATCACCCGCCTGCTCGACCTGGGCCTGCCGCACTACCTGATCGCCTCCACCCTCAACGGCATCCTCGCCCAGCGCCTGGTGCGCACCCTGTGCCCGCACTGCCGCGAGTCGCGCCCGGTCACCGCCGAAGCCTGGCAGGCGCTGCTGCCCGGCACCGATACCGCGCCGCCCGCCCAGGCCAACGGCCCGGTCGGCTGCCTGGAGTGCCGCAACACCGGCTATCTCGGGCGCGTGGGCCTGTACGAACTGATGCCGATCAGCCCGTCGCTGCGCGCGATGGTCCGCCCGGACATGGAGCTGGCCGCCTTTACCCGCGCCGCCGTCGGCGAAGGCCTGCGCACCCTGCGCGTGGCCGCCGCCGACAAGGTCGCCCGCGGCCTGACCACGGTCGAGGAAGTGATGACGGTGCTGCCGCCGGTGGAGTGAGGCCCTGCGGCGCAGACGGTTGCGGATTTCCGCAGCGAAGTGGAGAGGTGGAACGATGAAAACGCTCATTCTTGACGTCGCCTCGCTGGACCAGGCGGCAACCGCGTTTTCGCGCGCATGGAAAACCGGCAAGGGCGAGGATGCTGCGCGGATCAGCTTCGCCGCGCCCGAGTTGCTGTGGCAGGTGTTGACGGCCAAGCGATGGGAATTGCTCAAGGTACTGACCGGAGCGGGCGCGATGTCCATCCGCGAGGCGGCGCGGCGCGTGGGCCGCGACGTGAAGGCGGTGCATGGCGACGTGACCGCACTGGTGAACGCTGGCGTGCCGCGCCGCAACGACGGCGGCATCGAGTTCCCGTACAACGCGGTGCATGTGGACTTCGTGCTGAAAGCAGCTTGATGCTTGGAAAGAAAGTGCCGGGGCCAATCGGCCGAGACAACACTGGTCTAACCGGGCAGAGGCCCGAGATCTCGCGTGCCGTGCAGCACCCGCACCACGTCGATGCCGTCGGCCAGCGGCTCGTAGAACACGACGTGGCGGCCGAACGCCATGCTGTGCAGCCGCGGCTGCAGCTCGTCGCGTTTGCGCCCGATCAGCGGCTGGCTGGCCCACAGGGTCAGGCTGGCTTCCAGTCGATCGACCCAGCGATCCGCGGCCTCCTGGTCGTCGCCGGCGATGAACAGCCAGATGTCGAGGATGTCCTCTTCGGCCAGCGGGCGAAGCAGCACGCGCGGCATCACGCCACCGGCTTGGCTGGCCTCTGGCGCGTCCGCGCCTTGCGCTTGATGGCGTCTGCGTCGAACGGGGCTGCAGGGCCGCTTTCAACACCCTTGCGGATCTCGGCGCGCAGTTCCCCGAGCTTCGCCTCGTACAGACGATCGCGCTCCTCCATCAGGCGCAGCGCCTCGCGCACGACTTCGCTGGCCGACGAATAGCGCCCGGACTCGACCTTGGCCCGCACCATCTGCTCCAGCTGCGGGGTCAGGTTGACGTTCATGGTCATGGCGGGGTGGCTCCGGTCGGCTTGCGGGTATTTTATCCTGTTGTCAAAGATTGACAATTTCTGGAATGACTTCGAGAGAAATGGTGCCTGGGACAATAGACGGAGCCTTGCCGGCGACGGGCAGGCTTCCGCACGAGTGCCGCAGGGCGCCGCCACCGCGCTGCTTCCGATCGCCGCCGCCGCGATGATGGGCGCTGGTCGCGCCAGAGGCGCTGCGCCGGGTCGGCTACAGCAGCGCGTCGAACGCGCGCACGCTGGCGGCGTTGGCGACGCGGTAGAGCCACACGAGAGCGGCGAAGCCGGCAGCGATCTGCAGCAGCAGCCACAGCCTGGCCCAGGGAGGAATCGATCCGGCGGCGTCGGCCTGGACCACCCGGGCGCCGGCGATGTGGTCGTGCAGCGCGCGCCGCTCCGGCGGTTTCGCCGCCCAGGCGTGGCCGAGGTTGAGGCTCAGCCAGGAGAGCACGCCCGCCGCCTGGCGCAGGCCGGCCATCCACACGCCGGCCCTGCCGCCGTCGGCCGCGCACACGCGCAGGCCAAGCAGGCGCTTGCCCGGCGTGGCCTGCCAGGAGGAGGCCTCGAACGCGGTGAAGTAGAGCCAGGAGACGAGTGCGAACACCAGCAGCGGCGGCCACAGCGTGGCCAGCACCGCCGCGGTCAGGCCGGCGACCGCGCCGTGCATGGCGCCGTCCTGCATAAGCACGCCGAACAGCTGGTCCGGGGTGCCGCCGCCGTCGATCAGCCCCAGCACCGCCTCGGCCATGGTGCGGGCGATGCTGTCGTACTGCTCCGCCATCCGCGTCGCGCCCGCCTCGATCCGCCCGCGGCACAGCAGCAGCGTCGGCACCGCGACCACCAGCGCGTCGAGCGACCAGGCCGCGTAGCGGCGCAGCAGCCCGGCCCCGGTCACTGCGCGCCGCCGTCCGCGCCCTTCTTCGCTTCCGCGGCCGCCGCGGGCCTGGGCGCCAGCAGCCGCGCGGCGATGATCCCGGCCTCGTACAGCAGGCACATCGGGATCGCCAGCAGCAGCTGCGAGACCACGTCGGGCGGCGTGATCACCGCCGCCACGATGAAGATGCCCACGATCGCGTAGCCGCGCCACTCGCGCAGCTGCGCCGGCGTGACCCAGCCCAGCAGCACCAGGATCACCAGCGCCACCGGCAGCTCGAAGCTGATCGCAAAGGCGAGGAACAGCACCATCACGAAATCGAGGTACTTCGCCGGGTCGGGCGCGATGGTGATGCTGTCGGGGGTGAACACGGTCAGCGCGTGGAACACCGTGGGCAGCACCACGAAATAGGCGAACAGGCAGCCGGCGTAGAACAGCAGCACGGCCGAGACCAGCAGCGGCACCGCCAATCGCTTCTCGCGCCGGTACAGGCCCGGCGCCACGAAGGCCCAGACCTGGTACAGCAGCCACGGCGCGGTCACGAAGATCGCGGCATAGAAGGCCAGCTTGATCGGGGCGAAGAAGCCGGACGTCGGTTCGCTGGCGATCATCATCGCCATCTGCCCGCTGGGCAGGGCCTCGATCAGCGGCAGCGCCAGGCCGTCGTAGAGCTTGCGCACGAACGGCAGCAGCGCCACCAGCGCGATCCCCAGCCCGATCAGCGCGCGCATCAGGCGCGCGCGCAGCTCGATCAGGTGGTCGAGCAGGCTGGCCTCCATGTCGTGCTCAGCGCCGCCCATCGTTTCCGTCCTGCGCTGCCGCATCCGCTGCGGGCTCCTGCGCCGCGGTCGCGGCGTCCGGGCCCGGCTCCACCGGCGCGGCGTCTGTGGCGGTCGGTACCGGCGCGTCGGCGTCCGCGGCGGGCCCGGCGCCCGTGCCCGTCGCCAGCCGCCGCACCTCGTCGAATTCGCGCCGGGCCTGGGCCTCCGCGCCGCGGACCTCGGCGTCGATGCTCGCCATCGAGGCATCCATCCCGCGCCTGAGGTCGGCCGCGGCGCGCCGGGCCTCGTCCATGCTGCGCTTGAGCTCCTCGGCGGCGATCTCGCGCTCGAGCTCGGACTTGACCGAATACCACTGCGCGCGCGCGCGGCGCACCCACAACCCGGCGAACCGGGCCGCCTTGGGCAGCCGCTCCGGCCCGAGGACGACCAGCGCGACCACCGCGATCAGCAGCAGTTCCGAGAACCCGATATCGAACATGGCCGGCCGCGTTCCGCGGCCTCAGCGCGAGACGCTGTCGTCCTGGCGGGACTTGTCGGACGTGCCTTCGCGCGCCTGCGACTTGTCGTCGAGCTCGCCGGCGGGGGCGTCGTCGTCGCTCATGCCCTTCTTGAAGCCCTTCACGGCCTCGCCCAGGTCGCGTCCGGCACCGCGCAGGCGCTTGGTGCCGAACACCAGCAGCACGACCGCGAGCACGATCAGCCAGTGCCAAATGCTCCATGCACCCATCGCCTTGCCTCCACCTTCTTCGATCGCCGGAATCGGCACAGGATACGCCGGTTGCCGTGACTTCTTCGAGCCGGCCGCCGGCGGCGACCCCGGCGGGCCGGGGTTACCAGGTCTCCGGCAGCGGCTCGATCACCGCGGGGTTGTCCTCGACCGGCTCGAACGGCTGCGGCCTGGCCTCGCTGGCCGGTGCGGTGGCCGGCGCAGGAGCCGCCGCCGGCGCGGCCGCGGGCGCGGATTCGCCGCCGCGCTCGGCGCGCGCACGCGCGGTGGCCTCCTCCAACTGGTCGCGGAATCCCACCACCGCACCCGAGGGCGCCTGCGGCGCGCGGCCTTCGAAGATCATCCGCGGGGTCACGTCGCGGCCGTACACGGCCTCGTTGGCGTCGTCGTCGATGGTCAGCGCGGCGCCGTCCAGGGCCACGCCGGCGAACAGGCCGCGCGCCCGCGACCACGACCAGATCTCGGCCTTGAGCTGGCCGTCGGTGGCGGCCGCGGCGTTGCGCCCGACCGGGCCGGCGGCAACGCCGGCGTCGGCGCCCAGGGTGATCTTGCCGTTGACGATCGACTCCAGGCTGCGGTCGTTGCGGAACACCAGCACCACGTCCGAGGACTGGATGCCGGCCTGGAAGCCGATGCTGCCGCCGGTGAGCTTGACGAAGCTGGGGTTGGACCAGGTGCCGTCGGGGCTCTTCACCGACAGCAGGCCGTGGCCACGGCGCCCGCCGAGCGCCAGCGCGATCTTGACCGTGTCGGGAACGACCACGATCGCCCGCGCCTCGTCGAGCAGCTTGTCGGGGATCGCCGATTCAGGGATCTCCTGCACTTCGGCCAGCACCCGCACCGCGTTCTGCGCACGGGCGTCCTCGTCCGGGCCGGCGACGGCGTTGCCGGTCAGGGCCAGCGAGAGGATCACGGCGGCGGCCAGCGGCAGCAGGCGCGCGGGAACGAAGCGGGAGCAGGACATGGCGGACTCCGGTGTGCGGGGGGACGGATCGTCGGATGGGGGATCGGCAGCGGCCCGCGCACGCCGGCCCGGGATCGCAACCGAGGCTAGGCGGACGGCGATGAATCTGCGATGAGTTGCGCGGGCGATCCACGCCGCGGCGGCGCAGCCCCGCGCCGGGCCGCGGGCCCGGCGCGCGACGGCATGTCATCCTATTCCCATGCCGCCCACCGCCCATGCCTCCCCAGTCTCCGCCACCGCGCCGCAAACGGCGCTGGTCGTCGTCAACCTGGGAACGCCGTCGGAACCCACTGCCCGCGGCGTGCGCCGCTACCTGGCCGAATTCCTGGCCGATCCGCGCGTGGTGCAGCTGCCGCGCCTGCTGTGGCTGCCGCTGCTGCACGGCGTGATCCTGCCCCTGCGCGCGCCGCGGGTGGCGGAGAACTACCGCGAGATCTGGATGGAGGGCGGCTCGCCCCTGTCGGTGCACACCCGGAACCTGGCGCAGGCGCTGCAGGCGCGGCTGCCGGGCCTGCGCGTGGTCGACGCCATGCGCTACGGCGAGCCGTCGCTGGCCGCGGTGCTGCGGCAGCTGCGCACCGACGACGCCGTGGGCCGCATCCTGGTGCTGCCGCTGTATCCGCAGTATTCGACCACGACCACGGCCAGCGTCGAGGACACGGTCGCGCGCATCGGCGCCGGGGATGCCATCCGCGTGGTCGAGCAGTACTGCACCGACGCGGGCTGGGTCGAGGCCATCGCCGGTTCGGTGCGCGCGCACTGGCAGGGCAACGGCCGCGGCGAGCGGCTGCTGCTGTCGATGCACGGCATCCCGCAGCGGCTGGTCGACGGCGGCGATCCCTACCGCGACCAGTGCGAAGCCAGCCGCGCGGCGATCGCGCGGGCGCTGTCGCTGTCGGACCACGAATGCCTGATGGCCTTCCAGTCGCGCTTCGGCCGCGAGCGCTGGCTGCTGCCGGCCACCGACGCGCTGCTGCGCGAGCTGGCGCAGTCGGGCGTGCGCCGCATCGACGTGGCCTGCCCCGGCTTCGCCGTGGACTGCCTGGAGACGCTTGAGGAGATCGCGCTGCGCAATGCGGAGATGTTCCGCAGCCACGGCGGCGAAGCGCTGAACTACATCCCCTGCCTCAACGCCACGCCCGCGCACGCCGCGGCGCTGGCGGCGCTGGTGGAGCGCGAGCTGGGCGCATGGGCCTGAGCCCGCTGCGCGAGTTCGAGCTGGCGATCGCGTCCGGTGGCATCCGCGGCCTGCGCGGCGGCGTGCCCGGCGCGCCGCGGGTGCTGGCGCTGCACGGCTGGCTGGACAACGCCGCCAGCTTCGTGCCGCTGGCCGCGCACCTGGACGGCATCGAGCTGGTGGCCCCCGACCTGCCCGGGCACGGCCGCAGCGACCACCTCGCGGCGGGCGCCGACTACTCCTTCGCGGCCTCCGTGCACACCGTGCTCGACATCGCCGACGCGCTGGGCTGGGAGCGCTTCGCCCTGCTCGGGCATTCGATGGGCGCCGGGATCGCCAGCCTGGTCGCGGCCGGCTGCCCGGAACGGGTGGAGCGGCTGCTGGCGATCGAGGCCCTGGGGGCGCTGCCGGACACCGTGGACAACACCGTGCCGCGGCTGCGCGACGCGGTGGCCGCCGGCCGTGCCCTGCCCGGCAAGCGCCTGCGCGTATTCGCCGATCCCGGGCTGGCGGTGCGCGCGCGGACCCAGGCGCGGTCGGTGGCGGTCGGCGGCGAGGCCGCGCGCCTGCTGGTCGAACGCGGAATCCGCGCCGTCGACGGCGGCTGGGAATGGAGCAGCGATCCGCGCCTGACCCTGCCGACGATGGTGCGCATGACCGAGGAACAGGTGCGCGCGCTCGTGGCCGGCATCGAATGCCCCACGCGGGTGATCTACGCCGATCCGCCGCAGCGCTATCTGCCCGGCGACCGGCGCAGCGCCCACGCCGCGCTGCTGGCGCGCGGCGAGATGGTGGTGCTGCCCGGCAGCCACCACCTGCACATGGAGCAGCCGGCGGAAGTGGCGGCGGCAATCGGCGACTTCCTGTCCGGGCCGGAACCACAGCCCGGGACGGGCGGGAACAAGGCGGGCCGCACGGACTGAGCACCGCCCCCACCCCGATCCGCGCGGCGGCGGAGGGAGCCAAAGCGGAGCGGGCGGGATTCGACGCTTCCCCTCGCCCCGCGGAACCGGGGCAGACGAAGGGATGAGCCACAAGGCGTGGCGCTGGAAAGGGAGAGGGAGAGGGACTCCAGCGCCCCTCCCCCGTTCGCGGGGGAGGCCGGGTGGGGGTGCGTGGCGGCGTCGCCCCCATCCCCCGCTGCGCGGGGACTTCCCCCGCAAGCGGGGGAAGGCAGTGCGGTGCTCCTTGGTTCTGCGCAGGCTTCCGCGCAGGCGACTCACGCCGGGCCGGGCCGCGCGAGCGGAGGCCGGGTCAAGGTGGTCAGTGCAGCCGGCTGTCGAGCAGCTGCACCGACATGGTCGTGCCGCTGCTGTTGCCGACGAAGGTGAACGAGGTCTCGCGCGCATCCTTGCGCCAGCCGAGCACCGCGTAGTCGGCGGACTGCTGCAGCGAGATGGTCTGCTCCCAGCCGGCCTTGCGCATGCCGTCGCGGGTGGCGGTGAACAGGGTCGCCGGCTGGTCGGGGACGGTCAGCGTGATCGAGGACACACTGCCCAGCTCGAGCACGCTTTCGACGGCATAGCGCTCGGGCAGCGCCACGTCACCCGGGAAATCCTCCGGCAGCGGCAGCGACTGGGCGCCCCGCGTAGCGTCCGCATCGGAGTGGGCCACCTGCCCGCGCTCGACGCTGCGCCCGTACATCTGCTCGAACGCGCCGTCGGCCGCCTTCCTGGCGTAGCTTTCCTCGCCGTTGAGGCACGCGGTGGCGCCGAGCATGGCCGCCAGGGCGGCGGCCAGCGGCAGCCATCGCGAAAACAGGCGCGCAGTGGGGTTGTTCATCGCCGGGGCAGTCACGCCGAAACAGGCCGGAAGGGCCCTTTCCTGACTCTACGCAGGAGGGCGGCTCACCCGGCCAGCAGGGCGTGCAGCCCGGCCTTCAGCCCGCGCCCGTGCTGGTGGAAATAATCGCGCGCCTCGCGCCAGTCCGGGCAGCGCGCCTCGACCTCGCGCCAGAACCGGCGCGAGTGGTCGGCGTGGATCAGGTGACACAGCTCGTGGACCAGCACGTACTCGAACGCGTGCGGCCGCCCCAGGACCAGGGACAGGTCCAGCCCCAGGGTGCCGTCGGGGGCCAGCGACCCCCACTGCGAGGACATCACCCGGAAGCGCAGGCGCGAAGGCGGCCGCGGCAGGCCGGGAAGGTATCCGGGCAACCAGGCGGCCACGTCCGCGCGCGCCTCGGCTTCGTAGAAGTCGCGCAGCGCGCGCGACACCGCCGCCGGCCCGGCCCGCGCAGGCAGCTGCAGCGAGACGCCGTGATCGTCGCGCCAGGCGCGGGTGAAGCGCCCTTCGCACCAGCGCAGCGGCAGCCGCTCTCCGCGCAGCGGCAGCTCGGCGTCCTGGCCGCGCACCAGCGGCTTCACGTCGCTGCCCATGCGCAACAGCTGCTCGGCCAGCCAGTCGCGATGCTGGTGCAGGAAGCGCTCCCCTGCCGCCGCGCTGGCGCGCATCGGCAGGGTCAGGCGCGCGCCGCGTTCGCCGACCGACAGGCGCAGGCGCTTGGCGCGCGGATCACGCACGCGCTGCACCTGGATGCAGCGCCCGTCGGGCAGATGGAACGCGATGCAGTCACGCTGCAGCTGGCGCCGCGGCGGCGACGCGATGAGTCGGCTGGGGAAAAACGGCATCGGCACATGATACGGCGAGCGTCCCGGCATCGAGATGAAGCGCCCCACGGCATGGTGTCGTGCCCGGTTCCCCGCAGTCACTCCAGCCGCCCGGCCGTCACCGCGCGTTGGCGCGATTGGCCTTGCACGCGACATGTCGACCAGGGTCCGCCGTCATGCATCGGCGCGCGAGAGCTTCAGTGCGCCTTCAAGCACGGTGAACAGGCGCGAGAACTCCGCGCTCATCAGCGCGAAGCGCGCGTCGAGCTCGGCGCGGAGGTCGTCGCGCTCGGTCGATTCGAGCTGGTCCACGGCGCCGTCGAGCAGCTTGAACTTGCGCACCACCAGATCCTCGCCGAGCACGAAGGAGACATGGTCGTCCAGCGTCAGCGCCAGCCGCGTGACCTGCTTGCCGGATTCGAGGTGCTTGCCGATCTCGTCGCTCTGCAGCTCCTGGCGCTGGCACTTGACCACCGCGCCATGCTCGGCCGGATCCTTGAGCTCACACTCCTCGCCCAGCGACAGCCCTTCGGGCAGCGGATCGCCGGCGATCCATCCGGTGAGCACGCTGCGCGGCGCGACCTCGGCGTTGAGCGGCAGCGCCGGGAAGCTGCCCATCGCGTGGCGGATCTCGGAGACGACCGCCTCGCCGGACTTGCGGCTGGAAGTGTCGACCGCGCACACGCCGTGGGCGAGGTCGATCAGCGCATCGGTGCGCGAGGGGCGGACGAAGGCGCGCGGCAGCAGCTCGTGCACCAGGTCGTCCTTCATCTGCTTGCGCATGCGGCTGCCGGGGCGGCGGCCCTGCTTCTCCTCGACCTCGGCCAGGCGCTTGCCGAGCAGGTCGTTGACCACCGACGACGGCAGCAGCCGGTCCTCACCGCCGACGGTTACCCAGATCGCGTCGCCGATGCGGTGCGACAGCGCCTCGCCCTCGCGCCCGAACGGCGGCACGAAGCCGCGCGAGGACAGCTCCAGCGCGCCGACCGGCTTGAGCGGATGCCCGGCGAGCAGGTCGTCGAGGGTGGAGAAATCGAGGGACGTGGGGAAACGGAACAGGGTGAGGTTTTTGAAGAACATGGGGAAGGGGCCGGGATTGGGGATTGGGGATTGGGGATTGGGGAATCGTAAGGACGGAGGTTTGTCCGCCCGTCATTCCAGCGAACGCTGGAGGTGGTTTTCAGCAGTCCGATGACGGGTCATCCGTTTCCGCGTTCGAAGCCGTGCAGGCCAGTGAGTCCCGGCAACGGCCAAAGGCAGAATGGATCCCGGCGTTCGCTGGGATGACGGCGTGGGAGCATGACGGGCGTCAGCTGCCGGTGCGGGTGTCGGCGCTGTCGCTGTCGCTGCTACCGTCGATTGTGCCGGCGCAGGCGCCGTTGCTGGTGCGGGTGCGGGTGTCGGCGCCGTCGCTGATGACTGCATGCGGCTCGCCGGCCAGCCAGGCGTGTGCGTCGGCCTGCGCGGAGCCGTCGCGGTGGCCGAGCGAGAGGAAATCGAACAGCTTCGGGTCGCTCAGCTGCGAGGGGCGGATGTCGCCGAGCGCGCGGGCGATGGTCTCGATGCGGCCGGGCGACTCGCGCTCCCACTGCGCCATCATCTTCTGCACCTGCCTGCGCTGCAGGTTCTCCTGCGAGCCGCACAGGTTGCAGGGGATGATCGGGAACTGCTTCACCCCGGCATAGGCCTCGATGTCGTCCTCGCGCACATAGGCCAGCGGGCGGATGACCACGTGCCTGCCGTCGTCCGACAGCAGCTTCGGCGGCATGCCGCTGAGCTTGGCGTGGAAGAACAGGTTGAGGAAGAAGGTCGCCACCAGGTCGTCGCGGTGGTGGCCGAGCGCGATCTTGGTGTAGCCGTGCTCCTGCGCGTACGTGTACAGCGCGCCGCGGCGCAGGCGCGAGCACAGCGAGCACATGGTCTTGCCTTCCGGGATCACCCGGCTGACCACGGAGTAGGTGTCCTGCTCGATGATGTGGAAGTCCACGCCGAGCGAGCGCAGGTAGTCGGGCAGCACGTGTTCCGGGAACCCCGGCTGCTTCTGGTCGAGGTTGACCGCGGTGATCGAGAACGACACCGGCGCCCTCGATTGCAGCTGCAGCAGAACGTCGAGCATGGTGTAGCTGTCCTTGCCGCCGGACAGGCACACCATCACCCGGTCGCCGTCCTCGATCATGCCGAAGTCGGCGATGGCCTTGCCGACCTGGTGGCGCAGGCGCTTGGCCAGCTTGTCGGCCTCGCGCGCGGCCGCACGCGGGTCGCGCCGGGCGAGGGGTTCGGCGAGGGGCAGGACGATGCTCATGGCGCAGATTTTACCGGCGTCCGGCGACGCGCGCCCTGAACCGGCGCCCGCCCGGCCCTTTCCCCGCGGAGAAAGGCGACAATGGCGGTCCCTTCAGCGTCGGAGTGCAGCCGTGCCCGGGACGTCCCTGACCCGTTTCCTGATCGAGGCCCAGCGCGAGGGCCACATCAACCCGCAGCTGCGGCTGCTGATCGAGGTGGTGGCCCGCGCCTGCAAGCGCATTTCGGTGGCGGTGGGCAAGGGCGCGCTGGGCGACGTGCTCGGCGATGCGGTCAGCGGCGCCGGCGCCAGCAGCGTCAACGTCCAGGGCGAAGCGCAGAAGAAGCTCGACGTGCTGTCCAACGAGATCCTGCTCGAAGCCAACGCCTGGGGCGGGCACCTGGCCGCCTGCGCCTCGGAGGAGATGGAGCACTGCCAGCCGATTCCCGACGCCTACCCGCGCGGCAACTACCTGCTGCTGTTCGATCCGCTCGACGGCAGCAGCAACATCGACGTCAACGTCTCGATCGGCACCATCTTCTCGGTACTGCGCGCCCCGGACGACGCCGGCGAACCGCGCGACGAGCACTTCCTGCAGCCCGGCCGCGACCAGGTGGCGGCCGGCTACTGCATCTACGGGCCCAACACCCTGCTGGTGCTGACCGTCGGCCACGGCACCCACGCCTTCACCCTCGACCGCGAGCAGGGCTCGTTCGTGCTCACCCGGCGCGACATCCGGATCCCGGCGGAGACGAAGGAGTTCGCGATCAACATGTCCAACCGGCGCCACTGGGAGGCGCCGATGCAGGCCTACGTGACCGACCTGCTCGCAGGCAAGGAGGGGCCGCGCGGCAAGGACTTCAACATGCGCTGGGTGGCGTCGATGGTCGCCGACGTGCACCGCATCCTCACCCGCGGCGGCATCTTCATCTATCCCTGGGACCGGCGCGAACCCGACCGCCCGGGCAAGCTGCGGCTGATGTACGAGGCCAATCCCATGGGCATGCTGGTCGAACAGGCCGGCGGCGCGGCCAGCGACGGCCGCGGCGCGATCCTCGACATCCGCCCCGCGCAGCTGCACCAGCGCGTGCCGGTGTTCCTGGGCTCGCGCAACGAGGTGGACGCGGCGGTGCGCTATCACCTGGAGCACGACGCGGCGCAGGCCGCGCCGCTGCACGGCTGAACCGGCATCCCTGCAGCAGCGCGCGGTCATGTCGCGACCGCGAGGCAACTGCCCCGCGGCGAGGTTCTCCACCGGTGGTGAAGGTCGCGGTCGCGCCTGGACCCGCCCTCGCCGGCGCGGGCCACTGCCGCCGAAACCGGCCGGCCATGGCTGCCCGCGATCGCACGCCTGCGGACCGCCCGGCCGCGACCGTGCGCCCCGTGCCGCCGGGCGTGTAAGCTCGTCGCATGCTCCCCGTCGATCCCGCCGAGATTCCGCGCAGGCTGGCCGAACTGCGGCTCGAGCACCGCGACCTGGACATGGCCATCGGCCGCCTGCAGGCCGACATCGCCGCCGACGAACTGGCGGTCAAGCGCATGAAGAAGCGCAAGCTGCAGCTCAAGGACCTGATCGTGCGCCTGGAATCGGCGCTGATCCCCGACGAGCCGGCCTGAACAACCGTTCGCGTCGATCCCGGCGGCGGCGAATCCGCGGCACCGGGGCGCGCCGCCGGCTTTCAACAGGCCACTCAGCCCGCAGCCGGCTCCCCGGCAGGCCTGGCCGCCTCCGGACTCACCTTCTCGATGGTATGGCGCAGTTCGCGGCCGAGGATCACCTTGGCGTCGCGGGCCCAGGCGTTGAGGCGTTCGTCGAACATCAGCTTGCTGTTCTGGTCCAGCCGCACCAGCTCCAGCTCGCGCAGCTTCTGGATGAAGCCGCGGAACAGGCTCTTGTCGAAGAACTCCGGCGCCGCCGGCGCGTAGAGCAGGCTCAGCCGCTGCGCGGCCAGCTGGCACAGGCTTTCGAGCTCGCCGGCGCCGAGCGTGCCCGGGCCGTTCTTGGCCAGCACCGAGATCGCGATGTAGTAGCGCTCGAAGGCCTGCTGCAGCGGATGGCCCAGCGCACGCAGGCGGAACACCTCGTCGGACTGGCCGGCGTTGCGCGCGAGCACGCCGCCGTCCTCCTCGCCCACGCGCTCGAGCAGGCCTTCGCGGATGAAGACCTCGATGGTGCGGTCGATGCATTCGGCGAAGCCGTCCTCGTCCCAGGTCAGGAACAGCTCGCCCTGCAGGAACGGATACATGGAGCGGCCGATGCGGCGCAGGTTGCCCTGCGACATGCGCCGGTTGTGCAGGAAGCAGCAGGCGATCCACGCCGAGGCGGTGAACAGGTGCAGGACGTTGTTGCGGAAATAGCTGAGCAGGACCGCGGTGTCCTCGTCGACGTCGAGCACGTCGCCGAGCGGATGGGCGATGCGCCGGAGCACGCCGATCTCCTCGCCGTGGGCGACGATCTGCGCGGCCGTGTGCGGCGTGACCGTGACCCGCCCCGAGTACGGCACCTCGGCCAGCAGCGTCCGCGACAGCTCGATCTGCGCCAGCAGGTCGGCCTCGCCCATGGCGTGCTTGGGCGTGGACAGCAGGGCCAGCGCCAGCAGGTTGATCGGGTTCACGTCCGCGGCGCGGTTGATGTTGACCTGGATCCGTTGCGCGGCGCTGTCGACCATCTCCGCCAGCCAGGCCGGCTTGTCGTCGTCGCCCAGCGGCCTGCCGTCCCAGTCGCTGGCGTGCTCGGCGAGCAGGTCGCCGAGCGCGACCGGCTCGCCGAAATTCACCACCACCTGGCCGTAGTTCTGCCGCAGCACCTTGGGAATGCCCCACAGCAGCGCCCAGATCGACTCCTTCTCCTTGGGCTTTCCGGACAGTTCATCGCGGTAGCTGCCGCCCTCCATCAGCTTCTCGTAGCCGATGTAGACCGGCTGGAACAGCACCGGCCGCGTGGGCTGGCGCAGGAAGGCGCGGATGGTCATCGCGATCATCCCGCCCTTGGGCTGCAGCAGGCGGCCGGTGCGCGAGCGCCCGCCCTCGATGAAGTACTCGATCGAATAGCCGCCGGCGACCAGCTGCGCCACGTACTCGGTGAACACGGTCGAATACAGCGCGTTGCCGCGGAAGCTGCGGCGCATGAAGAAGGCGCCACCCTTGCGCAGGATGGTGCCGATCACCGGCAGGTTGAGGTTGATGCCGGCGGCGATGTGCGGCGGCACGATGCCGCGGGTGTAGAGCAGGTAGCTCAGCAGCAGGTAGTCCATGTGGCTGCGATGGCAGGGCACGTAGACCACCTCCATGCCCGGCGCCAGCGCCTTGAGGTGGTCCAGGTGGTGCACCAGCACGCCGCGGTAGATCCGGTTCCAGACCGTGGTCAGCAGGAAGCTGGCCGAACGCACCACCGGGTGCGAATAGTCGGCGGCGATCTCCCAGGCGTAGCCGTGGGCCTTGCGCCAGGCATCCTCGGGCTTGCTGGCGTCGCGCCTGGCCTGGTCGGCGATCGCCTCCTTGACCGGCGGCGAGGACAGCACCTTGTCGATCAGCAGGCGGCGGGTGGACAGGTCCGGGCCGATGATCGCTTCGCGGATGCGGTTGAAATGCGTGCGCAGCACCCGCTGCAGCTTGCGCACCGTGCGCTCGGGGGTGAGGTCCTCCTCGACCGAGCCGCGCAGGTCCACCGGCGCGGAGAAGCGCACCAGGGTGTCGCGGCCGTTGAGCAGGATCGACAGCAGCCTGCGGAAGCGGCCGACGAGCGCCCAGTTCTCCGAGAACAGCACCGAGAACCAGCCGGTCGCCTTGTCCGGCGCGCGGCCGACGAAGATCGAGACCGGCACCAGCTGCACGTCGAGGTCCGGATCGGTGCGATGGGCGTCGAGCAGCCGCGCCAGCGATTCCGAATGCGTGCGCGTGACCGGCTTGCCCATCGCCATCGCCAGCGCGCTGCTGGCGTTGCGCCGCGACAGCGCGACATAGGCGCGCTTGCGCCCCAGCGGGTCGCCCGGAAGCGGCTTCAGCGGGGACGGCAGCCCGGCCTCGCGGCAGGCGCGATCGAGGATGAGGGCGTTGGAGAGCCCGTAGTCCTCCAGCACGTAGCAGACCGAACGCCCGTCGACCAGGTCACCCGGCTGCAGCGGTTCGATCCGCAGGCCGATCCACGGGCCCAGCAGCCAGCCCAGGAACTTCGCCCACCAGGGCCGGCGGGCCCTGGCCTGCGGCCGCTCCCCGGCGGTCAGCGGCGGCGCCGCCGCATCGGCTGGCGCAGGGTCGGACGCGCCGTCCGGTCCCTGCGATTCCGCGGTCGTCACGGCATCGCCGCCGCCCGCGCCCGGGGGCGCGGCGGTGTCTTGTTCGAACAGGTTCGGCTGGGTCGGCATCGTCGGCATTATGCCAACCCGGCCCGCCGTGGACCGCAACCGGGCGGCGCGCAGCCGCCGAAGCAGCTCAGAAGCTGAACAGCAGCGCCAGACGCAGGCGGTCGAGCCAGTCGTCCGGGGCGTGGCCGGCCGGGTACAGCGCACTGTCGGGGCGGTAGCGGTACCAGTACAGGCTGAGCATGGTTTTCGGGATCGGCACGTAGTCGACGGTCAGGCTGTGCAGGCGGTAGTTGGTGGCGATGCCGATGTTGTCCTGCGAGAACGCGGACAGCACCGCGTCGGTCTCGGCGACTGCGTGGCCCCAGGTGACGCGCCAGTCGCCGGGTGCGTTCGCCCTGCCCAGCGACAGGTCGACGCCGTAGCCGGTATCGGCGTCCGTGGCCGCGCCGGTGTTGTGCACGTAGTCCGCGGTCAGCTTCAGCGGCCAGCGTTCGCCCAGCCCGCTCCAGGTCGCGCCCAGCAGAAGGTTGGCCAGATGGAAGTCGGAGAGATAGTTGCCGGAGGCGTCACGCAGGTTGCTGCGGAAGTCGCCGCTGTCGGCCCCGGCGATGCTGCCCAGGCTGTAGTGGAAATACGCGGCGTGCGCGTCGAACTTCCAGTCGCCGCGCTGCGCCGACTCATAACCCAGCTGCGCGCCGAGCATGGTGCTGTCGGAACCACCGGCCGACTCGTCGACGATGAAGCCCAGGCCTGCAGCGCGCAGGTTGCCGCCGCCGGCCAGCGGCCGCCGCCAGATGGCCGCAAGGCCCTGCGGATTGACGTCGCCATCCCAGACCAGGTCGGTGCGCACGAACGGCTGCGGCATCTTGCCGCCGTACAGGCTCAGCTCCCCCAGGTCGAACCGGGCGT
Organism: uncultured Luteimonas sp.; assembly: GCA_934541015.1. Classification (GTDB taxonomy): domain Bacteria; phylum Pseudomonadota; class Gammaproteobacteria; order Xanthomonadales; family Xanthomonadaceae; genus Luteimonas. The sequence goes on from CAKTDC010000005.1 coordinate 27,204, forward strand.
AGGCCATGTCCAGACTGACCTCGAGATCGTCGAGCCAGTTCGACAGCTGCACGTCGGTGCTGTTGGGATCGTCGCCGTCGCCGGTGGCCAGTCGCGCGCCGAGGGTAATGCGGTCGCTGACGGCGAAGGTTGCGCCCAGGCGCCCGCGCAGCTGCATGCTGCCGCGGCTGCCGGCGTCGTCATCCGACCAGTCGCCCTGGCCGCGCAGGCGCAAATCGCCGGACACCTTCAGCCGCGGGGCGGCGGCGCTGTCGACAGGGACGGCGGCCAGCGCCGGCTGCGCGGCGGACGCGGTGTGCGCGGGTTCCAGCGCGGGCAAGCTCGCTTCAGCAAGGCCTGCTGCGGGAACCGCAGTCGCCGGTTCGCCGGCCAGGCGCTCCAGCGCCTGCTCGAGCCGGCGGATGCGCAGGTCGCGCTCGGCCTGTTCTGCGCGCAGGGTCTGGATCTCGGCACGCAGGTCGGCGACGGTGTCGGCCGACACATCCTGGGCGAACACCGGCGATACCCCGGCCAGGCACAGGGCCAGCACCAGCCGGGCAGGGCGGGGCAGGCGGTCGGGGCGGTGGCGGGCGCAGCCCGGGGTCATGCCGTGCATGTCGGCGATCCTCCTTGCAATGCGACGCGGCCGCACATCACGGCCGGTCGCGTCAGTGGAAAAACTCCGCCACCGTGGCCGAACCGAGGAAGGCGCCGGTGGCAGCGGTCAGCGAGACCAGGACGATGCGCCAGCCCAGGCGGCGGAACATCGGCAGCTTGCGCGCCACCGAAAAGCCGGCCAGCGCGAGCACGGTCGTGGTCAGGCTCATGAACTGCACGCGGTTGATGACTTCGGTGACTTCGCCGGCCAGCGGCCACGCGCCTTCGAGCGTGGCCAGGGTGGAGAACACCGCCAGGAACAGCATCAGCGGCAGCCTGCGCACCAGCGCCTTGAGCAGCAGGCCGAGCAGGACGATGCCGACCATGATCGCCACGCCCGGCAGCGTGTCCAGCGGCGCAACGCCGTGACCGATCCAGTTGCTCAGGGTGATGCCGGCCACCATCAGCAGCAGCGCGACCAGGCCGTCGGCGAACGCGGACGCATCCTCGGCCTGCTCGGCCGCTTCCGGGTTGAGATCGGTGGTCGATGGCGCGCTGCGCGCCAGCGCGGTGCGGCCGAGCAGCGGCTCGAGCCGGTTGTAGAGCCAGTTGCACAGAGGCAGGGTGACGAAGGCCGCGAAATAGAAGCCGACCACGCCGGCGATCAGGTTGGCCGCCCCGGCGATGGCGGTCAGTTCTCGCGCGAACTCCGGCGACTGCCCGGCGGTGATCGGCCCCAGCGCCGCGGCCATCATGCTTCCCGAGCCGATTCCCGAGCCCATCGCGAGCGAGCGCGGGTCGAAGATGTCCAGCGACATCACCACGCTGGCCAGCAGCGAGACGTAGATCGCGCCAAGCACCGTGCCGGTGATGTACTCGGCGAGCACTCCGCGGCCTTCCGCCGACTGCATGCCGTAGCGCTGGCCGATGATGACCATGCCGGTCTCGCGTCCGATCGAGAAGGTCGCGCCCACTGCTTCGCGCTTGATCCCGAGCAGCAGTGCGAGCGGCAGCGCCAGCACCATGGTGCCGAAGGCGTGGCCCAGCTCCTGGAATGCCAGCGCCCAGCCGACCGCGCGCAGCGCGTCCATGTTGGCGCCGGCCATCAGGCCGAGCTTGACGATGAACAGCAGCAGGGCGGTGTTGAGCAGCCGGTCGGCGCAGCGCTGCAGCGGCAGGTCCAGGCGCAGCGCCGCCGGGAAGCGCGGGTGCCACACCGCCAGCAGCGTCGTGAGCACCAGCGCCACCAGCATCGGCAGGATGACGATGGCGGCCCTGCCCAGCGGGATCGAGAGGGGCCCGATCCACTCGGTGATCGCGGTGACTGCCAGCACCACCGCCAGCAGCAGCCACAGCCTGGGTGGGAACACGGGCGCGCCGGGGGCAAGGGGCGAGGACATTCGGGCCTGGGGCATGCGGCAGTTCGCTCGTGGGTGCGCCCGCAAGCCGCGGACGTCGCGGGGTGTGGGGTCAGCCGGCGTCCGGCGGAGGAGACTTGGGCTCGCCGGCGGTGAACCAGTCCGAAGGCTCGATCTCGTGGAAGATCACGCGAACCGCGGCGGCCGGCACGTTGAGGTGGTCGGCGGCGGCATCGGTCACCGCCTTGGCGAAGGCCGCCTTCTGCATGTGGCTGCGGCCAGCAAGGATGTGGGCGTGGATCAGGGGCATCTCGGGTCCTTACGTCTCGACGTGGAAACCGCAGCGTCCGAGCGTTTCCATGTCGAGCGACACGTAGGTGCCGGCGACCAGCGCGCTGGCGGCGGTGGCGCCGCCGGCCAGCACGAGGTCGCCGGGGGCGAGGGTTTCGCCGGCTTCGGCGACCACGCGTGCGGCCGACACCAGCGAGCGCAGCGGATGGCCGAGGATGGCGGAAGTGGAACCGAACGCCTGCGGACGACCGTCGAAGGCCATCACCAGGCCGAGGTTGTCGAGGCCGGTGGCGGGGCTGCGCCACGGCCCGACGACGAAACCGGAGGACGAGCTGTTGTCGGCGACCACGTCGGTCAACGAGAAACGGAAGTTCTCGTACCGCGAATCGATGATCTCCAGCGCCGGTGCCACCGCGTCCACTGCGGCCATCGCCTGCAGCGGGGTCACGCAACCCGACAGCGGGCGCCCGATCAGGAAAGCCACTTCGGGCTCCACCCGCGGATGAACGTACTTCGACAGCGAAATGCTGCCGCCATCCTCGACCAGCATGCCGGAGGTGAGCCGACCCCAGATCAGGTCGGATACGCCCATCTGCACCATCTTGGCGCGGCTGGTGAAGCCCATCTTGATGCCGACGCGGGTCTCCCCGCGGGCCAGCCGGCGCTCGATGCTGGCGCGCTGCACGGCATAGGCCTCGTCCAGCGTGATCGGCTGCTCGAGCTGCGGCGTGGCGGTGGCATTGAATGCGGCGCCGTCGAGGCGCTCGGCGAGCGAGGCGATGTCGGTCATGGGGAGATCTCCGGAAAGCCGTCACTCCCGCCAAGGCGGGGGTCCACGGACGTTGCCTTCCGCTCGCCGTGGACGAACGTGCATGGATTCCCGCGTTCGCGGAAATGATGAACAGAAGGCGATGGCTGTCTCGCGGCGTCCTTCACGCGGCATCCGCCTTGCGCTTGCGCTGCTGCACGAGGTCCAGGGCGACGTCGACGATCATGTCCTCCTGTCCGCCGACCATGCGCCGCTCGCCCAGCTCGACCAGGATCGAGCGCACGTCGAGGCCGTAGTCGGCCGCAGCCTTCTCGGCATGGCGCAGAAAGCTCGAGTACACGCCGGCGTAGCCCAGGCTCAGCGTCTCGCGGTCGACGCGCACCGGGCGGTCCTGCAGCGGACGCACCAGGTCGTCGGCGGCGTCCATCAGCCGGTACAGGTCGCAGCCGTGGTCCCAGCCCATGCGGTCGGCGGCGGCGATGAACACCTCCAGCGGCGCGTTGCCGGCGCCCGCGCCCATGCCGGCCAGCGAGGCGTCGACGCGGGTCACGCCGTGCTCGACCGCGACGATGCTGTTGGCCACGCCCAGCGACAGGTTGTGGTGGGCGTGGATGCCGATCCGGGTCTCCGGCTTGAGCGCATCGCGCAGCGCGCGCACGCGCTCGCGGGCGCCGTCCATGGTCAGCGCACCGCCGGAGTCGGTCACGTACACGCAGTACGCGCCGTAGCTCTCCATCAGCTTCGCCTGCTCGGCCAGGCGGGCCGGCTCGATCATGTGGCTCATCATCAGGAAGCCGGCGACGTCGATGTCGAGCCGGCGCGCTTCCTCGATGTGCTGGCGCGCCACGTCGGCCTCGGTGCAGTGGGTGGCCACGCGCACCGAGCGCACGCCGGCCGACACCGACTCGCGCAGGTCGTGCACGGTGCCGATGCCCGGCAGCAGCAGGGTGGTCAGCTTCGCCTGCGTCACGCTCTCGCGCACCGCCGCGATCCATTCGAGATCGTCGTGGCGGCCGAAGCCGTAGTTGAAGCTGGAGCCGGCCAGGCCGTCGCCGTGGGCGACCTCGATCGCGGCCACGCCGGCTTCATCCAGCGCGCGGGCGATCGCGCGCACCTGGTCGAGGCCGTACTGGTGGCGGATGGCGTGCATGCCGTCGCGCAGGGTCACGTCCTGGATGTAGAGACGCTCGCTGGTCATGAAGGACATCACGCCACCTCCTGCTGTCGCGACAGTTCGGCCATGCGTTCGCCCGCGGCCAGCGCCGCCGAGGTCATGATGTCGAGGTTGCCGGCGTAGGCCGGCAGGTAGTGGCCTGCGCCCTCGACCTCGAGGAACACGCTGACCTTGAGCCCGGCCTTCGCCGAGGGCTCGCGCAGGATCGCGGCGCAGGCCCCGGCGTCGAGCGCCTCGAACTGCACCTCCTGCTTGAGCCGGTAGCCGGGCACGTAGCCGGCGACGGTCGCGACCATGCGCTGGATCGACGCGCGGATCGCCGCCTCGTCGCCGCCTTCGGTCAGGCAGTACACGGTGTCTCGCATGATCAGCGGCGGCTCGGCCGGATTGAGCACGATGATCGCCTTGCCGCGCGCGGCGCCGCCCACTGTTTCGATCGCCCGCGAGGTGGTTTCGGTGAACTCGTCGATATTGGCGCGGGTACCCGGGCCGGCCGACTTGGAAGCGATGCTGGCCACGATCTCGGCGTAGCGCACCGGCGCCACGCGCGCCACAGCCGCGACGATCGGGATCGTCGCCTGGCCGCCGCAGGTGACCATGTTGAGGTTGGGTGCGTCGATGTGCTCGTCGAGGTTGACCGCCGGCACCGCGTAGGGGCCGATCGCCGCAGGCGTGAGGTCGACCACGCGCTTGCCGTCGGCCTGCAGCACCTCGGCGTGGCGCGCGTGCGCGCCGGCGGAGGTGGCGTCGAAGACGATGCCGATGTCACGGTATTCGGGCATCGCGCGCAGGCCATCGAGGCCCTCGTGCGTGGTCGCCACGCCCAGGCCCTTCGCGCGCGCCAGGCCATCGGAGTCCGGGTCGACGCCCACCAGCGCCGTCATCTGCAGCACGCCCTCGCGCCGCAGCAGCTTGATCATCAGGTCGGTGCCGATATTGCCCGAACCGATGATCGCGACCTTTACCTTGTCCATCCGCTACTCCTTCGAGAACATCGCCGACACGCTGCCGAGGCCGGAGATGCGCGCCTCGAACACATCGCCGGCCTGCACCGGAACCATCGGCCCGAGCGCGCCCGACAGCACCACGTCGCCCGCACGCAGCGGGCGGCCCAGGCGCGCAACCGTGCGCGCCAGCCAGACGACGGCATTGAGCGGGTTGCCCAGGCAGGCCGCACCACAGCCCACCGACACCGGCTCGCCGCCCTTCTCCAGCGACATGCCGCACAGCGCGAGATCGAAGGCGTCGACCTTCTTCGGCGCGCCGCCGAGCACATAGAGTCCGGAGGAGGCGTTGTCGGCGATGGTGTCGAGGATGCTGATCTTCCAGTCGCGCACGCGGCTGTCGACGATCTCGATTGCCGGCAGCGCGTAGCCGATGGCATTGAGTACGTGGCCCAGCGCCGGCCGCTCGACGTCGAGGTCGCGCTCGAACACGAATGCGATCTCGGCCTCGACCTTGGGCTGGATCAGGCGGGACAGCGGCACTTCCTGGTTGCTGCCGTACTCCATGTCGTCGAACAGCATGCCGAAATCCGGCTGGTCGACGCCGAGCTGGGTCTGCACGGCGACCGAGGTCAGCCCGATCTTGCGGCCGACGATGCTGCGGCCGGCGGCGAGCGCCTGCTCCGTCAGCAGTTGCTGCACCGCATAGGCGGCGTCGATGCCGAGCGCCTGGATCGCCGGCTTGACCGGATCGCAGGGCGTGCGGCTGCGCGCGGCCTCGCCGAGCACGCGCGCGGCTTCGCGCACGCTGTCATCGGCGAGCAGCGCATCAAAGCTTGATGCAGACATTGCGCAGCTCCGTGTAGAACTCCAGTCCGTGCACGCCGCCCTCGCGGCCGATGCCCGACTGCTTGGCACCGCCGAACGCGGTGCGCAGGTCGCGCAGGAACCAGCAGTTGACCCAGGCGATGCCGACCTCGATTGCCGCTGCCACGCGGTGGGCGCGGGTCAGGTCCTGCGTCCAGATGGTGGTGGCCAGGCCGTAGGGGCTGGCGTTGGCGCGCTCGATCGCCTCGTCCTCCCGATCGAAGGGCGCCAGGTGGCAGCACGGCCCGAAGATCTCCTCGTTGATCACCGCCGAGGTTTCCGGCAGGCCGGTCCAGATTGTCGGCTGCACCCAGTACCCGCCCGACAGCGGCGCGGGCAGCTCGGGCACGCCGCCGCCGGTGACGACGGTGGCGCCCTCGGCCTTCGCACGCTCGTAGTAGGACAGCACCTTGGCGCGGTGCCCGGCGCTGATCAGCGGCCCGAAGCTGGTGGAGTGGTCGTCGGGATCGCCGGGCCGGAGCGCTTCGGCAGCGGCCTTCAGGCGGCGCACGAACTCATCGAAAATGGGGCGCTCGACGTAGACGCGCTCGGTGCCCAGGCAGACCTGTCCGGTGTTGAGGAATGCCGAACGGGCGATGCCGGCCACGGCCGCGTCCAGGTCGCAGTCGGCGAACACGATGCCGGCGTTCTTGCCGCCCAGTTCGAACGACACCGGGCGGACGCCAACGGCGGCCGCCCGCATGATCGCCTCGCCGGTGCGGGTTTCGCCGGTGAAGGTGATCGCGTTCACGTCCGGATGCTCGGTGAGGTACTGGCCGGCGCTGTCCGGGCCGAAGCCGTGGACGACGTTGAACACCCCGTCGGGCACGCCGGCATCACGCATCACCTCGCCCAGCAGGGCGGTGGTGGACGGCGTGTCCTCCGAGGGCTTGACCACGACGGTGTTGCCGAAAGCCAGCGCCGGCGCGACCTTCCACGTCATCAGCAGCAGCGGCAGGTTCCAGGGGCAGATCACGGCGATCACGCCGCGCGGTGAACGCAGTCCGTAGTTCAGCGCGCCGCGGCCGTCGGCGGTGGCGCTGCGGAAGGCCTCGGTGGCGCTGTTGGCGATCTGGTCGGCGAAGATCTCGAAGTTGGCCGCGCCGCGCGGGATGTCGAGATGGCTGGCCAGTTCGTAGGGCTTGCCGGTATCGCGCATCTCGGCGGCGAGGAATTCATCGAAGCGGTCGCGGATGCCCTGTGCCAGCCTGCGCAGCACGGTGGCGCGCTCGGTATCGGTGAACTTCGACCAGGGCCCCTTGAGCGCGCGCCGCGCCGCCTGGACCGCCAGGTCGACCGTGGCCGCATCGGCCTCGTGCACCTGTGCGACGACCGCGCCCGTGGCGGGGTCATGGCAGGGGAAGGTCGGGCCGCCGGAGCCGACGGCACGGCCGTCGATGAAGTGGTGGATCGGCACGGGCGTGGAGCTGGCGGTCTGGGTCATGGCTGGCTGCTGGCGGGATTGGCGGCACTCCGCGGCCCGCTCGGTCTGCCGCGGGGAGGCGGCATCCGGTTGCGCGGACAGGCGGGGTCTGGGACGGATTGAAAAGAAAAAGTCGAAATTAGTCAAATCACTCGGCGTGATCGAGGGCTATTTTGCCGAAAGAACGCCGCAAATATCGAAATTCACGTTGACATTTGGACACTTCGCTGGTTCCATTCCAACTTGCTCCCTTCCGTCACCGATGCCCTCCCCGCCATGGCCCAGATTCCTGCCCCCTTGCTGTCCCTCGCCCCCGATATGGCGGGCTGGCGGCACCGCATCCATGCATGGCCCGAACTCGGCTTCGAGGAAGAGCGGACCTCGGCCCTGGTGGCCGAAGTGCTTGCTTCGATGGGGCTCGAGGTCCATCGCGGCCTGGGCGGAACCGGCGTGGTGGCGGTGATCGACAGCGGAAAGCCCGGCATGAGCATCGGCCTGCGCGCGGACATGGACGCGCTGCCGATGGACGAGCAGAACGAACTGGAATACCGATCGCAGCGCCCGGGCGTGGCCCACACCTGCGGGCACGACGGCCACACCTCGGCCCTGCTCGGGACCGCCAGGTATCTGGTCGCGCATCCCCCCGCTGGCGGGCGGGTGGTGCTGATCTTCCAGCCGGCCGAGGAAGGCGGGCGCGGCGCGATCCGGATGATCGAGGACGGCCTGTTCGAACGCTTCCCCTGCGACGAGGTCTACGCCTTCCACAACATGCCGCTGCTTGGCGCCGGCCGGGCAAGCGTGCGCCCGGGCGCGACCCTGCAGTCACTGGCGGTGTTCGAGATCGCCATCGAAGGCGTCGGCGGCCACGCCGCAGCGCCGCACAAGGCGACGGACCCGCTGCAGGTCGCGGCGCGCCTGGCGGTCGACATCGGCGCCATCGTGGGCCGCCACATCGATCCGATGGAGGCCGCGCTGATCAACGTCGGCACGCTGCAGGCCGGCACCACGCACAACATCATTCCCTCCAGCGCATCGCTGGCCGGCACCCTCCGCGCGCTTTCGACCGAAGTGCACGACGAAATGCTGCGCCGTCTGCGTGCGCTGTGCGAAGGCCATGCGCAGATCTCCGGCTGCAAGGTGACGCTGGAAATCCCGCACTCCTGCCCGCCGTGCGTGAACGCGCCCGAGCAGGCGGCGCTGGCGGCCGAGGCCATCGCCGCGGTGCTCGGCCGCGACAATGTCGAGACCGATCGCCGCGCCTATCCCTTCTCGGACGACTTCTCCTACATGCTCGAACGCTGGCCCGGCGCCTATCTCTTCCTGGGCATGGACAGCGCGATGTGCCACCACCCCACCTTCCGCTTCGACGACCAGCTGCTGCCGGTGGCGGCGGCGGTGTTCGCGGGAATCGTGGAGCGGCGACTCGGATGAACCTGTGCCGGCATCGTGCCGGCCACGCACCTGCGGAGGACAGGCGATGACGGCAACACGCGGACCACTCGTCGAACAACTGCGCTACGTCCACCTCGGCAGCCGCGATCCCGAAGCGGCCGCCCGCTTCGCCGAAGAGCGGCTGGGCATGCGCATCGTCGCCTGCGAAGGTGGCGAATGGCTGCTGCGCAGCGACCATCGCGCCTTCACCCTGGCCTTTTCGGGCACGCGCGGCCAGGCCGTCGGCCTGCAGGTGCACGACGCCGCGGCGCTCGACCTCGCCGCCGAACGCCTCGCCGCGCGGGGTATCGGCATCCGCCGCGACGATGCGCTGGCCGCGCGCCGCCAGGCCAGGGCCTTGCTCGCTTTCACCCTGCCCGGCGGCGTCGACATCGAGCTGGTGGTGCGCCCCCTCGACAAGGGCTGGCGGTTCTTCCCCTCACGCGAGATCGGGCTGGCCGGCCTGGCCGATGTCGCCCTGCGCTCGACGCGCGTGGTCGAGGACGAGGCGCTGCTGGTGGAGGTGCTCGGCCTGCGCGTGGCCGACTGGGTGGGCGATGCCGCCTACCTCGGCTTCGACGCCGCCCACCACCGCATCGCCCTGCACCCCTCCAGCGCCACCGGCGTGCTCGCGGTCGAATTCGCGGTCGACGATCTCGACGAGCTGATGCAAGCCTGGTACCGCCTGCAGGACGTCGGCGAGCAGCCGGCGCACGGGCCGGGCCGGCGCCCGGCCTCGGAGCAGGCGTTCCTGACCTTCGACGGCCCGGACGACGTCTATTTCGGCCTCGTCGCCGAGGGCCGCTGCCCGGCCAGTGGCGAGCTTCCGCGCCAGTTCGCGCCGGAGGCCGGCTCGCACTGCGCCTGGGGCAGCGAGTGCCGCATCGCCGAGTACGGCGCCCGGGCGCCGGTGCGCGGCCGCCCGCACCTGCGCGGGGTCACGCCGTGATCGAACTGCGCGACATCACCTACGTGCGCCTGGGCACGCGCGACCTCGACGGCGCGACCCGCTACGCCACCGACATCCTCGGCCTGGAGATCGCCGAGCGCAGCGGCCGCGCGGTCTACTTCCGCTCCGACGCGCGCGAGCACACCCTGTGCTATTTCGAGGGCGACCCGACCGACCAGGTCGTGGCCTTCGAGGTCGCCGGCCGTGCCGAACTCGACGCCGCCGCCGCGGAGCTCGAACGCCTCGGCCACGCCGTGCACGCCGGCACCCGCGCCGAGGCCGAGCTGCGCAAGGTGCGCGACTTCATCGCCTTCAACGACCCGACCGGCAACCGCATCGAGCTGGTGTGGCGGCCCGCCATGAGCGGGCGCCGCTTCTTCGGCACCCGCGACGCCGGCATCACCGGCTTCAGCCACATCGGCCTGTGCACCACCGACGCCGCGCGCGACGAAGCGTTCTGGACGCGGGTGTGCAACGCCCGCGCCAGCGACCACATCGGCGACGCGCCGCTGCTGCGCATCGGCAAGGTGCACCACACGCTGGCGCTGTTCCCGACCACCCGCAAGGGCATCCAGCACATCAACCACCAGATGGCGGGCACCGACGACATCCAGCGCGCCTTCCACCACATCCGCGCGCACAAGGTGCCGGTGGTGTTCGGCCCGGGCAAGCACCCGACCTCGTCGGCGCGCTTCCTCTACTTCGAGGGGCCCGACGGCATGGTCTACGAATACTCGGCCGGCGTCTGCGAGATCGACGACGAGGCCGCCTGGCGCAGCCGCCAGTTCGAGGCAGCGCCGCGCGGCTTCTGCAAGTGGGGCGCGAAACCGGACATCAGGGAATTCCGTTCGTGACGCCGGCGGCGGACGACGAACGCCTGGTGCGCATCGCCGCCCGGGCGCTGGGCCGGCACGGCCTGGTGCACGCCTATGGGCACGTCAGCCTGCGGCTGGACGAGCGGCACTTCCTGGTCGGCGCCTCGAAGCCGCTGGGACTGGTGCAGCTCGGCGACACAGGCACCGTGGTGCCGGTCGACGGCCCCCTGCCCGAGGGCGTACTGCCCGAGGTGCGCATCCACCGCGAGATCTACCGCGCGCGCCCCGACGTCGGCGGCATCGCCCGGGTGCAGCCGCCAAAGACCATGAGCCTGAGCGTGCTCGGGCGCACGCCGGCCGCCTGCCACGGTTTCGGCAGCTACTTCCATCCCGCGCCGCCGCTCTGGGACGACCCGATGCTGGTGCGCGACGACGACCGCGCAACCGGACTGGCCCGGGCGCTCGGCGATGCGCGCGCCATCGTCATGCGCGGCAACGGTGCGGTGCTTGCAGGCGACTCGCTGCCGATGGCGGTAGTGCTGGCCTGGTATCTGGAAGATTCCTCGCGCGTCGAGCTGGATGCGCTGGCCACCGGCCTCGACCCGGTCCGCTTCAGCGATGCCCAGTCCGCCGCCCGCGCCACCTGGAACGGACGTCTGCTCGAACGCATGTGGGACTACCTCACGCAGGGCGACCCGGAAGCCTGAGGCGACCGGGCGGCGCTGTTGCGGCGTCGCGCCCCCATCTTTCTCCACACAGGGCTGATCACCATGACCCCAAGAACCCTCCTGCTCGGCCTGCCGCTGCTGCTGGCGCTGGCCACCACCGAAACCCGCGCCAACGCCCCCTGTGCCAGCGCCGACGACGCGCGCGTGGTGCAGGACTACTACGCCAGCGTCCGCCCGGGCGCGCCGCCGCCGCCGGTGAGCCGCCTGTTCCGCATGGAGGAGTCGCGCGTGGTCAGCGGGCTGAAGGCCGATGAGGCCTATGGGGTTCGCTCGGACCGCGTGTTCTTCGACCAGGTCTGGAAGTCGATCGACACCTGGGGCAAGGACACCCGCATCGGCCTGGTGTTCACCTCCGGCGGCATGCATGCCTGGAACTTCCCGAGCACGGTGCCGGTGACCCAGGCCAGCACCTCGCCGATCTGGTACGACATGTACGCCGACGACGGCGCCGGCGTGCATGGCCACGTCACTCCGCAGGAGGTCGACCAGATCTGGGCGCTGCAGCTGCCGACCAGGGAAGCCGGCAAGTTCACCCGGATCCTCTCGTTCTACGGCAAGGACGGGCACCTGATCGTGGGCCTGTACGTGTCCGAGGGCGTGAAGGACTTCGATCCGGAAGCGGTCGCCGGATTCGAGCGCACACGGGAGCTTCTGAAGACGCGGCCGCGAATCTGCCAGAGGTGACGCGGAGCTTCTTCCGCGCTCAGGCAGCCTCCGCCTGCATCCGCTCCAGCGCGCCGCGCACCGCGTCGTAGGTGCGCATCAGGTGGTCTTCGGTGAGGCGGCAGGCGCGCAGGGCGTTGCGGGCGATGGCGGCCTCGAAGATCGCCACGTGCTCGTCGTGGACGAAGCGCCGGCCCTGCGAATAGTTCAGCGACACCCGGCGGTAGCGTTCTGCCTGCTGGTACAGCAGCTCCTGCAGGCGCACCAGCCAGGGCGAGCCGCAGGCCGAGATCAGCGCGGTGTGGAAGGCGTGGTTGCACTCCTCCCACTGGTCAAGCGTGTCCTGCGGCAGCGGCTGCTGCAGGCCCGGCAGGCCCTGCTCGACCTGGGAAAGCGCGTCGAACGTGCCGTGCACGTCCTGCTCCCAGGCATCGTCGCTGTTCTCGATCGACAGCCGCAGCGCCTCGGTTTCCACCAGGGTGCGCACCCGGGAAATATCGTCCAGCTCCTCCAGCAGCAGCGGCGCCACCCAGAAGCCACGCTGGTCCTCGGTCCTGACCAGCTGGTCGCCCGCCAGCCGCGCCAGGGCCTCGCGCAGCGGCGACATGCCGATGCCGTACTGCTGCACCAGCGATTCCAGCTTGAGCTTGCTGCCCGGGGGCAGCTGGCCGCTGACGATGTCATGGCGCAGCCGGTGATAGGCGCGACGGGCCAGGGTGCGGGCCGAGGGGGCGGGAGTCCTTGAAGTCATTGCGGGAGCATGGCGCCGGGAATTTCGGAAATCAACCGTCCGTCCGGACAGGGCCCCAAAGGCTGCGCGGTGACCGCTCCTGGGCCGCCGGCGCGCCCGGCTTTGGCCAGATGAGGGGTTAAATATCGAATTAATTGCCCGAAACAGGGCAATGACTTCGTTCAGGTTGCGTCATCAGCCAAAAAATATCGTAATTTCTTGACAGCGCCCGGGATCGATGCTGTCATCCGCGCGTAATCAGATACCGCTCCGGCTGCCGCCGGGCGGACCACAGACGGGGCGGCGATCCGACCCGGAAAACGAATTTCATCGCCAACAATTTGGGGAGGCAGTCCGTGAACCACGGCAAGATGAAGGGAGTGAGGGGCCTGGCGGGTGGTATGAGCCTGCTGGCATTGGGAATCTCCGGCGCGCTGCAGGCGCAGTCGCCCGCCGCCGACACCCTGGACGAGCTGCAGCAGCTCGAGACGGTGATCGTCACCGGTACCCACATCCGCGGCGCGACGCCGGCGGGCAATGCCGTGCTCACCATCGGCCGCGAACAGATCGAGCAGAGCGGCAAGGCCACCGTCGGTGACTTCCTGCGCGACCTGCCGGCCAACTTCGCCGGCGGCGTGGGCATGAGCGACAACATCCAGGGATCCGACGCCAGCGTCGCCGGCTCCAACATGACCGGCGGCCAGGGCGTGAACCTGCGCGGCCTGGGCGCCCTGTCGACGCTGGTGCTGGTCAACGGCCGCCGCGTCGCCGCGGCCGGCCAGTATGGCGACTTCGTCGACATCTCCACCATTCCGACCAACGCCATCTCGCACATCGAGATCCTGCTCGACGGAGCATCGGCGGTGTACGGCTCCGACGCGGTCGGCGGCGTGGTCAACATCATCCTGCGGCGCAGCGACGACGGCGCCCGCACCAGCTTGCGCCTGGGCCACACCACCGAGGGCGGCAACAGCCAGATCCAGGTCGGGCAGACCTGGGGCACGCAATGGGACGGCGGCGGCCTGATCGTGGGCTACGAGTACAACCAGCAGCACAACCTGCTGGCCAATGACCACCACATCTACCGCAACGGCACCGACTTCAGCGACCGCGGCGGCGTCAACTGGCGGCGCTTCGGTGCCCGTTCCGCCGCGGCGGCCAACCTGTTCGCGGGCGGCGCAACCGGCAGCGGCACCGTCGCCTGGCGCGTGCCCGGCGGTCCGGGCACCGGACTGACCGCCGGCAGCCTGATCCGCGTGACCGATGGCGTCGGCAACACCCACGACGCCTGGGACATGGTCGACATCCTTCCGGAAATGGAGCGCCACAGCGCCTTCCTGGGTTTCGAGCACGGCGTCGGTGAATCCACCGAGCTCTACGGCGACCTCCGCTACAGCCACCGGCGCGGCAGCTACAGCCAGGGCTACCAGGCGCTCTACGGCACCCTCGGGCCGGGCAACCCCTACGTGATCCCGGGCGTGGCCAACAACTACGGCGTGCTGATCGACGACCGCCCGCTGCGCCGCGAAGTCGGCGTCGACAGCCTGGCGGCCACCTTCGGCGCAGGCTTCGAGCTCGGCGGCAGCTGGCGCGGCGAAGCGGCGCTCTCCTACAGCCGCGAGGAGCAGTTCCGCAACTCGGACGTTCAGCGCAACGCCAACATCTACGACTACCTGCCCACGCCCGCCGGCGGCCGGATCCAGGCACCGACCGCGATCCAGTGCAGCCAGGGCCTGGCGGGCAACGCGTCCCCGGCCCAGCAGGCCTACTGCGCCGGCCTGGGCTATGCGCCGTTCAACCCCTGGACCACCGATGCGCTGTCCGAGCAGGTGCTGTCGCAGCTGATCGGTTACGAGGACCTCGACTTCACCTCGTGGCTGGCCCAGGCCAGCTTCAAGATCGACGGCGACCTGTTCCAGACCGGTGGCGGCACCGCGAAACTGGCTGCGGGCATCGACTGGCGGCGCGAGAACATCGGCGGCGAGCTCGACTTCAACTGGCGCTCCACCTCTAACCAGCAGGAGGTCTTCGGCACCACCGAGCGCGACGTGGCCGCGGTGTTCGCCGAACTGGCTTTCCCGCTGATCGGCAAGGACAACGCCAAGGCGTTCGCGAAGAAGCTCGACCTGTCCATCGCAGGCCGCTACGAGCGCAGCAGCGGGCTGGGCGATTTCTCCACCTTCAATCCCAAGGTCGGCCTGGACTTCAAGCCCACCGACAGCCTGACCCTGCGCGGCAGCTGGGGCACCTCGTTCCACGCACCGCCCATGCGCTACGCCTACAACGGCGTGCAGCCGATCACCGGCGGCAATGGCGCTTTCATGCGCGCCGACCTCTATCGCGCACCCTGCAACACCACCATGGTCCCGCTCAACGGCTTCTCCTCCACTGCCGCCGGCTGCACCTTCACCGCGATCGTGGTCTCCGGCGGCGCCGGCCCGACCCTGCGCCCGGAGGAAGCGGAAACCTGGACCGTCGGCTTCGACTGGACCCCGCAGTGGGCGTCCGGCCTGCGCCTGGCCGCCAGCTACTTCAACCTGAAGGTCGATGACCGCATCGTCCGCATCCAGGCCGGGCAGCTGGCGGGCATCCTCAACCAGCTGTTCACCACCGGCAGCACGCCCTACATCGACAGCCTGGAGATCAATCCCTCCCTGTCGCGGGTGCAGGACATCCTCGACAACGACCCGCGCTTCCTGGGTCAGCTCGGCCAGGGCCCGGTGCAGGGCGCAGCCGACGTGGCGATGATCGTCAATGCCACCCAGCTCAACCTTGCCTCGCTGAAGATGGACGGCGTGGACTTCAACCTCAGCTACGGCTTCGACGCCGGGGGCGCGGGTTCGCTGGAGCTGTTCACCCGCGGCACCCTGCTGCGCTCCTACGAGATCGAGGCCACGCCGGGCTCGGGCTACGTCGATCGCCTGGGCAAGTACAGCCCGGCCGACGGCTCCAGCCCGGTCAAGCTGCGCGCCATGCACGGCCTGCGCTGGAACTACGGCGCGCTCGATGCCGCGCTGACCATGAACTACGTCGACGACTACGAGTGCAGCAGCGGCTGTTTCGTGCCCAACGCCGCCGGCAACCCGGTCGTCTCCTCCACGCCGGTCAAGGTCAAGGCGTGGAAGACCTTCGACTTCAACGTCGGCTACGACCTGTCCGGGCTTGGCGGCCTGTTCAACGACGCGCGCGTGAGTTTCACCGCGGTCAACCTCACCAACGGCGACCCGCCGTTCTTCGACACCGGCACCAGCGCCGTGGTCGATACGCTGCCCGATCCCTACGATCCGGCCAACGCGACGGTGATGGGCCGCACCCTGGTGCTCACCTTCGACAAGCGCTGGTAAGCGTTGCTGTACCGGTCGGCAGGCCAGGCTCTCTCCCTCCTGCCGACCGGATTCTCCCGGCGCCCGCTATCGCACGGGCGCCGTTTCGGGAAACATGGCCACATGCGCACTCTCTTCTGGATCGCGGCCCTGGGCTGCCTGCTCGCCGTCGTCGCTCCCGCTGCCGCTGCGACGCCTTCGCCACACTCCTCCGCAAGCGGCCAGCCCTACGTGCTGGAGCATGCGGAACAGCGGCTGATGACCGCCAGCGGCAGCGGCCGCCGGT
This sequence comes from uncultured Luteimonas sp., assembly GCA_934541015.1. Taxonomy (GTDB): domain Bacteria; phylum Pseudomonadota; class Gammaproteobacteria; order Xanthomonadales; family Xanthomonadaceae; genus Luteimonas. The sequence goes on from CAKTDC010000005.1 coordinate 43,531, forward strand.
ACCAGGTCTCCATCGCCGTGCCCCAGCAGCCGGCGCCCGACGGCGGCTACCCGGTGATCTACGTGCTCGACGGGAACGCCATGTTCCTCACCGCGGTCGAGGCAGTGCGCGCCTGGGCGCGGCGACGCGACGACGGCGCGCCGCCGCAGGCGCTGGTGGTGGGCATCGGCTATCCGCCGGGCAGCGATATCCCGGCCGAGCGGACCTTCGACTTCACGCCGCCGCTGGCGGACATGCGCGGCCCGTATCGCACCGGTGGCCGCGACGATTTCGCCGCTTTCATCGTCGATGACCTCAAGCCCGTCGTCGCCCGCGACTATCCGGTCGATCCGCAGCGCCAGGCGCTGATCGGACACTCGCTGGCCGGCCTGTTCGTGCTCGGCACGCTCACCCGTCAGCCCGAAGTTTTCCAGACCTGGGTGGCGATGAGCGGATCGTTCTGGTTCGGCGGCCACGCCATCGTGCCGCGGATCGCCGGGTTCGCCGCGGAGCGCAGCGCGGACGCCGGACTGGAGCGGGTGCTGCTGACCGTGGGCGAGTACGAGGAGAAGGTCCATCCCGCTGCATGGGCACGCAACCCGGAGCGCGCCGCCCGCATGCTCGAGGAACTGGGCCGGCGTGGCCAGGTCACCCACGCCCGCGGCACCGCGGAGCGGCTCGCGGCCGCGCCGGGCATGCTGGTGGACTTTGTCGAGATCGCGGGAGAGGACCACGGCAGCGTGGTGCCCGCCGCGATCAGCCGCGCGGTCGCCTTCTTCCTCGCCGGCCCCAGCGTGGTCCCGGGCGTGCCCACCGGGCAGGAATATCTGGACCTGGGTGCCGACGGCCGCTACCGGCTGCGGATGCAGGTACGCGCGCTGCCCGATCTGCACCGCATTCCCTGGCTCAACGGGCTCAAGGCCAGCCTGCAGCAGCTCGACCAGCCCACGCGCGAGATGCTGCACGGCGAGCGCCAGGCGATGGACGAACGCCACGGCAGCCGCCCGCACGCGGTCAACGCCGACTGAGGGCGCGTCAGCGGCAGCGGCGATGCCGGCGGCTCAGCGACACAGGATCGCCACGTAGCGCGACGAGGCCTCGGTGGCGATGCCGCCATCGGGCAGCGGCACCCGGGTGCGCAGCACCGCACGCGCCCGGCCGCGCGCGCGCAGGGTGGCGATGAAGCCGTCCCACGACTGGTCCGCGGCCAGCCCGGCTTCCGCCTCCAGGTCCGCGTACAGCGGCGCGAGGTAGCGCACCTGGGCATCGGCCACGAACACGTCCGCGTCCAGTCCGGCCTCGTGCACCTTCAGCGTCACCAGTCCCCAGGCCGCCAGCGTCATCAGCGAGGCCAGGCTGCCGCCGAAAGCGCAGCCCTTGTCGTTGACGTGCAGCGACAGCGCCGCGTGCAGGCGCAGGCGCTGGCCGTCGTAGCGGGCGATCCGCGGCTGCATCGCCGCCACCGGCGGGATTGCCAGATAGAGCGCTTCGAGCGTTTTGAGGGAGGCTTCCGTGGTCATCCTTCGCTGTCCGTCCGGGCTTGCGGCGGCCGCGGCGACCGACCAAGCTGGCCGCATGGCCACCCGCCCGTCCACGGCATCCGCGCTGCGCGGATGCTACGTCATCTCGCTGCGCCCGGTCGGCGACCATGCCGCGATGCGCCGCGCCGCCGCGGCCCACGGCGCACGGGTGCTGGCGCTGTCGCCGTGGCGGATCGCGCCCGACGGCAGCCGCGAGGCGCGCGCGCAGCTGGGCGCGGCGCTGGCCGCCGATGCGCTGGTCTTCACCAGCCCCAATGCGGTGCGCGCGGCGGCGGCCCTGCGCCGCCTCCGGCAGCGTCGCGGCCAGCCCTGGGTCGCGGTGGGCGGCGGCACGGCGGCGGCCCTGCGTCGCGCGGGCGTCGAGCGGGTCGATGCCCCGTCGCGGATGGACAGCGAAGGCCTGCTCGCGCTGCCGGTGCTGGCCCAGGTGCGGGGCTGGGAGATCGGCCTGGTCACCGCACCCGGCGGCCGCGGTGAAATCGCCGCCGAGCTCGCCCGGCGCGGCGCACGCGTGCTGCGCGCCAACGTCTATGCGCGGGTGCCGGTCGCGCCCGCGCCGCGCGCCGTCGCCGCGCTGCTGGCGCTGGATGAGCGGCCGTGGCTGGCGCTGAGCAGCGGCGAGGCGCTGCAGCACATCCTCGCCAGCCTGTCCGGCGATGCGGGCGCGGCGCTGCGCCGCGCCCGCGTCGTCGCCGCCAGCGGGCGCCTGGCCGCGCTGGCGCGGGCGTCCGGATTCGACCACGTCCACCTCGCCGCGGATGCGCGCCCGGCCTCGCTGCTGGCCGCGGCCGCCGCAGTCGCTGGCTGAGGTGTTGCCGGGGGTTCACCGCGGTCAAAGCCGCGCGAACGCCGCCTGCGCTATCGTCGCCACAGCCACGCAACGGCCACGGAGCCCGCCATGTCGCTGACGCGCACACTGCTGTTCCCGATCGTACTGGCGCTGCTTGCCGCATTGGCCGCCCACTTCCTGCTGGCGCAGGATCCGGGCCTGGTGCTGGTGCGCTGGCGCGGCCACGACTACACCAGCACCGTGCTCTATGCGAGCTGGATCGCGATCGGCGCCGTGCTGGCACTGTGGCTGGCGTGGACGCTGCTGGCGTCGCCGTTCCGCGCCTGGGGCCGGCACCGCGACCGCCGCCATCGCGCGCGCATCGGCGACGGCCTGGAAGCGCTGCACCAGGGCCACTATGCGAAGGCGGAGAAGCTGCTGGTCCAGGCGGCCGCGGACGAGGCGGTGGAAGCGCCCGCGCGCATCGGTGCCGCGCAGGCGGCGCTGGCGACCGGCGAGGCCGACGGCGCCCGCGGCCATCTCGATGCGCTCGCGGCCCGCCACCCCGAGCTGCACGCGATCGCCGTCGCCGAACTGGCCCTGGCCGAGGACCGCCCCACCGACGCGCTGGTTGCGCTCGACGCGTCCGCCGCGCAGCCCCTGCCCCCGCGCGGCCTCGCCCTGCGCGCCGAGGCCCTGGCGCGCTCGGGCCGCGCCACTGCGGCCTACGGACTGCTCGGCACGCTGCGCAAGCAGCGCGCCTGGACCGGTTCCGAACTCGCCGATCGCGAGCTGCGCTGGGCCGAGGCGGCGCTGCGCGAGGGCGACGACAACGCCTTCGCCGCGCATTGGGAGGCCCTGCCCAGGACACTGAAGGCGGAGCCCGCGATCGTGGCCACCTACGCCACCCGCGCGGCCGAAGCCGGCTGGGACGAAGCCGCCTGCCGCAGCATCGAGCGGGCGCTGGACACGCGCTGGGACGAACGCCTGGCCGCGCTGTACGGGCGCCTGCCGATGGACCGGGTGGAGCAGCGGCGCGCCCAGGCCGGACGCTGGCTGCAGGCGCATCCGGGAAGCTTCGCCACCCGCGCCACGCTCGCCCGCCTGGCGCAGGCGCAGGGCGACCACGCCCGGGCGGAGGCGCTGTGGCGCGAGGCGCTGGCGCATGGCGGCAGCTCCGCGGACTGGGAAGCGCTGGGCGAGGCCTGCACGGCACGCGGCGACCACGCCCGCGCCGCCCTGTGCTACGCCAACGCCCTGCGCGCGGGCCGCGGCGAAGCGGTGGCACCGATCCCCGCCGACGATCCGGCCCCGGTGGCGGATGCGGCCATGGTCGAGATCCGCGACGAGCATGGCCTGCCGAGGCTGGCCGATCCCGACCCCCGCGACCTGGCCTGACCGGGGACGTTTCCGCGCCCCGGCGACGGCGCACGGGTGCGGCCCCTATCCCCCGCCGCGCGGGGACGGCATCATCGCCCGATGCCCGGAGCCGATGACCTGCCCCTGCTGTCGCTGACCACCGCGCTCGGCGCCGGCCTGCTCATCGGCCTGGTGTACGAGCGCCGCAAGGAGAGCGATCCGGCGATCGCCGCCGGCCTGCGCACGCACACCCTGGCCGCGCTGGCCGGCGCGATCACGCTGTGGCTGGGCATGCCCGCCTTCCTGGTCGCGCTGGTGCTCACCGGCACATTTGCCGCGATCAGCTACCTGCGCACCAGCGCGGTCGATACCGGCATCACCTCGGAGCTGGCGCTGGTGACCAGCTGCCTGCTCGGCGGGCTGGCGATGCGCACGCCCGGCGCGGCGGGCATGCTCGCGGTACTGGTGGCGATCCTGATCTACGCCAAGCGCCGCCTGCACCGCTTCAGCCGCGAACTGGTGAGCGACCGCGAGATCGCCGACGGCCTGATCCTGCTCGCCTTCGCGCTGATCGTGCTGCCGCTGCTGCCGGACGAACCGATCGGCCCCTGGGGCGCGCTCAACCTGGCCACGGTGTGGAAGCTGGTGGTGCTGGTGATGGCCATCGGCGCCCTGGGCCATGTCGCGCTGCGGGTGATCGGCACCCGCTGGGGGCTGGTGGTTTCGGGCTTCTTTGCCGGCTACGTGTCCTCCACCGCCGCCACCGCCGGCTTCGGCCAGCGGGCGAAGGCCGACCCGGCGCTGCTGTCGACCTCGGTTGGCGCGACCATGCTCGCCAACCTGGCCTCGCTCAGCCTGTTCGTCCCGGTCCTGCTCGCGGTGGCGCCCGCACTGCTGCCGGAAGTGGCGGTCGAACTGGGTGCGGCCGGCACCGTACTCGTCCTCGGCGCGCTGCTGGGCTTCCACCGCGGCGAGACGGTCGACGCGCCGCCGCCCACCGCCGCCACCCGCATGTTCCGCATCGGCCACGCCATCGGCTTCGCCGCGCTGATCGCCGGCGTCCTGTTCGCCTCCCAGGCCGCGGTGCACTGGCTCGGATCCGGCGCCGCCATGGCCACCGCCTTCCTCACCGCGCTGGCCGAACTGCAGGCGGCGGTCGCCTCGGTCGCCACCCTGTTCCGCGACGGCGACATCAGCGCGCCACAGGCGCGCTGGGCGGTGGTCGGCCTGCTCGCCGCGAGCGCGGCGGCCAAATCGGTGGTCGCCTTGGTCAGCGGCGGCCGCGCCTTCGGCCTGCGCGTGGCCGTCGGCCTGACCGCGATGACGGCGGCAGCTGCGGCGACGGTGGTGATCGTCGACTGACATCCGCCGGGCAGCGTGATGTCCCGCAAGTGCGTTGCCCGTCATGCCCGCGAAGGCGGGCATCCAGTGCCTTGCGGGGATCGAGAACAGCCACTGGCTCCCCGCTCCCGGCTCCAGCACGGGTGGACAGGCTCCGCGCGGGGACGAGGTTGATGCCGGTCTCCTGCGCGCCCCCCTAGCGCTCCAGGATCGCCACCACCCCCATCCCGCCGGCGGTGCAGATCGAGATCAGCGCGCGGCCGCCGCCGCGTTCCTGCAGCTGCCGGGCGGCGGTGGCGACGATGCGCGCGCCGGTGGCGGCGAAGGGGTGGCCGGTGGCCAGCGAGGAGCCGACCGGATTGAGCTTCTCCGGGTCGATGCGGCCCAGCGGCGCGTCGAGCTGGAGGCGGTTGCGGCAGTAGTCCTCGCTCTCCCAGGCGCGCAGGGTGCACAGCACCTGGGCGGCGAAGGCCTCGTGGATCTCGTAGATGTCGAAGTCCTGCAGCGTCAGGCCGTTGCGGGCGAGCATCTCGGCCACGGCCACGGTCGGTGCCATCAGCAGGCCTTCGCCGTGCACGAAGTCGACCGCGGCCACGTGCACGTCGCGGATCCGGCACAGCACTTCGTGGCCGTGCGTGGCGGCCCAGTCCTCGCTCGCCAGCAGGCAGGCCGCGGCGCCGTCGGTGAGCGGCGTGGAGTTGCCCGCGGTCAGCGTGCCGCGGCCGGAGCTGCGGTCGAACGCGGGCTTGAGCGTGGCGAGCTTTTCCAGCGAGCTGTCCGGGCGCAGGATGTTGTCGCGCGACACGCCGCGGAAGCTCGCCACCAGGCCGTCGAAGAAGCCGCGCCCGTAGGCGGCGGCGAGCCTGTGGTGCGAGGCGACGGCGAGTTCGTCCTGCGAGTCGCGCGAGATGTTCCACTCCTTGGCCATGTCCTCGCAGTGCTGGCCCATCGACTTGCCGGTGCGCGGCTCGGCCACGCCGGGGAAGTCGGGCTTGAGCTCGCCCAGGCGGAACCCGCGGAAGGCGGCCAGCCGCCCGCGCGCGCTCCTGGCGGCGTTGGCGTCGAGCAGCCGCCGGCGCAGCGTCCTGCCGTAGACGATGGGCACGTCGGAAGTGGTATCGGAACCGCCGCCGATGCCCGACTCGATCTGCCCGCTGGCGATCTTGCCGGCGATCAGATTGAGGCTGTCGAGCGAGGTGCCGCAGGCGCGCTGCAGGGTGACCCCGGGGGTGAGCGGCGACAGGCCCGAGGACAGCGCCGCTTCGCGCCCGAGGTTCCAGTCCGCGGAGTGCTTGATCACCGCGCCCATGGCCACTTCACCCAGCTGCTGGCCGTGCAGGCCGAACTTCTCCACCAGCGCGCCGAGGGTCCGTACCGACATCCCGAGGTTGCCGACGTCCGAGTACGCGGTGTTCTGGCGGCAGAAGGGAATGCGGACGCCGCCCAGCACGGCGACGGGTCGACCTAGCAGCATCGTGGTTCCTCTCGGGCCGGGCCCGTGGCGCGGGCGGGCATAATGCGCAGTCTAACGTACCGTTGCGCATGGGCCGATGAACGATCAACACACTGCCACGCTGCCCGCGCTTGAAGGCGTGGTCGGAGTCCTGGCGCTGGAGCTCGGCGAGGATCCGGTGCCCGCACATGCCGCGCTGGACCAGAACACCGCGGGCAGGCTTGCCGGCCTGGTCGGCCGCGACCTCGACGCCCTGGCGCCGGGCGTGCGCGACCTGGAGCTGGCCTTCGCCGCGGCCCACTTCGACCCGGCCGAAATCCTGCGCCCGGGATGGCCGGTCCATCGCCGTCTGCACGAACTGCGCCAGCGCGCGCCGGGCGCAAAGGGTCCGCGCATCATCGCCTTCGGCGCCGACGCCGACGGCGACGTGCCGCTGCCGCTGCAGTGCGACCGCCAGCTGCTCGGCGGCCGCCTGCGCTGCCTGCCGTTCCTGTTGTCTGGCGATGCGGCCGGGCTGGAGCCGGTGCAGGAACGGATGGAGGCGGTGCTGCTGGATCTGGGCATGGCCGCGCCCGACACCGCCCTGCTCGCGCAGGACGCCTTCGGCACCCGGATCGAGCACGCCCGCTACCTCACCGTGCACGACCTGCTGGCGATGACCGCCCTGCAGTACGAGCACCTGGGCCTCGCGCCGCTGTGGCCGCTGATCGAAACCGCCCTGCTGTCGCCTGCGGTCGAAGCGACCCTGGACGCGCCGCCCGAGCCGCTGCTGCGCTATGTCGACGGCGAAGCGCGGCTGGTGCTGTTCGCACCCGACGCCTGGCGCGAGCGCTACCGCCCCGACGGCGAAGGCGACGCCCTGCGCCGCCACTTCGCCCGGTTCGAGATGCGCCAGCGCCAGCTCGCCGCCGTGCTCGAAGCCCACGGCATTTCCGTGTCCTACGATCACGCCGACCCGCTGTAGGCGCGCTCAGGTGCACCCGCGCCCGGCCTCGCCCGGGCGAATGCCGCGCAGGCAGGCATCCCGGTCGCGCCTGACGATGCTCCTGCACCGGGCCGCCTGGCGCAGGAGACAGGGTCCGGGGAAGCAGGCGCCGGACCCGGGAGCAGCCGCGATCAGTCGGCGCCGAGCGCGATCACGCCGCAGGCCAGGCGCGCGCCGGCGTTGCCGGTGGGCTGGGTCACGTAGTCGTCGGCGTCGGCGTGCACGATCACGCCCTTGCCGACGATGTCGGTGGCCGCGCCGTCGCCGATGGTGACGCCCTCGAAGCGCGCATCCACGGTGGCCACGCCGTCGGCGTTCGCCTCCAGGTTGTCGCTGTCGCCGCCGTGGTGGCTGCCGTGGCCGACGCGGCCGTGATCGACGCCAGCAGGATTGAAGTGGCCGCCGGCGCTGGTGGCGTCGGGCGCGCTGCAGTCGCCGTGCTCGTGCAGGTGGAAGCCGTGGCGGGCGCCGGCGGTCAGGCCGGTGACCTCGCCGGTGGCGTGCACCACGCCGTCGACGACGGTGAACTGCAGGCTGCCGGCGGTCTGGTTGCCCTCGGTCGGGCTCAGGGTGGTGTGCGCGCTGGCGGCGGCCGGCGGCGCCTGCACCTCGATCGGCGGCGGCGTGGCCTCGGGCGTCGCGGTGGTTCCGGCGGGCTGGTCCTGGCTGGGGCTGCAGGCGGCAAGGGCCAGCAGCACGGGGACGGCAATCATCGAATGGCGCATCGGATCCCTCGTTCGGATTCTGGGTGACCCGGCCAGTCTACCCGCCGATCATTCCGGGATCGTGATGACCCCGCAGGCCACGCGCGCGCTGATCGCGCCCGGAGTGGCGCCCAGCACCAGCAGGGCGCGGCCGGCGATGTCGTTGTCGGCGCCGCCGCCCAGCACCGCGCCGGGCACCAGCAGGTCGGCGCGGGACACGCCGTCGCTGCCGGCGATGATCCGCCCCGGCGTCTCGCCCACGCCGCCGCTCTGCCGCGGGCCGGTGCGCGGATCGTAGTAGCGCCCGGCGCTGCCGGCGTCGACCGCGCTGCAGTCGCCGCGCTCGTGCACCTGCAGGCCGTGCGCGCCGTTGCGCACCAGGCCGCCGATCTCGCCGCGGATGCGCACGCCGTCGGCGGCCTGGGTCAGCACCACGCGCCCGCTGACCAGGCTGCCCGAGGCCGACGCCAGGTTGGCGATCGCGCGCTGGGCGGTGCCGGTGGCGGCGATGTGGCGCTCGGGAGCGGCGGGAGCGGGCTCGGGGACCCGCGGCGGCCCGCCGCCGCAGGCGGTCAGCGCCAGCACGACGCAAGCGGCAGCGGTCGGGAGTCGGGACATGGGGCTTCCTCGAAATCGCATCGGACGGCCCGCGGCGGCGGCGGCGCCGCGTCAGCCCTGCCATGGTAACGACTGCCGTCCCGCATCACCCGGGGCGGCGGCACCGCGGTCAGGCGCCGTTGCCGTCGCCGCGCCGGCGGCCGGGGCCGAGCTTGCGGGTGAGCGTGTTGCGGCCCACGCCCAGGAGCGCGGCCGCCTCGGCGCGGCGGCCGCCGCTGTGTTCGAGCGCCGCTTCCAGCAGCGCACGATCCATGCGCTCGCGCGCCTTCGCATGCAGCCCGGGCTGCCCGGCGGCGAGCTGGCCGCGCGCCCAGTCCTTGAGCAGCGACACCCAGTCGTCGCGCCCGGCCGGCGCCGCGCCCAGCGCATCGCCCAGGTCGGCGCGGGTGACCACCTCGGCCGGCGCCAGTGCGGCCACGCGCCAGCACAGGTTCTCCAGCTCGCGCACGTTGCCGGGCCAGTCATGCGCCAGCAGCCGCTCCAGCGCGCCGCGGTCGAAGCGCCGGGGTGGCAGGTCGAAGCGCTCGGCGGCCAGCTTCAGGAAGCGTTCGGCCAGCCGCGGCACGTCGTCGCGGCGTTCGCGCAGCGGCGGCAGGCGCAGGCGGACCACGTCCAGGCGGTGCAGCAGGTCGGCGCGGAAGCTGCCCGCGCGGACCTTCGCCTCCAGGTCCTGGTGGGTGGCCGCGACCACGCGCACATCGACCCGGATCAGCTCGCGCCCGCCGACGCGGAAGAACTCGCCGCCGGCCAGCACCCGCAGCAGGCGGGTCTGCAGCGAGGCCGGCATGTCGCCGATCTCGTCGAGGAACAGGGTGCCGCCGTGGGCCTGCTCGAAGCGGCCGATGTGGCGCCGCGCGGCGCCGGTGAAGGCCCCGGCCTCGTGGCCGAACAGCTCGCTCTCCAGCAGCTCGGCCGGGATCGCGGCGGTGTTGAGCGCGACGAAGGGTCCGTGCGACCGCGGCGACTCGCGATGCAGCGCACGCGCGACCAGCTCCTTGCCGGTCCCGGTCTCGCCCGTGACCAGCACCGACAGCGGCGCCTGCGCCAGCCGGCCAATGGCGCGGAACAGCTGCCGCATCGCCGGGGTGTCGCCGACCAGCGCATCGGCGTCGCTGCCGGCATCGCCAGCCACCGCGGCGTCCCCGGCGTCGCCGGCACCGCCCCTGCCTTCGCCCAGCACGCGTTCGGCCAGCGCCACCGCGTCGTCCAGGTCGAAGGGCTTGGACAGGAACTCGTGGGCGCCGCCGCGGAAGGCGCCGGCGGTGCTGGCCACGTCGGTGAAGGCCGACATGACCACGACCGGCAGCCGCGGGTGCCGCGCCTTCAGCGCGTCGAGCAGGGCCAGGCCGCTGTCGCCGGGCATGCGCACGTCGGTGAACAGCAGTTGCGGCGGCGGGCGCGAGTCCAGCGCATCGAGCACCGCCTCGGCCGAGTCGAAGCCCGACACCCGGTAGCCGGCATCGCTGAGCGCGGTGGCCAGCACGAAGCGCACCGGCCGGTCGTCGTCGACCACCCAGACCGTGGCCGGATCAGTGGACATCGTTCGCCTCCCCGGCGCGCGGTTCCGGAATATCCTCGGCCCCGCCCTCGCCGAGCGGCAGCAGCAGGGTGAACACCGTATGCCGCGGCCGCGAGCGATAGCTGAGCGAGCCGCGGTGCTCGCGCGCCACCTGCTGCGCCAGCGCCAGCCCCAGGCCGCTGCCGTCGGCATGGCCGGACACCAGCGGCAGGAAGATCTGCTCGGCCAGCGCCTCGGGCACGCCGCTGCCGTCGTCGACGATCTCCATGCGCAGCACCAGCGGATGCAGCTGCTCGCCGATGCGCACGGCGAACTCCGCGCGCGTGCGCAGCGTGACCTGGGTGGCGCCGGCCTGGATGGCGTTGCGCACCAGGTTCCAGATCGCCTGGGTCAGGCGGTCGGGATCGCCCTGCAGTCCGGGCAGGCTGGGGTCGTAATCGCGGGTGAGCAGGACCGCCCAGCCGGCGTCGCTCTCGGCCAGGCGCAGCACCTGCTCCAGCACCGCGTGGATGTTGACCGGCCCGTGCGGCCGCGGCGGCGCCGGCGACAGCAGCCGGTCGACCAGCAGCGCCAGCCGGTCGACCTCGCTGCGCACCACCTCCAGCAGCTCGCGCGACTCCGCATCGACCACCCGCCGCCCCAGCAGTTGCGCCGCGCCGCGGAGCCCGGCCAGCGGATTGCGCAGCTCGTGCGCCAGCCCCCTGAACGCCGCCGACAGCGCCAGCGGCAGCGCGGTGGCCGGATCCTCGCCGGGGAACTCGTCCACCGGATGGAACTCCAGCAGCAGGCCGCCGCCCTCGCGGCTCAGCCAGGCATCGGCGAAGCAGGGCTCGCCGCCCTGGAACCCCAGCGCCACCCGCCGCAGCCGCTGCGCGCCCTCGTCGTCGCCGCCCACCCGCTCCAGCGCCTGGCGCAGGTTGCCGCCGTCGACCTCCAGCGCCGCCACCGGCTGGCCCAGCAGCCGCCGGCGCCCGACCCCGAGCCAGCGCGCGAAAGCGGTATTGCAGCCCACGATCCGTCCGTCCGTGCCGGCCCGCAGGATCGGCGTGGACAGCGCATCGACGTCGGCGGAGGGCGGAAGCTGCTGCGGCATTGCAGCAATATAGGGCACGCGGCGGCCGGCGACGCGCCTGCGGCGCTCAGCCCTTCGGCATCAGCGCATCATCCATCGCCTTCGCGCGGCGATAGGCTTCGCGCCCGCGCAGGCGCTCGGCCCAGGCGGTGAAGGCCGGGCGCTCGGGGATCGACTTGAACGCGATGCCGAAATCGACCTGGCCGCCGACGTAGACGTCCGCGGCGCTGAAGCGCTCGCCCAGCAGCCACGGCGAGGCGGAGGCAGCGGCGAGCTCGAGGGTGTCCACGGTCTGTTCGAAGCTGCCGTAGCCGACGAAGCCGGATTTCTCCGGCGGCGGCAGCTGGCCCAGCGCCCTGGCGGTCACCGCCGCCTCGACCGGGCCGGCGGCGAAGAACATCCAGCGCAGGTAGGGGCCGCGCAGCGGATCGTCGGCGGCGGGCGCGAGCCCGGCCCGGGGGAAGGCGTCGGCGAGGTAGGCGCAGATGGCCGCAGCCTCGGTGACCACGATGCCGCGGTGCTGCAGCGCCGGGACCTTGCCCATCGGGTTGATCGCGAGGTATTCCGGTGACTTCATGCCGGCGCCGTATTCCTGGACCACGGTGCGGTACTCGACGCCGAGCTCCTCGAGCATCCAGCGCACGATGCGGCCGCGCGACATGGGATTGGTGTGGAAGACGGGTTCGCTGCTGGTCATGGCGGTCCTTCCGGTCGGGGCGGCGCGGGCGCCGGTGCGCCACGATACTCCCCGGATCGCGTCGCGCGCGACGCGATCAGTCCACGCGCCGCCAGGTCAGCGCGTGCAGGATGCGCAGGTCCTCCGCATCGAGGGACTTGCCGTTGTCGCCGCGGAAGCGCATGCGGTAGGAGTGGATGGTCGCTTCGAGGTCGTCGGTCGGATAGCCGATCAGGCGCAGGGCGTTGACCGGGTCGAAACCGGGGGGCGGCGGCGGTACGTCGGGATCGGGCCAGAGGCCGAAGCCGGCGTCGAACAGCCGCTTCCACGGGAACAGGGGACCGGGATCGATCTTGCGCCCCGGGGCGAGATCGGAATGGCCGATCACCGCGGACTTCGGGATGCGGTGGCGGCTGGTGAGATCGTCGAGCAGGCGGATCAGCGCATCGACCTGGGCATCGCTGAAGGTTTCGCTGCCGTCGTTGTCGATCTCGATGCCGATCGAGGCCGAGTTGAGGTCGTGGATCGTGCCCCAGCGGCCGGCGCCGGCATGCCAGGCGCGGTGCTGGTCGGCCACCAGCTGGTAGATGGCGCCATCGTCGCCGACCAGGTAGTGGGCGCTGACCGGACCACCGCTGTTGCGGCTGCGCAGGGTGAGCAGGCTGCGCTGCACCGAGTCCTGCTCGGTGTAGTGCAGCACGATCAGCTGCGCGCGGCGGACGTCGTGGTTGTCCGAGGGCACCCAGACCGCGAGCGGGTTGCGCGGCGCGCCGTGCTGGCAGGCGACGAGCGCGAACAGGCAGGCGAGGACGAGGGCGAGGCGGACGACGACGGGCATGCGGGCATTGCAGCGTGGGGTCCGGGGGAATGCAAGACGGTCACGGCCCCCACCCGACAATAAAGTTCTTCATCCGAGTGCGGGAAACAGGAGCAGAGCTGGATCGGGGCTTGCGGGTCGAGGGTCGCCCCGGGCCGGGGATTGCTCCCCGGCCGGCAGGGCGCGGCGTCGTTCCGACAGCGGAACTGACGATCCTCCCCGCACTTGGGAGAAGATCCAAAAAAAAGCGGGCAGCCTGCGCTGCCCGCAACACTCCTGGGGGGAGGTTCGGATGTTCGTTGTGGTCAGCTCCCGTAGGCGGATTCGCCGTGGGAGACGATGTCCAGGCCTTCGCGCTCGTGCTCCTCGCTCACGCGCAGGCCGACCGCGGCCCTGGCGATGAGGATGGCGACGGCGGTCACCACCGCGCACCAGGCGATGGTGAACAGCACGCTGAGCAGCTGCACCCAGACCTGCACGCCGATCGCCAGGTCGGCCTCGGTGCCGCCGAGCGACTGCGCGCTGAACACGCCGGTGAGCAGGGCGCCGACGATGCCGCCGACCGCGTGCACGCCGAACACGTCGGCAGTGTCGTCCACGCGCAGCAGGCGCTTGAGGCCGTTGACGCCCCACACGCACAGGGCGCCTGCGGCCAGGCCGATCACGATCGCACCCATCGGCCCGACCGTGCCCGCCGCCGGGGTGATCCCGACCAGACCGGCGATCGCGCCGGAGGCCGCGCCCAGCGCCGACGGGCGGCCCTTGGCGATCGCCTCGACCAGACTCCACGCCACCACGCCGGCGGCGGTGGCCACCATGGTGTTGATCATCGCCAGCGAGGCCGCGGCGTCGGCCGCCAGCGCCGAGCCGGCGTTGAAGCCGAACCAGCCCACCCACAGCAGCGCCGCGCCGATGAAGGTGAAGGGCACGTTGTGCGGCTTCAGCGCTTCCTTGCCATAGCCCAGGCGGCTGCCGAGGAAGTAGGCACCGACGAGCCCGGCGATGCCGGCGTTGATGTGCACCACCGTGCCGCCGGCGAAGTCGATCACGCCCTTGTGCGCCAGGAAGCCGCCCTCGCCGCTCCACACCATGTGCACCATCGGCAGGTAGGAGAACGTCACCCAGATCAGCGCGAACAGCAGCACCGCGGTGAACCTGACGCGCTCGGCAAAGGCGCCGACGATCAGCGCGGCGGTGATGCCGGCGAAGGTGGACTGGAACACGATGAACAGGAACTCGGGCAGGCCGTCGGCGTCGGTGTCCGCGGTGATGCCGCGCAGGAAGGCCTTTTCGGTGAACGAACCGAAGAAGGCATTGCCTTCGGTGAACGCGGCGCTGTAGCCGTAGCACACCCACAGCAGAACCACCGCCGAGAACACCACCAGCACCTGCATGATCACCGACAGCACGTTCTTCGACCGCACCATGCCGCCGTAGAACAGCGCCAGGCCCGGCACCACCATCAGCAGCACCAGCAGGGTCGAGGTGAGCATCCAGGCGACGTTGCCGCTGTCGAACGCGGGCGCGCCGGCTTCCGTATCCGCCGCGACGGATGCCTGTACGGGGGACGCATCGGCGCTCACGGATCCGGCGTCGGCCGCGGCATCGGCCGCGGCGGGGTTCGGGGTGCCGGATGCGATCGCCGCAGTGCCGCCACCCTGGGCGAAGGCGGCCGGCGCCATCGCCAGGGCCGCCAGGCCGAGCAGCAGGCCCAGCGCCGCGGTGCGGAGGCGGGTCGTGAACCCGGAGAGCATTGTCGTTTTCATGGTGTCAATCTCCGGAAGGATCAGAGGGCATCGGCGTCGATTTCGCCGGTGCGGATGCGGACGACCTGGTCGAGCGCGAGCACGAACACCTTGCCGTCGCCGACCTTGCCGGTGCCGGCGGACGTGGTGATCGCCTCGAGCGCGGCATCGAAGACCTCGTCGGAGACGGCGGCCTCGATCTTGAGCTTGGGCAGGAAGTCGACGACATACTCGGCGCCGCGGTACAGCTCGGTATGGCCCTTCTGTCGGCCGAAGCCCTTGACTTCGGTGACGGTGAGTCCGGATACGCCGGCCTCGCCGAGCGCTTCGCGCACGTCGTCGAGCTTGAACGGCCGGATGATGGCGATGATCAGTTTCATGGAACGCCTCCTGTGGGGGGTGTCGCGGTGCCGGGTCAGAACGCCTTCGACAGCGACACCAGGAAGGTGTCGTCCGCGCCGCTGATGTCGGTGTCGTGCCAGGCGATGCCGATGGCGAAGCCGTTGTCGAAGCTCTTGCCGGCGCTGAGCCGCCAGTAGTCGTAGTCGAGCGCGCCGCCGTAGCCGCTCACCCGTTGCCGGCTCCAGCCGCCACCGACGCTTCAGCCGCCGTCGAACTCCCAGCCGGCGTCGAGGTCGAGCGCGCTGCTGCCGTCGGAATCGGGAATGCCGAACAGGTCGGTGGTGGCATAGGAGTACTTGGCGCTGAGCACGCTCCAGCTCAGGCCGGCGTACAGCTCCAGGGTGTCGGCATCGTTGAAACCGGCCGGGTAGTGGCCCGGGTACCAGTACCCGTTGGCGCCGACGTCCCAGCCCACGCCGCTGTCGCCGAAGTCGCCGGCGTAGCCGAAGAAGACATCAAGCTCGACCTGGCTGGAGATATCCGGATCCGAATCCGACAGCCAGCTGATGCTGCTGCCCCAGGCGCCGACGTAGGCGCCGCTTTCGTGTTCCCAGGTCAGCCCGCCCTGCAGCGCGGGCTTCTCGCTGGTCTGGGTAACGCCGCGGAACAGGTAGTCACTGACCACCGTCACCGATCCGGACACTTCGGCGGCGGCGCCGCCGGCCGTGAACAGGGCGGTGGACAGCAGGCTTGCAGCTGCGATCTTGCGAAACGACATGACAGGCTCCTCGTGCAAGGTTGAAAAGCCCTCCCCCATCCTGGTGCGGTGTTGCGGTCGCGATGCCCGTTGCGCATCCCCATGCGCTCGGGGCCGCGGCGGGCGGTCTGCGCCGCCCTGCCGCGTGTCCGGCCTTGCTGTCGTCGTGTTCGTGTGTTCGGCGTTGCTGGACAGACTCCTGGAGGCAAGGGCGCGGCCGTCATGGGGGAGGCCGCATCCCGGTCCTGCGGCGGCACCTCCGACCGTGGGGGGAAGGAGGCGCCCTGCGGGCACCGGGGCACCAGCCGGTCGAAACCGGCCAACACTTCGCCTGTCGCACCGCCCGGGGGCGGTCGATCGGCGGATGAACCAGCTCACTTGTTTCCGACGCTCCGGCCATCGCGACCGGGCGTCGTGCGCATCAGATCGCGTAGTACATCTGGTATTCGAGCGGGTGAGGGGCGGGCGCTTGCGCGGCACTGCCGCGCGCCCGCCCCGAACGCCCGTCGCGCTGCGACGGGCCGGACAGCCGCCGGCCCGACGCTGCTGCAGTGGGAAGATTCATGCTCATCAGATCGCGTAGTACATCTGGTATTCGAGCGGGTGAGGGGTGGGCGCTTGCGCGGCACTGCCGCGCGCCCGCCCCGAACGCCCGTCGCGCTGCGACGGGCCGGACAGCCGCCGGCCCGACGCTGCTGCAGTGGGAAGATTCATGCTCATCAGATCGCGTAGTACATCTGGTATTCGAGCGGATGCGTCGCGGCACGGAACGCCGTGACTTCCTTCATCTTCAGCGCGATGTAGGCGTCGATGAAGTCGTCGCTGAACACGCCGCCGGCCTTGAGGAACTCGCGGTCGGCGTCGAGCGCTTCCAGCGCCTGGTCGAGCGAATGGCAGACCGTGCGGTAGTTCTTCTCTTCCTCCGGCGGCAGGTCGTACAGGTCCTTGTCGCTGGGGCCGCCCGGATCGATCTGGTTCCGGATGCCGTCCAGGCCCGCCATCATCAGCGCGGCGAAGGTCAGGTAGCCCGAGTTCACCGGATCGGGGAAACGCATCTCGATGCGGCGCGCCCTGGGATTGGCGACGTAGGGAATGCGGCAGCTGGCCGAGCGGTTGGAGGACGAGTAGGCCAGCATCACCGGCGCCTCGAAGCCCGGCACCAGGCGCTTGTAGGAGTTGGTGGAGGCGTTGGCGAAGGCGTTGATCGCACGCGCGTGCTTGAAGATGCCGCCGATGTACCACAGCGCGGTCTGCGACAGCCCGCCGTAGCCGTCGCCGGAGAACAGGTTCTTCCCGTCCTTGGCCAGCGACTGGTGCACGTGCATGCCGCTGCCGTTGTCGCCGACCAGCGGCTTGGGCATGAAGGTCGCGGTCTTGCCGTTGCGGAAGGCCACGTTCTTGATGATGTACTTCATCGTCAGCAGCTCGTCGGCCTTCTTCACCAGCGAGTTGAAGCGGGTGCCGATCTCGCACTGCCCGGCGTTGGCGACCTCGTGGTGGTGCACCTCGACCTCGATCCCCACCTGCTCCAGGGTCTTGCACATCTCCGCGCGCAGGTCGTGCAGCGAATCGAGCGGCGCCACCGGGAAGTAGCCACCCTTCACGCCCGGGCGGTAGCCGCTGTTGCCGCCGTCGTATTCCTTGCCCGAGTTCCAGTGCGCCTCTTCCGAGTCGACGTGGAAGAAGGTGTGGCCCATCTCGTTGGCGTAGCGCACCGAGTCGAAGATGAAGAACTCCGGCTCCGGGCCGAAGAACGCCTGGTCGGCGATGCCGCTGGACTTGAGGTAGGCCTCGGCGCGGCGGGCGATCCCGCGCGGGTCGCGGGTGTAGGCCTGCATGGTCGTCGGGTCGAGCACGTCGCAGGTCAGCACCAGGGTCGGATCGGCGGTGAACGGATCGAGGAAGGCGGTGGACGGATCGGGCAGCAGCACCATGTCCGAGTTCTGGATGCCGCGCCAGCCGTGGATCGAGCTGCCGTCGAACATCTTGCCGTCCTCGAACAGCTCGGCCTCGACGATCGACTTGGGGAAGGTGACGTGGTGCTGCACACCGCGCATGTCGGCAAAGCGCAGATCGACGAATTCGACGCGGTGGTCGGAGATGAGCTTATCCACGGATTCGATGGACATGGGAGGCCTTGTGGTTGGAGGGTCGAGGGCGGGAGGGCTTAGGGCTGGCGGGCCGGGGGCGTTAAGCTGCCGGATATGGCGGGCCGCTGGCCGGACACAGGATGTTGAGCAAGCGCTGTGCCAACCTGAAGATCCCCATAAAATATTGATTCTGCAGGGCCGCGGAAAGCACGTCGCCGAGGCCTGCACCACTCTGGTGCAGGCCGGTTGCGAAATGCACCAGAACGGCCCGCGCACCCGCCCGCCGTCCGTCCTCCCCGTCCCCAGCCCTGGTCCCCAATGTCCTCGACCCTGTCCGCCCTCCTCCTCGGCATCATCGAGGGGCTCACCGAATTCCTCCCCGTCTCCAGCACCGGCCACCTGCTGATCGCCCAGCGCTGGCTGGGCGAGCGATCGGACTTCTTCAACATCGTCATCCAGGCCGGCGCCATCCTCGCCATCACCCTGGTGTTCCGGCAGCGGATCTGGGCGCTGGCCACCGGGCTGGGCGAGCGCGACAGCCGCGACTACGCGATGAAGCTGGCGGTCGCCTTCCTGGTCACCGCCGTGGTCGGCCTGCCGGTGCGCCTGGCCGGCTGGGAGCTGCCCGAGACGGTGACGCCGGTGGCCTGGGCGCTGGTCATCGGAGGGGTGTGGATGCTGGTGGCCGAGCGGATCGCGGAGAAGCGCGGCGACAGCGCGCAGGTGACCTGGACGGTGGCGATCCTGGTGGGGCTGGCGCAGGTGGTCGCGGGCGTGTTCCCCGGCACCTCGCGCTCGGCGGCGGCGATCTTCATGGCGATGCTGGCCGGCCTGAGCCGGCGCTCGGCGGCGACCGAGTTCGTGTTCCTGGTCGGCATCCCGACGATGTTCGCGGCCAGCGCCTACGCCTTCCTGGAGCTGTGGCTGGAGCAGGGCCTGGCCGGCGAGGCCTGGGGCGAGGTCGCGCTGGCCTTCGCGGCGGCCACGGTCACCGGATTCCTGGTGGTGAAATGGCTGCTGGGCTACATCAAGCAGCACCGCTACACGGGCTTTGCCGTCTACCGGATCGCGCTCGGCGCGGCGCTGCTGCTGTGGCTGCCCGCGGGCGACTGAGGCGCGGCCAGCATGCCTGCGCGACCAGGCACGGCGACCGGCAACCCCGTTCCCTGCCGCCGCCCGTTCAAGGATTGGTCCACTTCCCCACATCTGCGACAGGAGACATCCATGATCCGAATTCCTGTGCTGTCCTTGCTGGTGCTTGCGCTGGCCACCGCGTGCACCCCGGCCGACCGCGATCCGGCGACACCGCCGGCCGCCGACACCGCAACCGCCTTCGACGCCGCCCGCCTGCCCGCCTACCACTGGACGCTGGCCGAGGCGACCGGCAGCGACGGCGCGCGCATCGACGCCCTGTTCCCGCGCGCGGACAGGCCGCTGCAGCTCGATTTCGCCGATGGCCGCGTCGGCGTGTCCAACGCCTGCAACCGCATCGGCGGCAGCTATACCGTGACCGGCGACGCCTTCGCCGCCCCGCAGCTGGCGATGACGCAGATGGCCTGCGCCGACGCGGCGCTGATGCAGTCCGACGGCGAGATCGCCCGCCGCCTCGAAGCCGGCGGCAGCGTGCGCTTCGACGGCGACGACGCGCTGGTCTACACCACCACCGCCGGCGACACCCTGCGCTTCACCGGCACGCCCACGCCGCAGACCCGCTACGGCGGCCCCGGCGAGCGCGTGTTCCTGGAGGTCGCCGCGCAGCGCGTGCCCTGCCACCACGCGATGATCCCGGACTACCAGTGCCTGCACGTGCGCGAGATCAGCTACGACGACGGCGGCCTCAGGACCGGCGCCGGCGACTGGCAGTTCCTCTACCAGGACATCGAGGGCTACAGCCACGAGCCGGGCGTGCGCAACGTGCTGCGGCTCGACCGCTACACCATCGCCGATCCGCCGGCCGACGGCTCGTCGCTGGCCTATGTGCTCGACATGGTGGTCGAGTCGGAGACGGTCGCGGATTGATTCGCGTCCGCAGCCTATGATGCCGGACGGTCGTCGCGGGTGCCGCCTATGTACGAAACAACGACTTTCGAGGATCCGCTCGTGCTGGACCCGCGGATCCGCCACCGCTGGGGATTCGTGGAAACCAGCTCCGCCAGCGCCGTATTGCGAGCGGTGTGTCCGGGGGAATGGAATGACATCACCCGGTTTCTGGATTCGTTTTCCCTCGATCCGGCGGTGTGGCTCAGGAAGGGCGGCAACCGCGGCGATATCGCGCAACAGATCGATAAAGAGTTCCACCGGATGGGATGGCGCGAAACACGGGTGGATCTGAGCACCCGCGGAATCCTGTTTTCGCGGAACAATCAGGAAATCGGCAGGCTGCCCGAGACCTACCAGGAAGGCTATCTGGTCGACAACTTCAAGGGGCGCGTTGCGCTGGACGTCGAGTGGAACGCCAAGGATGGAAACCTGGATCGGGATCTGTCCGCGTACCGCGCCTGGCACGAGGCCGGCGTCATATCGGCCGCAGTCATCATTACCCAGGACAGGCTGAGCCTGCGGTCGCTCGCCCGTTCGCTCTGGGACCAGTACCAGGCCAGCCTTCCGGAACGTGAAAGGAACCCGAAATTGCCCATCGACGTCGGGACTTCCACCACGACCAACCTCGAAAAGGCGATGTTGCGGGTCAGACGCGGTGTGATGGGAACCTGCCCCTTGCTGGTCATCGCGGCGAATCAGGCGACCTGGAACCAACAGCCATACATTGGGTGACGCCGTTCAGGCCGTGGCTTTCCTTCCCCTGGGCCGCATTTCCACATCGGCCGTGCGCAGCAAGGCCCTCACCCGCTGGATGGGGTAGCCTGCCGCATCCGAAATTTCGCGGATGCTTCGGCCGGACTTGTACATCAATGCCAGCTGGCTGCCGATTTCCCTGGCCCGGTCCTTTTCGATGTGCTCGTGCGGGAGAAGGTGCGGCAGCACGGAGCCACCCTCGTATCCCTTGTGCACGACGCCACGCGGTACGACGTTGTCCGCGGATTCGTCGCCCCAGACGCTCCAGCCCTCCCGCGGATAGCGGGCGAACATTTCCAGGTACGCACCGGGAGAACAGGCCTCGATCAGGTCGTACTGTTCATCAGGCTTGCGGGAATGCTCCCGCTTGCGCGTTTCGATCATGTTGACCTGTGAACGTCCCGGAGGAAGCGTCCGCATCGAGCCCTTGACGCCAAACAGCAGCAACTCCGTCACGTTGCGGAAGTAGAACCCGACGCCGCGACCATCTGGCCCACCGTCGATCCGGCGTTTCGCCCAGACGATGTTGCTCACATACCGGAACCCCCAGGCGGACAGCACTTCCAGTCCATCCGGGAGCAGGGCATTGGGCACCCACAGGTACAGGTGCGCGTTCCTGGCGGTCACCTCCGAAACCCCGAGCGCCTTGATCGCGTCAAGCGTCATCGTCGAGTATCGATCCAGCCGACGGTGCTCGGGGGCCACTTTTCCAGTCCTGTTGGCGAATCGCCACGGAGGATCGGCGAGAACCGTCGAGAATCCACCCACGACACGGGGGAGGGGGGCTGGTTCGAGTTCGGGGCGCAAGGGCTTGGGCATGCAGCGATTGTAGAATGGAAAAGATCTTTGTAAAGATCTTTTCCTCACGCGGAGGAGATCCGGAATCTTCTCCGTTTCCAATCTCTCGGATTGAGACACCGAATCCCGCGGACGGGATCAACCGCAAGTTCTGCTCCCGCCTGAGGGAATCGCAAGAGCGGAGCAGCTCCCGGGTGTGCGCGGGGAGCCGGCGCGGCCGCCTGCCTGCCCGCAGCACCAGACGCCCGGCCGGTGGAACGGCCGCTGCCCGGTCAGGAACCCCGGTGCGACGGATGCAGGGCGTAGGTGCCGTGCACCGCCGCCTCGGCCAGGACGTGACCGTGCATGGCGCGGAAGACGTCGCCGGCGACGAACCGCTCCGGCAGATCCAGGCTGGCCACGTCGAGCGCGAACAGGCGGAAGAAATAGCGGTGCACGCGCAGGTCGTTCGGCGGCGGGTAGGGGCCGTCGTAGCCGCGGTAGTCGCCGCCCATGTCGGGGTCGCCGGCGAACCAGCCGGTGTAATCGTTCAGCCCCTGGCGCGCGCCGGCCGGCCCCGGCGGCGAGGCTTTGCCGCGGGCGGTCGCGCCGTCGCTGCAGCTGCCTGCGGCGATGCTGCGCAGCTCGCCGGGGATGTCGGCCATCGCCCAGTGCACGAAGTCGCCGCGCGGGTGGTCGACCGGGATCGCGACGTCCTCGCGGCCGGCCAGCGAGGCGTCGGTGGGTGCGTCGGTGTCGATGCACAGCAGCGCGAACGAGCGCGTGCCCGCGGGCACCTCGCCCCAGGCCAGGTGCGGGTTGCGGTTGCCGCCGAAGCCGTCGGCCGCGCCCATGGCGAATTCGGCGGGGATCGGCCGGCCGTTGTCGAAGCTGTCGCTGTGGATGCGCATCTGCGTGGTCTCCCGGAATGGATCAGTCGGCAGGATAGCCAAGCTGGTGCGCAACCGGCGCGAGAGTGGCGAAGGGCACGGCCAGCGCACCGGCGTAGCGCCGCCAGTGGCCCGCCGGCAGGTTGCCCGGGCGCAGCGGCACCGGCACCTGCAGGTCCTCGATTCCCAGCACCTCCGACAGCCGCCCGGCCAGCGCGCCGGCGTCGGCCTCCACGCCGTCGATCTTGAGCAGGGCCGCGCGGTACAGCCCGTCGGCAACCACCGCGGTCATCTGCGACAGGGTCGACCCCAGCCAGGCGGCGGCCTGGGCGGGATCGGCCAGCGCGAACTGCGCCGGTGATCCGTGCGCCAGCCATTCGAGCAGCATGTCGCGCGGGTCGCGGACCACGAACAGCACCGCGGCATCGGCCAGGTGCGGGCACAGCGCACGCAGCAGGGCGTTGTCCCACCACACCAGCCAGTCGATGATCGCGCCATCGCCGAGGCCGCGGCCGGGCAGCGCCTCGCGCCAGCTGCGCATCGCCGCTTCGCCGGTGAGGCTGCCTTCCGACAGCGCCGGCACGCTGGCATAGCGCTGGAAGGCGTCGCCGGGAGCGCGATCGGCGGTGAAGCGGTCGCCGCTGAAGCCCTGCAGCCCGGACAGGGCCGCGGCCACGTTCTCCACGCAGCTGCCTGGGCCACCCCACAGGAACAGCGTGCGAAGGCCATCGGCCGGCGGGGCGTCGGCATCCCAGGGCGGCAGCGGGCCCGCCGGCAGCTGCGACACCGGCAGGCTCACCGGCGACAGCGGCAGCCCCGCGGACGCGCGCAGCCGCGCCGCCTGCGTCCAGTGTTCCACCGCGGCGGCGGGATCGTCCGCCTCGTCCTCCAGCGCACCGATCCAGCCCAGCAGACGCGCGCGCGCGCCGTCGTCGCCGGCCCGGGCCAGCAGGCCCTGCACGTGGGCCACGGCGGCGCCGGAGTCGCCGGCCTTGAGCGCCTCCACGATCACCCGGTGGGCGCCGGCGTGGCCGGGATTGGCCGCGACGATGCGCCGCGCCGCGGCCAGCACGGCCTCGCCGTCGCCGCGCCTGCGCAGCTGCAGCAGGCGCGCTTCCTGGGCGCCCAGGTCGTCGGGGGCGGCGGCGTTCCAGCGGTCGACGACGGCATCGGCCGCGGCCGCATCGTGCTCCACCGCCAGCCGCGCCTGCCACAGGACGCCGGCCTGCGCGACGCTGGCGAGGCAGCCGTCGAGGATGCGGCGCACCTCGTCGGCGCGCCCGGCGGCATCCTCGCCGCCCAGCCAGGCGCGCATGAACAGCTCGACGTTGAGCCGATCGCCCGGCTGCGCCAGCAGCGCCCGGCGCGCCCACTCGCGCGCGTCGGCCAGCCGCTGCACCTGCATCGCCAGGCCCGCCGCCAGGCGCAGGCGCGCAGGGGTGGCCTGCGCGGAATCGCCGCCGAGCAGCGGCACCAGGGCATCGAGCGCCTCGTCCGGCCGCTGCTGCGCGTGCAGGGTCTGCGCCAGCAGCATGCGCAGGGCGTCGTGGTCGGGATGGCCCTCGAGCACGCGGCGGAAGGTCTGTTCGGCGAAACCGAAATGGCGGTTGGACAGGTAGGCCAGGCCCAGCGCCAGCAGCACCTGCGGATCGTCCGGCAGCGCTTCGGCCGCGCGCGTGGCCTGCGCCAGCGCCTCCTGGGGCTCGTCGCGCTGCAGCGCGACCATGGCGCCCAGGGCGATCGAACGCGGATGATCCGGTGTCACCCGGCCGGCGAGCACGTTCAGGCGCGCGGCCTCGTCGGCGTCGCCGCCGGCCAGCGCCAGCTGGGCCTGCAGGATGTAGGCATCGAAGCGGTTGGGATCGAGCGCCAGCGCTTCGGCCAGCGCCGCACGCGCGGCCTCGGGCCTGCGCTGCGCCAGCAGCAGGCTGGCGCGCTGGACGTGCGGGCCGGCTTCCCCGGGCTCGAGCGCGATCGCGCGCTCCAGCGCCGCCAGCGCCTCTTCGCCGCGGCCGGCAGCTTGCAGCGCGGCCGCCAGCGCGAGCTGCGCGGCGCCGGAGCGGGGGTCGGCGTCGACGGCCGCCTGTGCGGCGGCAAGTGCGTCGGAGGACTGTGCGTGCATCGGATCGGGGCCTGGCGCCCGGCAGTGGCGAACCGGTGATTGTACCGGCCGGCGGCAGCCGTTCCGGGCTCAGTCGCCGTCCACCGCCGCCGCCAGCCGCCTGGCCACCCAGCGTTCGCCGAAGCCGTCCATGCCCGCGGTCTCCAGGAAAGCGCAGTGGCCGCCCCAGCGCGCGATCCGCAGCTGCGCGCCGGCGGGCAGGGCAAGCGCGCGGAAGTCGTCCACCGGGATCACCGGGTCGTCCTCGGCCATCAGGATGTCGGCCGACACGCGCAGGCCGGCAAGGCGGTCGCCGGCGATCGAATAGCCGTCGAAATAGCGGTCGAGCGAACCGAACGCGGTGTGCCTGTGCACCATCCACTCGGTCAGATCGCGCATGCCCAGCTGCAGCACGCGGTCGTCGAAGTCGTGAAGCTCGGGAAACAGCGCGCGCTTGCGCGCCAGCGAACTGCGCCACTTGTTCTCGAAATAGCGCATGTACAGCGGCAGTCCGTTCTCCATCTGCAGCATGGTGCGGGCCGGATCGATCACCGGGCACACCGCGGCCACCTTCGCCAGCGGCAGCCCGGCGCCGGGCGCGCGCAGCGCCAGGCGCAGGGCGAAGTTGCCGCCGAGCGAGTAGCCGGCCACCACCATCGGGCGCGCGTCGAAGCGCGCTGCGATGTCGGCCGCCGCGTGCACCACCTCGCCTATGCGGCAGGAGTGGAAGAGATCGGGATTGAGGTGGTGGGTGTCGCCGTGGTCGCGGAAGTTCAGGCGGAACACCTCGAAACCCTGGCCCAGCAGTTCGGCCGCCGTGAGCTGCATGTAGCTCGATTCGGCGCTGCCCTCCCAGCCGTGCAGCAGCAGCGCCAGGCCGCGCGACGGCGCCCCGGGAACGTGGCTGTGCAGCCCGCGCAGGCGCACGCCGTCGCCGCCGTCGACCTCGTGGGCGGTGGTCGTCGCGCCGGTCGCCTGCAGCACCCGCGCGCCGCGACGGCGCCGCCACGGGCTGGAGCCGAGCACCGACTGCAGGTGCGCGTTGCGCAGCCAGTACGGCGGCGCGTAGTCCTCGCAGGCCACCCCTGCCTCGCTGCCTGCCGGCCGCGCGCTCATCGCGCCAGCGCCGCCACGATCCGCTCGCGCGCGGTCTCGGCGATGCGCCGCCGCCCTTCCGCGTCCCCGGGGCCGATGGGCTCGAGGAACACCGCGTCGGCCACCCCGGGCGGCTCGCCGAGCATGCGCACGAAGTTGGCGAAGAAACTCTCGCCCGGCGCGAACGCCACCCGGGTCTGGGCGCTGCCGCCCTCGCCGTAGCGCAGCGCCACCGGCTGCACCGGCACCCCGGCCTCGACCGCGGCCAGGAAGATCCGCGCGTGGAACGGCCCGACTTCGCCGCCGTCGCGGGTCCGCCCCTCGGGGAACACGCCGACCGCGCGCCCCGAGCGCAGCCGCGCCAGCATCTCGTGCAGCACGCCGCCGAGCGACTCCTGGCTGCCGCGCTGGTGGAAGATGGTCTCGGCGCGCCCGGCCAGCCAGCCGACCACCGGCCAGCCGGCGATCTCGCGCTTGGCCACGAACCCCATCATCCGCTGGCTGTGCAGAGCGACGATGTCGATCCAGCTGACGTGGTTGGCCACGAACATCACCGCCCCCGCCACCGGCGTGCCCACCCGCCGCATGCGCAGGCCGAACACGCGCATCAGCCCGGCCGACCAGGCGCGGATCACGCGATGGTCCAGGCGTTCGCCGCCGGCGAGCACCCGGCGCCCGAACGGCGGCGCGGTCAGCAGCACCGTCAGCGGCAGGTGCACCAGCAGGTGCCACAGCAGCATCGGGACGCGGTAGAGGTAGCGGAGGGCGCGCACGGGGGCAGGGAAGCGGGGGAGCCGGTCAAGATACCGTTGGCAACCCGCTGCCGCCAACAGTGCCCAGGCCGGTGCCCTGCGCCACGTTCAGTGACTGCCGCGGCGCCTGCCGCGCGCATTCCGCCGGATACCGGGGCCATGCAGGGCCACCTGTCGTCACGCCCTGCGTATCAACACGTCGCTGTCGCGATCGTGCGGGCGACCCGGCTGTTGTCCTTGCCGTGCATTTTTTCCCGTAGGACCCACTATCAGCCACCGGTCCCGGGTCGTCGGCTGCGCCCCCCTGGCAGGGGGCCTGTTCCCTCCCTTCATCCCGGGCAAGGAGTACCGACATGGCAATCCCACTGGATCCAGGCGCCGGCGGGCACACCGTGCCCAGCTCGACCCTGCGGGTCGCCGACATCATCGTTTCCACCACCAATGCCAACGTTTCCCGGGCCATCAGGGTCGGTACGGGAAGCAGCGTCAGCCATGCAATGCTCTACGTGGGCGACGACCTGGTCGTGGAAGCCATTGGCGACGGCGTTGTGCTGCGCCCCCTGGCTTCCGCCTTGCAGGAAGCCACGCTGGCGGTGGCATATCGACACCACCGGCTCAGGTCGGATGAAACCCGGGCAATGCAGGTGCGGGATTTCGTTGGCCACCAGATCGACAAGGACTACAACTACGCCGGGCTGGCTGGCGCCGGGCCCGTGCGCCGCCTCCTCTGCGCGACGAGTCTGATGCACCCGACGGGTCCCATCCTCTGTCTCCTCAGCACCGCCCAGGGCATGCGCCCTGCCAGGGATGTTGCGTTCTTCTGCTCGGAGCTGGTGACCCGCGCCTTTGAATCCGTCGACTTGCCGCTGGGCACCCGCGCCAACCAGATGACCCCCGAGGGACTGGCCAGGTTGCGCTTCACCGCCCTGGGCTACGTCGGGCATCTGATCACCTGAAGGCCGGGCACTTCCCGCCCGACGGTGGGGCAGTCCCGGCCGGGACCGGCCGATTCTCCGGAAGGGGCGTGCAAGCGGCGTCCCTCCCCGTCCGCAGGGCTATGGTCGTGGCACCACCGCCAGGGTCAGCCGCGAGACGCAGGCCAGACGGCCGGCCTCGTCCTCGATGCGGATCTCCCAGACCTGGGTGCTGCGGCCCACGTGCAGCGCCCGCGCGGTGCCGGTGACGGTGCCGCTGCGCACCCCGCGCAGGTGGTTGGCGTTGATCTCGATGCCGACCACGCCGCAGCCTTCCGGCGCGCACAGGCCGCCGGCGCTGCTGCCCAGGGTCTCGGCCAGCAGCACCGAGGCGCCGCCGTGGAGCAGGCCGTAGGGCTGGAGGGTACGGGCGTCGACCGGCATGGTGCCGCGCAGGTAGTCCGGGCCCAGTTCGGTGAAGGCGATGCCCAGCGCCTCCAGCGCGGTGTTCCGCGCCAGTGCGTTGAGCTCGTCCAGGGTCGCGCCGGCGCGGAACATCCGGGCGGACTCAGCGGAAAACCGGCAGTCGCGGGCGCCGGGCGCGGGAGCCGATGGCGCGACCGCAGCCGATGCCGCATCCGCCGCGGTCGCGCCGGAGGAGCGCCGCGGTCGCGATGGCCTGCACCGGACGGCGGCCCACGGAGGCCCCGGGCGCGGAGGCGAAGCGCCCGGGTTTGTGCGCGTGGAGGTCGATCATCAGCGGCAGCGGCATGGCGGCGCGGTCGGGGACACGGGCTGCAGACTAGGGCCGGGTCCGCGCCACCGTCAATCGCGCCGCCGGCCGCAGGCGCGTCTCAGGCGAAGCGGAAGCGCGCCTCGCCCCACTCGCGGGTATAGCGCTCGCGGGAGACGTAGCCGCTGCTGGCGCCGTAGCCGACGCCGAAGTCACGCGCGCGGCGCGGCGCATGGAACGATGCCGGCGCCGGCGGCAGCTCGCGCAGGGCGCGGGCGGAGGTGGAGGAAGGGACGTGGGGGCGGTAGGCGATCATGGTCGGATTCCCTCGGGGGCGGGACGGTGGACAGGGCGCGTCAGGCGACGCGGAAGCGGGCGGCGGCGAGATTCGGGGCGTAGCGGTCGCGGGCGGCATAGCCGCTGCTGCTGCCGTAGCCGACGCCGAAATCGCGGGCGCGGCGCTCGCGGCGGGCGACGCCCGGCAGCGCGGCGGTGCGGGCGAAACCACTGTTGCGGGACTGGATGCTGGTGGTCTGGAAGTTCATGTCGGTCTCCTCTGATGCACGGTCTGTGCTTTGGTGTGTTGGTATACTACAACACCTAATCAACAGAACACCTGTGCTGGAAGTCATGGTCGGTGCGGGGGCCCGGCGGGTAGCGCGATTTCCGCCGCAACCTGTTGATCTGGATGCCTGTCTGCGCCCGCTGGTTGCGCTCCGCCGGCATGACTGACGACAGGGTCCAGGGCCGCGCAGCGCCCGGACACGGGCCGCCGGGGCGGCTCGCGCCCCACATCCGGGCGCCTTCGGGGCCGGGCCGGGGTCGACCGGGAAACGGGGATCGGCGTCCCGGGGCGGGCGGTGCGGCGCGCGGCATCGCCCCGGGCGGGCTGCGCCGGAGGCGGCGCAATCGCCGCGTCCCGGGCCGCGGACGGCAGCGCGCCGCGTCATCGCGACCCGCCCCCGTGCGGAGCGGCGTCGCCTCTACAGGATCGGGCTCAAGCCCGATCCGAACGCGGTGAAGATCCGCGTGAGGATGCTGCGCAGGCCGATGTTGACCTCGGGAAAGTCGCCCACCGGCTCATAGCAGGCGCGGAAGCCGGGGTCGTCCGGCGGCAGCGGCTGCGGGCAGTCCGGCCCGGGCCGGAAGTCGTAGCTGGTGGCGTAGCGCGTCGGCCACAGGTCGAACACCGGCAGCCGTTCGGACACCTTGGCCAGCGAGTAGTCCAGCCCGGAAAACACCGGCGGCCGGTCGCGGCGCGCGATCACCCAGGAATTCTCCGGCTCCATGTCCAGGCGGATGCCCTCGGCCAGCGCGCGCGCGAAGTCCGGATCCGCGATCACCACCGCGCTCTCGGTGTTGTAGTGGTCGCCGCGCGGGTCGAAGTTGTGGGTCCCGACCACGCCCACGCGCCCGTCCACCACCAGCGACTTCGAATGCAGGCCGAAGCGCACGCCGGTGCGCTTGAGCGGCACCCGGCGGTTGACGCCGATACCGGCGTAGCGCAGCGCCGCGTGCTCGCGCTGCATCGGCGGCGCGCGCCCGTCGCCACCATCGGCATCGCGCGCGCCGATGCTCACGGTGCCGTCGGGCAGCCAGTCGATCGCCACCGCGCCGGTGGCGTCGAGATCGAACGGGCCGGCTTCGGGGAACGGCTTGTATTCGTAGATGTGGAATCCCAGCTCGCGCAGATGGCGGCGCTTGTACTTGTACGACAGCGCGTAGGTGATGAACGAATCGGTCGCCGCCAGGCTGTTGGTCGACACGATCACCCGCGGCGGCGATTCGCGCTCGCGCAGGCGCCGGAACAGGTCCTGCGCCGCCGGCGACAGCACCAGGTACGGCGTCTGCAGCAGCACCTCGTCTTCGGCCGATTCGATCAGCGACTGCAGTCCGGGCGTGGCGTGGATCGCCTCGGCCGCGCGCGCGCGCTCGCGCCGGTGCTTGGCCGGCAGGTCGCCGATGAACTCCACCTCGTCCACCGCGATCGCGGCATCGGCCAGGCGCGCGCGCACCAGGGCGGTGTCCGATGCGCTGCGCGAGGCGGCCTCCACCCGCGCCGGATTCTGGAACGGCTCGGCCACGCGCGCGGGAACGCCGTGGCGCAGCAGGCTGCGGCCGACATCGTCGAGCCGCTCCACCGGCACGCTCAGCCGCGCGTTCCAGAACGCCTCGAAGTTCTCCCCCATCTGCGCCGCGACCGGCCCGGCCACCAGCACGTCGCGGTCGCGGAAGTTGAATTCGGCGCTCCAGTCGAAATAGTCGTCCTGGTAGTTGCGCCCGCCGGTGATGCCGACCAGCCCGTCCACCAGCAGCAGCTTGCTGTGCATGCGCTGGTTGAGCCGCCGCCAGCAGCAGGCCGCGGCGACCAGGTACATCGGATAGCTGATGCGCGCCCGGCCGAGCACCGGGTTGTAGATGCGCATCTGGAAGTTGGCGTGGGCGCCGGCCAGCGCCGACAGCGTTTCCACCTCGCGCATCGCCGACAGCTGGTCGACCAGCACGCGCACGCGCACGCCGCGCCGCGCGGCGGCCAGCAGTTCGTCGATGAACAGGTGGCCGGCGTCGTCCTCGTCGAAGATGTAGGTCTGCAGCTCGATGCTGCGGGTGGCGCCGCGGATCAGATCCAGCCGCGCGAGCATGGCGTCCTGCCCGTACTCGAGCAGCAGCGCCTGGTGGCGCGGCGCCTGCGGCGTGCTGGCCGACATCGCCTCCACGCCCAGCTCGCGCAGCGGCGAGGGCCGGGCGCAGGCGTCGGCGCGACTGCAGTCCAGCGTCGTCGAGCGGGCGTCCTGCGCGATCCGGGCGGCTTGTTCGCGCTGCAGTTCGCTCAGCCCGGCGCAGCCGCTGCCGGCCAGCGCCAGCAGCACAATCAGCAGCGCACGCACCGCCCTCATCCGTCGCCGTCGCGCACGCGCAGGCGCAGCACCAGCTCGACCCGGTCCGACAGCGCGATCGCCCAGCGGTCCATGGCGTAGTCGCTGCGGTAGACCACGCCGTGGACGACGACGTCGCAGTCGATCCCCGGCCGGCCACAGGCCGCTGGCGCGACATCGAGCACCTCGCGCCGGCGCACCCCGCGGATGGTCAGCACGCCACCGAGCTTGCCGCCCGCACGCACGAGCTGGTCGGGGTGCGGATCGGACACGAACTCGACCTGCGGATGATGCACGGCATCGAAGAAGCCTTCGCCGCGGGTCAGCCGCGTGTAGCGCGGATGGCCGAGGATCTCGACCCCGCCGGTCGGCAGCCGCAGCCGCACCCGGCTCTGCGCGTCGCCGGTGCGCTCGACCGCGCCGGTCACGTCCGGAAAGTACCCCTCCAGCCGCTGCCCCCATCGCGTCTTCAGGGTGAAGACGACGTGCGAGGCCTGGCTGTCGATCGCCACCGCCTGCGCTGCCGGCAGCGCCAGCGCGAGCAGCAGCCAGCAGCAGCCCAGGGTGGCGGCGGTCTTCCTGCCCCCCGGGCTCACGGCCACCAGAAGGCGGACAGGGTCGCGACCCCGGGTTCGATCGCCGACCCGGCCGCGAAGGCCAGCACCGCGATCCCCGCCGGCGGCATGCCGCGGTACTCGCTGGTCTGGCCGCTGTGCATCAGCGAGAGCAGGCGCTCCAGGCCGGGGTTGTGGCCGACCAGGAGCAGGCGCCCGGCGTCGCGATGGGCGTCGACCAGCCCCGCCAGGGTGCCCGGCGTGGCCTCGTAGATGGACGGCTCGAAGCGCACTTCGAACGGTTCGAAGCCGGCTGCCACCACGTCCAGCGTTTCCCGGGTGCGTCGCGCCGGCGAGCACAGGGCGCGGTCGGGCTGCAGCCCGCGCCCGTGCAGCCAGGCCGCCGCGGCCGCGGCCTCGGTCCGGCCGACCGCGGACAGCGGACGCTCGGCGTCGGCCTGGCCGTCGGCATGCCCGTCGGCATGGGCGTGGCGCAGCAGGATCAGTTCGCGCATCGGGTGTTCCTCCGCCAGGCCGGCATCGTCGGCATCAGGGCTTGCGCAGCCACTTCAGCAGCGGCTGCCAGTCCGCCTGGTGGTCGCGCACCTGGGCCGAACCGTAGTCGAACAGGCTCTTGCCGAGCCCGACCAGCACCACGTAGGCCTGGCTGTCGCGCAGCTGCGCCACCACCGGATAGGGCCACTGTTCCAGCAGCTCCACCGCCTGCCGCGAGGCATTGGTCCACGGCCGCAGGCGGTTGCCGACCAGGCCCACCCGCAGCTGGCCGCGGCGCACCCGGGGGTGCCTGGCGACCGCGTTGAGGAAGGGCACGGTGGCGTCGATGTCCAGCGCCGAGGGCAGCACCGGCACCACCAGCGCGTCGGCGTGCTCCAGGTACACCTCCAGGTTCTCCGGATGGGCGCCGGCCGGGGCGTCGATCACCACCCGCTCGGCATCCTCGGGCACCGCCTTCCACGACGTCTTGTGCTTGCGGCTGCCGTCGATCGGCAGCACCGCGCTGTCCAGCCCGGCGCGGCGCTCGGCCCAGCGCGTCGACGACCCCTGCGGGTCGGCGTCGACCAGCACGGTCCTCTGCCCGCCCAGCGCCGCATGGGCCGCCAGATGCGTCGCGATGGTGGTCTTGCCGACGCCCCCCTTCGAGCTCGCCACGAGTACCGTCTTCATCCACCGCCTCCGGACCGGGAAATGAAGGGCGAGCGTACACCGGCAAGGCAGCGCCCGCGACTGCGCCCGGCGCCACTCTGCTATCGTCGCCGCGGCTGTTGACGCAATCTTCACGAATGAGCGACCTGCAGGACCTCCTGGCGCTGATCCGCGCCGACACCCCGCTGATCGTCATCGAGACCGCGGACGAGGCGCGGGTGGTGGACCTGTTCCGGCAGTCGCTGACCCGGCTGTGGCGGGCGCTGTACCGCTGGTCGATCACCGAGGGGCTGCGCCGGATCGACCTGGACCGCGAGGATCCGTCCGAGATCCCGCCCGATTCGAGCACCACGCTGGCGGCCATCCGCAGCGCCGACCAGCGCGGCATCTACCTGCTGCTCGACTTCCACCCCTACCTGGGCTACGCCGGCACCCAGCGCCAGCTGCGCGAGATCCTGCAGCGCCGCGACTGCCTGCCGCACACCGTGGTCCTGGTCGGGCACAAGGTGGAGCTGCCGCCGGAGCTGGAGACCAAGGCCAAGCGCTTCCGCCCGCGCCTGCCCGACGCCAACGCCCTGCTGAAGATGGTGCGCGAGGAGGCGGCCGCCTATCAGCGCGAGCACGGCGGGCGCCGGGTGGAGGTCGACGGCGACGCGGTGCGCCGGATCGTGGCGCACCTGCAGGGGCTGGACCTGCACGACGCCCGGCGCATCGCCCGCCACCTGATCTTCGACGACGGCGCGCTCGACGACCGCGACCTGCCGGCACTGGCCAGGCTGAAGTTCGAGCTGCTCAACCGCAGCGGCCACCTGCATTTCGAGTACGACACCGCCGGCATGGACGATGTCGCCGGCGCGCGCCGGCTCAAGCGCTGGATCGGGCAGCGGCGGCCCGTGTTCAGCGGCGGCGAGGCTCCGCCCGGGCTCGATCCGCCGCGCGGCATCCTGCTGCTGGGGGTGCAGGGCTGCGGCAAGTCGCTGCTGGCCAAGGCGGTGGCTGGCGGCTTCGGGGTGCCGCTGGTGCGCATGGATTTCGGCACGCTCTACGCCAAGTACCACGGCGAGACCGAGGCCAACCTGCGCGCGGCGCTGGCCTCGGCCGAGCAGCTGGCGCCGTGCGTGCTGTGGATCGACGAGATCGAGAAGGGGCTGGCCGCCGACCGCGGCGACGGCGACGGCGGCGTCTCGCGCCGGGTGCTCGGCTACCTGCTGACCTGGATGGCCGAGCGCAGGACGAAGGTGTTCCTGGTCGCCACCGCCAACCAGGTGCAGGAGCTGCCGGCCGAACTGCTGCGCAAGGGCCGCTTCGACGAGATCTTCTTCGTCGACCTGCCCGACGCGGAGGTGCGCGCCGAGGTGTTCGCGCTGCACCTGCGGCGCCGCGGCCTGGATCCGGCGCAGTTCGACCTGCCCGCGCTGGCGCAGGCGGCCGAGGGTTTCTCCGGCGCGGAGATCGAGCAGGCCATCGTGTCCGGGCTGTACACGGCGCACGCCAACGGCGTGCCGCTCAACGACTTCCTGCTGCGCGGCGAGCTCCGGCAGACGCGGCCGCTGTCGGTGCTGATGCGCGAACAGGTCGATGCCCTGCGCGCCTGGGCGGCCGGGCGCACCGTGGCGGCCGACTGAAACGCGCGGTTTGCGCGATCGCCGCGGCCGGACCATGATGCGGGCATCCTGCACCGGACCCCGGCGGTTCCGCCGCCCGGGAACAGCGCCATGCGCAACCTCCGCCGCCTGTCCACGTTGCTGTGCCTGTCATGGGCCGCCGCCGCGCACGCTGCAGGACCCTGCCCGGCGCTGCCCGGGACCAGCCCGGTGCACTGGGACCAGCGCGTCATCCCCGGCTTCAGCGTCTGCAGGGCGCTGGCCGACGACGACGGCCGCGAACTGCTGTCGGTGACCCTCGGCGAATCGACCCCGTTCCGGCCGCAGAACGCGCTGCTGGAGGGCTCGGCCCGCATCGACGGCCACAAGGTGCGCTGGTACCGCGGCCAGGACGGCTTCAACCCGGAGCTGCTGCTGCGCGAGACCGTGGTGCGGCTGGCGCGGCGGCGGGTGGCGCACATCGTGGTGCGGGCGGAGAACGAGGCGCAGCTGCTCCAGGGCCTGCAGCTGGCAGAAGGGCTGCGCTTCGCCGATCCCTGATCCGCCGGCGACCGGCAGCGCGGCAGATGGCCCGCCGGCGGCGCCTCAGCGCGCGCAGCGCCAGGCGGCGAAGCGCTGGCTGCCGCGGTCGGGTTCGCCGAGCGGGTGGATGGTGTCGGCCTGCAGCCCCGGCGCCTCGTTGCGGGCCAGGGTTTCCAGTTCATCGCGGACCTTGCGCGGGTTGCGCTCGATGAAGGCCAGGCCGTGCTTGACCGAGACCTCCACCTCGCCGCGCTTCTCGCAGCCGGCCGGCTCGCTGGCGGCCACCCGCACCGCGCTGGCGCCGGGCGCCATGTGCACCCAGGTGCAGGCCGACAGGACGGGCAACAGCAGCAGCGGCAACAGCTTGCGCATGGCGATCCTCGGTGGCGGCGGCGGCGCAGCCGCGGCGGTCCGGTCATTCTGGCCGCCGGCCCGCGCGGCGACAACCGCGTCAGCCGCGCGCGTGGGCCTGCGGTTCATGCTGGCGCGATGCCCGGGGGCTTCGCGTGAGAGCAGGGCTTCCGGCCCGGCCGCCGGAAGCCCCCCGCACCCAGCCCCGCCGGGAGGCGGTCCGCGCGCACCGGCTCCGGAGCACGCGGACCCGCCCGCAACCGCTGGTGGCGTCAGAAGTTGAGCCGCATCCCGACCATGTAGCGCGCGCCGAACTTCTCGAACTCGGACACCCGGTAGCGCTCGCCCTCGTAGCGGATGCCGGGCTCGCGCAGCAGGTTGTTCGCCTCCAGGAAGACTTCCGCGTTCCTGTTGAAGCGGTAGCTGGCCTTGAAGTCCAGGCGGCCGACCTCGTCCCAGTAGGTGTCGCCGAGGATGTCGCCGTCGCCCAGGCCGTCGATCCACTCGGTGCGGTACTGCCAGCTCAGGCGGGTCGACAGGCCGTAGCGCTCGTACGACAGCGCGATGTTGTAGATGAAGTCCGACGAGCCCGGCAGCGCGACCTTGCGCCCGTCCGGCGTCTCGGTCTCGGTGTCGTTGAAGGTCACGTTGCCGCGGATGCCGAATCCGGCCGCCCAGTCGGGCAGGCCCCAGCGTTCGGCGAACGGCTCCAGGGTCTGGGAGAAGGCCAGCTCGACCCCGGCCAGGTGGCCGCTGCCGCCGTTCTCTGTGGTGTCGAAGCGGTCCTCGGAGCGGTCGAACCCCGCCTCGTCGAGCACGTCGCTGCCGAAGCGCGGGCGCTCCATCTCCAGCAGCACGTCGCTCAGGCGCTTGTAATAGGCGCCGACCGAGAAGAACGCGCCCGAGGGCATGTACCACTCCAGGTAGGCGTCGACGCCGACCGCCTTCTCCGCCTCCAGGTCCGGGTTGCCGCCGCTGATCACGCCTTCTTCGTCGTCGATGTTGAAGTTCGGCCGCAGCAGGGTGAAGTCGGGGCGCGCGGCGCCGGTATTGGCCGACAGGCGCAGCTTGAGCTGGTCGTTGATGTCCCAGTTCAGGTGCACGCTGGGCAGGACCACGGTGCTGCTGCCCGAAACCCGCACCGGCGAGAACACGCCGTCGCGCTGCACCAGGGCCTCGCCGGTGTTGTCGACCTGCTCCACGCGCACGCCGGTGACCAGGTTGCCCCAGTCGAACCAGGTGGTGGCCATGGCGTAGCCGGCCAGCACTTCCTCCGACACCCTGTAGTCGTTGGTCTCCGAATCGCCGGCGCGGACGTTGCTCAGCCCCTGGCCGTGCAGGCCGGCCCAGATCGCCCGGGCCTCCTTCGCGGAAAAGTAACGGAAGGTGTAGCCCAGCGGCAGCTTGCCCTTGTAGGGGGTGTCGATGGAGAAGTCGGCGGGGGACGGGAAGCGCACACCCGCGGCCAGCAGCGTCGCCGGCACGATCTCCAGCACCTGCCGCGTGTCCTCCTTGGTGCGCTTGTCGTACTGCAATCCGAACTGGACGTCGGCCGAACGCCCGAACAGGTCCATCCCGCGGCTCAGGTCGAAACGGCCGCTGCGCGAGCGGCTGTCCTGCAGGCGGGTGGTCGAGCGCAGGTACACGAACTCGTAGTCCTGCGAGTCGAGCGAGCGCTTGTAGTCGCCCGTCGAGAAGGTGCCATCGGGATTGACGATGGTCTGGTACAGGCGCACCCCGTGGTTCTCGCGGTCGGTGAAATCGTAGTCCACGGTCGGCCGCAGGCTGTAGTCGACCGCGCCGTCCGGCCGCGGGCTGCGCCAGGCCGAGTTGAACGACGGCCCGTGCTCGGACTTGGAGGCGGTGTAGTTCAGGCGCCAGGACGCGTCCCACTCGCCGAAGCGCTGTTCGCCACCGAGCGTGTTCGTGAAGATGCTCTGCGCGGTGTGGTTGATGTTGAGCGTGCTGTCGAGCTCGACGCCGTGGATGCGGCCCTGCAGCGGCGTGTTGCCGGTACGCACGTCGGCATAGCCGCGGGTGACCGTGGCGCGGTCGGTACGCACCGCGCCATCGTCGAGGTCGAACTCCATCGCGTTGCGCAGCTCGTCGTCGGTGAACTCGGTGTGGATGCTGCTCAGGAAGAAGCGGTGGTCGTCGGACGGGCGAAAATCGAAGCGGCCGGCGAACGCGGTATTGCTGCGGGTCAGGCGGTAGAGCTTGTTCTGGTGGGCGTCGGCCCAGGCGCGGGTCTCGCTGCCCGGCTCGCGGTCCTCGGAGGCGACTTCCCAGTCGGTCTCGAAGTTGTCGGTGATCATGTCGCGCTCGTAGGTCGACGCCGACAGCGCGATGCCGAAACGATCGTCGGCGAAGGTGTTGGAGATGAAGCCGGCGACGTCGTACTGGCGCCCGCCGCCCAGGTCGTTGTAGCCCAGGCCAGCGCTGAGCGAAGTCTTGAGCCCGTCGTAGTCGAACGCGCCGCGGGTGACGATGTCGATATTGCCCGCCAGGGTCTCGCCGGACATGTTGGCGGTGACCGCCTTGCGCACGACCACCGAGTTGGCGATCGCCGACGGCACCGTGTCGGTGCGCGCGCTCTTGCCGCCCGGGGCGATGACGTTGACGCCGTCGAAGGAGATGGTGCTCCAGCGCGAGGGCGCGCCGCGCAGGCTGATGGCGCGCTCCTGGCCCTGGTCGCGCTCGACCGCCACGCCGGGCAGGCGGCCCAGCGCGGCGGCGATGTTCTGGTCGGGGAAGTGGCCGATCGCGTCGGCCGCGACCACGTTCACCAGCGCCGTCGAGGAGCGCTGCAGCTGGAAGGCCACCGCTTCGGACTCCGCCTGCGGGCGCGAAGCGGTCACGGTGACCCCATCGAGCGTCGACATGTCGGTACCGGGGGCGGCCATCGCGACGTTCGCGGTCACCGCGCTTCCCGCCGACACCACCACCGTCTCCTCGCGCGTTGGCCGGCCGAAGAAGCTGACCACGAGCGTGTGCGTGCCCTCGGGTACGCGCCGCAGGGAATAGCGGCCCTCCGAATCGGTCACCGCGACCACGTCCAGCCCGCGGATGCGGACCTCGGCACCGCGCAGGAAGCCGCCCTGCGCGCCGTCGGACACCACGCCGACGACTTCGCCGGCGTTGGCCGGCGTCGCGGTGGAAAAGATCTGCGCGTCGGCACGGGCCGACCCCGACGGGGCGGCAACGCCCAGCGCGATCGCGACGGCGCAGAACAGCGCGGTCCTCATTTGATTGGCAACCACAAGGCACCCCTTCGATGTGATATCCGGCCGCGCCCCGGCCCGCGTGACTGCGGGGGACTTCGGCAAACTCCTGAACTGGTCAGGTCCTGACCGGCAGTAACCGGCCGCCTGCCCGCGGGTGCCCTGGCGGCACGCGCTACGCGTCACCCTTGCTGGAGGCGCAAAAATTATTGCGGCGCAACATTACCCGGCAGGAACGCACAGATGTCGCACCGATGACACGGGTGCCACTTGCCCGTGTCGTCGTCGACGCGCACCCGCGCTCACTTCCCGTCCGATGCGGGCTTTCGTTCGTGCCCGCTCCAGCGCTGCGCTTCGGGCAGCGCACCGTCGCGCAGGTGCAGGCGCGGGTACTCGTCGATGATCCGGCCCTGGTCGTTGACCACCACCAGGCTCCGGAAGCTTCCCTGCAGGGTCAGCACGATCGCGTGCGACTGGCTGGCGACGTGGTCCAGGTACCAGGCCTTTTCACCGTCGTGGCTGCGGCCGATGTCGCGCACGCCCACGCCCCAGGCGCCGTCGCCCATGTAGACGACGCCGCGCGGATCGATGCGCCCGGCGCGCATCGGCCAACTGCGCTTGTAGGCATGGTCGTGGTGCTCGAACGCCATCGGCACGCCATGTTGCTCGAACAGCGGCGACCAGTGTTCGCGCACCCGCCTGTGCACCTGGCCATCCCAGTGCCGCACCGAGGGATAGGCGCCGACGTGGTAGACCGGCAGCACGTGGGCGACCCGGCCGGCGCGGCTGGCGAGCGCCTGCTGCAGCCAGCGGGTCTGTTCGCCGGCAATCGGATTGGTGTGGTCGCTGTCGAGCAGCAGCAGGCTCAGGTAGTCGCCGAAATCCAGCGCGCCATAGCCCGGCTGCCCGGGGAAGGCCGCAAGGCGATAGTAGTAGGGCGCGATGCGCAGCCGTGAGGCGTCGTCCTGCGCGTAGGGCACCAGGCCCCTGCGCAGTTCATGATCGTTGCTGTCGTGGTATCCGCCGCGGACCTCGTGGTTGCCGATGCCCATCACCAGCGGCACGGTGCGGCCGTCGGGCGTGACGAACTCGCGCATCACCACGTCGAGGAATTCGTACCAGCGGCCGATGTTGCGCTCGTCGCCATTGGCATAGGCGAGGTCGCCGCCCCAGACCACGAAATCGGGGTCCAGCCGCATCGCCTGCCGGGTGACGCGGCGCGAAACCTCGTTGCCGCGCACGTCGCCGCCGATCGCGACCCGCACCGGCCGGCTGATGTTCTCGGCGGGCATGGTGCGGAAGCGGCGCTCGCGCCCGTAGCCGCCGACCTTGAACAGGTACTCGGTGTCCGCCAGCAGGCCGGTCAGCTCGACGCGGTGGACGACGCGATCGGAGCCGGGCAGCGGCTGGCGGCTGCCCGTCGCCACCGCCCACGCCTGCCCGCCCTCCGCAGGGCGCCAGCTCACGCGCACGTCGTCGTCATCGCCGTCGACGTGCCAGTCGATGGTCATCGTGGTGGTCGGATCCCGCTGCCAGGCCAGCAGCAGGCCGTGCGGGTCCAACGCCGACTGCGCCCTGGCCGGCAGGCAGGCAAGCGCGGCGAGCAGCACGCCCAGGGCGAGCGCGTGGATCGAACGGGGCATGGCGGAACTCCTCCGGAGGAACGGCGGACATCGCTGCCGACGCCACGGCTTGCGCACTCGATTTCCGGGAGGTGTTCCCGTGGCGCGGGCTCCGCTCAGGATGCCGGGCCCGGGTTGCGCCGCGGTGAAATGCAGGTTGCGCACGGGTGACGACGCTGGCGGACGTCATCGCCGCGTCATCGGCAACCGCGAGCATGCGCGGTTCGCGCAAGCCGGGCCCAAGCCGGGCGCGCCGCCTTCCCCCCTTTCCTGGAGTCCGTCCGATGCGCCTTTCTCCGTCCCCGCATGGGCTTGCCATCGTCCTGCTTGCGGCACTGGCGATCCCGATGGCGCTGTCGGCTGCACCGACCGCAGCGCCGGAAGCGCCGCGCGCGAAGAACGTCGTGCTGTTCCTTGCCGACGCCGCCGGCGTCTCCGCCCTGCACGGCGCCAGTCTGCACGGCTACGGCGAGCCGCTGAAGCTGCACATCCAGGGCTGGCCGCACCTGGGCCTGAGCGAAACCTCGCCGGTCGACCGCTGGGTGTCGGACTCGGCCAACGGCATGTCCTCGATCATGACCGGCAGCAAGACCCGCAACGGCGTGATCAGCCAGGGCCCGGACGCCGAGCGCGGCACCCGCGACGGCACGCCGATGAAGACCCTGCTCGAATACGCCGAGGAGCGCGGGCTGCGCACCGGCGTGGTCAGCACCCAGTCGATCGCCGACGCGACGCCGGCAGCGGCGTACGCGCATTCGAACGACCGCAGGAAATGGGGCGAGATCTTCCCGCAGGCGTTCGCGCCGCGCTACGGCGACGGCGTCGACGTGCTGATCGGCGCCGGGCGCGAGAAGATCGGCGCCCAGCTGGCCGAGGCCGGCACCAGCTTCGAGGCGCTGGCCGCCGGGCACGGCCGCGCGATCCACGCCTCGCTGGCGGAGGTGGACGCGTCCAACGCGCGCCCGGTCGTGGTCGCCGACCGCATCGACGCGCGCGAAGCCACGCTGCGCGCGCTCGAGCTGCTGCAGCGCTCGCCCCAGGGCTACCTGCTCGTGGTCGAGTGGGACGCGCACACCGACGATGTGCGCAAGGGCCTGCAGAACCTGGTCGACTTCGACCGGCTGATCGCCGAGGTCGAGCAGCGCGTCGACCTCGACGACACCCTGCTGCTGTTCACCGCCGACCATTCCTTCGGCGTGCAGGTCGACGGCGGCCAGCGCGGCGTACCGCTGCTGCAGGGCTACGAGGAGTGGAAACAGGCGCAGTCCGCCGGCGCGGACGACGAGGATCTGGTCCGCCTCGAGCACGTGCTGGTCAACCGCACCCACACCGCCGAGGAGGTGGTCGCGCTGGCAACCGGCGCCGGCGCGCAGGGGGTACGCGGCTACTTCCCGAACACGCACCTGTTCCAGGTGGTGCTCGACGCCTGGGGCTGGGACGCCGACTGACGGCCCCGCGGCTTCCGGCATCCGCCACCTGCCCCGCCGGGCAGGTCGGGCGGATGATCCAGCGCCGGCCCCGCTCGTCCGGGCATCGCGACCGCCGATGGTGCATGCTGGCGCCATGGACACCCGATCGCGCACCGCCCTGGTCACCGGCGCCAATCGCGGCCTCGGCCTGGAGTTCGCCCGCCAGCTGCTCGCCGGCGGCAGCCACGTCGTCGCCGCCTGCCGCCAGCCGGGCAAGGCCACCGCGCTCAACGCCCTGGCCGGCGAGTACCCCGGGCGGCTGCACGTGCTGCCGCTCGACGTGGCCAGCCCGAAATCCCGGGCCGAGCTGCTGCGCGAGCTGCCGCTGGTCCTGGGCGAAGACGGCCGGCTCGACCTGCTGATCAACAACGCCGGCGTGCTGCACAGCGGCGAGCGCTTCGGCGCACTTGCCGCCGACACCCTCGACGACAGCTTCCGCACCAACGCCGCCGGCCCGCTGCTGCTGACCCAGGCGCTGGCGCCGTGGCTGGCCGACGGCGCGAAGGTGGTCAACCTGTCCTCGCGACTGGGGTCGATGGCCCTGACCGGACGCTTCGGCAGCCCCAGCTACGACATCAGCAAGGCGGCGCTGAACATGGTCACGGTGCTGCTGTCGCACGCGCTGGCCGAACGCGGCATCGCGGTGCTCGCGGTCAGTCCCGGCTGGGTGCGCACCGACATGGGCGGCGCCGGGGCCGACCTCGATCCGGCCGAGGCCGCCGCCGGCATCCTGCGCGTGGCCGAGGCGCTCGACATCTCCGGCAGCGGCCGATTCGTCGACTGGAAGGGCGAACCGGTGCCGTGGTGACCCGGAGATGACCGCCGCGACAATACGCACCCCCGCGAAAGACCGGCCCACGTGTTCGACATCATCCTGCACCAGCCCGAGATCCCGCCCAACACCGGCAACGTCATCCGCCTGTGCGC
This sequence comes from uncultured Luteimonas sp., assembly GCA_934541015.1. Classification (GTDB taxonomy): domain Bacteria; phylum Pseudomonadota; class Gammaproteobacteria; order Xanthomonadales; family Xanthomonadaceae; genus Luteimonas. Next base: position 85,663 of record CAKTDC010000005.1, read on the forward strand.
CAACACCGGCGCGCGCCTGCACCTGGTGCGCCCGCTGGGCTTCGACCTGGAAGACCGCAACCTGCGCCGCGCCGGGCTGGACTACCACGAGTACGCGCGGGTGCAGGTGCACGACTCGCTCGACGCCGCACTCGACGCGATCGCGCCCCCGCGGCTGTTCGCGCTGAGCACCCGCAGCAGCCTGCGCTACGACCGGCCGCGCTACCGGGCCGGCGACGCCTTCGTGTTCGGCGCCGAGACCTGCGGCCTGCCCGACGAGGTGCTCGCGGGCATCGCGCCCGACCATCGGCTGCGCCTGCCGATGCGGCCGGACAACCGCAGCCTCAACCTGTCCAACGCCGTCGCCGTGGTCGTCTTCGAAGCCTGGCGCCAGCTCGACTTCGCCGGCGGCCTGTAGCGCCATCGGGCGCGACCGCGCTACCCACCGCGGGCGACGAAACGATCCGCAGGCCGCCGTGCGGCACGGTCGCCGGACGGCGCCCCCGCGAGGGGAACCGGCGAAAACCGGGACGCAGGTCCGCCCGCAGCGGAACTGAAACCTCGGGGTCATCGTCGCGACACCGGCGGCACCCACGATTCCCGGGTTTCACCATCAGGGCCCCCACCCATGACAATCCCCGTTCGCGCTGGACGGATTCCGTCCGGCTTCTCCCTGCTCGCGCTCGGCCTCTGGGCCGCGATGTCCGCCGCTTCGGCGCAGTCGCCGGAGGCTCCCGACGGCTCCAGCGAGTCGATCGCCGACGCCGACGCCCTCGACGGCGAACCCGCGCGCCTGGACACCGTGGTGGTGACCGGTTCGAACCTGCGCCGCACCGACATCGAGGCGATCGTGCCGGTCACGGTGATCACGCCCGAGGCGATGGAAGTGCGCAACGCCGCGCTGCCGGTCGACCTGCTCACCTCGCTGCCCTACATCGTCAGCCTGCCCGAGAACGAGACGCGCCTGGGCTCCTCGGGCGCGCGCGGCGACAACGCCAACATCAACCTGCGCAACATGGGCGCCACCGCCACGCTGATCCTGATCAACGGCCGGCGCATGGCGATCAACCCGATGACCGCCGGCCTGACCCAGGCGGTCAACGTCAACCACCTGCCCAGCCACGGCGTCGAGCGGATCGAGGTGCTGCGCGACGGCGCGTCCTCGATCTACGGCTCCGACGCGGTCGGCGGCGTGATCAACTACATCCTGAAAAGCGATTTCGAAGGCGCCGAACTCACCCTGCGCCACGACGTGCCCGAGCACGGCGGCGGCCAGGCCAGCCACGCCGCCTTCAGCTTCGGCACGAACTTCGCGCAGGAGCGCGGACGCTTCTTCGGCACCGTCGACGGCCTGTACCGCGACGCCATCCGCCTGACCGACCGCGACTTCAGCCGCACCGCCAACAACGCGCACCGGGCGCCGCCGCCGTTCAACAGCCTCGGCGGGCCGTTCGACGGCCGCTCATCGCGCGGCTACTGGCCCACCTTCCGCATCGGCACCGCCACCGCCAACAACTACTTCCGCCTGGTCGACGGCGTGCCCACGCTGACCTCGGCCGCGCCCAACCGCACCGACAATCCCGAGTTCTACCTGGATCTCAACCAGTTCGGGTTCTCCGCGCCGCGCGTGCGCCGCGCCAACGCCTTCGTCTCGGCCGAATTCGACATCAGCGAGCGCACGACCGCCTTCGCCGAACTGGGCTACTACCGTTCGGCCTCGACCATGCGCCGGCAGCCGCTCACGCTCAACGCGCCGACCTCGGACCTGCTCATGGTCATGCCGGTCGACAACCCCTACAACCCCTACGGATCGCGCTTCTACGATCCCGAAGGCCGCCCCAACGCCGACGGCAGCGCGCGCCTGACCGGAGCGCCGCGCACCATCAGCCTGACCCAGATGACCATCGCCGGGGTCGCCGCCGAAACGGTGGAAACCGAAGCCAGCGCGCTGCGCGTGGCGCTGGGCCTGCGCGGCATGTTCGGCGACTCGTCCTGGGACTGGCAGACCTCGGTGTTCTACAACGAGGTCAACGGCGAGGACGAGGCCTATCCCGACGTCCGCGAAAGCCTGTTCCAGGCCGCGCTCTCGCGCACCGACGCCGGCGCCTACAACCCCTTCGGCTACACCTTCCGCGTGGCCGACGGCCGGGTGGTCGCCGACCAGCCGTACAGCAATCCACAGGAGACGGTGGATTCGTTCTCCGACGTGTTCGCGCGCACCGCGCGCAGCTCGATTACCAGCGGCGACTTCCGCACCAGCGGCCAGCTGTTCAGCTGGTGGGGCGGCGATGCGCTGGCCGCGGCCGGCGTCGAGTACCGGCGCGAGACCCTGCGCGACGTGCGTCCGCCGTTCAGCGGCGAGAACCCGGTCGAGTCGGGCCTGGATCCGGCCAACAACGACTTCCTGACCCACCCGGCGCGCCCGGATGTGTTCGGCGATCGCGAGGTCGCCAGCGTCTACGCCGAGCTGTCGCTGCCGCTGGTCTCGCCCGGGCGCGACCTGCCGCTGCTGCACAGCCTGGAGTTCATCGCCTCGGCGCGCTTCGAGGACTACAGCGACTTCGGCCAGACCACCAAGCCCAAGGCCGGCATCCACTGGCGGCCGGCGTCGTGGCTGATGCTGCGCGGCTCGTACAACGAAGGCTTCATGGCGCCCAGCCTCGCGGCGCTGTACACCAGCTCGCGCTGGACGGTCAGCGCCGGCGCCGGCGAGATCGACACCTACCGCAATCCCTACCTCAACGAAGGCCCCTACGTCGGCCGCACCTACTTCGGCGGCAACCCGGACCTGGAGCCGCAGGAGTCGGAGGGCCGCACCTTCGGCTTCGTGCTCGACGTTCCCGGGGTCCAGGGACTGAGCCTGACCGCGGACCTGTGGAAGATCTCGCGCACCAACCTGCTCGGGCAGCGCAGCGCCGGGCAGATCAACGAATCCGACACCGCGCTGCTGCGCGCCTACACGCGGGCGCAGATCGCCGCCGGCGTGCCGGTGGACCAGATCGACACCGGCAGCGGCACCTCGGCCTACAAGGGCGACCCGGACGTGGTGCGCTATCCGCTCACCCCCGAGGACCGCGCCGCGTTCGCCGCCTACAACGCCGCCAACCCGGACAATCCCGCCGCCGCGGCCGGTCGCATCCTCTCGCGCAACCGGCCGTTCCTCAACATCGCCTCGAGCGAGCACGAGGGCGTGGACTTCGGCGCCCGCTGGGCGATGCCGCGCCGCGACTGGGGGCGCCTGGTGCTGAGCTCGGAGTGGAGCTACCTGTCGCGCTCGACCTCGGTGCTGGCCCCGGCCAACATCGCGCCGACGGTCACCGAAGGCCTGTACGGCGGCGGCGCCGCCAAGTGGCGCAGCACCAGCCACATCATGTGGGACCATGGCCCGTGGAACGTCGGCCTGGGCATCTACCACGTGGGCAAGACCCACGACGGCGCCACCACCACCGAGGCGATCTGGGAGAGCCTGGGGCGCCCGGACTACATCGAGCCGCACTTCACCGCCGGCCGCACCGAGTACCGCTACGTGATCGACCCCCTGGTCAGCTACAACCTCTCCGTCGGCTACCGTTTCGAGGGCAGGCCGGCCAGCTGGCTCGGCGACAGCCGCATCCGCCTGGCCGTCTCCAACCTGACCGACGAAGCCCCCCCGCTCGCCTCCGGCGCCTTCGGCTACGACCCGTCCGTGAGCCAGTCGCTGCTGGTCGGCCGGACGTGGAGCCTGGAATTCAGCACGAGGTTCTGATGGACAAGCCCACCCACCGCATTTCCCGCCGCCGGCTGCTGCAGGGCACCGCTGCCGCCGCCGCGGCCGCCACCGCACCGGCCACGCTGCTGGCCAGCGATGCCGAAGCCGAGGCCCGCCGCGCCGCGCTCAAGCGCTGGAGCGAGAGCCTGCCGGTCGCGCCGGCCCCGGAGCTGACCCGCCACGGCCTGGCCGCCACCGAAACCGGGCGCTGGCACGTGCTCGAGGCGCGGCAGGCGGCGATGGCCGACGCCGGGCACTTCTACGGCATCGGCAACCACGTGCTGGTCAAGCACCGCAAGGACAGCGGCGAACGCGTGGCCGAATGGACCGGGCCGGTGGGCGGCCCGATCATCCACTTCAACGCCGGCTACGTCGACGGCAACGAACTGGTGCTGGCCCACTCCAACTTCCCGCACCTGCCCATGGCCAGCTCGGTCGAGATCCACGATGCGACCACCCTGCAGCCGCTGCGCAGCCACAGCCTGGGCATCCGCAACGGCTCGCTGACCTGGGCGGTGCGCCGCAGCGGGCGCTGGTGGGCCTGCTTCGCCAACTACAACGCCCGCGGCGGCACGCCCGGCTTCGACCAGCGCTGGACCTTCCTGGGCGAATTCGACGACCAGTGGCGGATGCTGCGCTCCTGGCAGTTCCCGCCGCAGGTCATCGCCACCTGGGGCAGCACCTCCAGCTCCGGCGGCGACTGGGGCGACGACGGCCTGCTCTACATCACCGGCCACGATGCCCCCGAGCTCTACGTGCTGCGCCTGCCGAAGCAGGGCACGGTGCTGGAGTACGTGACCACGATCGACGTGCCGTTCGAGGGCCAGGGCTGGGCCTGGGACCGCAGCGCGGACGGCGGGCGGGTGATCTACGGCATCATCCGCGCCCGCCAGGAGATCGTGGCCGCGCGCATTCCCGCGATCCCGGAACGGCTGCTGGCACCGCGCTGACGCGCAAAGGCGGCCGCATCGCGCGGCCGCCCTCTCCGGACCTGGCCGAAGGCAACGGAAAAGCCGCGGCCGGCGACGCCTGCACCCCCGGCGCCGGCGCGTGCCTGAGCGCCAGCCGCCACCTTCCCCGGGCGCTCAGTCCAGGCGGACGGGCGCGCGCAGCAGCGAGTTGAGGCGGTCGACCAGCCACAGCATGCCGCCGCGCCAGAATCCGTGGATCCGCGCCTGGTGGCTGCGGTAGAGCATGATGTGGCTCAGCTGCGCGAGGCGGCCGCGGAAGGTCAGGCCGTTGAACAGGCCGTACTGGCCCAGGGAACCAAAAGCGTCATAGTCGCCCAGCGAGACCAGCGCGCCGAGGTCGCGGAAGGCGAAGTCGGGGACTGGCCGGCCCTGCAGCACCTGCGGAAGCGCCCGGATCAGGTACTTCGCCTGCTGGTGGGCGACCTGGGCGGTGGGCGGCAGCGGCCGCCCGGCGCCGGCCGGCGTCAGGCTGGCGCAGTCGCCCAGGGCGTAGATCGCGGGATCACCGGCGGTCTGCAGCGTCGGCAGGACCACCAGCTGCCGGTTGCGCGTCGCCTCCAGGCCATCCAGGTCGGCCAGGAAGTCCGGGCCCTTCACGCCCGCCGCCCAGACTTTGAGACCCGCCGGCAGGCGGCTGCCGTCGGCCAGCACGAACCCCTCCGCGCCCGCGGCCTCGACCTGGGTGTCGAGCAGGACACGGATGCCGATCGCCTCCAGGCGCTCGCGCGTGGCCGCGGAAATGTCCTCCGGGAAGGCCGCCAGCAGCCGCGGGCCGGCTTCGACCAGGGTGATCCTGATACGCGCGGGGAGATCGGGCACGCCGTACGCGGAGACCGATTCGACCAGCTGCACCAGCTCCGCGGCCAGCTCCACGCCGGTGGCGCCGCCGCCGACGATCGCGATCGACAGCACGCCCTCCTGGGCCAGGGCCTGCAGCACGCGCAGCCGGATCTCCTGGTTGAAGGCGTCGGCCTGGCGGCGCGAGTCGATGTAGAAGCAGTGTTCGGCCACGCCGGGCGTGCCGAAGTCGTTGGCCTGGCTGCCGATGGCCAGCACCAGCAGGTCGTAGCCGATCCGTCGCGGCGGCAGCAGCAGGCGCCCGTCGGGAGCGTGCTGGGCCGCGAGCAGGATCTCGCGCGCGCCGCGGTCCAGCCCGCACAGCTCGCCGGGCTGGTAGGTGAAGCCGGCGTCGCGGGCCTGGGCGAGGTAGGTGGTCTGCTGCTGGGAGATGTCGCGGGTGCCGGCGGCGATGGTGTGCAGCATCGGCTTCCACACGTGGGCGGAGTCGCGGTCGACCAGGGTGATGGCCGGCCTGTCGGCGCGCCGCCGCCAGCGACGGCCGAGGGTGCTGGCCACTTCCAGCCCGCCCACGCCGCCGCCGACGATCACGATCCGCTGCTGGTCTGCGCACGCTGCCATGGCCTTGCCCCTTCCCGTGCTGTCGGGACGCGGTGCCTTGCCCTGCCTACCGGCCGGTCGTCGCGACCTGCCGCCCGGCCGCCGGCCAGCCCCCGCCCAGTGCCTTGTACAACGTAACCCGGTTCGCCTGCTCGGCCATGCGCAGGGCCACCACCTGCTGCTGCGCCGCGTACAGGCTGCGCTGCGCGTCCAGGCGCACCAGGTTGCTGTCCAGGCCGCGCTGGTAGCGCAACTCGGCCAGGTGCTCGGCGCTGGTGGCCGCATCCAGCAGCGCCTCGGCGGCGCGCAGCTGCTCGGCGAGGGTCTGCGCCATCGCCAGCGCGTCGGCCACCTCGCGGAAACCCGCCTGGATCGCGCCCTCGTACCGGGCCAGGGCGATGTCACGGTCGGCATTGGCCATGCCGAGCGCCGCCTTCAGGCGGCCGCCCTGGAAGATCGGGAGGTTGATCTGCGGGATGAAGCTCCAGACCCGGGTGCCGCTCTCGAACAGGTCCGACAGCTCGGTGCTGGCCGAACCGATGCTGCCGGTCAGGCGGATCGACGGGAAGAAGGCCGCGCGCGCCGCGCCGATGCTGGCGCTGGCGCCGAGCAGGCGATGCTCGGCGGCGATGATGTCCGGGCGCCGCAGCAGCACCTCGGCCGGCAGGCCGGCGGGCACCGCCGCCAGCCCTGCGACCTCGCCGACCATGCGCTCGGGCAGCAGGCGCTCCTCGAGCCGGGTGCCGGCAAGCAGGTCCAGCGCGTTGCGGTCGCGCGCCACCTGGCCCTTGAGCCGGGCGACCTCGACCCGGGTCGATTCGACCTGGGTCCGGGCCTGGTCCACGGCCAGCTGCGGGACCGCGCCGATGTCGAACTGCGCCTGCGCCAGCCGCATCGATTCGCCGCGGGTCTCCAGCGTCGCCTCGGCGATGGCCAGCTGCTCGCGGTCGGCGGCCAGGGTCAGCCAGGCCTGGGCGACCTCGGCCACCAGCGCCAGCTGCGCGCTGCGCTGCGACTCGGCCGTGGCCAGGTACTGCTGCAGCGCCGCCTGGCCGAGGTTGCGCACGCGGCCGAACAGGTCGAGCTCGAACGCGGCCATGCCCAGGCCCGCGGTGTACTGCTCGCTGACCGGCATGTCCCCGCCCACGCGCTCCATCTGCCCGCTGACGCCGAAGCCCGGCACCCGGTCGGCGCGCTGGATGCGGTACTGCGCCCGCGCCCGCTCGACGTTGAGGATCGCCACCCGCAGGTCGCGGTTGTTGTCGAGCGCCAGCCCGATCACTTCGTCCAGGCGCGGGTCGGTGAAGAAATCGCGCCAGCCGATGTCGGCGGCCACGACGGTGGGCGCATCGGCGCCCGCCGCGTCCGCGGCTCCGGCGGTGGTCGCCGGGATCGGCCATTGCGCGGGGATCCCCGCCTGCGGCGCGGGCGTGGCGGGGACCAGGGTGGCGCAGCCGCTGGCGGCGAGGACCGCCGCCAAGGCCAGCGCAAGGCTTGCGTGCTTACGCATGGTCGTTCGCTCCTTCGATGGCGGGCTGCGCTGCAGGCCTGTCGTCGTCGCGCTTGCGCCTGCCGCCGAAGATCTTCTGGATCACCACGAAGAACAGCGGGATGAAGAACACGCCCAGGCCGGTGCCCACGATCATGCCGCCGACCACGCCGGTACCGATGGCGCGCTGCGCGCCCGAGCCGGCGCCGGTGGCGATCGCCAGCGGCAGCACGCCCAGGCCGAAGGCCAGCGAGGTCATGATGATCGGGCGCAGGCGGTCGCGGACGGCCTGCATGGTCGCCGCGATCAGGTCCATGCCCGCCTCGACGTTGGCCTTGGCGAACTCCACGATCAGGATCGCGTTCTTGCTGGTCAGGCCGACGGTGGTCAGCATCGCCACCTGGAAGTAGACGTCGCGCTCCATGCCGCGGAAGGTATTGGCCAGCACCGCCCCGAGGATGCCCAGCGGGGCCACCAGCAGCACCGCGGTCGGCACCGTCCAGCTCTCGTAGAGCGCGGCCAGGCACAGGAACACGATCAGCAGCGACAGCGCGTACAGCAGCGGCGTCTGCGCGCCGGCCTCGCGCTCCTGGTACGACACCGCCGTCCACTCGATGCCGAAGCCCTCGGGCAGCTGCGCGGCCAGGCGCTCGATTTCCGTCATCGCGTCGCCCGAGGCCACGCCCGGCGCGGCCTCGCCCTGGATCTCCACCGCCGGCACGCCCTTGTAGCGCTCCAGCCGCGGCGAACCCCAGTCCCAGCGCGAACTGCCGAAGGCGCTGAACGGCACCATCTCGCCGGCGCTGTTCTTCACCGACCAGAGGTTGAAGTCCTCCGGCGTCATCCGGAACGGTGCATCGGCCTGCACGTAGACGCGCTTGACCCGCCCGCGGTCGATGAAGTCGTCGATGTACTGCCCGCCCCAGGCCGTGGCCAGGGTGGCGTTGATCGCGTCCTGGGTCAGGCCCAGCGCCCCGGCCTTGGCCACGTCCACGTCGATGCGCAGCTGCGGCGTGTCTTCCTGGCCGTTGGGACGCACGTTGGCCAGCAGCGGGCTCTCCCCGGCCATGCCCAGCAGCTGGTTGCGCGCGTCGATCAGCGCGTCGTGGCCCTGGCTGGCGTTGTCCTTCAGGTAGAAGGCGTAGCCGCTGGCCACGCCCAGCTCCGGCATCGCCGGCGGCGTGAACACGAAGATGAAGGCGTCCTTGATCTGGCTCATCGCCGCCATGCCGCGCTCGGCCACGGCGAAGGCGCCGAGCTCCGGATCGGTGCGCTCGCCCCAGTCCTTGAGCTTGATGAAGGCCATGCCGGTGTTCTGGCCCATGCCGGCGAAGCTGAAGCCCTGCACCGAGAACACCGACTCGACCGCGTCGGGCTCGTTCTCCAGGAAGTGCTTCTCCAGCTGCTCGATCGACTCGATCGTGCGGGCCTGGGTGGCGCCGACCGGCGCCTGGATCATCGCCATCAGCACGCCCTGGTCCTCGTTGGGCAGGAACGCGGTGGGCAGGCGCACGAACATCACGCCCATCACCAGCACCATCGCCGCGAACACCGCCATGAACCGCCACGGCCGCCCGAGGATGCCGCGCACGCCGCGCTGGTAGCGCGCGCTGGTGCTGTCGAAGCCGCGGTTGAAGCGGCGGAAGAAACGCGCGAACAGGCCGTTGCCCGAGTCGTGGTGCTCGCCCTTCTCCAGCGGCTTGAGCATGGTCGCGCACAGCGCCGGGGTGAGCACGATCGCGACGATCACCGAGAGCACCATCGCCGAGACGATCGTGGCCGAGAACTGGCGGTAGATCACGCCGGTCGAGCCGGACATGAAGGCCATCGGCACGAACACCGCCGACAGCACCACACCGATGCCGACCAGGGCGCCGGTGATCTGGTCCATCGACTTGCGCGTGGCCTCCAGCGGCGACAGCCCCTCCTCGCTCATGATGCGTTCGACGTTCTCGACCACGACGATGGCGTCGTCGACCAGCAGGCCGATCGCCAGCACCATCGCGAACATGGTCAGCATGTTCACCGAGAAGCCCAGCGCGGCGAGCACGCCGAAAGTGCCCAGCAGCACCACCGGCACCGCGATCGTGGGAATGATCGTGGCGCGGAAGTTCTGCAGGAACAGGTACATCACCAGGAACACCAGGGCGATGGCCTCGAGCAGGGTCACGACCACGCCCTTGATCGACACCTTCACGAACGGGGTGGTGTCGAACGGCGTCACCGCGGTCAGGCCCTCGGGGAAGTACGGCTCCAGTGACTCCATCGCCGCCTTGACGCCGGCGGCGGTGTCGAGCGCGTTGGCGCCGGTGGACATGGAGATCGCCACGCCGGTGGCCGGCCGGCCGTTGTAGCGCGACTGGAACTCGTAGGTCTCGGTGCCCATCTCCACGCGCGCGACGTCGCCGAGCCTGAGCACCGAGCCGTCGGGGTTGCTGCGCACGATGATCTCGCGGAACTGCTCGGGGGTCTGCAGCCGGTCCTGGGCGTTGATGGTGGCGTTGATCTGCTGGCCGTCGATCGCCGGCGCGCCGCCGAGCACGCCGACCGCGACCTGCGCGTTCTGCGCGCGGATCGCCGCGGTGACTTCATCGATCGACAGCTGATAGCCGTGCAGCTTGTTCGGATCCAGCCAGATGCGCATGGCGTACTTGCCGCCGAAGACCTGGATGTTGCCCACGCCGGGCACGCGGCTGAGCGGATCGACGATGTTGGCGCTGACGTAGTCGGCGATGTCGATCTCGTCCATGCTGCCGTCTTCGGACACGAAGCCGACGACCTGCAGGAAGCTGCTCATCGACTTGGCCACGTGGACGCCCTGGCGCTGCACCTCCTGCGGCAGCAGCGGCATCGCCAGCTGCAGCTTGTTCTGCACCTGCACCTGGGCGATGTCCGGGTCGGTGCCGCTCTCGAAGGTGAGGGTGATCGTGGCGATGCCGTTGGAGGACGACTGCGCCGAGAAGTACATCAGCCCGTCCAGGCCCTTCATGTTCTGCTCGATGACCTGGGTCACCGAGTCCTCCAGCACCTGCGCCGAGGCGCCCGGATACATGGTGCGGATCTCGACCGCGGGCGGGGCCACGGTCGGGTACATCGACACCGGCAGGCTGGTGATCGAAAGCAGGCCGGCGAGCATGATGATGATCGCGATGACCCACGCGAAGATGGGCCGATCGATGAAGAAGCGTGCCATACCCGCTTACTCCTGGTCGGCCGCAGGCGCGGCTTCGGTCTTGCCGGCCGCGTCGGCGGCATCGGCGGCATCGGCGGCGTCGGCCGCATCGACGGGCGCCGGCGCGGCGGCCGGGGAGGCGGCGGCGGCAGGCGCGCGCGCGGCCACGGTCGCGGTCACCTCGACCGCGGCGCCGGGTTCGATCTTCTGCAGCCCTTCGACCACCACGCGGTCGCCGGCCTGCAGGCCGGACTCGACCAGCCACTGGTCGCCGATGGTCTGGCTGACCACCACCGGGCGCTGCTCGACCACGCCCTCGGCGTTGACCACCATCGCGGTGGTGTTGCCGCGCGGATCGCGGGCGACGCCGCGCTGCGGCACCAGCACCGCGTCGCTGCGCACGCCCGCACCCAGCTGCGCGCGCACGTACATGCCCGGCATCAGCACGTGGCCGGGGTTGGGCACCTCCACGCGCAGCGCGTAGCTGCCGGTTCCCGGGTCGACCGCGACCTCGGAGAACTTCAGGGTGCCGGCGTGCGGGAACGTGCTGCCGTCCTCGAGCAGGATGCGCACCGGCAGCGCCTCCTCGCCGCGCTGCAGCCGGCCCTCGGCCAGCGAGCGCCGCAGCTCCAGCAGCTCGGTGCTGGACTGGGTGAGGTCGACGTAGATCGGGTCGAGCTGCTGCACGGTGGCCAGCGGCTGCGGCTGGTTGGCGGTGACCAGCGCGCCCTGGGTGACGCTGGAGCGGCCGATGCGGCCGGCGATGGGCGAGGTGATGCGGGCGTGGCCGAGGGTCACGTTGGCCGCGTCCAGCGCGGCCCGCGCCGCGCCGACGTCGGCCTCGGCCTGGGCCAGCGCCGCCGTGGCGTTGTCGTGGTCCTGGCGGCTCACGGCGCCGGCGGTCACCAGCTCGCCGGTGCGCTGCGCGGTCAGGCGCGCAGCGACCACGGTGGCCTCGGCGCGCTTGAGCTGCGCGCGCGCGCTGTTGGCGGCGGCGCGGTAGGTGGCGTCGTCGATCTGGTACAGCGGCTGTCCGGCCTCGACGATCTCTCCCTCGTCGAACAGGCGGCGCGCGACCAGGCCGTTGACCTGCGGGCGCACCTCGGCGATCAGCCAGGCGCTGGTGCGGCCGGGCAGCTCGCGGCTGATCGTGACCGGCTGCGATTCGAGCACGGCAACGGTCACTGCCGGCGCGGGCGGAGCCTCGTCGGGGGCGGCACCGCCGCAGGCGGCGAGCGCGAGGGCAAGTGCGGCGGAGGCGAACAGGGGGCGGGCACGGCGGGCGGTCATGGGCATGGGAGGGACCTTGTGCGGAGTCTGAAAAGTGGACGCCCAGCAGCCGGGGACCCCCGCGGGGGCCGGTGCTGGGCGTTGGAAGGAATGGTGTTAATATACATACATGGATGTATGTTAGTCAACGGCGTAAACTCGAGCCCGCAACCGGAAGAGCAATGGCACGCAGGACCAAAAAAGACGCGGAAGCCACGCGCGAGGGCATCCTCGACGCGGCGGAGGACTGTTTCTGCGAGAACGGACTGTTCCACACCAGCCTCGAGGCCATCGCCTCCCGCGCGGGGGTCACCCGTGGCGCAGTCTACTGGCATTTCCGGAACAAGGCCGAGGTCCTCGACGCGGTGGTGAACCGGGTCAGCGTGCCCTTCTTCCACGGCCTGGAGCGGGTCTCGCGCGCCGACGGCACCACCCCGCTGCTGGATCTCTACCAGACCCTGCGCAGCGCCTTCAGCGACCTGGTCCACGTGCCGCGCGTGCGCGCAGTGCTGGAGGTGATCGAGCTGCGCAGCGAGATCCTGCCCGGCGACGACACCGTCGGCGCCATCCGCCGCAGCGGCATCGCCACCACCCAGGCGCGCATCACCGCCGCCTTCGCGCGCGCCGCCACCCTGGGCCAGCTGCGCGAAGGCATGGATCCGGCCAGCTGCGCGCGCACCCTGCACTTCCTGATCGGCGGCGCGATCCGCATGCACCTGCTGGCGCCGGACGAGATCGACCTGGAGCGCGACGGCCTGGCCGCCATCGACCTGGCCCTGCGCGCGGTCGCGCGCGATCCGGCGCAGTTCGACGCCCTGGCCTGAACCCTTGCGCAGACGCGCCGGGGCCGCCGCACCTGGCGATGCAGCGGCCCCGGGGGTCGCGAACGGAACCGGGCGCAGGCTCAACCCTGCTTGGGCACGCCCGCCTCGGTGGTGATGCGCAGCTGCACCTCGTCGCTGACGTTGGGCGCATACATGCCCAGGTCGAAGTCGGTGCGCCTGATCGTGGTCACCGCGTCGAAGCCCGCGGCCGGCTGGCCGGTCATCGGGTTGACATCGACCCGGTTGATGGTGGCGTCGAGCACCACCGGCCGGGTGATGTTCTTGATGGTCAGGTCGCCGGTGATCGTCAGCCTGCCCTCACCGGCCGATTCCACGGCGGTACTCCTGAAGCTGGCCTCCGGGTACTTCTCCGCGTCGAAGAAGTCGGCGTTGCGCAGGTGCTCGTCGAAGGCCTTCACGTGCGAGGACAGGCCGGCCAGCGGCAGCACCACCTCGACGCTGGAGGCGGCGACATTGTCCGGGTCATAGGTGATCGTGCCCTCGACCTGGCCGAAGTGGGCGATCGGGTTGGAGAAGCCGAAGTGGCTCCACTGCGCGACCACGTCGGTGTGGGTCGGGTCGATGGTGTAGGTGGTCGGCGCGGCGTAGGCGTAGACCGATGCGGCGATCAGGGCGCTGGCCAGGACGGCGCGCGAGAAGCGGTTGTTCATGGGAAACCTCCGGAGCAGTGTGGGAACGAATGGGTCGGTGGCCGGGCCGGCGGGTGCGGCCCGGGACAGGCACAGAATATCGTTCTGAATTTTGATATCATACCAATTCAATGAAATCTATTATATCATTTATAGAACAATTGCGCCACAACGCGCGGATTGCAGCGCTCCCCCATCACCGCCCTCGATATTTCTATATACGGAACAATTGATCATCATTTTTGTTATTTATTCTGAAAAACAATACAATCACACTGCACCCCGTCGCGGCACCCGCGCCGCATCCGTTCCAGGAGGCACCCGATGATCACCCTGCGCCCCGCCAATGAACGCGGCCACGCCAACCACGGCTGGCTCGATTCCTGGCACAGCTTTTCCTTCGCCGGCTACCGCGATCCGCGCCACGTCCACTGGGGACCGCTGCGCGTGATCAACGAGGACCGGGTGCAGGCCGGCCAGGGCTTCGGCGCCCACAGCCACAGCGACATGGAGATCATCAGCTACGTGCTCGACGGCGCGCTCGCGCACCGCGACTCGATGGGCAACGCCGCCAGCATCGTGCCCGGCGAAGTGCAGCGCATGAGCGCCGGCACCGGCGTCACCCATTCCGAGTACAACCACGAGGCCGACCGCAGCACCCACTTCCTGCAGATCTGGATCATCCCCGACACCATGGGCATCCGCCCCGGCTACGAGCAGAAGGCCTACAGCGACGCCGAGAAGCGCGGCCGCCTGCGCCTGGTCGCCAGCCCGGGGGGCAGCGACGGCTCGGTCCACCTCCAGCAGGACGCGCGCATGTACGCGGGCCTGTTCGACGCCGGCGAAAGCGCGGCGCTGGACATCGCCCCCGGTCGTCTGGCCTATGTGCACATGGCCCGCGGCCGCGCAGTGGTCAACGGCATGAGCCTGTCGGCCGGCGACGCCCTGCTGTACGCCGACGAGCCGCGGGTGGAGATCGAGCGCGGCGACGGCGCCGAGATCCTCGTGTTCGACCTGCCGCGCCTTCAGTAACCGATCCCGAAACGGAGCCGACGCCATGCAACTGCGCAATTCCGAACGCCGCTGGGGGGCCGTCAGCATGCTGCTGCACTGGGCCATCGTGATCCTCATCGGCTGGCTGGCCTGGCTGGGCCTGACCATGGTCGACATGCCGCCCACGCCGGCCAAGATCAACGCCTACGCGCTGCACAAGTCGCTGGGCCTGACCCTGCTGGCGCTGGTGACGCTGCGCATCGCGTGGCGGCTGTTCGCCGGCGCGCCGCAGCCGGTGGCGGGCACGCCGACCTGGCAGGCACGCATCGCCTCGCTCACCCACTGGGCACTGTACGCGCTGATGTTCGCCATCCCGCTCAGCGGCTGGGTGTTCAACTCGGCCTCGGGCTACCCGCTGCAGTGGTTCAAGCAGTTCAACCTGCCGGCGATCGCCGGGCGCAGCGAGGAGCTGGCCGCGACCGCCATCCAGGTGCACGAATACGGCTTCTGGCTGCTGATCCTGCTGGTGCTGGCGCACGCCGGCGCCGCCTTCTACCACCACCTGTTCCAGGGCGACGACACCCTGCGGCGCATGCTTCCTTCGCTGCGCCGCGCCGCGCCCGCCGACCCCTCCCCGGAGAACTGACATGAGCATCCGCAACCGCATCCTCCCGCTGGCGCTGGCCGCCGCCTTCGTGGCCGCGCCCGCCGCCGCCGCCGACTACGTCCAGTCCTCGGGCGCGCTGAGCTTCGCCAGCAAGTACCAGGGCGAGACCTTCACCGGCCTGTTTCCCGACTTCAGGACCACGCTGAGCTTCGACCCGGCCGCACCCCAGGACGCGAAGCTGGACGTGACCATTCCGCTGGCCAGCGCCGACACCGGCAACAGCGACCGCGACAGCACGCTCAAGGCCGCGGACTTCTTCAACGTGGCCGGGTTCGCCACCGCGCGCTACACCGCCAGCGGCTTCCGCAGCCTCGGCGACAACCGCTACGCGGCCGACGGCACGCTCGAGCTGCGCGGGGTGAAGAAGCCGGTCACGCTGACCTTCACCTGGAGCGACGGCGAGCGCCCGGTGCTGTCGGGCCGGGCGCGGGTCAAGCGCCTGGACTTCGGCGTCGGCGCGGGCGACTGGGGCGACCTGTCGATCATCCCGGACGATGTCGCGGTCTCCACCCGGGTGACCTTCAAGCCGGCGCCCTGACCGGGGCGCGGTGCGGAGCAGGTGGCGAAAGCGCCGGGCAGCGGCGCCCCGCAGGCGCCACCGCAACCAGGCGGTGACGGGCGGCGGGTAACATCGGTGCGATGGATGCACGCCGACCGCCTCCGCCCGCGCCCTGGGCCGACGAGCCCGGGGATCTCGCGGATCTGCTGGGCTCGGATCCGCGAACCGGCCTGACCGCCGCCGAGGCCGCGCGGCGGCTCGAAGCCCACGGCCCCAACGAGCTCGCCAGCGAGCCGCCGGTGCCGGCGTGGAAGCGGTTCCTCGCCCAGTTCCGCGACCCCCTGATCTACCTGCTGCTCGCCGCCATCGCCATCTCGATCGTGGCCTGGGCCATCGAGGGCGCCGGCGGCTGGCCGGTGGACGCGGTGGTGATCGCGGCCATCGTCGTGCTCAACGCCGTGCTGGGGTTCGTGCAGGAGGCCAAGGCCTCGAGCGCCGTGGCGGCGCTGGCGAAGATGACCGAGGTGACCTCGTCGGTGCTGCGCGATGGCGTGGTCGCGCGCATTCCCAGCCGCGAGCTGGTCCCCGGCGACGTGCTCTTGCTCGCCGAGGGCGACGCGGTCGGCGCCGACGCGCGCCTGTTCCAGGCCGCGGCGCTGAGCGTGCAGGAAGCCTCGCTGACCGGCGAAAGCGCGCCGGTCGCCAAGGACGTGGCCGCGGTACCCGCCGACGCCGCGCTCGCCGAACGCGACTCGATGGTGTTCAAGGGCACCGCGGTCGGCCAGGGCACGGCGCGCGCGCTGGTCACCGCCACCGGCATGGACACGCAGATGGGCAGCATCGCCGGCATGCTCGACGCCGCGCGCAAGGAGCAGACGCCGCTGCAGCTGGAGGTGGGCCGGCTCGGACGCATGCTCGGCATCGCCGTGGTGGCGGTGGCCCTGGTGGTGATGGCCACGCTGTTCCTGGTCGCCGACATCGACGGTATGGGCG
Organism: uncultured Luteimonas sp.; assembly: GCA_934541015.1. Lineage (GTDB taxonomy): Bacteria > Pseudomonadota > Gammaproteobacteria > Xanthomonadales > Xanthomonadaceae > Luteimonas. Next base: position 102,315 of record CAKTDC010000005.1, read on the forward strand.
AGGCGGTCACCGTGCTGCTGCTGGGCGTGTCGCTGGCGGTGGCGGCCGTGCCCGAGGGGCTGCCCGCGATCCTGTCGGTGGTGCTGGCCCTGGGCGTGCAGCGCATGGCGCGGCGCAACGCCATCGTCAAACGCCTGTCCTCGGTGGAGACGCTGGGCTCGGCCTCGGTGATCTGCTCGGACAAGACCGGCACCCTGACCCGCTCGGAGATGACCATCCAGCACGTGGCCACGGCCTCGGGCGTCAGCCGCCTCACCGGCGTGGGCTACGTGCCCGAGGGCGAAGTGCTGGCCGCGGACGGCGGCGCGCCCTCGCCCGGGCAGCGCGCCGAGGACATCGTGGTGCTCAGCGGCGGCAGCCTGGCCAACAACGCGCAGCTGCGCCGCAACGAGGACGGCGAGTGGGAGATCCAGGGCGACCCGACCGAAGCGGCCTTCCTCGTCGCCGAACGCAAGCTCGGCCTGCACGAGCGCCGCAGCCGCCGCTTCGACCAGCTGCGCGAGATCCCGTTCTCGTCCGAGCGCAAGATGATGTCGACCGTCAACGTCGACCACGAGCACGACGACCAGCGGGTACTGATCGCCAAGGGCGCGCCCGACGTGCTGCTCGACCGCTGCAGCCACGCCCGCGTGGGCATGGACGTGGTGCCGCTGGACGAGGGCCTGCGCGAGCGCATCCTCGGCGACGTCGCGGCCATGGCCGGCGACGCGCTGCGCACCCTGGGCGTGGCCTACCGGCCGCTGGCCGCGGGCGAGGAGGACGGCGACGACGGCGAGCTCGAGCGCGGGCTGGCCTACGTCGGCACCGTCGGCATCATCGATCCGCCGCGCGAGGAGGCGGCGGTGGCGATCGCGCAGGCGCAGCGCGCGGGCATCCGCGTGGTGATGATCACCGGCGACCACCCGGCCACCGCGGCGCGCATCGCCGGGGAACTGGGCATCGCCGGCGACGGCGGCGCGCTGTCGGGCCGCGATCTCGATGCGCTGGACGACGCCGCCTTCGATGCCGCCGTCCGCCACACCGCCGTGTTCGCGCGCGTCGCGCCCGAGCACAAGCTGCGCATCGTCGACGCGCTGCAGGCGCAGGGCAACGTGGTGGCGATGACCGGCGACGGCGTCAACGACGCGCCGGCGCTGAAGTCGGCCGACATCGGCGTGGCCATGGGCATCACCGGCACCGAGGTCAGCAAGGAGGCGGCGGACATGATCCTGGCCGACGACAACTTCGCGACCATCGTCGACGCGGTGCGCGAGGGCCGCGGCATCTTCGACAACATCCGCAAGTTCCTGCGCTACCTGCTGTCGTCGAACATGGGCGAGGTGCTGACCGTGTTCCTGGGCGTGGTGCTGGCCGGCACGATCGGCCTGTCCAGCGGCGACGGCAGCCTGGTGCTGCCGCTGCTGGCCACGCAGATCCTGTGGATCAACCTGGTCACCGACGCCGGCCCGGCGCTGGCCATGGGCCTGGACCCGACCGCCGACGACGTGATGGCGCGGCGGCCGCGGCGGCTGGACGAGCGCGTGATCGACGGCGCGATGTGGTCGAACGTGCTGCAGACCGGCCTGGTGATGGCGGTGGCCACCCTGCTGACCCTGGACATGTACCTGCCCGGCGGCCTGCTCGACGGCGACCGCAGCCTCGACAGCGCGCGCACCGCGGCCTTCACCACCCTGGTGTTCGCGCAGCTGTTCAACTGCTTCAACGCCCGCTCCGACCGCGCCAGCGCATTCCAGGCGCCGTTCTCCAACGCCTGGCTGTGGGCGGCGATCGCGCTGTCGGCGCTGCTGCAGCTGGCGGTGGTGCAGCTGGAGGTGCTCAACGCCGCCTTCGGCACCGTGCCGCTGGATGCCTCGCAGTGGCTGGCCTGCTTCGCCATGGCCAGCGCCGTGCTCTGGTACGGCGAACTGCGCAAGCTGCTGGCGCGCGCCCTGCGCGGGCGCGGGCGGCCGTGATCACGCATCTGTTCTGGCTGCTGGTCGGCCTGGTGGCGCTGATCGCCGGCGCCGAGCTGCTCACCCGCGGCGGCACCCGGCTGGCCTCGCGCCTGGGCATCCGCCCGGTGCTGATCGGCCTGACCGTGGTCGCGCTGGGCACGAGCATGCCCGAGCTCGCGGTGGGGCTGTGGTCGGTGGGCGACGGCGACGGTTCGCTGGCGGTGGGCAACGTCGTCGGCGCCAACATCATGAACATGCTGCTGACGCTGGGCCTGAGCGCGCTGCTGCTGCCGCTGGCGATCGAGATGCAGAGCCTGCGCTTCGACCTGCCGATGATGACCGGCGCCGCGGTCATCCTGCTGGTGGCGGCCTGGGACCTGGAGCTCAGCCGCAGCGAAGGCCTGGTGATGCTGGTGTTCGGCGTGGTCTATCTGGCCGTGCTGGTGCAGACCTCGCGCAGCGAGAGCCGCGCGGTGCAGGCCGAGTTCGAGGCCGAGTACGGCGAGGCGGCGCTGTCGGACACCCTGCCGGCGCCGCGCGGGCGGTTCGCCCTGCTCAACGACCTGATGTGGCTGCTCGGCGGCATCGCCATCGTGGTGGTCGGCGCGGAGTGGCTGGTGGAAGGCGCGGGCGGCATCGCGCGCGCGTTCGGCGTGCCCGAGGCGGTGATCGGCCTGACCATCGTCGCCCTGGGCACCTCGTCGCCGGAGCTGGCGACCACGGTGGTGTCGACGCTGCGCCAGGAGCGCGACATCGCCATCGGCAACCTGCTGGGCAGCTGCGTGCTCAACATCTTCGTGATCCTGGGCATCACCGTGGCCTCGGTGCCGGTGCTGACCATCGATCCTGAGCTGGTGCGCGTGGACATCCCGGTGATGGTGCTGGCCGCCATCGCCTGCGTGCCGGTCTTCGTGACCGGGCGCCGGGTGGGGCGCCTGGAGGGGCTGGCACTGCTGCTGGCCTACCTGGCCTACATGGGCTACCTGCTGGTGGTACGGACGTAGGAAAGGTCTGGACAACTTGCTTTTGATCGTCATTCCCGCGAAGGCGGGAACCCAGTGCCTTTGCTTTCAACACGCTGCAATTTGCTGGATGACCAGCACCCCGCGCTGCCGGGAAGCGCATCCCGCCTTCGCGGGAATGACGAGCTGTTCAGAGGTCCCCCGGGAAACGGCGCGCGCCTGCCGCCCTCCCCGCAACCGCGGCAACGACGACCACAGGGCTTCCCCGCGGAAAACGCGGCATCACGACGCGGCGGGCCCGCGCGCGCTAGGCTGGCGGCAACGGAGCACGCGTCCGCACACGGGAGGCACCATGGGACTGCTGATCGACGGCCAGTGGCACGACAGGTGGTACGACACCGCCGGCGACGGCGAATTCCGGCGGGAGGAGGCGAGCTTCCGCGACTGGCTCAGCGCCGACGGCGGCCCCGGGCCGGACGGCCAGCGCGGCCACAGGGCCGAGGCCGGCCGCTACCGGCTCTACGTCAGCTACGCCTGTCCCTGGGCGCACCGCACCCTGATCGTGCGCGCCCTCAAGGGACTCGAGGACCTGCTCCCGGTCTCGGTGGTGCACTGGCGCATGCGCGAGCACGGCTGGACCTTCGCCGACGGCCCCGGCGTCACCTCCGACCCGGTGATGGGCGCGCAGTACCTGCATCAGCTGTACGCGCGCGCGCGCCCGGGCATGACCGGGCGGGTGACCGTGCCCCTGCTGTGGGACCAGGCCGGCGACGCCATCATCAGCAACGAGTCGTCCGAGCTGATCCGCATGTTCAACAGCGCCTACGACGGTCTGGGCGCCAGGCCCGGCGACTACTGCCCGCAGGAACTGCGCGCCGGGATCGACGCGGTCAACGCACGCGTCTATCCCACGGTCAACAACGGTGTCTACCGTGCCGGCTTCGCCACCACCCAGTCGGCCTACGAGGATGCGGTGGGTCCGCTGTTCGACACCCTGGACTGGCTGGAGGAGCGCCTGTCGATGCACGACTGGCTGGTCGGCGGCCAGCTGACCGAGGCCGACATCCGCCTGTTCACCACCCTGGTGCGCTTCGACGCGGTGTACCACGGGCACTTCAAGTGCAACCTGCGCCGGATCGCCGACTACCCGGCACTGCACGCCTTCACCGCGCGGATGATGGACATCCCGGGCATCGCCGGCACCGTGCACTTCGACCACATCAAGCGCCACTACTACGAGAGCCACGACACCATCAATCCCACCGGCATCGTGCCGCTGGGCCCGCTGCAGCCGTACTGAGGCCCCGGGGATCCTTGCCGCCCGCCTTCGCCGCAGCAACCCTGGCCCCTGCCGGCGAGGGAAGGAACGGCCGCCGACGGACAGGCTCAGGCGTCCGGCAGTCGCCTGCCGGCAGCGACCGGCCGCGATCGGCCTGGTCGCGCATCATCCACGCAGACCCGGCAGCCGCGGGTTCCCTCGGTTGCCGTCGCCCCATGTGCGCGCCCGTCCGGGCCGCACTCCGTCGATCGCTCAGCCGCAGGGTCGCTCCTTCGCGAACGGGTTGAGCCGGCGCACCCAGCGGTTGCCGCAGTCGATGTCCTCCGGCGCCTGCGCGGCCGCTTCGGCGGCGGCGCGGCGCGCGGCTTCCTCGCTGCGCGCCTGGCGGACGGCGGCGATCCGCGCCCGGATCTGCGGCAGCGCCGCCAGCGCCGCGCGCTCGCCTTCCAGGATCGCGGCGTTGCGCTGCTCGAAGCTGACCGGGCCGATCGCGTTGACCTGCGGCCGGATCACCACGTCGGCCCGCGCCAGCTCCTGCCGCCCCAGGGTCTGGCCCATGATCGTGATCGACTGGTTGACGATACCGGCCATGCCGGTCGGCGCCGTGCCCGGCGCCTTGCTGGAAATGTCGACGGCGATGACCACGTCGGCGCCCAGCTGGCGCGCGGCATCCACCGGCACCGGGCTGACCACGCCGCCGTCGACGTAGCTGTGCCCGCCGATCTTCGCCGGTTCGAACACGCCCGGCACGCTGCTCGAGGCGCGCACCGCCTGCCCGGTGTTGCCGCGCACGAAGACCACGCGATCGCCGTTGTCCAGGCGCGTGGCGACCGCGGCGAAGCGCTTGTCCATGCGTTCGATCGGCCGCCTGCCGACCTCGTCGTTGACGTAGTCCTGCAGCGCCTGGCCCTGCACCAGGCCGCCGCCGAACAGGCGCACGTCGCGCAGGCGGGATTCGTCCAGCGCCATCGCCCGCTGCTGCATGCGGAACGGGTCCATGCCGCTGGCATAGAGCGCGCCGACCACGCTGCCGGCGCTGGTGCCGGCGACGACGTCGGCGCGGATGCCGTTGGCCTCGAGCATCTTGATCGCGCCGATGTGGGCGAAGCCCTTGGCCGCGCCGCCGCCCAGCGCCAGGCCGATGCGCACCGGTTCGGCCTTCGGCGCGGGCGCGGCGACCGCAGCGGGCGGCGGATCATTGCGGACGGCGTCGCCGCCGCCACAGGCGGCCAGCAGCGTCAGCAGCAGGCCGGCGCAGAGCGGGCGGAGACACGACGTCGGGGCGGAGGCGCGCATGCGGATCGAAGGAAATCGAGAAAAAGGGATGCGCGCCGAGGATAGCGGCGGGCGGCCTGTCGGCAGCTGAAGCAGTGACGAGCCTGGCGGTTCTTCTTGCTGCGCGTGCCCAGGTTGCCGTTGGCGCCCCAGGCGCAGCCCTCGTTGACGAGGTTGCAGGTGGAGGCGTTGCCCGCGCAGATCCCCTGCGGCCGTCCGGTCATCGGCCAGTAGCTGCGGCTCAGGTCCATGGCCGCGCTGTATTCGAACGTGGTGGTGCCGCTGTCCGGATTGAGGCAGCGTCCAGACATGGAAGTGGTTCTTCAGGGAAGATCAATTGTCCCTGACACCATTAATCCGTAGTCGCGCCTGCGGGCTGCGAGCAACCTTCATGACTGAGGATCGGGGCTAATCAGCACCTCTGTTGTGTTCTTCCCTCCACGCAGCACCCAATTTTTTACATTCGGACAGGCCATGAGTATCGAATGCTTTGCTTAAGTCATCGATTTCGCAATTTCCAACTAAATCTGAATTCTTATTCAGAAATGAATACTGCTCGCAACCCCCTATTACCTTTGTTTCTTTATTAGTATGGAATACTTGGTTCTTATTTGCCCCACCCCTACACTCATCCAAGGGGATTAGAATATCTCCATTGAACGCGAGACCAGGGCATTGTGAATCTTGGCTAAGAGTTCCAATGATTGCATAGGAGTGATCTTGCTTTAAATTGTAATCAGTGCATATCATCAAAAGCACGTTGCCTGGTTCGCCAAACTTGTCAAATAGAATCACGCTGCCCCCCCTCCCATCCGGCGCCTTGGGATCAACCCGTATAACAAGAATCCTTCCAGAAACCGTATGATCTCCGCGATACCAGGCGGGAGATGGCGTTATTACATTATCCCCTATCAGCATCTGACCTAAATCATTCGGTCGATCATCGCCACCCATATTAAGCTGGTTGCGCTCAGGCGATTCACAGCCCGAGATCGCAAGTGAAGCGATAATCAGCGACAACAATATACTAGTCCGAATAATATTTATCATAAATAGTTATCGCCCTATTTACCGCCGATTCAATTTGAATGTGAACATTGTTTTGTATTTGTTGCCAATTTCCAGGCCTTTCAGACTTTATATATGAAGGTTCAGTATATCCCTCAGATTTGAACCATTGGTATCTGTGATCAGGGTAGTCGTGGGCTATTTCATGAAAAATGGATGCGGCGGCACTCCTAATTGATTCCGCATTATGTATGTATATCCCAGTACTGTTATAAATGTCGTTGTGAGCCAAGTGAAACCCATCGTGTGAGCTAGATATTTCAAAATTCATATCCGGATCCCAATGAATCTTGAATGCGTCTGAACTTTCAATCCTGCGAGCATCCATCCAGCCGGTCCTGAATTCCAAGATAGAACTGGTTTTTCCAGATCGGATGAGCCATCTAACTCGGAGTTCGGCCGTCCGGACTGTCTCTATGTCTCCGTCCATTGCCAACATTGAACGGACCTTAACTGATTCTTGAGGAGGGCGTGGCGATCTTCTTGGATTGGGCATCATTGCCCCTTGAATCGCCCCACTCATCGCCCCACCTGATTAGCCCCGACCCTCAGCCGCCAGTCGCAGGATCTGCGTCTCCCCCGGCGCAGGATGGAGCCACCTGAAGTCAACGAGGCGGCGCCATGAGCATCAACCCCGTGCAATTCCAGGCCGGTCTGTTGCGTATTCCGACGAAGTCGGCCACCGATTCCAGTGGAAGCCGGCCCCCCGTTCCAGGCGAAGCCGGCCACTGTTTCCGATCCAAGCCGGCCACCTGGCCGGGGTCGTGCGTGGCGGGTGGATTATGGGCTGGAAGCCGGGCTCGGCGCCATGGTCGCCGAGGCGCGTTTGCGCATCGAGTCACCGCTGAGCGCGAGCCGGTAGCTGTTGTGCACGAGCCGGTCGAGGATGGCGTCGGCGAGCGTGGGATCGCCGAGATAGGCGTGCCACTGTTCGACCGGCAGTTGGCTGGTGATCAGCGTGGAGCTCTTGTCGTAGCGGTCCTCGAGGATTTCCAGCAGGTCGCGCCGGTGCAGGTCGGTCATCGGTGCCAGGGCGAAGTCGTCGAGCACGATCAGTTCGACCTTGGCCAGCGAGCGGAAGAAGGCGCTGCGCCGGGACTCGGCGTGGGCCTTGGCCGAACTCGCCGACGAGGCCGCGCTGCGTTCGGCGACGCCGGACTGGGCCGCCATCGCACGCCTGGCCCTGGACACCGACAGCATGGGCCTGTGCGCATTCGCGCGCAGCGACGATCCGGTCTACTACCTCGCCGTCCGCGCCTGGGTCGGCGCGCCCGCGCCATTCGAGGACGCCGCCTCGGGCGCGGCCAACGCCACGCTGGCGGCGTGGCTCGCCTCCCGGGACGCGCTCCCGGGCGACAGCGGCTTCTACCGCATCAGCCAGGGACGCGAAGTCGGCCACGACGCGATCATCGAACTGCGCGTGGACGCGGCCGGCGACGTCTGGTCCGGCGGCCGCGTGCAGACGGTGGTCGAGGGCGTGATCGACTGGTGACCGCGGGAGCGGGCTGCGCCGAGGCAGCGCCCGTTTCCTCCCGCGCCCTCCCACGCCGGAATTCCATCGGTTCCTGCGGAATCGGATTTCGACCGTAAGCGCCTCGGGGCTGCGACGGCGCGTGCGAATCGCGCTTCGGCAGAAAAATGTACTACGGCCCCTGCTTTCCTGGTCACGTTGCCCCGGCCTCGGCCTCCTGCGCCAGCAGTTTGCCGGTCGCGTTGAAGTCGAACGTCGTGGGGCCGCTGTCCGGATTGAGGCGGCGTCCAGACATGGAATTGGTCCTCCAGGAGCGACCAATTGTCTCCGACACCATTAATTGGACACCATTAATCGGTTCTCACTATTTCTGGTTGCTGCGGCCCCTGCTCCTAACCTCCATTCCCGTTTTCGCTGACCCCGGTCCTACGCGAGATTTTTTCATGATTCCGGTTATTTGCCAGCATAAAAAAACAATAAGCATTCAAAAAAACAATAAAAATGAATAGGATTTTTGCGATAGAATCTAAAAAATCTGATATTATCGTGAATTCTCGAACATAAATCCCATCTCTGAAATTTATTAAAATTCCAACAATAAAAGAACTAAAAACAACAGTAATCGTGAAGATAATTAACGACAAAAATAAGAGGAGAGAGGATCTTGTCTTAAATACCTTCCAGAATGTGAGAACGGAAATTATCAATACGGCATCTGAAACTATTAATAGAAATACAATCATGGAGTCAAATTTACTCATAACACACTCTTGTTTATGAAAGGTCTGAACAAGTAGTCGACATGAACGCTCAATCCGAGCCCGCTCATGTGCTCCGGATTCGGTTCGCGGGTTTCTGCCTTTACAAGCCGTTTCAAGCCGGGATTGCCTGAAGATTCCGCTCGCTTCCGATCTTCAGACGCGCCCTCCCCGTCATCGCCAACAATCGCTTGCGTGCCATTCCAGAGGTTCGGTAGCTATTATTTATTTTCCTAATCTCATAAATAGTATTGAATACTTATTTAAAACACCATGATTTTAATAAGGACGATCAAAGAACTTATTGTCCCTTTGTCTTTGCCCTATTATGAATGCGGGGTAATCTTTCTGAAGGCCTGCAAACATTCTAACCTGTGACAGGTTCACAGCTTTTGCTTTCGATGCATAATCAATCCCGGACGCCCCTCTTACGCCATATTCATGTTTACGATTTCTATATAATACATGGAGAGAAAGGTTGCTTACCTCTATTACTGGATGCGTGTGATACACAAGTGCAAGGCTGTAGCCATCATAAAATTTTATGTTGTGGGTAGGAATTTCATAAACCCCACTGCTCTCATTGAATAACCCGATAGGCATTTTATCTATTATCACGGACGTTCTGTCATGATTTTCATGAACATATATCCCACGCTCTGATCTGTAGCCAGTATTCGCGTCCATTATTTTCATCGAATCTATCTTGGCTTGATCAACTGCGTTCCTTACTTCTTCATATTTGTTATACAATCTTTTGAATGCTTGGGCGGAATGAAAAGCTGACACCATCTCATTAAAAGAAAACTGCATCGCAGCAGTCACCGCCCCATTACCAAATTTCCCTCCCGTCATCACGGAAGTAGTTCCGCCGGCAATAGCAACAATCGCGGTATCGCCCCAATCATTGCCAGTCGATGGCAGGTT
>CAKTDC010000006.1 GCA_934541015.1 uncultured Luteimonas sp.
GTCTTGCCGTGGTCCACGTGACCGATCGTGCCCACGTTCACGTGGGGCTTGGTGCGTTCGAACTTACCCTTTGCCATGGCTGCCTGTCTCGCTGACGATGATGGATGTTGATGACTGCTGCTGTGGAAAGGCCCGGCGCGAGGGCCGGGCCGCTTGCGGGAAGCCCCTCCGGTGGCCCGCGCAGTGCGGCGGGCGGGCGCGGAGGGGGCCGCGGATATGGTGCTCACGAATGGAATCGAACCATCGACCTCCTCCTTACCAAGGAGGTGCTCTACCGACTGAGCTACGTGAGCGGTGACTTGTGATGCGTGAAGCGGGAACCCAATGGTGGAGCGGGAGACGGGAATCGAACCCGCACCATCAGCTTGGAAGGCTGAGGTTCTACCATTGAACTACTCCCGCGCCGCGCGGAAATCCGTGGAACCTGGAGGGTGGACGCCCGGCGCCTGCGCGCCTTGCCTCCCGGGCCGCACCTTCCGGTGCGTCAGGAAGCGCCCTCCGGCGCTTCCGTGGAACCACCGCGGCCCTGCCGCCGGCGATTCCCCCTGACAACCTGCAAACTCCTGCCGACGCTTGCCTGGACAACTGGTGGAGGGAGGTGGATTCGAACCACCGAAGGCGTAAGCCAGCAGATTTACAGTCTGCCCCCGTTGGCCGCTTGGGTATCCCTCCGCTCGCTGCAAAACCCGTCAAACAGCCCATTATTTTGACGATGCTCCGGAGCGCTGTCAACGCGGCCCGGTCCGGAACCTCCGGCCGCCGGCGCCGGAGGGCGGGAACCGCGGCCCGCCGGCCTCCCGGCCGCGGCGCGGCGCGGCGCGGCTCAGACGTTGAAGCGGAAGTGCAGCACGTCGCCTTCCTGGACCCGGTATTCCTTGCCCTCCAGGCGCAGCCGCCCCGCCTCGCGGGCGCCGGCCTCGCCGCGGTAGCGGATGAAATCGTCGTAGGCGATGGTTTCGGCGCGGATGAAGCCCTTTTCGAAGTCGGTATGGATCACCCCCGCCGCCTGCGGCGCGGTGGCCCCGGCCTTCACCGTCCAGGCCCGGACCTCCTTGACCCCGGCGGTGAAGTAGGTCTGCAGGCCCAGCAGCCGGTAGGCGGCGCGGATCACCCGGTCCAGGCCGGGCTCGTCCAGGCCGTAGCTGGCCAGCAGCTCATCGCGGTCGGCGTCGTCGAGCTGGCTCAGCTCCTCCTCGATCGCCGCCGACACCGGCACCACCTCGGCGCCCTCCTCCACCGCCCGGGCGCGCACCGCGTCCAGGTGCGGGTTGCCCTCGAAGCCGTCCTCGAGCACGTTGGCGATGTAGAGCACCGGTTTCATGGTCAGCAGGAACAGCTCGCGCACCAGCGGGCGCTCCTCGTCCGACAGCGCCACCGAGCGCGCCGGCCTGCCGGCGTCGAGCGCGGCACGCAGCTTGTGGAGCACCTCGATGCGCGCCTTCGCGTCCTTGTCGCCGCTTTTCGCCACGCGCTCGTAGCGGGCGATGGACTTGTCCACGCTCTCCAGGTCGGCCAGCGCGAGCTCGGTGTCGATGGTCTCGATGTCGGCGATCGGGTCGACCCGGTTGGCCACATGGATCACGTCCGGGTGCTCGAAGCAGCGCACCACGTGCGCGATCGCGTCGACCTCGCGGATGTGCGCCAGGAACTTGTTGCCCAGACCCTCGCCGCTGGCCGCGCCCGCGACCAGACCGGCGATGTCGACGAACTCGACCGCGGTCGGCAGCACCCGCTCGGGCTTGACGATCTCCGCCAGCGCGCCCAGCCGCGGGTCCGGCACCGGCACCACGCCGACGTTCGGCTCGATCGTGCAGAAGGGGAAATTGGCCGCGGCGATGCCCGCCCTGGTCAGTGCGTTGAAAAGCGTCGACTTGCCGACGTTCGGCAGGCCGACGATGCCGCATTGGATGCCCATGGGATGTCCGGGATTGGGAATTCGGGATTCGGGATTCGGAAAGGCAGGCGCCTGTCCAAATCCCCAATCCCCAATCCCTAATCCCTGCCCGTATGCAGCCGCTTCATCGCCTCGTTGAAGTCGCCGTTGACCGCCAGCGGGAGGACGTCGAGGGCGTCGTCGATCGCGCGGGCGATGAGGATGTCGTCGTCGTTGCCGGGACGACCCAGCACCCAGGACGTCACCCGGTCCCTGTGGCCGGGGTGGCCGATGCCGATGCGCAGGCGGTGGAACCTGCCGTGGCCGAGCAGCCGCATGGTGTCGCGCAGTCCGTTCTGGCCGCCGTGGCCGCCATCGAACTTGAGCCTGGCCACGCCCGGCGGGAGATCGAGTTCGTCGTGCGCGAGCAGCGCCTCTTCCGGCTCGATCTTCCAGTAGCGCAGCGCGGCGGCGACGGATTTTCCGCTCAGGTTCATGAACGTCGCCGGCTTGAGCAGCGACAGCGCGCGGCCCGCGAAGCTGATCTTCGCGGTTTCGCCGAACAGCTTGCCCTCGATGCCGAATCGGCCATCACCCAGGCGGGCGAGCGCGTCGACGAAGCGGAACCCGGCGTTGTGCCGGGTCCGCGCGTGTTCCGGGCCGGGGTTGCCCAGCCCGACGATGAGTCGCAAGCCGTCCATCAGGGCGCCACCGACGCCGCAGGGAGGGACCACCGGCACCCGCACCGGCGTGCGCGGCCCGATGCCGCGTCACGCCGTGGGGGACCACCCTCGCCTGCCGCGCGGGAGGACCTCCGCCTAGGCGAAGATCACTTCTCGTCCTTGGAGGCCTTGGTCGCCGGGACCTCCGCGTCCGGCTGCTCCGCCTCGTCTTCCCCGGCCGCCTCCACACGGCCGTGCTTGGCGATGACCACCGCGTCGTCGTGGTCCTTGCCCAGCCGCAGCTGCGGGATCTCGACGCCCGGCGGCAGCTTGAGGTCGGACAGGTAGATGATGTCGCCGAGCTTGAGCTCGGACAGATCGACCACCACCGACTCGGGCAGGTCATTGGGCAGGCACTCGACGTGCACTTCCTTGAGCTCGTGGGTGACCACGATGTCGGCCGACTTGCCGGCGGGCGACTTCTCCTCGTTGGCGAAGTGCAGCGGCACCACCGTACGCAGCAGCTCGGTATCGCTCACGCGCTGGAAATCCAGGTGCATGATCAGCTGCTTGTAGGGATGGCGCTGGATGTCGCGCAGCAGGACCTTCTGCACGTCGCCGTTGAGGCTCAGGTTGAGGATCGTCGAATAGAACCACTCGTGCTGGCTGGCCAGCCAGACGTCGTTGTGGCTCAGCTTGATGCTGACCGGCTTGAGTTCGCCGCCATAGACGATGGCCGGTACTTCACCGGCGCGACGCAGGCGGCGGCTCGCACCCTTGCCCTCGTCCTCGCGGCGCTGGACCTTGATTTCATGTGTGATTGCCATGTTGCTTGACTACCTTGGTTGATGGGCCGCCTCGCGGCGGCTGTTGCGACTCCCCCGCGACCAGGAGAGTCAGTTGAAAAGCCGGGATCGGGGATTCGGGATTCGGAAAAGCCGGGCTGAAAGCTCTGCCTAATCCCCAATCCCGAATCCCCGATCCCGGCCCCTAATCCACATACAGCGAACTCACCGACTCCCCGAACGCGATCCTGCGGATCGTCTCGGCGAGCATTTCCGCCACGCTGAGCGCACGGATGCGGCTGCAGGCCTGGGCCGCAGGCGACAGCGGAATGGTGTCGGTGACCACCATCTCGTCGAGCCGGGACTTCTCGATGTTGTCGATGGCCGCGCCCGACAGCACCGCGTGGGTGCAGTAGGCGACGACCTTGGTCGCGCCCTGCGCCTTGAGCGCCGCCGCGGCCGCGCACAGGGTGCCGGCGGTGTCGACGATGTCGTCGACCAGCACGCAGGTCTTGCCGGCGACGTCGCCGATGATGTTCATCACCGTGGCCACGTTGGCCTTGGGGCGGCGCTTGTCGATGATCGCCAGGTCGGCATCGTCCAGGCGCTTGGCGATGGCCCGGGCACGGACCACGCCACCGACGTCGGGCGAGACCACGATCAGGTTGTCGGTGCCGTGTGCGCGCCAGATGTCGGCCAGCAGCAGCGGCGAGGCGTAGACGTTGTCGACCGGGATGTCGAAGAAGCCCTGGATCTGGTCGGCGTGCAGGTCCACGGTCAGCAGCCCGTCGGCACCGGCGGCGGTGAACATCTTGGCGACCAGCTTGGCCGTGATCGGCACCCGCGAGGAGCGCAGCCGGCGATCCTGCCGGGCGTAGCCGAAGTACGGCACCACCGCGGTGACCGTGCCCGCCGATGCGCGCTTGAGCGCGTCGATCAGCGCCAGCAGCTCCATCAGGTTCTCGGCCGAGGGCGCGCAGGTGGGCTGGAGCACGAAGACGTCCTGGCGGCGGACGTTCTCCTCGATCTCGACCTGGACCTCGCCATCGGAGAACGTGCTCACCAGCGCCTTGCCCTGGCGTACCCCGAGTTCGCGGCACACCGCCTTCGCGAGCGGCCTGTTGGCGTTGCCCGAGAAGATCAGGAGGTTGCGATCTTCTTTCATGTCTTGAGAGCCGGGATTGGGGATTGGGGAACGGGGATTCGGGATCGAGGGGCCGGATGGGACCCGGGGAAGCGCGATCCGCTGTTCCGAATCCCCATCCCCCGATCCCCGATCCCTTCGCTTGTCTGGCAGGGGCGGAAGGATTCGAACCTACGAATGCCGGGATCAAAACCCGGTGCCTTAACCACTTGGCGACGCCCCTGTTGGTTTCGGGATCGGGGATTCGGGACTGGGGAATCGGAACCGCTGCAGCGCGTGCCTTCAACGAATCCCGAATCCCGAACCCCGAATCCCGGCCTCTTCCAGCGCATCCAGCAGCGGCGAGCGCGCCGCGCCTGCGGCCAGCCACGCTCTGGGCGCGGGCGGCAGCTGGGCGAGCGCGGCTTCGGCGGCATCGCGCGTGGCGAATTCGACGAAGCAGCCGCTGCCCGACCCGGTCAAGCGTGGCGTGCCGATGCGCGCCAGCGCTGCGAACGCCGCCTCGACGGCGGGTTCGCGGCGGCGCAGCACCGGCTCGAACGCATTGCCGAGCCGAACACCGGAAACGAAGTCGGATATTGTCGCGGTCGCGGCATTTCTCGTCAATTCAGGCGCTTGGAACAGTGTCGCGGTGGCGACGTGGACACCCGGATCGACGAGCACATACCAGGCCGGGGCGAGCTCCAGGGGCGCAAGCAATTCGCCCACGCCCTCCGCCCAGGCGTTGCGTCCGTGGACGAACACCGGAACGTCCGCCCCCAGGCGCAGGCCGAGGGCGGCCAGCCGCTCGACCCCGAGGTCGAGCCCCCAGAGGCGGTCCAGCGCCCGCAGCACGGTGGCGGCATCGGATGAGCCGCCGCCCATTCCGGCGCCGGACGGAATCCGCTTTTCGACGATGATGTCTGCACCTTGTCCGCTTTTGGACTCCGATTGCAACATTCTGGCGGCACGGATCGCCAGGTCATCAGCTTCCGGCAGGCCCTGGATCGAGTCACCCAGGCGCCGGATCCGGCCGTCGTCGCGCAGGCGGATGCCGATCGTGTCGCCCCAGTCCAGGATCCGGAATACCGTCTGCAGGGCGTGGTAGCCATCCTCGCGGCGGCGCAGGATGCGCAGGAACAGGTTCAGTTTGGCGGGGGCCGGCCAGTACGACCAGCCGGGTCCGGACTCGGCGGCCATGGCTCAGCCCTCCTGCGGCCGCGGGGAATCGCCGGAGGACGCCGGATCTGGCGGATCCGGCGAGGTCCGCCAGGCGTCCACGATCAGCCTGACCTTCGCCTCGCCCTGCCTGGCCTCGATCCGCCGCGGCAGCGCGGGTCTGCCGTCCTCGCCGTCGTGCCAGTCGCGGTAGTCGACCTGCCAGCCGGCCTGCTCGATCGTCGCCGGCAGCCCGGAGGCTCCAGGCACCACCCGGGCATCGCCATAGACGACGCTGTCGGCGGCGATGCCGCGCACCCAGGCGGTCATGGCCTGCACCGGGATCCGCCAGCGGGTGGCCGACAGCAGCAGCGCCTCGGCGTCCGCACCCTCGCGCGGGCCACCCTCCAGGCCTTCCAGCCGGGCCCAGCGGGCGTCGCCGTGCAGGCGCCAGCCCTGGCGGGTGACCGGCGCGGCCAGCGAGATCCGGTAGGCGTCGCCGGACTGGCTCCACTCGATGCGTCCGCTGCCGCCCTGCCTGCCGTCGGACAGGGCCACCCGCCCCTGGATCGACCAGTCGGCGATCGCGGCGCGGCGCGCGGCCTCTGCCCGGGTCACCGCCGGATCGGCCGGCAGGGCCGGGGCCGCCTGGCGGGTGGCGCAGCCGGCGAGCAGCAGCCCCGCCGCCAGCAGGCCGGCGCCGCGCAGCAGGCTCACGCCCCGGTCTCGCGCAGCGCCCGCAGCAGCGAGCGGTTCTCCGGATCGAGCTTGCGCGCCTCGTCGAAGTAGCGCCGGGCCTCGTCCTTGCGGCCGAGCACCCACAGCACATGGGCGACGTGCGCGGCGATCTCGGCGTCCTTCTGCAGGGTGTAGGCCCGGCGCAGCTCGACCAGCGCCTCCTCGTTGCGGCCGAGGCGGAACAGCACCCAGCCGTGGCTGTCGATGATCGCGGCGTTGTCCGGTTCGGCGACGCGGGCGCGGTCGATCAGCTCCAGCGCCTCCTCGTAGCGATCGGTGCGGTCGGCCAGGGTGTAGCCCAGCGCGTTCAGGGTGGCGACGTTCTCGGGTTCGGCCACCAGGATCTTGCGCAGATCCGCCTCCGCGCGGGGAATGTCGTCGCGGCGTTCCCACATCAGCGCGCGCGAATACAGGATCGCCACCTCGTCCGGATACGCCGCCAGACCGCGGGTGTAGGCGTCGTGTTCGCCGTCGAAATCCCTGTCCTTCGCCCGCAGCTCGGCCTCGAGCAGATAGGCGGTGCGGCGCATGTCGTCGCTGGCCGCGGCGTCGCCCTGAAGCCGTCGCAGCGCATCCCAGGTCTCGTCGGCGCGCCCCAGGGTGTGCAGCACGATGATCGAGCGCAGCCTCGCCTGCCAGCGCTGGTCGCCGGCGGGGACGCTGGCGTACCACTCAAGCGCTTCCCCGTACCGCTCCAGGTATTCGGCGGTATGGCCCAGCAGCAGGCGCTGCCCGGGATCGGGATGCTCGGCGCCCTGCCGGAGCTCGTCGTACAGCAGCTCCAGCGCCTGCTTGTCCTCGGCCTTGGCCAGCAGGGAAGCGCGCAGCGCATGGATATGCGGGTCCTGCGGGCCGCTGGCGAGGATCCGCTCGGCGGCGGAGGGGTCGCCGATCGCGTCGTACTCGGCCGCGACGGCGTAGCGCAGTTCCGGAGCCAGCCGCGCCGCCTCCCCGATCTCCGCGAGCGCGGCCGCGGCCTGCGCCATGTCCCCGGCCTGGCGCGCCTGGCTCGAGCGCAGCAGCGCCACTCTCGGCTCGCCGGGGAAGCGCTCCATGATCCGCAGCAGGATGTCGCCCGCCAGCCCCGTCTGGTCCAGCCGCTGCGCCAGCGAGGCGAACTCCAGCCAGGCTGGCAGCAGATCGGGGACATCGCCCGAGTCGACCACCTGTTCGAGCAGCTTCGCCGCCCGCGCCTGGTCGCGGGCCCCGCCCAGGACCAGCACCGCGTGGCGCCAGCCGGTGTCCGGGTACCCGCGCAGGATCGCGCGCAGCTCCCTGCGCGCGGCGCGCAGCCTGCCGGTGCGCATGGCCAGGGTCGCCTCCGCCACCTGCATGTCCAGCGAGCGCGGCGCGCGCGCGCGCCACAGCGCCAGCGCCTGCGCCGTGCGCGCGTCGTCGTTGCCGAGCAGGGCGATCCGGGTAGCGCGCTCGGCCAGGCCGGCGTCGTCGCCGGAGGCGCGGGCGGCGGCCAGGTACCACTCGACCGCCTCGTCGAGCCGGCCGGCCTGCAGCGCGTACTCGCCGGCCATCGTCGCGCCGAGCACGTCCTCGCGCAGCGCCCGGGCGTCGCGCGCGGCCACCGGCGCGCAGGCCGCCGCCAGCACCAGCGCGACGAGCATGGAACGCAGCGGACGGAGGAGGAAAAACGGGAAAAGGGACATCGGGACGGATCGGGCCATAAAATGGGGCCCTTTCCGGAAAGCTTATCGCAAGCAGCTGAACGGGCGCGGCCGCAATTCCACCGCCTCGCCCGGCAGCGCCAGCCCAGCACATGACCCTGTTCGCCCTCGGCATCAACCACCAGACCGCACCGGTCGCGCTGCGCGAGCGGGTGGCGTTCGGCGAAAGCGCGGTGCCGGCGGCGCTGGCCGAGCTGCGCGCGCTGCCGGGGGTGCGGGAGGTGGCGCTGCTGTCGACCTGCAACCGCACCGAACTGTACGCGCACGCGGACGGAGACGGCCGCGTGCTCGGCGACTGGCTGGCCACCCATCGCGGCAGCGGGGATGCGCAGGAACCGGCGCTGGAAGCCGGCCCCGGCCTGCACGCCTATCTCTACCGGCACGCCGGCGACGCCGCCGCGCGCCACCTGTTCCGCGTCGCCTGCGGGCTCGATTCGCTGGTGCTGGGCGAACCGCAGATCCTCGGCCAGGTCAAACAGGCCTGGGCGATGGCGCGCGGCGCCGGCACCCTGGGCAACCAGCTCGACCGCCTGTTCCAGCACGCCTTCGTGACCGCCAAGCGCGCGCGCAGCGAGACCCGGATCGGCAGCAGCCCGGTCTCGGTGGCCTCGCTGGCGGTGCGGCTGGCGCAGGACTCGTTCGCGCGGCCGGCCGATTCGGTGGTGCTGCTGATCGGCGCCGGAGAAACCATCGAACTCACTGCCCGCCACCTGGTGCAGGCGAAGGTCAAGCGGCTGCTCGTGGCCAACCGCACCTACCAGCACGCGCAGGAGCTGGCGGCGCGGCACGGTGCGGTGGCGCTGCCGCTGGACGAACTGGAGCGCCACCTGTTCCTGGCCGATATCGTGTTCACCGCCACTGCCAGCCAGACACCGGTCCTGACGCGCCCGCAGATCGCCTCGGCGCTGACCGCGCGCAAGCATCGGCCGATGCTGCTGATGGACCTGGCGGTGCCGCGCGACATCGCCGCCGACGTGGCGGAGCTGGACGACGTGTTCCTCTATACCGTGGACGACCTGGAGCGCGTGGTCGAACACAACCGGCGCGGTCGCCGCGAAGCGGCCGAGGACGCCGAGGCGATCGTCGACCTGCAGGTCTCGCGCTACGCCGACGCGCTGGCGTTCGGTGCGCGCAGCGAACCGCTCAAGCGCCTGCGCGCCCACGGCGAGGCCACCCGCGCCGAACTGCTCGCACGCGCCAGGCAGCAACTCGCCAACGGCACCGATCCGGACGCGGTGGTCGAGCTGCTCGCGCATTCGCTGACCAACCGCCTGCTGCACGCGCCCACGGCGGCGCTGCGCGAGGCCGTGGGCGGCGGCAACGCGGACTTCCTGCGCGCGCTCGACGCGCTGCTGCCCCAGGCCCCTGGCGAAAACGATGCTGCCGACCCTGCGCCGTAAGCTGGAAGCGCTGGCCGAACGCCGCGACGAACTCGAACGCCTGCTCGCCGACCCGGCCATCGCCGGCGACCAGGCGCGCTTCCGCTCGCTCTCGCGCGAGTTCGCCGCGCTCGAACCGCTGGCCGCCGCGCTGGCCGACGAGGGCCGCGCGCGCGCGGATCTGGCCGCCGCCCAGGCCATGCGCGAAGACCCGGAGCTGCGCGACCTGGCGGAGGAGGAGATCGAGGCCGCCCAGGCGCGGCTGGCGGAACTGGACGACACGCTGATGGCCCTGCTGGTCCCGCGCGACGCCCGCGACGACGGCGGCATCTACCTGGAGATCCGCGCCGGCACCGGCGGCGACGAGGCCGCGATCTTCGCCGGCGACCTCTTCCGCATGTATTCGCGCTACGCCGAGCGCCACGGCTGGCGGGTCGAAGTGGAGTCGGCCAACCCGGGCGAGCACGGCGGCTTCCGCGAGGTCATCGCCCGCGTCGACGGCGAGGGCGCCTACGCCCGGCTCAAGTTCGAATCCGGCACCCACCGAGTGCAGCGCGTGCCCGAGACCGAATCGCAGGGCCGCATCCACACCTCGGCGGCGACGGTGGCGATCATCCCGGTCGAGGAGGAAGGCGAACCGGTCGAGGTCAACCCCGCCGACCTGCGCGTGGACACCTTCCGCTCCTCCGGCGCCGGCGGCCAGCACGTCAACAAGACCGACTCGGCGATCCGCATCACCCACCTGCCCAGCGGCATCGTGGTCGAGTCGCAGACCGAACGCTCGCAGCACGCCAACCGCGACAAGGCGATGAAGCGCCTGCGCGCGATGCTGGCCGAAGCCGAGGCCGAACGCCGCGCCGCGGCCACCGCTGCCACCCGCAAGCTCCAGGTCGGCAGCGGCGACCGCAGCCAGCGCATCCGCACCTACAACTACCCGCAGGGCCGGATCACCGACCACCGCATCGACGGCCTCACCCTCTACGACCTGCCCAACGTGCTCGAGGGCAACATCGACGCGCTGGTCGAGCGCCTCTCGCGCGAGCACCAGGCCGACGAGCTGGCGCGGCTGACGCAGGAATCCTGAGCGGTCCGGTCCGGCCGGTTCGGGCAGCGCCGCACCGTCGCTGACGCCGGTGGCCTGCACGATGCCGCGGCCGCTGCCTCGCGGCCGCGACTGCGGTAGGCTGGGCCCATGAGCGCATCCGACCATTCCATCCCGCTGTCCCTGTGCCTGCTGACCGTCTCCGACTCGCGCACCCTGGCCGAGGACGGCTCGGGCGACTACCTCGCCGCCTCGTTCGCCGCCGACGGCCACCGCCTGCACGAGCGCGCGCTGCTGCCCGACGACCGCTACGCCATGCGCGCGCTGGTGTCGAAGTGGATCGCCGATCCGGCGGTCGACGGCATCCTCGTCTCCGGCGGCACCGGCTTCACCGGCCGCGACTCGACGCCCGAGGCCCTATTGCCCCTGCTGGACAAGCAGATGCCCGGCTTCGGCGAACTGTTCCGGGCGCTCTCGTTCGAGGAGATCGGCACCTCGGCGCTGCAGTCGCGGGCCTTCGCCGGCCTGGCCAACGGCACCTTCCTGTTCGCCCTGCCCGGCTCCACCTCGGCCTGCCGCACCGCCTGGGAGAAGATCATCCGCGCCCAGCTCGATGCGCGCACCCGCCCCTGCAACCTCGCCACCCTGCGGCCGCGGCTGACGGAACCGGCGTGACCATCGACCAGACCCTGCGCCTGCTCGCCAGGGCGCGCGGCATGAGCGTGGCCGACATCGCCACCGCGATTCCCCGCGCCGGCGTGGACACCGTCTCGGCCTGGATGCGCGGCGAGAAGCTGCCCGGCAGGGACCAGCTCGACGCCCTGGCCAGGGCCTTGGGCGTGCCCGCCGGCGCCCTGCTGGCGGAGCTGGCCAGCACCCTCGACCCGGCGCGCACGAAGGGCGAGCACGCCCTGCTCGCCGCCTACCGCTCGCTCACCACCCGCCAGCAGGGCGCGCTGCTCGAAGTCGCGCGCGGCATGTCCGCCACACGATCCGCGAGGAAACCATGAAGCCGCTCAAGCGCAAGGACTACGAAGCCGAACTCGAACCGCTGCAGCAGGAGCTGGTGGGGATGTCGCGCTGGCTGCAGCACACCGGCAAGCGGGTGCTGGTGATCTTCGAGGGCCGCGACACCGCCGGCAAGGGCGGCGTGATCGGCGCGATTTCCGACCAGCTCAACCCGCGCCTGTGCCACGTCGTCGCCCTGCCCAAGCCGAGCGAACGCGAAAGCAGCCAGTGGTATTTCCAGCGCTACGTGCCGCACCTGCCCGCCGGCGGCGAGATCACGCTGTTCGACCGCAGCTGGTACAATCGCGCCGGCGTCGAGAAGGTGATGGGCTTCGCCACCGGGGAGCAGGTCAAGGCCTTCCTCAAGCAGGTGCCGGTGTTCGAGAAGCAGCTGGTCGACGACGGCGTGCTGCTGTTCAAGTACTGGCTGTGCTGCGACCAGGCGAAGCAGGAGGAGCGCTTCGCCGAGCGCCTGAACGATCCGCTCAAGCGCTGGAAGCTCTCCCAGGTGGACGCCGCCGCGCGCCTGCGCTACGACGACTACACCCGTGCCCGCGAAGCGATGCTCAAGGCCACGCACACCAGGCACGCGCCGTGGACCCTGGTGGACTTCAACGACCAGCGCCGCGGCCGCCTGACCCTGATCCGCGACCTGCTCGACCGGCTGCCCGACACCCATGTCCCGCCGCCGGACATCGAGCTGCCGCCGCTGCCCGGCCGGCCGCTGAAGGAGCGCTACGGCGTGCTCAAGCCGATCAAGCCGTTCAAGGCCGGCTGAGGCGTGCGCGCCGCGCTCGTGGCGCTGGTCGCCCTCGCCGCGGCCGGCACCGCGGCGCATCCACCGGCGGTGGAGGCACCGGCCGGGGACGCCATCGACGGCGCGGTCACCGACTTCGAACCGGTCAGGGTCACCGCGCCGCGGCCGGCCGGCGATCCGTTCGCCTTCCGCAACCCCGTCCAGGTCCGGGACACCGTATTCGAGCGCAGCTGGCGCGAGCCGATGAGCGCCGAGGAGATCGGCATGCAGGGCGGGATCGTGGCGCTGGCGATCGCATGGACGCTGGACAAATCCGCGCAGGGCATCTCCAGGCTCCCCGGGTGGAAGCACCAGGTCCAGGCGGCAACGGCGCGGCCGCCGCCGCTGCAGGGCGGGGACCTGCAGCGCGCGCTGCGGTACGCGGAGCCCGCGGCGGACGCCGGTGCTCAGCCCACCTCGAAGCCGGACACTCCGGATGCGGGCGGCGACACGCGCTGACGCTGCACCGCATCCACCCGCGCCTGCGGCGGCCCCTGCCACAGCCACGCCTCCAGCGCGTCGATGGCCCCGGCCCCGCCCACCGCCAGCACCTCGACGCTGCCGTCGGGCAGGTTCTTGGCCCAGCCGGCAAGCTGCAGCCGCAGCGCCTGCTCGCGGGTGGAGGCGCGGAAGAACACGCCCTGCACCCTGCCGCGAACGCGGAAGCAGGCCGCGTCCATCAGCCGGCCGCCGGGTCCGGTCCGCCGGCCTCCACCGCACCGGCTTCGACCCAGGCGGCGATCACCCGCTCGATCTCGCCGCCGGTGACCGGGCCGAGGAACTGCCGCGCGACCCGCCCGTCGGGCGCGATCAGGTATGTCATCGGCAGCCCGCGCGGGGTGTCGAAATCGGCCGGCGGATCGTAGACGTCCAGGATCGCGACCGGATAGTCGACCGGGTGCTCCTCCAGGAACGCCAGCATGGCCGCGGTCTCGATCTCCTCGTAGGCCAGGCCGATCGCGTCGATGTGTTCGCGGCTCGCGGCCAGCGCGGACAGCTCGGGCATTTCCTTGAGGCAGGGCGAGCACCAGGTCGCCCAGAAATTCACCACCACCCAGCGCCCGCGGTGCTCGGCCAGGTCGTAGTCCTCGCCGTGGACCGTGGACAGCTTCAGCGACGGAATGGCGGGCTTGTCCGGCGCGGCGTCGGTCTCCGCATCCGCCGCGCCGGCGTCGGCCACGGCGGCCTGCGCCCCGGTCGCGTCGGTCCCCGGCGCGGCTTCCCCGCCCTCCCGGGCGCAGGCCGACAGCAGGAGGGACAGCACGATGGCGGGCAGCAGCGGTTTCATGCGGATCATCCTTCGTTCCCGTACAGATCGGCGACGTTGCGCTTGAGCAGGTCACGCAGCGGCAGCCGCAGCTGGTCGAGCGCCTCCAGCGCGGCCACGCCCAGCGCGTCGTCGCGGCAGGGCAGGTGCGCCTCCACCACCGGCACGCGCAGGCCGCAGGCCTCGTACAGCTCCGACACCCGCACCCCCTCCAGGTCGCGCGCCAGCAGCCACTCGCCGTCCTCGGTGCGGCGCAGCAGGTTGATCGCGCACAGCTGGTCGACGAACTGCTGGACCAGGGTGTCGGTCAGTATGGGCTCGAGCTCGAGGATCTGCGACAGGTCCAGGCCCCGGCCCTCCCGGCGCGCCTCGGCGAAGCGCCCGATCAGCCGCAGCAGGCCGTACATCTCGTAGCCCACCGGCAGGCGCATGGACGCGGGCTGGTAGCGGAATGCGGAGACCGCCGAGGCGAACGAGGCGCCCAGCAGGATCACGATCCAGCACAGGTAGATCCACAGCAGCAGGATCGGCAGCGCCGCCAGCGCGCCGTAGATGCGCTGGTAGGAGGTGAAGGTCGACAGGTACAGGCCCAGCGCCCACTTGATCGCCTCGAGCAGGAACACCGCCATCAGCGCGCCGGCCAGCGCGTGCCGCCACTGCACCGAGCGGTGCGGCACGACGCGGTAGATCGCGGTGATCGCCAGCAGCTCGATCAGCATCGGCGCCGCGCGCAGGGCCAGGTTCGACAGCACCTGGCCCTCGGCGGTGCGGAAGATGGGCATCGCGAACACCCAGGACGACAGCGCCAGCGACGCCGCGGCCAGCATCCCGCCCAGGGTCAGCACCGTCCAGTACACCATGAACCGGCCCAGCTGCGGCCGCGAGGACGAGACCCGCCAGATGCGGTTGAAGGTCGACTCGACGTTGTTGAGCGTGATCAGCACGCTCAGGATCAGGAAGGTGGCCCCGGCCACGGTCAGCGTGCCGGTATTGCCCAGCAGCGCCATCAGCGTGTCCTTCACCGTGCCGGCGGCGCTGGGCACGAAGTTGGAGAAGATGTATTCGGTCAGCTGGTCGCGCCACTGCTCGAACACCGGGAACGCCGAGAGCACGCCGAACACCACCATCGCCAGCGGCACCAGCGCGAAGATCGTGGTGTAGGCCAGCGCCGCGGCCGATTCGAACAGCCGGTCGTCCAGGAAGCGGCGCCCCAGGAAGCGCAGGAAGGCGCGCACGCGATCGCGGTCGCGCACCTGTTCGGCCCAGCGCTCGAAGGTCTGCAGCAGCTCCATCGGCACAGCCTAGCAAAGGCGGTCGCCGCGGCGCGGCGGTTGCGGCGGGGCCGGCGGCCGCGATCCCTGTCAAACTAGCGCCTGGCGCTGCCGCAGCCGCAGCCTCCCCCGCCATCCTGTCGAGACGGACACACCGCATGCCCGACATCCTGGTCCTCTACTACAGCCGCAACGGCTCGGTCGCGCGCCTGGCGCGGCAGATCGCGCGCGGCATCGGCGAGGTTCCGGGCATGAGCGCCCGCCTGCGCACCGTTCCGCCGGTCGCCGCTGTCACCGCGACCGCGGCGCCGCCGGTCCCGGAAACCGGCGCGCCCTACGTCGAAGCCGCCGACATCGCCGATTGCGCCGGCCTGGTCCTGGGCAGCCCGACCCGCTTCGGCAACATGGCCGCACCGCTGAAGCACTTCATCGACGGACTGGGCGCGGAGTGGGCCAGCGGAAGCCTGGTCGGCAAGCCCGCGGCCGTGTTCACCTCCACCTCCACCCAGCACGGCGGGCAGGAGTCGACCCTGCTGTCGATGATGCTGCCGCTGCTGCACCACGGCTGCCTGATCGTCGGCATCCCGTTCACCGAGCCGCAGCTGAGCAGCACCCGCAGCGGCGGCACGCCCTACGGCGCCAGCCATGTCGCCGGCAGCGCCGACGACCCCGAGCCCAGCGCGGAGGAGGCGGCGCTGGCGCGCGCGCTCGGCCGCCGCGTGGCGCACACCGCTGCCCGGCTGGGATGACCGCACCGCGCCGCCCCGACCTGACCCTGGCGACCGCGCTGGCCGCGCTGGCCGGGCTGTACCTGTGGTGGTTCCACGACAGCCCGCATCTGGTGGCGGCGCTGCTGGTGTTCGTGCTGCCGGCGCTGCTGCTGCTCGTCGGGGTGCTGCGCGGCAGTGCGCGCGCGGCGTTCTGGGCCGGCGTGCTGGCCCTGCTGTGGTTCTGCCACGGCGTGATGCTGGCCTGGTCGGAACCCGCGCAGCGGCTGCCGGCGACCCTGGAGCTGGTGCTCTCGGTGGCCGTGGTGTTCGCCTCCAGCTGGCCCGGGCTGCGCGCCCGCTTCGGGAAGCGGCGATGACGCGCCTCGCGCCACGCCGGAGCGCGCGCCCCGCGCCACGCTGCCGCAGCGGCCGTCTGCACCACCGTCCAGCGCATCCCGTCCGCGGCGTCGCGCCCTTCCCGACCCAGCACCACGGAGACCGGAGATGGATGAACTCCTGATCGTCACCACCGGCGGCACCATCGACAAGATCTATTTCGACGACAAGTCCGACTACCAGATCGGCGATCCGCAGATCGGGCGCATGCTCGACGAGCTCGGCGTCGCCTTCCGCTACCGCGTGATCCCGATCATCCGCAAGGACTCGCTGCACATCACCGGCGCCGACCGCGAACTGATCCGCGCCACCGTCGCGGCGCAGCCGGCCCGGCACGTGCTGATCACCCACGGCACCGATTCGATGGTCGAGACCGCGAAGGTGCTCGCCGCCGTGGCGGACAAGGTCATCGTGCTCACCGGCGCGCTCAGCCCGGCGCGCTTCCGCGGCTCGGACGCGGAGTTCAACATCGGCTGCGCGGTCGGCGCGGTGCAGTCGCTGCCGGCCGGCGTGTACATCGCGATGAACGGGCGGATCTGGGATCCGGCGAAGGTGCGCAAGAACGTCGAGGCCAACCGCTTCGAGGCCGCCGGCCCGCCGTAATCGGTCCGGTGAGGGACGCGGCGGCGTTGCCCCCATCCCCCGCTGCGCGGGGACTTCCCCCGCCCGCGGGGGACGGGGGTTCGCTTGCTTCCTCCCCCGCTTGCGGGAGAGGCCGGGTGGGGGTGCGTGGCGCCGGCATCGTCCGCCGCTGCGCGGGGGACTTCTCCCGCGAGCGGCGGCAGAGACGGAAGCCGGGGAGGCACATTCGCACTGGCGCTTCCGCCCCCTCCGCACAAGCGCGGAATGCCGCTACAGCATGCCGGTTTCGAGCCGCGCGGCCTCGGACATCATGTGCTGGCCCCACGGCGGGTCGAAGACCAGCTCGACGTCGGCCTCGTCCAC
The DNA here is from genome assembly GCA_934541015.1 of uncultured Luteimonas sp. Classification (GTDB taxonomy): domain Bacteria; phylum Pseudomonadota; class Gammaproteobacteria; order Xanthomonadales; family Xanthomonadaceae; genus Luteimonas. The sequence goes on from CAKTDC010000006.1 coordinate 16,833, forward strand.
GGTCGGGATCAGCTCGAGCCGGCTGCGCACGTCCTCGACCAGGATCTCGCCCATGCCGCAGCCCGGCGCGGTCAGGGTCATCCTGATCTCGACCAGCCGGCTACCGTCATCGCGCGGCAGCACGTTGGCCTCGTACACCAGGCCCAGGTCGACGATGTTGATCGGGATCTCCGGGTCGAAGCAGGTCCGCAGCTGCTTCCAGACCAGCTGCTCGACCGCCGCGTCGTCGGCCCCTTCGGGCAGCTCCAGCGGCTCGGGCGGTTCCTTGCCGATGGCGTCGCCGTCCCTGCCGGCGACCCGGAACAGGTTGCCCTCGACGAACACCGTCCAGCTTCCGCCCAGCGCCTGGGTGATGTAGCCGACGCTGCCCGCCGGCAGGGTCACGACCTCGCCCTGGGGCACCATGACGACGTCGCAATCGCGCTCGAAGCGCACCGGTTCGCTGCTGCGGGAATACATGGGGAGAAGATGGTGGCGGGATCGCCCGTGACAAGATGCGGATATTGTAGCGGCGCCGGGCCGGGTATCCTGCCGCACCCGATCCGCCGTCCCCGCCGATGCCCCCTTCCCGCAACTCCCGCCACTGGCTGGCCCCGGTCCTGCTCCTGCTGGCCAGCCTGGGCGTGGCCGCGGCGTGGATCCTCCTCGCCGCCTCCTTCAACCGCCCGCTGGCATGGATGGCGCTGGTGGCGGCCGCGGACGCGGCGCTGCTGCTGCGGCTCTCGCGCTTCCCTCCCGGCGCCTGGCGCGCCCTGCTGGGCATCGTGGCCACCGCCCTGACCATCGCCGCGTCCTGCTGGGGCATCGCCGCGACCCGCATCGGCAAGCCGCTGGGGCTGCTGCCCTGGGAGTCGATGCTGAAGATGGGGCCGGAGTTCGGCTGGCTGCTGGTGCGGCTGGGCACCACGCCGGCGGACCTGGCGTGGTTCGCCGCCGGCCTGGCGACGGCGGCGCTGGCATCGCGCTGAAGCGGCGGGCTCAGTGCCCGCCGTCGAGCGCCTTGAGCTCGCTCACCAGCGCGTTGGCCATCTCCGCGCCGTCGCCGTAAAGCATGCGGGTGTTGTCGGCGTAGAACAGTGCGTTCTCGATCCCGGCGAAGCCCGTGCCCCTGCCGCGCTTGATGACGACGGTGTTCTTCGAATTCACCACGTCGAGGATGGGCATGCCGTAGATCGGGCTGGCCGGATCGGTCTTCGCCACCGGGTTGACCACGTCGTTGGCGCCGATCACCAGCGAGACGTCGGTGTTCGGGAACTCGGGGTTGATGTCGTCCATGTCGGCGATCAGGTCGTAGGGCACGCCGGCCTCGGCCAGCAGCACGTTCATGTGCCCGGGCATGCGCCCGGCGACCGGGTGGATGGCGAACTTGACCTTCACCCCGCGCTCGATCAGGCGCTGGCTCAGCTCCCAGATCTTGTGCTGCGCCTGGGCCACCGCCATGCCGTAGCCGGGCACGATGACCACGCGCTCGGCGTAGGCCATCATCGCGGCCACGTCGGCGGCGCCGATCTCCTTCATCGAACCGCCGATCTCCTGCATCGCCCCGCCGCCGCCGCCGAAGTTCGAGAACAGCACGCTCTTGATGCTGCGGTTCATGGCCTTGGCCATCAGCCGGGTCAGCAGGATGCCGGCGGCGCCGACCATCATGCCGGCGATGATCAGTGCCTCGTTGCCGAGCACGTAGCCCTCGAACGACACCGCCAGGCCGGTGAAGGCGTTGTACAGCGAGATCACCACCGGCATGTCGGCACCGCCGATCGGCAGGGTCATCAGCACGCCCAGCAGCAGCGACAGAGCGAAGAAGGCCACGATCCACGGCAGCGCCAGGGTCTGCAGCGCCATCACGGCGCAGACCACGGCCGCCACCGCCACCAGGGCGTTGAACCACTGCTGGCCGGGGAAGGTGTAGCGCTTGTCCATGCGGCCGTCGAGCTTGGCCCAGGCGATCACCGAGCCGGTCAGCGACACCGCCCCGATCAGCGAACCCAGCGCCGCCAGCACCGCGGCGGTGAAGCCGGGGACCTGGCCGGCGTCCGACCAGCGCAGCATTTCGACCGCGCCGATGGCCGCGGCCGAGCCGCCGCCCATGCCGTTGAACAGCGCCACCATCTGCGGCATGTCGGTGATCGCGACCTTGCGGCCCCAGACCCAGTTCACGCCCACGCCGAGCACGATGGCGACCAGCATCAGCGCGATGTTCTGCAGCCCCGGCAGGAAGAAGGTCACCAGGGTGGCGATCAGCATGCCCACACCGGCCCACTGGATGCCGCTGCGCGCGGTGCGCGGCGAGGCCATCCGCTGCAGGCCGAGCAGGAACAGGGTCGCGGCGACGAGGTAGCTGGACTTGATCACCAGCATCAGGATCTCCTGGCCGCTCATGCCCCGGCCTCCTTGCCGTCCTTGCCCTTGGCGCTGGGCTTGAACATCTCGAGCATGCGCTCGGTGACGACATAGCCGCCGGCGGCATTGCCCGCGCCCAGCAGCACCGCGATGAATCCGATCACTTTTTCGGGCATGGTGTCGGCGTGGCCCAGCACCACCATCGCGCCGATCAGCACCGCGCCATGGATGAAGTTGGAACCCGACATCAGCGGTGTGTGCAGGATCACCGGCACGCGCGAGATGATCACGTGGCCGGCGATGGCCGCCAGCATGAAGATGTACAGCGCCACGAACCCGTCGATCATCCCCAGGACTCCCCAGCTGCGAAAACGTCAGGCCGCATCATAACCGGGGCTGAACCCGATGCGCGCCGGTCAACCGCCCGCCCGGCGGCGCGTTGTCGATCCTGTGACCAGATCGGCGACCAGCATGGCGGCAGCGGCCACCACCGGCAAGGCGGCGCAGCGGGCCCCGGCCCGCCGCGGCCCGGGAGCGGTTAGGCTGGTGCCGGTGAACGCCGACGCTTCCAACGCCGACCCCCGCCCCGCGGCCGAGCCCACGCTGGAGCAGTTCCTGGGCGGCATCACCTCGCGCGCGTTCCGCTTCGCCGAGCTGGGCCTGCGCCACCGCGAGGACGCGCTGGACGCGGTCCAGGACGCGATGGCGAAGATGCTGGCCTACCGCGACCGCCCCGCGGCGGAATGGACCCCGCTGTTCTGGGCGGTGCTGCGCAGCCGGATCATCGACATGCAGCGGCGCAGGACCTTCCGCCTGGGCTGGCTGGCCGACGCCCGCGGCAGCGAGGGCGAGGAGATCGACTGGGCCGACGAACACGGCCCCGACCCGTCCCGCGCCCACGACGGACGCGAGGCCTGGGTCACGCTCGCCGCGGCCCTGCGCAAGCTGCCGCGGCGCCAGCGCGAGGCGTTCACGCTCCGCATCCTGGAGGAGCTGGACGTGGAAACCACGGCCCGGGTGATGGGCTGCAGCCAAGGCTCGGTGAAGACCCACCTGTTCCGGGCCCGCGAGACATTGCAGAAGCAACTGGAGGATTTCCGATGAACGCCCCGGATCTCGACAACGCGCGTTTCGACCGGCGCCTGCGCGCCGTCCACGCCGAAGCCGTGGAGCAGGTGTCGGCGGCGACCATGGCGCAGCTGCACCAGCGCCGGGCGGCCGCGGTCGCCGGACGGCCGGCGCGCCGCTTCGGCTGGCCGCTGGCGATGGCGTCGGCGGCGGTGCTGGCGCTGGCGGTCGGCCTGGGGCTGGGCCTGGGCGGTTCCGGCGGGCCGGAACCGGGGTCCTCCGACCAGCCGATGCTGGCCCTGGACGCGGCGCCGCCGGTCGAGGACGCCTACGACGGCCTCGACCAGAGCCCCGATTTCTACGCCTGGCTCGCGTCGAGCGATGCCGAACTGCTGGCAATGGAGTAACCGACATGTCGCCGCGCATCCTGCTGTCCACCTGCCTGCTCCTGCTCGCTCCGCTCGCCGCGGGCGCGCAGACCGCCGCCGACAGCCTCCCGCCCTGGGAGCAGCTCTCGCCCCAGCAGCGCGAACTGCTGCTCGCGCCCCTGCGCGACCGCTGGAACGCGAGCGAGCCCGAGTCCCGGCGCAAGCTGATGGAGCACGCCCGACGCTGGCAGTCGATGAGCCCGGACGAGCGCGCCCGCGCCCGCCACGGCCACAGCCGCTGGAAGGACATGCCGCCGGAAAAGCGCCGCGAGGCACGCGCCCTGTTCGAGCACATGCGCTCGCTGCCCGAGGCCGAGCGCAAGGCGATGGTCGAGCGCTGGAAGGCGATGACGCCCGAGCAGCGCCGGGCCTGGGTGGAGGCGCACCCGCCGAACGAATCGCGGTCGCGGTGAGCGCTGGACCGCCGCCGCGGGCGCGGCGTTCGTTCGCGCGTCCGGGACAGCCTTGACAACCGGATGGATCCCCGCGTTCGCGGGGATGGCGGTTCCGGAGCTTGCGCGGGGTGTGAGGGCTTGCGCGGGGAAAACCCGGACATTCCTCAGGCCGCGGCTTCCGCCCGCTCCGGCCACACCGTCTTCGCCAGCAGCTCGTCATCCCAGTCGAAGGCGACGGCGCCGTCCCTGAGCAGCAGCGAGACGAAGTTGTAGAGGTTGCGCGCGTACATCTCGCTGGCGTGCAGGGCGCCCTGGCTGGCGAGATTGAGCGGGCCGGCGATGGTCACGCCATTGGCGTCGATGGTTTCGCCCGGACGGGTCAGTTCGCAGTTGCCGCCGGTTTCAGCGGCCAGGTCCACGATCACGCTGCCGGGCTTCATGCCCGCCACCATGGCCGCGCTGACGATCTTCGGCGCCGGCCGTCCCGGTACCGCGGCGGTGCAGACGATGACGTCGATGCCCTTGAGATGCTCGGCCAGCCGCTGCTGCTGCAGCGCGCGCTCCTCGTCGGTCAGCTGGCGCGCGTAGCCGCCCTCGCCCGCGGCGCTGACGCCGAGGTCGAGGAACTTGCCGCCGAGCGATTCGATCTGCTCGCGCGTCTCCGGGCGCACGTCGAAACATTCGACCTGGGCACCGAGGCGGCGCGCCGTGGCCACCGCCTGCAGGCCGGCGACGCCGGCGCCGACGATCAGCACCTTCGACGGGCGGATGGTGCCCGCCGCCGTGGTCAGCATCGGGAAGAAGCGCGGCGCCAGCTGCGCGCCGATCAGCACCGCCTTGTAGCCGGCCATGCCGGCCTGCGAGCTGAGGATGTCCATCGCCTGCGCGCGGGTGGTGCGCGGCAGCCGCTCCAGCGGGAAGGCGACCACGCCGCGCTCGCGGATCGCCGCGCCGCGCGCCTCGTCGGCCTGCAGCTGCAGCGAGCCCACGAGCACCGCGCCGGGCTTGAGCGTCGCGATCGCCGCCGCCGGCGGCGGCTGCACGCACAGCACGATGTCGGCCTGGCCCCGCGGGTCGCCTTCGACCAGTTCGGCGCCGGCGTCGGCATAGGCCTGGTCCGGGATATGGGCCAGGGCGCCAAGCCCCTTCTCCACCCGCACGACGGCCCCGGCCGCCACCAGTTTCTTCGCCGTTTCCGGCGTCAAGCCAACGCGCCGTTCCCCTGGCGCGGTCTCCCGCGCAACCCCGATGATCACCGCCATGCGACAAGTCCGTCAGTAGCCCGCGACCATCGTACCTAATGGCGCAGGATCAGGCGATCCGGATCCACGGTGCCCCCGGCTGGCTCAGGCCACCGCCGGAGCCGCGGACGGCGCCTGCTGCCCGCGCCAGGTCCGCCGCCAGCGCCAGTAGCCGACGCAGGCGAGCACGAAACAGGTCGCGAACAGCAGCGAGGTGAGCACCAGGCCGCGGCTGGCGAGCATCCACACCAGCACGCCGTCGATCACGATCCAGTACAGCCAGTGCTCCAGCTTCATCCGCGCCTCCAGCCAGGCCGCGAACAGGCTAAAGACCATCACCGCGGCATCCAGGAAGGGCAGCGCCGCCGAGGCCACCCGGCCGACGGTCACCGCCAGCGCCCAGCTCAGCGCAAGCCCGACCGCGATCGCCAGCAGGTGGTAGCGCAGCGCCAGCCGCCCCACCGGCCGCAGGTGGGCGCCATGCGACCAGTGGCGCCAGCCGTAGAACGCCAGCACCACGTAGTACAGGCGCAACGCCGCCTGCATCGGCAGGTCGACGCGCAGCGACAGGAACACGTGGATCTCCGAACCGGTGCCACCGGCGATCCAGCAGCGGCGGTCCCGGCGCAGCGCCAGCCAGATGTAGGCCAGGCCCAGCAGCACGCCCACCCCCTCCAGCGCGGTGACCCAGGTCACCGCCGGCAGCAGGTCGCGGATCAAAACGCCGCTTCCAGCGTCACCCCGAACCGCCGGGGCTCGCCCAGCTGCTCGAACAGCCGCGGCGCGAAGTCCGGCGGCTCCAGCCCGAACAGATAGCCGCGGACGGTGTAGTCCTCGTCCAGCGCGTTGCGCACCCAGGCGCTCACGCGGAATCGGGAGAAGGCCCAGCCGGCGCGGAGGTTGAGCAGGGTATGCACCGGCGCGCGCTCGTTGTGCTCGATGTCGTAGTAGTAGCCGGCGGTGCGCCGCAGGCCGCCGCGGACATCTTCGGCCGCCGGGACGCGGTGGTCGCAGGCTCCGGGGTTCCCGCGGGCACGGCCGAGCGCGTCGAGGGCGGCTACCGGGTCAGCGGCACCTGGCGCTACGCCAGCGGCGCGCGCTACGCCACTACTTTCACCGCCAACTGCATCGTGCACGAGGCGGGCGCGCCGGTGCTGGACGGCGGCCGTCCGCGCATCCGCGCCATGGCTTTCCGCCCTGAAGACGTGCGCCTGTCGGACAGCTGGGACACCAGCGGCATGCGCGCCACCGGCAGCCTGGATTTCACGGTCGAGGGCGCGTTCGTCCCGGAGGCCCGCAGCTTCTCGGTCGCCGACGCGCCACGCGAGCCCGGGCCCCTGTACCGGGTGCCGGTGGGCGTGGTGTCGGAGCTGACCGTGGTCGCCGTAGCGGTGGGACTGGGCCAGCGCCTGGCGGCGGAGTTCGCGCGCATGGCGGCCGCGCGGCGGGTGCCGGCTACCGCCACCCTGGTCAGCGGCGACCCGGCTTCGCAGGAGGCCTATGCGCACGCCCGCGCGGCGGCAACGATCGCCGAAGCGGCCCTGCACGACCAGGCGACGGCGATCTGGGCCGCACTCTCCCGCGGCGACATCCCCGGCCCGCAGTCGCTGGCGGTGTGCTCGGCGGTGTCGGTACGCATCGCGATGGACCTGCGCCAGGCAGCCGAGGAACTGGCCGCGCTGGTGGGCATGCAGGCCATCGCCCGCGACAACGCCTTCGCCCGCGCCCGCCGCGACATGGCCGCCCTGGCCTGCCACTTCGCGGTGGCGCCGCGCAAGCTGGTCGGTGCCGGGGAGGCACTGCTGCAGTCTGCGGCCGCTTGACCGACGGCTGCCGCGGGCCGGCGGTCCTGCCGCGGCTCAGCGGGCCACGTCGTCCCGGGCCAGCGTCGCCGCCAGCCGGCGCAGCGCTTCGCGGACCGGATCATCGCCGCGCCGGTGCCGGTAGCGGCCTGCAGCGACGGCCGCGGCCAGCGTCGCCGGATCGGTGAGCTCGGCTTGCGCGCCCTGTCCGTCGACCAGCAGCAGGCGGCCGCTGAGCGGGCTCTGCCAGACCAGCTGCAGCAGCTGCGGGGTGCCGTCGTGGAGCCGGCGGATGAAGCGGTCGCCGACGTCGAACAGGCGGCTTCCGGCGGCGCCGGCCACGGGCTCGGGGAGCGCCTGGTCGGCCAGTGCTTCCACCGCATGCGTCCTGCGCTCCCGGTCGGGGTTGGCGAAGTCCGCCACCAGCGTCGAGATCGCGGCCATCGCAGCCTCGCCCTGCAGCCCGCTGGTGGCCACGGTGTCGCGCAGCGCCGGCTCCAGCCGCAGCAGGGCGCCGGCCAGGCGATGGCCATCGGTTTCGGCGTCCACCGCGAGCAGGTTCGCCCCGAGGCGGAGCGCGTCGGTGAAGCGCGCCGAGTCGCGCCCCTCGCGCAGCCAGGTCTGCACCAGCCAGTGGCGCCAGTATCCGGCGAGGAAGGCCGCCAGCCCGGACGACAGCGGCCCCCGGGCATAGAGCAGGCGCAGCTGGTCATCGGCCTCCCGGCGCGCGGCGTCCAGGCGCTCCTTGCCCTGCAGCGACTGCCAGGTGCGCCTGGCCGCCACGTCGGCGCGCCGGCGCAGCGGCGCCTCGTGCGCCTGGATCCGCTCCAGCAGGCGCGCCGCCAGGCGGATGTCGCCCTGCTGGTCACCGATCAGCGCGGCGGCCGCGTCGTCGGCCAGCCGGTGCATGTCGCGTTCGTCCGCGCCGCGATCGCCGTTGCCGTCCCAGATGCGCAGGACCTGGCCGAGCAGCTGCAGCAGCGGATGTCCCGGATCGTCGAACAGCGCCGGGTGCTCCAGCGCGATGCGCAGCACGGGCAGCGCCAGCTGCGCGAACAGGCGCGCGGCGCGCGGGGACAGGGTCGCGTCCTCGGCCAGGACGTCGAACAGGCGCCCGACCATCTCGATGCTGGCTTCCTGCAGCGCGCTGCGCGCCACGCTGTCGCGGGGAATGCCGATCGCCGCCCCGGCCTCCTGGATCCGCAGGCGCAGACGCTCGGCGGTACCGGCGTCCTCGCGCAGCGGAATCGAGGGTTCGGCCTCCACCTGCAGCAGGGTCAGGATCGCGCGCAGCTCCTCCGCGGTCAGTGCGCGCCGGCCTTCCGCGGGCACGCTGTCCTGACGCGGGTGCCGGCGCATCAGCCGTGCCCGGATCGCGTCGATCCCGGTGCCGCCGGCAGCGACCGGATCCTCCGCCTGCCGCCAGTGCGCCGGATCCGGCCGGCGACCGAGCACCAGCACGCCTTCGTTGCCGGAGGACAGTTCGTAGCCGGCTTCGGCGAGCACGCCGTTGCACCAGCGGTAGACCGCACCGAGGCGATCGGACGCCAGCCGCGCGAAATGCTTGAGCACCAGCGCGTGCACGCGGATGCTGGCGTCGAGCGTGGTGAAGGCGCGCAGGAAGCATTCGGCCAGCGAACGCGGGGCGAAGGGATTGCGCGGGCGCTCGCTGGCACCCAGGTTCGCCGCGAGCGTGTACAGCCTCTGGTCCAGCAGTTCCACCGGGTCCTCGAAGCGCCGCTCCAGCGCGTCGATCACCGAGGCGCCGATCAGCTGCGACTGCAGCTCGCTCTCGGCCATCAGCTCGAACCCGCCGCTGTCGGCGCGCGGCAGCGCCGGCCAGCCCTTGAGCGCCAGGTCGATGTGTTCCTGCCAGCGGCGCTCGTACTCGAGCGCGTCGCGCAGCAGCAGGGCGATGTCGGCGCGGTCCTCGACCAGGGCCGGCGACGGAGGCCGCGTCGCCGCGGTCTGGTCGAGTTCCTTCAGGGCCGATTCGAGGGCGTCGCGGAGCAGCGGCATGGCACCGGCGACGACGCCGTTGCGCAGGTCCAGGAGAACCTGTCCGGGCGACTGCCTGTCGTCGCTGGCTCCATCCTGCCTGGCCACATCCTGCTCCGCACGGGTGACGGTGATCCCCCGATAGCATAGAGGACGGATGCGACAAAGGCGGCGCCGGCCGCTGCCGCGGCCGCCTGCGGGATCAGCCCATCCGGCGGGTGGTCGTGCCCGGGCTTTCCGGGGGCGCGTTGAGGCGCTGCCAGAGCTGGCGCATGGCCTCGTCGAACGGCGCATCGGCCACCCGCAGCAGCACGCGGCCATCGGCCACCAGCGCCGCCAGTTCCTCGGGCGAGACCACCATCCGGCGGACGCCGCGGCGGTTGACGATCAGGAAGCGCGAGGTCAGCGGACTGATCCAGGCGATGCGGGCGGCGGTCTCGTGCCCGTCCTCGTCGATCAGGCGCAGGCCCTGGCCGACGCGCAGCCGGCGCATGCGTGCCGCGATCGCCGGGTCGTAGTCCAGGGTGTCGGTGCCACCGGCCACGCGCAGATCCGGGTCCTGCCCCTGGCTGCCCTCTTCCGTCGACTGCGGCACCTGCACGCGGCGCCGGGTATCGGGCAGCGCCAGCGCGGAAATGACCCGGGCCATCGCTTCCTGCGCGGCGCCTGCGTCCATCCCGCAGCTCGAATAGCATTCGGCCAGCCCCGACTGAAGCGCCAGCAGCTGGTCGGCGACCACGGTTCCGCGCGCCGCGGCGGCGTCGGCGTCGACCTGGACCATGGCATCGCCCAGCCCGATGGCGGCCCGGTGCCGCTCCGAGCCCGGCCCGTCGCGCAGCCAGGTCTGGGTCAGGTGGTGGCGCCAGTGGCGGTCGAGGAAGAACGCGACCGCGTCGGTCAGCGGCCGGTCGGCCATGCGCGAGGCCACCAGGCCGTCGGCGTCGAGCCTGGCCTGCTGCAGCCGCTCGCGGCCGTGGATCGCCTCGGCCGCGCGCTTTTCGGTCAGCTCGGCGCGGCGGCGCTGCTGGTCGAGCTGGTCGCGCAGCTCGGAGGCGGCCAGTTCGAAGATCGCCTGGTCGTCGCTGTACTCGCGCACCACCCGGTCGACCACCTGTTCGGCGCGCTCGAGCATCTCGCGGTCCTGCGGGGTTTCGCCGGCGTTGCCGTCGCAGGCCTCGGTAAGCGCGTCGAGCAGCTGCCGCGCCGGATGCGAGCGGCGGTTGAACAGCGAATCGTCGGTCAGGGTGAGCTTGAGGTAGGGCACCACCAGGCGGCCGTACAGCTCGCGCGACTGGCTGACCATGTCGGTGGCTTCGAACAGGGTCTGGAACAGGATGCTGACCAGGTCGATCGCATCCTCGTCGTCGGTGCTGAAACGGGTGCTGGCCGGATCGAAGCCGATCTCGCGCAGGCTGCTGAAGATGCGGTGCCGGAGCACGTCGCCGAGCGGACGCTGGTCCTCGCCGGCCAGCGCGCGCGCGTAGGGTTCGGCATCCTCGCCCTGCATCAGGTCGGCGATGCTGAGCAGTTCGTCCATCCCCAGCACGTGGCTGCCGCCGCCTTCGCCGCCGCGCCTGGATGCGGCGCCCGCGGAGCGGCTCGCGCCGTGCACGGCGGACCTGTCGCTGCCGGCACCGGCCCCAGCCGTACCGCCGGTGCCGCCGACGCCGAAGCTCCCGCCGCCGCGCTCGCGCCACTGCCGCAGCTGTTCGCGGACCAGATCGCGGTAGCGCAGCGGCTGGCCGTTGGCCATCGCTTCGGACATCACCTGGGCGCGCGCTCGCGCGCTTGCCGGGGTCTCCTCGCCCATACCGCCCTGGGACAGACCACCGCCGGTCCGGCCCGCGCCGGAACTGCGCTGCTCCACCAGCCCGCCGTCGGGCTCCCACCCTGCGGACCCGGCATCGCGGCTGTCCGCCGGCGGCCGCCTGCCGCCTTCGGGCGTCGCCGTGCGCACGCCGCCGGGGCTGCGCGAGGCCAGCGAGTCCAGCGCCGCGTTCGAGCGCTCGTAGATCTCGCCCAGGATCTTGGGCAGGCGCTTGTCCAGGTGCTGGAACACCATGGCGCGCAGCCCGGGCGTGAGGTCCTGGGCGCCGAACAGCCCGACGAAGGCCTTGACCGCCACCTCCGGACGCAGCGGATTGGGCCGTCCGCCGGCAATGCCCATCAGCGCGGCGAGCGCTTTCATGCGCTCGTCCAGCTGGGTGAGCGGATGCAGGAACTGGTGTTCGAGCAGCTCGGTGATCTGCTGCCCGGCCAGCTGGATCTCCAGCTCGCCTTCGGACATCAGGGTCAGCGACTTCGCCGGCGCCTGCGCCTCGGCCGGGCGCTCCCAGCGCCTGAACTCCGATTCGATGGATTCGCGGAAGCGGCTGGCGAATTCCAGCGCGCGCTGGCTCAGCTCCGCCACCGCCATGCGGTCTTCCTGCACCGCAACGTAATCGTGCGAAGCCAGCGCCGCCAGGCGCACCTGCTCCTCGATCGAACTCCAGAATCCGGACAGCACGCCGCCCAGCGCCGTCACCGCGTCGCGTTTGAGCGCGTCGAGCACACCCTCGGGCGAGCGTGGGTCACGCGCCCGGGCCGGCCGACGATTCTGGGGGTCTTTGTCACGCATCATTTCGGGGGAAAATGCGCCTTGGCTTGCTGCCATGGCCAGCATCTCCCATATTTGCCCTCATGTCTGTGAACATATCCGCAAATCTTCAACAAAACCAATCGCTTTTGGCCCTCGACGCGCGCCGTTCGACCCCCGCGCGCCTGCTCGGAGAGCCGGGCCCGGACGAATCACAACTGTTGCAGTTGTTACGATCCGCGGTCCGGGTCCCCGATCACGGCAGGCGGGTGCCGTTCCGCTTCCTGCGCATCGCGGGCGACGCCCGCCACGCGCTCGGCCAGGCCGTCGCCGAACGCGGGCTGCAGCGCGACCCCGGCGCCAGCGCGGCAGCCGCCGACAAGGACCGCATGCGCTTCTCCCACGCGCCCGTGGTGGTGGTGGTGGTGGCGGTGCTCGATCCTGCCGATACCGCGATCCCCGCGCAGGAGCGCCTGCTCGCGGCCGGCTGCACCTGCTTCGCGCTGCTGCAGGCGGCGCAGGCGGCGGGGTTCGGTGCCACCTGGCTGAGCGGCTGGCCGGCCTATGACGACGAGGTGATGCGCCTGCTCGGGCTGGCCGCGCACGAGCGCATCGTCGGCTTCATCCACATCGGCACGCCGAAGCTGGCGGCGCCCGAACGCGAACGCCCCGACCCCTCGCAACTGCTCGCCGACTGGCGCCCGGCGTGACCGCGGCCGCGGCGGCGCTTCCCGCGCTCTACCTGGTCGACGCCAGCCTGTACGTGTTCCGCGCCTGGCATTCGATGCCCGGCGAGTTCCGCGACGCCGACGGCCGTCCGGCCAACGCCGTGCACGGCTTCGCGCGCTTCGTGCTGGAGCTGCTGGAGCGCGAGCGGCCGCGGCACATCCTGGTCGCGTTCGACGAAGCGCTCGAGAGCAGCTTCCGCAACGCCCTCTACCCGGCCTACAAGGCCAACCGTCCGCCGGCGCCGGACGAACTCAGGCGCCAGTTCGCGCACTGCCGCGCGCTGTGCGAGGCGCTGGGCCTGGCCACCCTGGCCGACCGGGAATACGAGGCCGACGACCTGATCGGCAGCGCCCTGCACGGCGCCCGCGGCGCCGGCCATCGCGGCGTGATCGTCTCGGCCGACAAGGATCTTTCACAGCTGCTGTCCAGCCACGACGAGCAGTGGGATTTCGCGCGCGGCCAGCGCTGGGGCATGGCCGGGGTGAAGGCGCGGCACGGGGTGGAGGCGGCACAGATCGCCGACTACCTGGCGCTGTGCGGCGACGCGGTCGACAACATCCCGGGCGTGCCCGGGATCGGGGCCCGCACCGCGGCGGTGCTGCTGGCGCATTTCGGCAGCCTCGACGCGCTGCTCGAGCGCGTCGACGAGATCCCGTTCCTGCGCCTGCGCGGCGCGGCGCAGACCGCGGCGAGGCTGCGCGCGCACCGCGAACAGGTCCTGCTGTACCGCCGGCTGACCACGATCGCCCTGGATGCGCCGCTGGGCCCCCTCGCCCCCGCGTTCGCGCGCGGCAGGGCCGATGCGGCGGCGCTTTCCATGCTCTGCGGGCAGCTGCGTTTCGGCCCGCTCACCCGCAGGCGGCTGCAGGCTGCGGCGGGCGTGGAACTGGCGACGGCCGGTTGACGCGCGCAACCGGTACCATCCGGAGCATGACTATGGCCGCGAACGACGATGTCGAACTCCTGTACCAGGGCGAATGGCTGCGCATGGTGCGCCGCGGGCACTGGGAATCCTGCGAGCGCACCCACGGCCGCGACGGGCTGGCGGTGCTGGTGATCGCGGTCACCCCGGACGACGAGGTGCTGTTCGTCGAGCAGTACCGCGTTCCGCTCGGCGCGCGCACCATCGAGATGCCGGCCGGGCTGGTCGGCGACGACCACGACGGCGACACCCTCGAGGACGCCGCGCGCCGCGAACTGATCGAGGAGACCGGCTGGGAGCCGGGCCGCATCGACGTGCTGCTGACCGGCCCGACCTCGTCGGGCATGAGCAACGAGCGCATCGCCTTCGCGCGCGCGCTGGACCTGCGCCGCGTCGGCGAGGGCGGCGGCGTCGACGACGAGGACATCACCGTGCACAGCGTGCCGCGCGCCAGCGCTCCGGCCTGGCTGATGCAGAAGTACCGCGAAGGCTACGAGCTCGATCTCAAGCTCTGGGCCGGGCTGTGGATGATCGACCACAACCCGGACGGCTCGCTGCGCGACTGATGTCCACGATGCCCGGCACGCCGCTGCTGTCCCCTGCCGACCCGCCCCCGTTCGCCGTCCTGCGCGAACACGGGAAGTCTCCATTTCTGCTGATCGCCGACCACGCCGGCCAGGCGGTGCCCGCACGGCTGGACCGGCTCGGCCTGCCGCAGGCCGAACTCGACCGCCACATCGGCTGGGACATCGGCATCGCCGGCACCACCGCGCACCTGGCGGAGATGCTGGACGCCTGCGCGATCACGCAGACCTATTCGCGCCTGGTGATCGACTGCAACCGGCCGCTCGACGCGCCCGGCTCGATTCCCGCCGTCAGCGACGGCACCACGATCCCGGGCAACGCCGCGCTGGACGCCGCGGCGCGCCGGCAGCGCGCGGCGGAGATCTTCGCGCCCTACCACGCGCGCATCGTGGAGGAGCTCGATCGCCGCGCGCACGAAGGCCGCCCGACCATCCTGGTGGCGATGCACAGCTTCACCCCCTCGATGAACGGCAGCGACCGCCGCTGGCACGCCGGCGTGCTCTACCAGCGCGACCCGCGCTTCGCGCACGCCCTGCTCGCGCTGCTGCGCGAGGAGGACGACCTGGTGGTCGGGGACAACGAGCCCTACCGCGTCAGCGACGCCACCGACTACGCGATTCCGGTGCACGCCGAGCGCCGCGGCCTGCCGCACGTGGAGCTGGAGATCCGCCAGGACCTGATCGCCGACGACGCCGGCCAGCGGGGCTGGGCGCGGCGGCTGGCGCGGATGTTCGCGTCGCTGCAGGGCGCGTTCGCTCCGGGCTGAGTTCGCGTCGCTGCAGAGCGCGTTCGCTCCGGGCTGAGCGCGGCTGCAGACCGCGGCGGCGCCTTGCGGGCGAACCGCGCCCCTTGCGGACCGCGGTCCCGGCGCAAGCCGGGATCCACGTGGTCTCAGACGAACCCGTCGGTCGCCCGCACCAGCGCGTCCACGTTCTCGGCCTCGAAGGCCGAATGCCCGGACGCGGGCGTGATCACCAGCTCGGCCTTCGGCCAGACCCGGTGCAGATCCCAGGCGTTCTGCACCGGGCAGACCACATCGTAGCGCCCGTGCACGATCACGCCGGGAATGTTGACGATGCGGTAGCTGTCGCGCAGCAGCTGGTCGTCGACCTCGAAGAAACCGCGGTTGACGAAATAGTGGTTCTCGATGCCGGCGAACGCGAGCGCGAAGCGCGGATCGGCATGGCTGTCGGCGAAATCCTCGTCCACGTGCAGGAACGAGGTCGCCCCTTCCCAGACGCTCCACGCCCTGGCCGCGGCCAGGCGGGTGGCTTCGTCGTCGCTGGTCAGGCGGCGGTGGAAGGCGGCGATCAGGTCGTCGCGCTCTTCCTCCGGGATCGCGGCAAGGTAGTGCTCCCAGGGCTCCGGGAACAGCCGCGAGGCGCCCTCCTGGTAGAACCACTGCAGCTCCCAGCGGCGCAGCATGAAGATCCCGCGCAGGACCAGCTCGGTCACGCGCAGGCAGTGCGTCTGGGCATAGGCCAGCGCCAGGGTCGATCCCCAGGAACCGCCGAACACCTGCCACTGCTCGATGCCCAGGTGCTCACGCAGTTTCTCGATGTCGTCGACCAGGTGCCAGGTGGTGTTGTCGGTGAGGTCGGCGTGCGGCGTCGAGCGGCCGGCGCCGCGCTGGTCGAACAGGACGATGCGGTATTTCGCCGGATCGTGGAAGCGGCGCATCTTCGCGTTGCAGCCTCCGCCGGGACCGCCGTGGAGCAGGACCACGGGCTTGCCCTTCGGGTTGCCGCACTGCTCGTAATAGAGGGTGTGGCGGCTGTCCACCGCGAGGGATCCCACGTCGTAGGGCTCGATCTCCGGATACAGCGTGCGCATGGCGGCTCCCTGCTTGGACATGCCGGCCAGTCTAACCCGCGAGCGGCCCGCCGCTTCTGCCCAGCGTCACCCGCTCGCGTCCACCCAGGTCGCGGAGCGTGGCGACGTCGGCATAACCCTCCGCGGCCATCAGCGCGCGCACCGCCGGGCCCTGGTCCCAGCCGTGTTCGAGCAGCAGCCAGCCGCCGCGCAGCAGGTGGGCGGACGCGCCGGCGACGAGGGTGCGGATGGCAGCAAGCCCGTCGCCGCCGGGGGTCAGCGCGGTCCGCGGTTCGAAACGCAGGTCGCCGTCCGACAGGTGCGCGTCCTCCGCGGCGATGTAGGGCGGGTTGCTGGCGATCAGGTCGAACCGCTCCGCATGCAGCGGCGCGAACCAGTCGCCTTCGCGGAATTCGATGCTGCCGATCCCGAGGGCGGCGGCGTTGCCGCGGGCGACGGCGAGCGCGCCGGGGCTGCGATCGGTGGCGAGGATGCGCGCCTGCGGGCGTTCATGGGCCAGGGCGAGCGCGATGGCGCCGCTGCCGGTGCCCAGGTCGGCCGCGCTTTGGCCGGGGGCGTCGTCCAGCTTGTCCAGCGCCGCCTCGACCAGCAGCTCGGTTTCCGGGCGGGGGATCAGGGTATCGGGGGTCACCGCCAGGTCGAACCGCCAGAAGCCGCGGCTGCCGGTGAGGTAGGCGACCGGCTCCCCGCCGGCGCGACGCGCGACCAACGCCTCGAATCCCGCGGCCGCCCCGCTCGCCGGCACGGCATCGTCGTGCGCGAACAGCCAGCCGCGCGACCGGCCCAGCGCGTGCGCCAGCAGCAGCTCCGCGTCGGCAGCGTCGACCCTGCCGCGCGCCTGCCGCAGCAGTTGACCGACGGTGGGGGAGTATCCGGAATCCACCTCGCAACTTTACGGCTTTCCGCCGCGGCGATCCCGGTCCACCCCCGGCACCCGGTCGCGCTCCCTGCACGGGCGCCACCCCGCCCCCTCGAAGCGTCGAACCTGACGCCGCAGTGAGCCGTGTCCTGGTGGCGGGGAATCGCAAGCGCAGAGCTGGATCAGGGCTTGCGGACCGCGGTCCGGCCCTGACGGCGAAGAGCGATTCCTGGCCGCCCGGGCGCGGCACCCCCCGAGGACCGGAGCGAAGAACCCACAAAAATGAAGGCGGCCGAGGCCGCCTTCAAATATTCCGCATCACGTGAGGGAGGGAGGATACGGATACGGAATCCGGTTGCCCCGCAGGGCTGTCCTTGCCGCCGGCGTTCCGGCCAGTGCCGGGGAAACCAGCGATCCGGAGCCAATATGCTGCGACGCACAAGAATATGCAAGCGGTTTCAGCGTCATTTCTGGTCTATTTCAATTGATCTTATCTATTGATAGAATAGAAACAATAAAATTGACTGATCAATAGGTCCTGCCTATTATTTCCAGGTCGGCGCCGCAGGCCCTGCGGCTCCCAGATTTCCCCAACCCGAGGATGCATGCATGTCCCTGATCAACACCCAGGTCCAGCCGTTCAAGACCACCGCCTACCAGAACGGCGAGTTCATCGAAGTCACCGACGCCAGCCTGAAGGGCAAGTGGTCGGTCCTGATCTTCATGCCGGCCGCCTTCACCTTCAACTGCCCGACCGAGGTCGAGGACGCCGCCGAGAACTACGCCGAGTTCCAGAAGCTGGGCGCCGAGGTCTACATCGTCACCACCGACACCCACTTCTCGCACAAGGTGTGGCACGAGACCTCCGCGGCCGTGGGCAAGGCCCAGTTCCCGCTGGTCGGCGACCCGACCCACCAGCTGACCCGCGCCTTCGGCGTGCACATCGAGGAAGAAGGCCTGGCCCTGCGCGGCACCTTCGTGATCAACCCCGAGGGCGTGATCAAGACCGTCGAGATCCACGACAACGCCATCGCCCGCGACGTCACCGAGACCCTGCGCAAGCTCAAGGCCGCCCAGTACGTCGCCGCGCACCCGAACGAAGTCTGCCCGGCCAAGTGGAAGGAAGGCGAGAAGACCATCGCCCCGTCGCTCGACCTGGTCGGCAAGATCTAAGCCGCCCCCTCCCCCGCGTCACCCCGTTCCCGCCCGCCACGCGCGGCGCGGGAGCGGATCGGAGCCGATGCCGGGCCACGCCAACGGGTGCTCCCTCCCTCCGACACCCGCCAGCCAGGCCCTGCGTCGGCTCCGATCCGCTTCCGCCTCCCTGCCCACAGGAGTCGCCCCCATGCTCGACACCAACCTCAAGACCCAGCTCAAGGCCTACCTCGAACGCCTGCAGCGCCCGGTGGCGATCGTCGCCTCGGTCGACGACGGCGCGAAGTCCGCCGAAATGCTGGAACTGCTGGAAGACATCCGCAGCCAGTCCGACCGGATCACCGTCGAGGTGCGCCGCGACGATGCCGAACGCAAGCCGTCCTTCGCCCTGACCTCCCCGGGCCACGACATCTCGCTGCGCTTCGCCGGCCTGCCCATGGGCCACGAGTTCACCTCGCTGGTGCTGGCGCTGCTGCAGGTCGGCGGCCATCCGTCGAAGGCCGCGGCCGAGCTGCTCGACCAGGTGCGCGGCCTGGAGGGCGAGTTCCTGTTCGAGACCTACTACTCGCTCAGCTGCCAGAACTGCCCGGACGTGGTCCAGGCGCTGAATCTGGCGGCTGTGCTGAACCCGAACATCCGCCACGTCGCCATCGACGGCGCCCTGTTCCAGGACGAGGTCGAAGCGCGCGAGGTGATGTCGGTGCCGTCGATCTTCCTCAACGGCGAGCTGTTCGACCAGGGCCGGATGACGCTCGAGCAGATCGTCGCCCGCCTCGACACCGGCGCCGCCAGGCGCGAGGCCGAGAAGATCGCGCAGAAGGAGCCATTCGACGTGCTCGTGGTCGGCGGCGGCCCCGCCGGCGCGGCCGCGGCCGTGTACGCCGCGCGCAAGGGCATCCGCACCGGCGTGGCGGCCGAGCGCTTCGGCGGCCAGGTGCTCGACACCATGTCGATCGAGAACTTCATCTCGGTGCCGCACACCGAGGGACCGAAGCTGGCCGCCCAGCTCGAACAGCACGTGCGCGAGTACGACGTCGACGTGATGAACCTGCAGCGCGCCACGCAGCTGCTGCCGGCCGGCGACGACGGCCTGGTCGAAGTGAAACTCGACAGCGGCGCCTCGCTGAAGTCCAAGGCCGTGATCCTGTCCACCGGCGCACGCTGGCGGCAGATGGGCGTGCCCGGCGAGGACCAGTACCGCAACAAGGGCGTGGCCTACTGCCCGCACTGCGACGGCCCGCTGTTCAAGGGCAAGCGCGTGGCGGTGATCGGCGGCGGCAATTCCGGCGTCGAGGCGGCGATCGACCTGGCCGGCATCGTCGGCCACGTCACCCTGGTCGAATACGACGGCAGGCTGCGCGCCGACGAAGTGCTGCAGCGCAAGCTGCGCAGCCTCTCGAACGTGCGCATCATCGTCAACGCACAGACCACCGAGGTCCTCGGCGACGGCCAGCGCGTGAACGGGCTGGTCTACCGCGACCGCGGCACCGGCGAGGTGCACCGTCTCGCGCTGGAGGGCGTGTTCGTGCAGATCGGGCTGCTCCCCAACACCGAATGGCTCAAGGGAACCGTGGCGCTGTCGGCCCGCGGCGAGATCGAGGTCGACGCGCACGGCCGCACCTCGGTGCCGGGGGTGTTCGCGGCCGGCGACTGCACCACCACGCCGTACAAGCAGATCGTCATCGCCATGGGCGAAGGCGCGCGGGCCTCGCTGGCGGCGTTCGACCACCTGATCCGCAGCTCTGCGCCGATGGAAGCGGCCCAGGCGCAGGCCGCCTGACCCCGGAACGCCGGTGAACCTGCGCGACCTCAAGTACCTGATCGCGCTGGCCGACCACCGGCACTTCGGTCGTGCCGCGGCGGCGAGCTTCGTCAGCCAGCCGACGCTGTCGACCCAGATCCGCAAGCTCGAGGAGGAGCTGGGCGTGGCGCTGTTCGAGCGCGCGCCGCGCAAGGTCATGCTGACCCCGATCGGCGGCGACATCGCCGAGCGGGCGCGGCGCATCGTCGCCGACCTCGAGCAGATGAAGGAAGCCGCCCGGCGCAGCCAGCGCCCCGAATCGGGCAGCGTGCGGCTGGGGCTGTTCCCCACCCTCGGCCCCTACCTGCTGCCGCACGTGATCCCCGGCATCCGCGAGCGCTTCCCCGACCTGCAGCTGCTGCTGGTCGAGGAGAAAAGCGAACAGCTGCTGGCCCGGCTGCGCGACGGCCGCCTGGACGCGGCGCTGCTGGCCGAGCCGGTCCACGACGACCAGCTGCGCGGGGAGTTCCTGTTCGAGGAGCCGTTCCTGCTCGCTGTCCCGGACCGGCATCCGCTGGCGGGCCGGGAATCGCTGCGCATCGACGACCTCGCCCACGAGGACCTGCTGCTGCTCGAGGACGGCCACTGCCTGCGCCGGCAGACCCTGGACGTGTGCCACCTGGCCGGCGCGAACGAGAACACCGGTTTCCGCGCCACCAGCCTGGAGACGCTGCGGCAGATGGTCGCGGCCAACGTCGGCATGACCCTGCTCCCCACCCTGGCGGTGCGCCCGCCGGTGGCCCAGCCCGACGGGATCCGGCTGCTGCCGTTCAGCGGTTCGCAGCCCAGCCGCCGCATCGCCATGTTCTGGCGGCGCAGCTCGGCGATGGAGGATTTCCTGCTGCTGCTGGCCGACAGTTTCCGCAGCCTGCCCGATTCCCTGCTCCAGCCCGGCCCCCCGCCGCCGGCCCATGCGGCCGCCCCGCCGGACATGCTCTGAACCGGCCGCTGCCGCGGGGCTTGAATGCCCGCGGCCGGGGAGCTACGTTAATGCCTGAACCAGCGGGCGACGCGCCGGACGCGCCGCCCGCTTTTCATTGACGCGCCGCCACGCAGGCGGTTTCGAAGCAGAACCGGAAAACCCGCCATGAACGCCCTTCCCAGCAACGGCCTGCCGCCGCCGATCATCGTCTCCAGAACCGACATGGGCAGGCTGGAGGCCCTGCTCGAGTCATCCCAGTGGCGCGACCATCCGGCCGCCGAGGCGCTGCTTGACGAGCTGGCGCGCGCGCAGGTGGTGCCCGATGGCGAGCGCCCGGCCGACGTGGTCGGGATGCATTCGGTGGTCGAGTGCTACGACGACAACCGCGGCGAGCACCACCAGCTGACCCTGGTCTATCCGCACGAGTCCAGCGCCGAAGCGCACAAGGTGTCGGTGCTGGCGCCGGTGGGCAGCGCCCTGCTCGGGCTGTCGGTGGGCCAGTCGATCGACTGGAACGGCCCCGACGGCCGCCGCCTGCGCCTGCGGGTGACCGCGGTCAGCTGACCGCCGGCCCCGCGCGCACGCCCCGGACGGAGGGGAGCCCCACCGGACAGGCCACGCCTGTTCCGTCCAGCCCGCAGTAGCCGCCCGGGTTTTTCGACAGGTACTGCTGGTGCATGTCTTCGGCGTAGTAGAAGACCGGCGCCGGGTGGACGATGCCGGTGGTGATCGCGCCGAAGCCGGCAGTCCGCAGCGCCTCCTGATAGGCCTCGCGGCTGGCCAGCGCGAGTTCGTGCTGGGCCGCGGTCGCGCAGTGGATCACCGAGCGGTACTGGCTGCCCACGTCGTTGCCCTGGCGCATGCCCTGGGTGGGGTCATGGCTTTCCCAGAACACCCGCAGCAGGTGCTGGAGCGGAAGCGTGGCCGGGTCGTACACCACCTGCACCACCTCGGCGTGCCCGGTCAGCCCCGAGCAGACCTCGCGATAGTCCGGATTGGGCGTGGAGCCCCCGGCGTACCCGGCCGCGGTGCTGGCCACCCCGGGCAGCGACCAGAACCTGCGCTCGGCCCCCCAGAAGCAGCCCATGCCGAAGCCGATCCGCTCCAGCCCCGGGAAGGGGTCGCGCAAGGGGGTGCCCAGGACGTGGTGGCGGTTGTGCAGCGGCATTTCCTGCGCGCGCCCCGGCAGGGCATCCTCCGGTCGCGGCAGGCGCTGCGCGAAGGCACCGATTCCGATCATGGCGGCTGGCTCCGGGAAGTGGCGGGACCCTCCTGGACATGCGGGCCGCCGGCGGCCGGTTCAAGCGCCGGGGAAACCGCTGCGCTCAGCTGAACACCGCCGGCGCCACCTGCACGCAGTTGCGGCCGTTGCGCTTGGCCGCATACAGGGCCTTGTCGGCGCGGTCGATGGTGGCCGCCGGCCCGCCCTCGCCGTCGCGCCGGGTGGCGATGCCGACGCTGACGGTCAGCCGCTGCGGCTGCCCGGACCATTCCACCAGGAGGTCCTCGGCCGCCGCGCGCATCCGCTCGCCCACCACGCGCGCCGCCGCACCGCCGGCCCCGGCGAGGATCGCGATGAACTCGTCGCCACCGTAGCGCCCGAGCACGCCGCCCTCGGGCAGCGCGCAGCGCAGCGCGTCGGCGAGGCTGCAAAGGCAGACGTCGCCGCAGGCGTGGCCGTGGCGATCGTTGATGGCCTTGAAGTTGTCCAGGTCGATGAACAGGATCGACAGCGGCTCGCCGTCGCGCTCGGCCTCGGAGAACGCGCGGTCGAGCCACTGGTCGATGGTGCGCCGGTTGAAACAGCCGGTAAGCACGTCGGTTTCGGCCGAGCGGCGCAGGTTGGCGGCGGTGACGGCATGGTCGATGTGCAGCATCGCCAGCCGCGCCAGATCGCCCGCCAGCGTCAGCTCGTCGGTGGCGAACCCGTCCGCGCCGGACCGGCGCAGCAGCAGCGCGCCCCAGGCCGGCTGGTGGACGGCCAGCGGGACCACCGCCTCCACGCCCACCCAGTGCGGGTCGTCGCCGGCGGTGACCGGCTGCTGCACCGCGATGCCGGCCGCGCACAGCCGCTTGAGCGCCAGCCCCTGCGTCGAGACCTGGTGCTGCAGCAGCGGCAGCCGTGATGCCGGTTCGGCCAGCATCACGTCGCGGCCGTGGTGGCCGCACAGCACCGCCGCACAGCGCAGCGCCGGAACCACCGGGACCAGGTGATCGACCAGCAGCCGCAGCCCCGCCGGCTCGATGTCCTTGAGCGGAAGCGAGCGCAGCCGCGACTGCAGGGCCTCCACCAGGGCCGTGCGCGCCGCCTCCTGCCGCATCCGGCGCTCGGTCTCCTCGCGCGCCCGGCGGTCGCTGTCGCGCTGGACGCGGTATTCGCTGATCCGCGCGATCAGGCCGACGAACAGGATCACCGCGCCGAAGGTGACGCCGAACTGGTAGGCGTAACGGGTCATCACCGGGTCCACTTCCCCGTCTTCGCCGGCAAACCCGGTGGCGAACGAGGCGACCGCGGTGATCAGGGCCATGAAGAACAGCGTCCAGCCCATGTACACCGAACGCCGCCCGGCATCGGCCATCACCAGCAGCCCGACCACCGATCCCACCAGCCAGCCGGCCGCGAGCAGGTGCGGCAGCGCGCCCGAGACCAAGGGGATGTCGACCAGGCAGGCCAGGGCCGTCGCCGCCAGGGCGGCGCAGTACAGGTCCACCGCGCGCCTGGCCCGCGGCGCGACCGCGTCCAGTTCCGAGTAGAGCACCAGCATCTGCAGCCATCCGGCGGTAAGCAGGCTCACCAGCGCCCAGACCCCGCCCTCGCGCCAGCGTGCCAGGCCCGAGAGCAGCGGCAGCTGGTAGATGTGCCCGTTCAGGGCCATCAGCGCCGCCAGCGCCAGCATCGCATAGCCCAGCAGCGCCAGGAACGCCCGGTCGCGCGCCGCCAGGAACAGCGCCAGCGCCAGCAGGCCGACGATCAGCAGGCTGGTATAGACCCCCGCCGCCATCATCGCGCCGTACTGTTCCACCGCCGGGATGCGCGATTCGTGCAGGATCTCCGGCCGCAGCTCCACGGCGACCCTGGATTCGAACGAGGCCTCCAGCGCCACCTCGCCGGTCCAGTCGTCGGGCAGGGGGAAGCGGAATCCGGCAGGCAGCAGCCCTTCGTCGGGCGCGGCCTCGAAGAACGAACGGCTGCCGCTGCGCCACTCGCCGCGGCGCAGCTCGAGCGCATCCACCGCCTGCCGCGGCACCCACAGCACCCGGCGCGAGGCATCCTCCCCGGCCGGCGGCAGCGAGAAGGCGATGCTGGCGCGGCGACGGCCGGTGCTGCCGTCGGCCTCGCCCGGCCCGGCCGGGTCCGCGACCGGAGTGACCGACACCGGAATCGCGCCATCAATGGGCGAGACCCGGCCCGCGAACAGGAACGCCAGCAGGCAGACCAGCACCGCGATACCGGCGAAGGTCCACCCGTAGGGCCCCCTGCGGGCCGGGCCGGCGGCCGGGCGGATCAGGGCCCGGCCCCGTCGGACGGCAGGGGCGGTCGCAAGCGCCCTTGCCGGATACCTCCCGGCCCGGCGCCCTGCCGCAGTGTCGGATCGATCGACATCATGTCGCTCCCGTGCCCGTCCCGGATAAACTAGCAACTCACGTGCCAACCTGCCCGTTCCGGGTCGTTCCCCGCGCCGCGCCCGCACCGGGGCGGCCCGCTCCGGCGGCTCGGCTACACTGTCGTTTTTCCCCTGTTCCCACGCATGAACATCGACTCCCCCGCCGGCGTCGGGCCGGGCAGGCCCGGAGAGGACGCCGCTGCCGCTGCCGCGGGCAGGCAGGATTTCATCCGCCAGATCGTCCGCGAAGATCTTGCCAACGGCAAGCACAGCGCGATCCGGACCCGCTTCCCGCCCGAGCCCAACGGCTACCTGCACATCGGCCACGCCAAGGCGATCTGCCTGGACTTCGGCATCGCCGAGGAGTTCGGCGGCGTCTGCAACCTGCGCTTCGACGACACCAATCCCGCGAAGGAGGACCCGGAGTTCGTCCGCGCCATCCAGGAGGACGTGCGCTGGCTGGGCTTCGACTGGGCCGAACTGCGCCACGCCTCGGACTATTTCGGGATCTATTACCTGGCCGCCGAGAAGCTCATCCTCCAGGGCGATGCCTTCGTCTGCGACCTCAGCCCCGAGCAGGTGCGCGAATACCGCGGCAGCCTGACCGAACCTGGGCGCAATTCGCCCTTCCGCGACAGGAGCGTGGAGGAGAACCTCGACCTGTTCCGCAGGATGCGCGCCGGCGAGTTCCCGGACGGCGCCCGCACCCTGCGCGCGAAGATCGACATGTCCAGCGGCAACATCAACATGCGCGATCCGGCCCTGTACCGGATCAAGCACATGCCGCATCCGATCGCCGGCGACGGCTGGTGCATCTACCCGATGTACGACGTCGCCCACGCCCTGGGCGACGCGATCGAGGGCATCACCCATTCGCTGTGCACCCTGGAGTTCGAGGACCACCGGCCGCTGTACGACTGGTGCGTGGACAAGGTCGATCTGGCCGGCCACCCGGAACTGATGGCGCCGCTGGTCGCCAGGGGCCTGCCCAACGTCGCCGCCAAGCCGCGCCAGATCGAGTTCTCGCGGCTCAACATCAACTACACGGTGATGAGCAAGCGCAAGCTGGTGGCGCTGGTCGGCGAGGGCCTGGTCGACGGCTGGGACGACCCGCGCATGCCCACCCTGCAGGGCCTGCGCCGCCGCGGCTACACCCCCGGCGCGCTGCGCCTGCTGGTCGACCGCGTCGGCATCAGCAAGCAGAACTCGGTGATCGACTTCTCGGTGCTCGAAGGCGCCCTGCGCGACGACCTCGACGCCGCCGCGCCGCGGCGCATGGCCGTGCTCGATCCGCTGAAGCTGGTGCTCACCAACCTGGACGAGGCCCACGCCGAGACGTTGACCTTCGCCAACCACCCGAAGGACGAGTCCTTCGGCACGCGCCAGGTGCCGTTCTCGCGCGAGCTGTGGATCGAACGCGACGACTTCGCCGAAGTGCCGCCCAAGGGCTGGAAGCGGCTGGTGCCCGGCGGCGAAGTGCGCCTGCGCGGCGCCGGCATCGCGCGCGTGGACGAGGTGGTCAAGGACGCCGAGGGCAACATCGTCGAACTGCGCGGCTGGCTCGACCCGCAATCGCGCCCGGGCATGGAGGGCGCCAACCGCAAGGTCAAGGGCACGATCCACTGGGTCAGCGCCAGGCATGCGGTCGCGGCGGAGATCCGGCTGTACGACCGCCTGTTCTCGGTCGCCGATCCGGACGACGAGAGCGACGGCAAGGGCTACCGCGACCACCTGAACCCCGACTCCAGGCGCAGCGTGCGCGGCTGGGTGGAGCCGGCCGCGGCCAGCGCCGCGCCGGAGCAGTCGTTCCAGTTCGAGCGCACCGGCTACTTCGTCGCCGACCGCCGCGACCACCGCGGCGACGCGCCGGTGTTCAACCGCAGCGTCTCGCTGCGCGACACCTGGGCGGTGAAGACTTGAGCACCGGCCGAGCCACGCCTGCCGCGGCAACCTTCCTCGCCCCGCTGCTGGCGCTGGCCCTGCTGCTCGCCGGCTGCGCCGCGCCGAAGCCCGCGGCCGTGGCCGGCGCAACGGCGACCGGCGCGGACGTGCCGCGGATCGGCGCCGGCGAAGCGCCGCGGCCGGACCTGTCCTGCCGCGTGGCCGGCGACTGCGCAGTCCGCAACGTCGGCAACTGCTGCGGCTACTTCCCGGCCTGCGTGAACCGCGACAGCCGGGTCGATCCGGAGGCGGTGCGCGCCGAGTGCGCGCGCACCGGCACCAGCTCGGTCTGCGGCTGGCGCGAGATCCAGGCCTGCGAATGCGCCGACGGCAGCTGCAGGCCGGTGTACCGGACGGTGAGGATCCAGGGCTGATGCTGTACGCGCAGATCCACCTCACCCTGCCGGCCTGGGTGCACGAGTCGGTCGACACCGCGCGCAGCTACTCCGGCGACGAGGACAAGGTCGCGCTGGCGATCGCGCTGTCGCGGCACAACGTCGAGGCCGGCAGCGGCGGCCCCTTCGGCGCGGCGGTGTTCGGGCCGGACGGCCGCGTGGTCGCGGTCGGCGTCAACCGCGTGCAGCCGCAGACCTGCTCGGTCGCGCACGCCGAAACCATGGCGTACATGCTGGCGCAGCAGCGCACGCAGCGCGCGCGCCTGAACCGCGACGCGGACGACAATCCCCTCGGCCCCTACACCCTGGCCACCTCCTCGCAGCCCTGCTGCCAGTGCTATGGCGCGACCGTCTGGGCCGGCATCGACCGCCTGCTGATCGGCGCGCGCTCTGAGGACGTGGAGTCGCTGACCGAATTCGACGAAGGCCCGCTTCCCGCCGACTGGCCGGGCGAGCTGCAGCGCCGCGGGATCGAGGTGGTCCGCGACATCCTCCGCGACGACGCCTGCCGGGTGCTGCGCGCCTGGGGCGAGTCGGGCGCCGGGCGTTACTGAGTCCGCACGGCGGACGGCTCCGGGATCGCAGCGATGACCAGCAGCGGACTGCTGTGCTACTGCCGGTCCGGGTTCGAGTCCGACCTGGCCGCGGAACTGGGCGAGGGTGCCGCGGCCGCGGACATCCCCGGCTACGCCCGCGCGCAGCGCGACAGCGGCTGCGTCGAATTCCTGTGCGATGACGCGGCCGCCCTGTCGGCGGCGCTGCCGTTCGCCTCGCTGGTGTTCGCGCGGCAGAAGCTCGAACTGTTCGCGCAGCTGCGCGGCATGGATCCGAAGGACCGGCTGGCGCCGATCATGGACGCACTCGCCGGGCGCGGCCGCTACGGTGCGCTGCACGTCGAGCATCCCGACTCGGAGGCGGGCAAGCCGCTGTCGGCGCTGGCGCGCAGCTTCGGCAACGCGCTGCGCCCGGCGCTGCGCAAACGCGGCTTCCTTACCGAGAAGGACGACCCGCGCAGGCCGGCGCTGCACGTGTGCTTCCTCGCCGGCGACCACGCCCTGCTCGCCACCAGCCGGACCGGCGACGCCTCGCCCTGGCCGATGGGCATCCCGCGGCTGCGGCTGCACGCCGACGCGCCCTCGCGCTCGGCGCTGAAGCTTGAGGAGGCCTTCCTGGTGCTGCTCGACGCCGGCGAACGCGAGGCCCTGCTGCGCCCGGGCATGAGCGCCGCCGACCTGGGCGCCGCACCCGGCGGATGGACCTGGGTGCTCACCCGCCAGCACCTGCGCGTGCACGCCATCGACAACGGCCCGCTGCGCCCGCACGTGCTCGATACCGGCCTGGTCGAGCACCTGCGCGCGGACGGCTTCCGCTGGCAGCCGCCGAAGCCGCTGGACTGGATGTTCTGCGACATGGTCGAACAGCCGTCGCGGGTCGCGCGCCGCATGGGCGAATGGTTCCGCGAGGGCTGGTGCCGGCACGCGATCTTCAACCTCAAGCTGCCGATGAAGAAGCGCTGGCAGGAGGTCCGGCTGTGCCTGGACGTGTTCGGCGAAGCTGCCGGCATTCCGCTGCAGGTCCGCGCGCGCCAGCTCTACCACGACCGCGAGGAGATCACGGTCTTCGCCACCGTGGGGCAGTAGCGGCAGCCTGCGGGGTGGGGGTGAGTCCGCCGCGGCACCCGCATACAATCGCCACGCCCTCCCCGCGGACCGCCCCATGGCCTCCAGCCTGCTCGTCCTGCTCGACGACATCGCCACCGTGCTCGACGACGTGGCGGCGATGACCAAGGTCGCCACCAAGAAGACCGCCGGCGTGCTCGGCGACGACCTGGCGCTCAACGCCGAACAGGTCAGCGGCGTGCGCGCCGACCGCGAGCTGCCGGTGGTGTGGGCGGTGGCGAAGGGCTCGATGCGCAACAAGGCGATCCTGGTGCCGGCGGCGCTGGCGATCAGCGCCTTCCTGCCCTGGCTGGTGACGCCGCTGCTGATGGCCGGCGGCCTGTTCCTGTGCTACGAGGGCTTCGAGAAGGTCTGGCACAAATTCTTCCACAACCGCCACCTCGACGTCGCCGAGCGCGCCGCCCACGTCGAGGCTGTGCGCGACGGGAACATCGACCTGCTGGCGATGGAGAAGGAGAAGATCAAGGGCGCGATCCGCACCGACTTCATCCTCTCGGCCGAGATCATCGTGATCGCGCTGGGCACGGTCGCCGACCGCAGCCTGGCGGTGCAGCTGGGCGTTCTGGTCGGGATCGCGGCGCTGATGACCGTCGGCGTGTACGGACTGGTCGCGGGCATCGTCAAGCTCGACGACGCCGGCCTGTACCTGAGCAGGAAAACCAGCGCCGCGGTGGCGGCACTGGGGCGCGGGATCCTGCGCGCCGCGCCGTGGCTGATGAAGGGGCTGACCATCGCCGGCACCGCGGCCATGTTCCTCGTCGGCGGCGGCATCCTCAGCCACGGCGTGCACGCGATCGATGAATGGATCAAGGACGCGGCGGTGGATGCCGCCGCGATCCCCGGCGTTGGCGCCGTGCTCGGCGCGCTGACGCCGATGCTGGTCAATGCCGCGGTCGGCATCGCCGCCGGCGGCCTGGCGGTGCTGGTGATCGGCGGCATCGGCCGCATCCGCGGCAAGCCCCGGGCCGCGGCGCAGTGACGGCTCCCGCGCGAGAGGCAGCCCCGGCTCAGCCCGCTCCCGCCGCGCGCCGCCACAGCGCATCGACCACCGGCGGCAGCCGTCCGGCCAGGCCCAGCAGGTGCCCGCGCAGCAGGGTCGGGGCCACCGCATCGCTGGAGAACAGGCGGTTGATGCCATCGAAGGCGTAGGCCGCCACGGTGTTCTCGCTGCGCCGCCTGCGCGCCCAGCGCGCCAGCCGGTGCGGCGTGTCCCAGGCGACCCGGCGACGCTGCGCCGCGAGGATCGAATCGCGCAGCGCGGCCACGTCGCGCAGCCCGAGGTTGACGCCCTGCCCGGCCAGCGGATGCACCGCGTGTGCGGCGTCGCCGATCACCAGCACCCTGCCCGCCGCCTGGCTGCGCGCCAGCTGCCGGCGCAGCGGGAACGCGGCACGCGGCGACGCCAGTCGCAGATCGCCCAGGCGCCCGTCGAACGCGACGGTGAGTTCACGCGAGAAGGCGTCGGCGTCGAGCGCCAGCACCCGCTCGGCGTCCGCAACCGGCAGCGACCAGACGATCGAGCAGCGGCGTTCGCCCACCGGCAGCAGGGCCAGCGGGCCGGTGGGCAGGAAGCGCTGCCAGGCGGTGTCCAGGTGCGGCTGCGCGGTCTCGACGTAGCACACCACGCCGCGCTGTCCGTAGTCGTGGCCGTCGACGGCGATTCCGGCCAGGCCGCGCAGCGTCGACGCGGCGCCGTCGGCGGCGATGGCGATGCGCGCGCCGATCCGGCTGCCGTCGTCCAGGCGCAGCAGCGCCCGGTCCTCGCCCTGCTCCAGCTGTTCGACCCGCGCCGGACAGCACCGCGCCACGCCGCCGCGCTCCAGCTCCGCCCACAGCCGGTCGGCGATCAGTCCATGCTCGACGATCCAGCCCAGCTGCGGCCGCGCCAGCGCGTCGGCGTCGAAGACGATGGCGTCGCCGCCGCCGGCATCCCACACCTCCATCCGCCGGTAGGGCCAGGCGCGCGCCTGCCGTATCGATTCCCAGACGGCGATGGAATCGAACAGCCCGGCATTGTCCGGCGCGACCGCGTAGACGCGCAGGTCGGGACGATCCGCGCTCCATTGCGGGGCAGACGCGGCCTCCACCAGCACCACGTCCAGCCCGGCCTGCGACAGCGCCAGCGCGCAGGCCGCACCGACCACGCCGCCACCGACGATGGCGACATCGTGCAGCCCGCGGCGGCTCATGCAGCCCCCTGCCGGCACAGGGCCGGGACATCGCCGCGATAGCCCATCGCGCCTCCGGCGAGCAGCCCCTGCAGCCAGGGCATCGCGTCCATCGCCAGCAGGCCGGCGCTGCGCAGCGGCCGCAGCAGCGGCGCGGCGTTGGCGGTGACGCGGGCCAGGCCGTCGGAGAAGGCGATGGTGCGGCGGCGGTCTTCTTCCCGCCGCCGGGCATAGGCCTGGAGCACCGCGACGGCGCCGGCATCGGCGGCATCGGCGACCAGTTCGGCCAGGGTCAGGGCATCGCGCAGCCCGAGATTGAAGCCCTGCGCGCCGATCGGATGCAGGGTCTGCGCGGCATTGCCGACCACCACGGCGCGATGGCCGATGGTCTGCGCCGCCACCAGCCGCAGCGCCG
The DNA here is from genome assembly GCA_934541015.1 of uncultured Luteimonas sp. Classification (GTDB taxonomy): domain Bacteria; phylum Pseudomonadota; class Gammaproteobacteria; order Xanthomonadales; family Xanthomonadaceae; genus Luteimonas. The sequence continues at coordinate 47,689 of CAKTDC010000006.1, forward strand.
GATGCATGCTGCGCGCGCCGATGGACTCGAAGCGCCCCGCGCGCCAGCCGAACGCCCGCTGCACGCGGGCCAGGAACGCCGCGTCGTCCAGCGCCGCCACCGCGTCCGCATCGGCCTCGGCAACGCCGTGGACGATGCCGTAGTGGCCGTCACCGCGCGGCAGCAGCGCGGTGGGACCGTCATCGTCCAGGCGCTCGTACGCGGTCCCGTCGGGTCCCGGGCGGCTGCGCAGGCGCGCGACGAACAGCCGCTGGCCGTAGTCGTGCTGCTCCGCGGCGATGCCCAGGGCGGCGCGCACCTGGCTGTGGCTGCCGTCGGCGGCCACCACCAGTTCCGCCTGCAGCAGGCGCTCGCTGCCGCCGTCGTCGATGCGGACCTGGCGCAGGCCCTCGACGCCCTCGCCGAAGCCGAGGAAGCGCGCCGGCCGGCAGCGCGCCAGCCCCGGCAGCTCCGCCAGCCGCGCCTCCAGCGCATGGCCGAAGTCGCGCGCCTCGACCACCAGGCCGAAGCATTCGCGCCCGTGGTCGGCGGCATCCAGCCGGACCTGGCCGAAGTCGCCGCGCCGGCTGATGTGGATCCGCCTGATTGGCCCCGGCGCCGCGCGCAGGTGGCGCAGCACGCCCAGCGCCGCCAGCGCGTTCACCGTGGCTTCGGCGAAGCTGAGATTGCGCTGGTCGAACACCGCCGGCATGGTACCCGCCGGCGCGGCATCGACCAGCGCGGTGGCGACCCCGGCGCGCTCCAGGGCGATGGCCAGGCTGGCGCCCACCAGTCCGCCGCCGACCACCACCACCCGATGCCTGCCTGCGCTCATGCCCGCGTCTCCATTGCGCCATGATAGCGGGGAGCGACACGCGCGCCGGTCCCGGCGCACGACCACCGGCCCGTCGGCCGCTGCCGCGCTGGGGTAGACTGGAGCGCGTCCCGATGCACAGCCACGCCGCCATGAAACACGACCGCTCCGCCGGCAACGACGCCTTCATCGCCCCCGGGCCGCTGCTGCTGGCAACGATGATCCTGCTGGCCGCCTTCTCCCGGCTGCTGCCGCTGCCGCCGAACTTCGCGCCGATCGAGGCGATGGCGCTGTTCGCCGGCGCCTACTTCTCGCGCCGCTGGCTGGCGCTGGCCACGCCGCTGCTGGCGCTGGCGCTGTCGGACATCGTCCTGGGCCTGGTCCGCGGCGACACCTATCTGCAGTACTTCACCACCGCCAGCTACCTGCCAAGCATCGTGGCCAACTACCTGTGCGTGGTGCTCACCGTGGCGCTGGCCTCCGGGCTGCGCGGCCGCGTGTCGGGGCTGCGCGTGCTCGGCTACTCGCTTGCCGGCTCGGTGCTGTTCTTCCTGGTCAGCAATTTCGCGGTGTGGGCGACGGCCTTCGTGACCCCGGGCTACCCGGCCTGCGGGCAGGGCCTGCTGCCGTGCTACGTCGCGGCGATCCCCTTCTTCAAGAACACGCTGCTGGGCACGCTGTTCTACTCGGCGCTGCTGTTCGGAAGCTTCGCCCTGCTGCGCGGCCGGATCCCGCTGCTGCGCCGGCAGACCGTCTGAGCGGACACGGCCGATCCATGGGCAACCGGCTCTCGAAGATCTACACGCGCACCGGCGACGACGGCACCACCGGGCTGGGAGACGGAAGCCGCGTCCCGAAGGACTCCGCGCGGGTATGCGCCTACGGCACCGTCGACGAGGCCAACTCCTGCATCGGCCTGCTGCTCGCGGGCGACCTGCCCGGGGACGTGCGCGAGGTGCTGACCGGCGTCCAGCACCAGTTGTTCGACCTGGGCGGCGAGCTGAGCATTCCCGGCCATGGCGCGATCGGGGATGCCGACATCGAGCGCCTGGAGCAGCTGCTCGACCACTACAACGACGACCTGCCGCCGCTGAAGGAGTTCATCCTGCCCGGCGGCGGCGAGGCCGCGGCCCGCTGCCACGTCGCCCGCACCGTGGTGCGCCGCGCCGAGCGCGAGGCGATGTCGCTGTCGCGCCACGAGGCGGTGCGGCCGCAGGCGATCCGCTATCTGAACCGGCTGTCGGACCTGCTGTTCGTGCTGGCGCGGGTGCTCGCCCGCGCCGGCGGCCACGGCGAGGTGCTGTGGCGGCACGAGCGCCGCAGCCCATGACGGGGCGGGGAGGCCCGGAGCGGTGAATCGATTCGCGATCTACAGCCACGAAGCCTGCCTGGACCACGACACCGGCCCCGGCCACGCCGAATGCCCGCAGCGGCTGGAGGTGGTGGTGGAGGCGCTGCGCGAGGCGTTTCCCGGACTGGAGTGGATCGAGGCCCCGCGCGCGACCCGCGGCCAGCTGCTGCGCGTGCACGAGCCGTCGCTGCTGGCGCGCGTGCTCGGCAGCCGGCCGCTCGAACCGGTGGCGCTCGACGCCGACACCATGATCTCGCCCGGCTCGGCCGAAGCCGCGCTGCACGCGGCCGGCGCCGGCGTGGCCGCGGTGGAAGCCGTGGTCCACGGCGAACTCGACGCCGCCTTCTGCGCCGTGCGCCCGCCGGGCCACCACGCCACCGCCGCCGCTGCGATGGGCTTCTGCCTGTTCGACAACATCGCCGTGGCCGCCGCGCACGCGCTCGAACGCTTCGGCCTGGCGCGCGTGGCGATCGTGGATTTCGACGTCCACCACGGCAACGGCACCCAGGACATCTTCGAACGCGATGCCAGGGTGATGTACCTGAGTTCGCACCAGTGGCCGCTGTACCCCGGCACCGGTGACGGCGACGAACAGGGCGTGGGCAACATCGTCAACGCGCCGCTGCCCGCGGGAACCGGCAGCGAGGGCTTCCGCCGCGTCTGGCGCGAGCGCCTGCTGCCGGCGCTCGACGACTTCGGGCCGCAGCTGCTGCTGATCTCCGCCGGCTTCGACGCCCACCACCTCGACCCGCTGGCCAACATGGCGCTGGACGAGGACGATTTCGCCTGGATCACCACCGAACTGCGCGCCATCGCCGGCCGCCATGCCGAGGGCCGCATCGTGTCGATGCTCGAAGGCGGCTACGACCTGCAGGCGCTGCACGCCTGCAGCATCGCCCACGTCGGCGCGCTGCTCGGCCGCGACGGCTGACGCCCGTGGACGATCGCGTTCAGCCACGGTTGCAGCGGCCGCCCCGGGCCACAGCGCGGCCGCATGAACAAGGCCTGGCGCTGGTGCGTCTAGAGCTCAGTCACGCCACGAGCCTTCAGCGCGCGCGAGATGTTGGGCGCGAGATCTCCAGGGAAGGGCGCCGCCCCCCACCGGGCTCGACGCTTATCCCCAGCGCCGTTGACGGGCCGAGGGCGACAACCGGAAGACGACGCCACGGCCAGACCCCGCACGGCTGCGCACGGCCCGCGATTGGGAATCGGTGCGAGCTGGCCGTGGATGGTGAGGATCGGCGGCCTCATCGTGCCGAAATCCCACGCGCGGACGCGCGATCCGTGCCCAGACCGGCGCTTGCTCGACCGCCGTCGAACCGGCAGACTGCCGGGAAAGGGCGTTTGAATCTCCTGTACGCCGGAGACGCTCTGGAGTTCACATGAGACTGCCCCTCGCCGCCACTGCCAGCCTGTTCGCCGTCCTCGCGCTGTTGCCCGCCTGCGGTGGGGGGGCAGGCCAGAGCGGGACCGCCGCCGCCGCCGCCCTGTGCGATCACGCCGTCACGGAGAAGGAGGCCCTGTGCACCGCCGTCGGGGTCGGGGACACCATGTCCGTCGACGGCTTCGACATCCGCATCGCCAGCGCCCAGCGCTGGGAGGGCTCGGACAGCCTGCCCGAGATCAAGAACTCCACCGAGCGGGCCGCCTTCGCCAAGGTAGACCGAAATGCCGTGGCCCTCGAGCTGTTGTTCACCAACACCAAGCCCGTAAAGCACGAAGTCCAGATCGGCTTCACCCTGGTCACGCCGGATGGCGAGCGCGCCCTGAGCGGGCCGTACAACAACATCCGGTTCACCGAGGGGCGCGAGGGGTGGATTCAGCTCTCGGACGACCGCGCGGTGGGGCCAAACCGCACCCGCAGCGCCGGCCTGGTGTTTCCGGTGGCCCGCGGCGAGGAGAACGGCGCCCTGCTGTGGATCATCAAGCAGGAGAAGCGCCCCGATCCGGGCGATCCCCGCGGCCGCCTGAAGACCTTTGTCGTCGAGCAGGCCGTGTTCGACCTGCCGGCCATCCTGTAGGCGCTGCCGGCGCCAGCCCTCGGCGACCTCGGTGCAGTTGGCCGGCGCGGTGTAGCCCGCGATGCGGAAGTCCTCGCCGGTGAGCCAGTACGGGTGGGCGAGCCCGAGGGCCGCCCCGGCCAGGGCCATCACCAGGGCCCACCGCCCCCAGCCCCACCCGCATTCGCACCGTGGGCGCCTCGATGTGTCGATGCTCGAGGGCGGCTACGACCTGCAGGCGCTGCACGCCTGCAGCATCGCCCACGTCGGCGCGCTGCTGGGCCGCGACGGCTGACGCCCCGGCGGGCGATCGCGTCCAGCCGCGGCTGCGCCGGCGGCCCCCGACCCGCGCACGGCCGCATGAACCGGACATCAAGGGCCGCGTTGCCGGTGACCATGGGATGCGTCAAGCTTGGCACCCCCGCATCGGACGGACTCCTGCGTGCGACCCGTTTTCCGCCTGCTCCCGCTGCCTCTGCTGATGTCGGCCTCCCTGGCAGCGCACGCCGGCGATGATCCGCCCCAGGACTGGTCGATGTGCCCGCTGGAGGACGCCGTTCCCGTCTTCGCCGACGCCCCGCCGCCGGTCGGCAGCGTCCAGGACCGCGAGAACCAGCCCACCGAGATCGGCGGCGACCAGACCGTGGGCGGCGAAGACGGCGTCTACAGCGTGACCGGCAACGTCACCCTGCGCCGCGGCGACCAGTTCCTGGCCACCGACAACCTCGAGTTCTCCGAGGAAACCGGCACCTATGTCGCCACCGGCAGCGTCCGCTACCAGGACAGCGGCATGCGCATCGTGGCCGACCGGCTCGAGGGCAGCCAGGAGGCCGACAGCCACCGCATCGACAACGTCCGCTACCAGCTCACCGAGCGGCGCGGCAACGGCGGCGCCGAGCGCATCGAGATGACCGGCGGGAGCGGGCGGATGATGCGCTCGACCTATTCCACCTGCCCGCCCAGCGAGCGGCTCTGGGAGCTGCGCGCCCAGCGCATCGACGTCAACCTCGAGACCGGCATGGGCACCGCCCGCAGCGCCAACCTGCGCATCGGCAAGGTGCCGGTGCTCTACGTCCCCTGGCTGGCGTTTCCGATCGACGACCGCCGGCGCACCGGCCTGCTCTACCCGAGCATCAGCCAGTCCAGCCGCAACGGCTTCGACTGGCGACAGCCGATCTACCTCAACCTGGCGCCGAACTACGACATGACCCTGACGCCGCGCTGGATGAGCCAGCGCGGGCTGCAGCTGGGCGCCGAGTTCCGCTACCTCAACCCGGGCGGCGAAGGCGTCTTCGAGCTGCAGTACCTGCCCTCGGACGAACTGGTCGAACGCGAGCGCGAGGAGGAGATCATCCAGGTCCCGATCGCCGAAAACCGCCGCAGGGAAGACCGCGCGATGTTCCGCTACAGCGGCGTGCAGAACATCGACCGCAGCTGGCAGGCACGGGCCAACGCGATCTGGGTCAGCGATCCGCGCTGGATCGAGGACTCCAGCAGCAACATCGACGGCATCTCCAACATCCTGCTGGAGAGCGAAGTCGGCGTGTACGGGCGCGGCCGCCACTGGGACGCCGGATTCGCGGCCAGCTACTGGATGCTCAGCGACTACACGCTGCCCGAGTCCTCGCTGCCCTACAACCGCCTGCCGCGGGCCTGGCTGCGCTGGGAGCGGCCGCTGCGGCCCTGGCTGGTGGCGGGGGTGGAAACCGAGGCGGTGCATTTCGCCCACGCCGACTCCGGCACCAGCCCGGGCGGCAGCCGCTACGACTTAAAGGGCTACCTGGGCATGCCGCTGGAGGGCGCCAGCTGGTTCCTGCGCCCGAGCCTGGCCTGGCGCCACACCGGCTACCGGCTCGACCGGGATCTGGCCGAGACCATCGCCGCCGCCAACCAGACCACTGGCGTCGACACCTCACCCACGCGCAGCACGCCGATCGCATCGATCGATGCGGGGCTGTTCTTCGACCGCGACACCGTCTTCCGCGGCGAGCGCTTCCTGCACACGCTCGAACCGCGCCTGTTCTACCTGAACACGCCCTACCGCGACCAGTCGGCGATGCCGCTGTTCGACACCCGCCCGCTTACCTTCAGCTGGGGCCAGCTGTTCCGCGACAACCGCTACTCCGGCCCGGACCGCCAGTCCGACGCCAACCAGCTCACCCTGGCGCTGACCACGCGCCTGATCCGCGAAACCGACGGCCGCGAGAAGCTCTCAGCCAGCATCGGCCAGATCCACTATTTCGACGACGCCCGGGTGGTCATCCAGAACGAGCTTCCGATCGCCCAGGGGCGCTCGGCGTGGATCGCCGACACCACCTACGCGATCAACGACCGCTGGACGGTCAGCGGCAGCTACCAGTGGAACCCGACCAGCCGCCGCGAGGACCTGGCCAGCTTCCGCACCCGCTACCTGGTAGGGGACGACGGCATCGTCAACTTCGCCTACCGCTACCGCCGCAACCCGCTCACCCAGAGCGACCTGCTGCAGCAGGTGGACTTCTCCTTCCTGTACCCGCTGAACAACGGCTGGAGCCTGGTCGGCCGCTACTACTACTCGCTCGAGGACAGCGCCATGCTCGAGGGCATCGCCGGCGTGCAGTGGGAAAGCTGCTGCGTGGCCGCCCGCCTGGTCGCGCGCCGCTACGTGCGCAACCGGATCGGCGAGATGAACGATGCGATCCAGATCGAGATCGAGCTCAAGGGCCTCGGCTCGGCGGGTCCGGCAACGGAGGACCGGCTGCGCCGTGCTATCCTCGGCTATTACCGCGACGACCTCCATCTCGTCCCGCCGTCGGAAGTCCGCAGCCACATTCCCGACGCCCCCCCGACCGACCTGATCCCATGAAGAACCTGCTTGCCTGCCTGTCCCTGCTCCTGCTGCTGGCCGTGGCGCCCGCGCGCGCGCAGGAGGTCCAGCCGCTGGAGGGCATCGCCGCCGTCGTCGACGAGAACCTGATCCTGCGCAGCGAACTCGACCGCGCCGTGGCCAACATCCTGGCCCAGTACGCCAGCCGCCCCGACCAGCTGCCGCCGCGGCACATCCTCGAACGCCAGGTGCTGGAGCGGCTGATCCTGGTCAGGCTGCAGACCGCCTACGCCGCATCCACCGGCCTGCGCGTCAGCGACCAGGAAGTGGACGCCACGGTCTCGGCGATCTCCCAGCAGAACAACCTCTCGCCCGACCAGCTGCGCCGCCAGCTGGCGGCCGACGGCATGTCGTTCGACGATTTCCGCAGCTCGCTGCGCGACGAACTGGTCATCCAGCGCCTGCGCCAGCGCTTCGCGCAGCAGCGGATCAGCGTCAGCGACGCCGAGGTCGACGCCGCGCTCGCCAACCAGGCCGGCCACGTCCAGTACCACCTCGCGCACATCCTGGTCGCGCTGCCCGAGGGCGCCACCTCCGAGCAGATCTCGGTGGCGCAGCAGAAGATCGAGGGCATCCAGCGCCTGATCGACCGCAACGAGATGGAGTTCGCCGCCGCCGCGGTGCGCTATTCCGACAGCCCCAACGCGCTCGAGGGCGGCGACCTGGGCTGGCGCCGGGTCGACGAGATCCCGGCCGCGTTCGCCAACGCCATCCGCACGATGTCGCCCGGCCAGGTCATCGGCCCGATCCGCGGGCCCAGCGGCTTCCAGCTGCTGCAGCTGGTCGGCTCCCGCGAGGGCGGCGGCGCCGGCAGCGTCACCCAGTACCAGGCGCGCCACATCCTGGTGCGCCCGGCCGCCGGCAGCGGCGGCGACGCCGCGGCCCGCGCCCGCATCGACACCCTGCGCGCGCGCATCGCAGGCGGCGCCGATTTCGCGACCGTCGCCAGCGAGCACTCCGACGACGCCATCAGCAAGCCCGAGGGCGGCGACCTGGGCTGGTTCGCCCAGGACGACTTCGGCCCCGAGTTCGGCGGCCAGGTCGCGGCGCTGCAGGACGGCCAGGTCTCGGCGCCGTTCCGCACCCAGGCCGGCTGGCACATCGTCCAGCGCACCGGTTCGCGCCAGGCCAGCGCCACCGACGAGAACCGCCGCGCGCAGGTGCGCGAGTCGATCGGCCAGCGCAAGCTGGAGGACGAATGGGACCGCTTCCTGCGCGAAATGCGCGGCGAGGCCTTCGTCGACATCCGCACCGCCACGGGCACCACCGGCGGCTGACGTGCGCCGGCCGAGGTTGGCGCTGGTTCCGGGTGAGCCGGCCGGCGTCGGCCCGGAGCTGTGCGTGCGCGCCGCCCAGCGCAGCTGGGACGCCGACCTGGTCGCCTTTGGCGACCGCAGCAGCCTGCAGCAGGCCGCGGACGCGCTCGGCCTGCCCTTCACCGCCATCGATCCGGCCGCCGCCATCGCCGCGCCCGGCCAGCTGCGCCTGGTCGACGTGGCCTGCGCGGTCCCGGTCGCGTTCGGCTGCCCCGATCCGCGCAACGCCGCCGCGGTGGTCGCCGCGCTGACCGCCGGCGCCGACGGCTGCCAGCGCGGCGATTTCGACGGCATCGTCACCGGGCCGGTGCACAAGGCCACGATCAACCTCGGCAGCATCGCCTACAGCGGCACCACCGAACTGCTGGCCGGTCGCGCCGGATGCGACGTGGTGATGATGCTCGCCAACGACACCGTCCGCGTCGCCCTGGCGACCACCCACCTGCCGCTGCGCGCGGTCCCCGACGCGATCGCCGCCGCGCCGCTCGAACGCACCCTGCGCATCCTCCACGCCGCCCTGCGCGACGACTTCGGCATCGCCGAGCCGGTCGTGGCCGTGCTCGGGCTGAACCCGCACGCGGGCGAATCGGGCCATCTGGGGCGCGAGGAGATCGAGATCATCGAACCCCTGCTCGGGCGCCTGCGCGGCGAAGGCATGCGCCTGGACGGCCCTCTGCCGGCCGACACCGCCTTCCTGCCGGCAAGGCTGCGCGGGTTCGACGCGGTGCTGGCCATGTACCACGACCAAGGCCTGCCGGTGCTGAAGTTCAGCGGCTTCGAGCAGGCGGTGAACCTGACCCTGGGCCTGCCCTGGCCGCGGGTCGCCGTCGACCACGGCACCGCGCTCGACCTCGCCGGCAGCGGCCGCGCCGACCCCTCCAGCCTGTTCGCCGCGATCGCCGCCTGCACCGCCCTGGCGCACCGCCGGCTCGCCCGGACCTGACCATCCCGCATTCCCGGCCCCTGCTCCTGTTGCCCCATCTTCCAGTCCCGAATCCCGAATCCCGAATCCCGAATCCCGAATCCCGAATCCCGAATCCAATGCAGGAAATCGCCTGGTCCGACTTCATGAAGGTGGAATTGCGCGTCGGCCGCGTGCTGTCCGCGCGCCCGTTCCCGGAGGCGCGCAAGCCCGCCTACGTGCTCGAGGTCGATTTCGGCGAGGAGATCGGCGTGCGCAGGTCCAGTGCGCAGATCACCGCGCTCTACGCGCCCGAAGACCTCGTCGGCCGGCTGGTCGTGGGCGTGGTCAATTTCCCGGACAAGCAGATCGGGCCGCTGATGTCCCAATGCCTGGTCACCGGCTTCCACGACGCCGAGGGCCGGGTGGCGCTGTGCGTGCCCGACCGCGACGTGCCCCTCGGGACCCGCCTGCTGTGAACCGCGGACCGTCCGCGGGATTCACCGGCCCGGCCAAGAAGTCGCTGGGCCAGCACTTCCTGCACGAGCGCGGCGTGGTCGACAGGATCATCCTGGCCCTCGACCCGCAGCCGGGCGACCACATCGTCGAGATAGGCCCCGGCCAGGGCGCGATGACCCTGCCCCTGCTCGAGCGCCACGGCCGCCTGACCGCGATCGAGTTCGACCGCGACCTGCTGGCGCCGCTGGCCGAGGCCGCGCGCAGCCGCGGCAGCCTGGAGCTGATCCACGCCAACGTGCTCGACGTCGACCTGCGCGCCCTCGCCGGCGCGGCCGGCCGCATCCGCCTGGTGGGCAACCTGCCCTACAACCTGTCCTCGCCGATCCTGTTCCATGCCCTCGACCACGCCGACGCGATCACGGACATGGTCTTCATGCTGCAGAAGGAAGTCGTGGAGCGCATGGCGGCACCGCCGGGCAGCAAGGTCTACGGTCGGCTGAGCGTGATGCTGCAGGCCTGGTGCCGGGTGACGGCGCTGTTCACGGTCGGGCCCGGTGCCTTCCGGCCGCCGCCCAGGGTCGATTCGGCCGTGGTACGGCTGGTCCCGCGCGCGCCGGAGGAGGTCGGCATCGCCGATCCGGCGTGGTTCGCGGCGATCGTGCGCGACGCCTTCGGCCAGCGCCGCAAGACCCTGCGCAACGCGCTGTCGCGGCTGCTCGACGCCCGGGCGATCGCAGCGGCCGGGGTCGACCCGCAGGCGCGCGCGGAACAGCTGGCAGTGACCGATTTCGTGCGCCTGGCCAACGCCACCGGCGCCCCGTAGTCGAAGGCTTCAGCCGGCAGGCCTTACACTTGCGGCATGGAGCAGCCCGCCGACTACAGCCTCGAGATCCAGATCGCCACCCAGTTCCTCGACGACGAGTCGACCCCGGAGCGCGACCGCTACGTGTTCTCCTACACGATCAGCATCCGCAACCTGGGCCGCCTGCCGGCGCAGCTGGTCTCGCGCCACTGGATCATCACCGACGCCAACGGCAAGGTCGAGGAAGTGCGCGGCGACGGCGTGGTCGGCGAACAGCCCAGGCTCGAACCGGGCGAAGAGTTCACCTACACCTCCGGCGCCGTGCTGCAGACGGCGGTCGGCACCATGCAGGGCAGCTACGACATGGTCGGCGACGACGGCACCCGGTTCGACGCGCCGATCCCGCCGTTCACGCTCTCCGTGCCGCGCACGCTGCACTGACCGCGGGGGGCCGGCGAGGATGGCGATCTGGGCGATCGGCGACCTGCAGGGCTGTTACGGCCCGACGCGCCGGCTTCTGGACCGGATCGCCTTCGACCCGGCCCGCGACCGCCTCTGGTTCTGCGGCGACCTGGTCAACCGCGGCGGCGAATCGCTGCAGACGCTGCGCCTGGTGCATTCACTGCGCGACAGCGTGACCTGCGTGCTCGGCAACCACGACCTGTCGCTGCTGGCCATCGCCCAGCGCCGCGAGCCCGAGCAGCGCAAGGTCAACCCGGACCTGCAGGGCGTGCTGTTCGCCGAGGACCGCGACGTGCTGCTCGAGTGGCTGCGCATGCAGCCGCTGCTGCACGTGGACCGCGAGCTGGGCTGGATGATGGTGCACGCCGGGCTGGCGCCGAAGTGGACCACCCAGCTGGCCGAACGGCACGCCGCGGAAGTCGAGAGGACCCTGCACGGCAGCGGCTACCGCAAGCTGCTCAAGACCATGTACGGGGACCAGCCCGACTGGTCGCCGAAGCTCTCGGGCACCGACCGCGACCGCGCCATCATCAACCTGCTCACCCGCATGCGCTACTGCTCGCCGCGCGGACGCATCGCGTTCGAGGAAAAGGGAGCGCCGGGCAGCCAGCAGCCCGGGCTCTATCCCTGGTACGAAGTCCCCGGCCGCGCCGCGCGCGACCTGAAGATCGTCTGCGGCCACTGGTCGACGCTGGGGCTGATGATCGGCCACGGCGTCCACGCCATCGATACCGGCGCGGTCTGGGGCGGCAAGCTCACCGCGCTGCAGATCGATGCCGGGGATGAGTTGCGCATCGTCCAGGTGCCCGGGCGCGACGTCTGAAGCCCTGCGTGCATGGCTGCACCTGGATCAACCCGCCGGACGCCGCCGGTATTCCACGAAATCGAACGCGAACGCATGCCTGTCGTCGGCGGCGCGGGACTCGCGTGCCGCTTCGATCCACGCGCCGCGGTCGAAGGCCGGGAAGAACGTGTCGGCGTCGTCCACGACGGTATCGACACAGGTCAGGTGCATCGCGTCCGCGCGCGGCAGCAGGAGCGCGTAGACCTCGCCGCCACCGATCACGCACAGCTCGCCGGCGCCGCTGTCGACCGCCGCCGCCAGCGCCGCGTCGACGCCGCCCACCGCACGCATGCCGTCGAACGGGACCGCGCCGCCGCGGGTCAGCACCAGGTTGAGCCGCCCGGGCAGCGCACGCCCCAGCGATTGCGCGGTCCTGCGCCCCATCAGCACCGGCTTGCCCAGGGTCAGCGCCTTGAACCGCTTCAGGTCGTCGGGCAGGTGCCAGGGCAGCGCGTTGCCGCGGCCGATGCCGCGGTTGCGGTCCATCGCCGCGATCAGCACGATCCCGGGCGCCGACGCGCTCATTCCGGAGCGCGCGCGCCGAACTGCAGCCCGAGCTGGCACATCGGGCTGGCGTCCTGCAGCTGGCGGATCAGGTCCTTCTCGACCGGCGCGCCGTTGAAACGCTCGATCTCCATCTGGTACACGTCGTCGTCGCGCTCCACCTGCCAGCGGCTGATGTCGGTGCGCCGCATCGGGCTGATCCGGGCGCCCTTGGCCGTGACCAGCTGCGCCGGCAGTCCGGCCAGGGTCGAGGGCTGCGCCGGCGAGAGGTTCGTCGGCCGGTCGTCCTCGTCCTTGTCGCGCATCCGCGCCGCCATGGTCAGGAACGCGCCGGGCCCTTCTTCGTCGAACGCGGCACGCCCACCGCAGCCCACGGTCAGCGACAGGCCCTGCATCGTCCAGAAGCCGGCCTTGAACAGGCTGAAGCTGCGCGAACGGAACAGCGGCCGGCCGCTGCCGTCGGTCTGCAGGTAGCTGCCGACCAGCCGCGCCTGCACGCCTCGGGCCAGGGTGACGCGGCTCAGCGGCGTATCGACCTGGTCGTCCTGCACCGCGAGCCGGGCCTCGGCCTCGAAATCGGCCTTCGCGCGCAGCAGGCCGGCGTAGTCCGGACGCATCTGCTTGAGCCGCTGCGCAAGCTCCGGCGTCAGCAGCGCGGTATCGGTCGCCAGCACCGACAGCCGCAGCATCGCGCCGTTGACCACGCCCGAGATCGACATCCGCTGCGGATAGTCGCCCTCGTCCAGCGGCCCGTCGATGAAATGGAACGGGAAGCCGTCGATCTCCACGCGCGCGGAATCCCGCGTATCGGGCCTGGACGCCGATTCGCTCGTACTCTCGTCGAAAGCCTCCTGCATCACGGCATTGCTGACGCCCGGGGGCGCCATGTAGCTCACCCCCAGCATCAGCCTGCGCGGTGGCCCGCCCTCGGGATCGGTCACCTCGATGTGCTGCCACTGCGCCACCGACACCGCGGACGGCCCGCGGCGCTGGTCCTCGATCCTGCGCACGGTGTATTCGAACGGCGCCTCGAAGCCGACGCCGAACAGGCCGCTGGCCTGTGCCTGCGCCAGTGCCGGCAGCGGCGCGGCGGCCAGCACCAGGCACGCCATCCAGTCACGGCATCGCCGCATCATTCCCCGACCTCCCGCGGCCTTGCCCGCAACCCGGTGTGTGGAAGCCCTGCCCTGCATCGGACGCCAGCGGCTCAGACCGCCACCGGCGCCCGGATCGCCGGGTGCGGATCGTAGCCTTCGATCGCGATGTCGTCGAAGGCGAAGCCGAACAGGTCGCTCACGCCCGGCGCCAGGCGCAGGCTCGGCAGCGGCCGCGGCTGGCGCGAGAGCTGCTCGCGGGCCTGGTCGAAATGGTTCGAGTACAGGTGGGCGTCGCCGAGCGTGTGCACGAAGTCGCCCGCACGCAGGCCGGTCGCCTGCGCCACCATGTGGGTGAGCAGCGCATAGCTGGCGATGTTGAACGGCACGCCCAGGAAGATGTCGCCGCTGCGCTGGTACAGCTGGCAGCTCAGGCGCCCGTCGACCACGTAGAACTGGAACAGGTTGTGGCAGGGCATCAGCGCCATCTTCGGCAGGTCGGCGACGTTCCAGGCGCTGACCACCAGCCGGCGCGAGTCCGGGTTGCGGCCGATCTCGTCCAGCAGCCACTGCATCTGGTCGACGACCTGCCCGTCCGCGCCTTCCCAGCTGCGCCACTGCTTGCCGTAGACTGGCCCGAGCTCGCCGTTTTCGTCGGCCCATTCGTCCCAGATCGAGACGCCGTTGGCCTTCAGGTAGGCGATATTGGTCTCGCCCTTCAGGAACCACAGCAGCTCGTGGATGATCGAGCGCAGGTGCAGCTTCTTGGTGGTGACCAGCGGGAACCCCGCACCGAGATCGAAGCGCATCTGCCAGCCGAACACGCTGCGCGTGCCGGTGCCGGTGCGGTCGGACTTCTCCGCGCCGTGTTCGAGCACGTGGCGCAACAGGTCCAGGTACTGCTTCATCGCCTCTCCGTCACTTGTGCTTCGCCGCGCCTTCCGCCACAGGCGCAGGCTGCAGCACCGGCGCCCGCCGCGACCTGAGCAGCCAGTACAGCCCCAGCGCGACCAGCGGCAGCGACAGCAGCTGGCCCATGGTCAACCAGCCAAAGGCAATGTAGCCGATGTCGGCATCGGGCACGCGCACGAACTCGACCGCGAAGCGGAACACGCCGTAGAGCAGCGCGAACAGCCCGGCCACCGCGTAGCGCGGTCGCGGCCGCGAGGAGAACCACCACAGCACCGCGAACATGACCGCGCCCTCCAGGAAGGCCTGGTACAGCTGCGACGGGTGGCGCGCGAACGGGTCGAGCACGCCGGCCTCGAACTGGGCCCGGAGCGTGCTCGCATCCATGCCGGCGAACGGCGGCGGCACGCCGCTCGGGAACACCACGCCCCAGGACGACTGCGTGTACTTGCCCCACAGTTCGCCGTTGACGAAGTTGCCGAGGCGGCCGAAGCCCAGGCCCGGAGGCACGATCGGCGCGACGAAGTCGACCACGTCGAAGAAGTGCTGGCGGTGCTTGCGCGCCCACAGCCAGGCCGCCACCAGCACGCCGATCAGGCCACCGTGGAAGCTCATGCCGCCTTCCCAGATCCTCAGCGCCTGCATCGGGTCGTTGAGGTAGCCGTCGAAGTCGTAGAACAGGATCGAACCCAGGCGGCCGCCGAGCACCACGCCGATCATGCCGTAGAACATCAGGTCGCCGAAGGCCTCGGAGTTCACCCCGGGCAGGCGGCCGGCGCGGATCCGCCGGCTGCCGAGCCACCAGGCCAGCAGGAACGCGGCCATGTAGGCCAGGCCATACCAGTGGATCGCCGGCTGGAACGTCCGGCCCATCAGTTCGAAGGCCGGGAACTGGATCGCGACGGGATCGAGCTGGTGCAGCCGGATCATCGGTTCACCCCCGACGTCCCGGACCGCGCTCGACCTCGCCCGCGAAGGAGGCGTCGGTGAGCGTCGCCGTCGCCGGATCCCCACCGGCGTCCGCGCCCGCCGCGGCCCTGCGCGCGGCCACCGAGCGCATCCACAGGTTCAGCCCCTCCACCGCGATCGAGAAGCCCATCGCGAAGTAGATGTAGGGCTTGGGCACGTGCACGTCGAAGCCGTCGAGGATCAGCACCACGCCGATCAGCACGATGAAGGCCAGCGCCAGCATCTTCACCGTGGGGTTGTTGTCCACGAAGCGGCCCATCGGATTGGCCGCCAGCAGCATCACCCCCACCGCGGCGAGGATCGCGATCACGCAGATCGTCACCGCGATCGGGTACGGGAACTCCTGGGTCATGCCGACCGCGGTGATCACCGAATCGAGCGAGAACACGATGTCGATGACCGCGATCTGCAGGATCACCACCGCGAACACGGCGGACGCCTTCGGGCCGCCGCCCTGGTCGTCGTGCCCGCCGAAGATCATCTCGCGGATCTCCTGGATGCCCTTGACCAGCAGGAAGATGCCGCCCAGCACCAGCACCAGGTCGCGCACCGAGATGCCCATGCCGAAGAGCATGAACAGCTCCTTCTCGATCTGCGCCAGGAACGCCAGCGAGATCAGCAGCAGGATGCGGGTGACGCAGGCCAGCGCGATGCCGAACCGGCGCGCGAACGGCCGCTGCGCCTGCGGCAGCTTGCTGACCGCGATGGAGATGAACACGAGGTTGTCGATGCCCAGCACGATCTCCAGCATGGAGAGCGTGAAGATCATCATCCACACGTTCGGGTCGGTGAAGAATTCCTGGAACATCTAGATACCTTGCTGAGGGTTCACAACCATTTCGGCCCGAGCACCAGCGCCCAGACCGTCACCACGTTCAACATCGCGACGAAGACCGCTGCCGATCCCATGTCCTTGGCGCGTCCGGCCAGCTCGTGGCGCTCGTCGCCATAGCGGCCGATCACCGCCTCGATCGCCGAATTGAGCAGCTCCAGCGCCAGCACCAGCAGGCAGCTGCCCAGCAGCAGGGCGCGCTCGATGCCGCTGTCGCCCAGCCACAGCGCCAGCGGCGCCAGCAGCGCCAGCAGGTAGACCTCGAGCCGGAACGAGGACTCGTGCAGCCAGGCCGCCCGCAGTCCCTGCAGTGACCACACCGCCGCCCTGAACATCCGCGCCGGACCGCGCGGAAGGTGCCCGAACTGGTCGGCCACGCCGGATCAGACCAGCGCCCCGGCACCGGCGGGGCGGCGGAGGAGGGATTGGGGGCCGGAGGGAGGCTCGGCGGGCTGGAACGGCATGGAGGCTGGCTCCTGGCGCCGGAAGCGCCGGAATCCGGCAATTTTGCCACATCCGGATCGGACGCCCGTGATTTCCGCGCCCCGCCGCCGTCCGGGAGTTTGCAAGCGGCGGCGCCTGTTGCTTCACTGTCCCCGGCACCATCACGACCGGAGCCGCCATGCGCCGCCGCCCACCCGGATACCTGCACGCCGCCGCCCTGGTGCTGGGTCTGCTGCTGGCCGGGTGCCAGGGCGCCCCCCGGCCGGAGGCGCCGGCACCGGCGATCGATCCGGTCTCCTCGCCGCATTGGGCCGACGACATGGCCCGCTTCGCCGCCGAGGACGCGGCCAGCCCGCCGCCGGCCGATCCGGTCGTGTTCACCGGCAGTTCCTCGGTGCGGATGTGGCAAACGCTCGCCGCCGACTTCCCCGGCGTCCCGGTCCTGAACCGCGGCTTCGGCGGCTCCCAGGTGCGCGACGCGGTCTGGTACGCAGACCAGGTCGCGATCCGCTACCGTCCCCGGCAGGTGCTGGTCTACGCGGGCGAGAACGACATCGATGCCGGCCGCAGCCCGGAGCAGGTGCTGGCCGACATGGAGGCCTTCGCCGCGCGGCTGCGCCGCGACCTGCCGGAGGTGCGCATCGGCATCCTGGCGATCAAGCCCAGCCCGTCGCGGATCGCCCAGCTCCCGCGGCAGCAGGAGGCCAACCGGCTGCTCCGGTCCTGGGCGCTCACCCGCGACGGCATCGACTTCATCGATGTCGCCACGCCGATGCTCGACGCCGCGGGCCAGCCCCGCCGCGAGCTGTTCCTGGACGACATGCTGCACCTGGACGCGAAGGGCTACGCGCTGTGGCGCGGTATCGTTGCCCCCTACCTCGCGCACGGAGCCACGCCATGAACGTCCCTCCCCCGGTCGTCGACCGCGACGCCGAGCACCTGCGGCTGATCGCGATCTTCCACTACGTGTTCGCCGGCCTGGCCCTGCTCGGCCTGGGCTTCGTGCTGATGCACTACATGCTGATGCGCACGGCGATGTCGCCGGAGGTGCTCGCGCAGAGCCCGAATCCGCCGCCGGCGGGATTCATGGCGATGATCGTCGGCGTCTACGTGCTGATCGGCTCGATGATGCTCGCCGGCGCGCTGCTCAACCTGCTGGCAGGAAACTTCCTGCGCAAGCGGCGCGCGCGGCTGTTCTGCATGGTGGTGGCCGGCCTGGACTGCCTGCAGGTGCCGCTGGGCACGGTGCTCGGCGTGTTCACCCTGGTCGTGCTCAACCGCGACTCCGTGCGGATCGCGTTCGACGGACCGGCCGGCCCTTCTTCGCCGCGCTGATCGATCAGGGCCGCGACGCGACC
The DNA here is from genome assembly GCA_934541015.1 of uncultured Luteimonas sp. Classification (GTDB taxonomy): domain Bacteria; phylum Pseudomonadota; class Gammaproteobacteria; order Xanthomonadales; family Xanthomonadaceae; genus Luteimonas. The sequence continues at coordinate 65,593 of CAKTDC010000006.1, forward strand.
GGCCGCGGTCAGTCTTCGCGGAAGATCGCGGTGCCGCGGCTGCCGTCCGCGCCGATCCAGCCGCGGTACATGCCCGAGGTGTTGAACGGCATGGCGATGTTGCCATCGCGGTCGAGCGCGATCGCGCCGCCGTCGCCACCCAGCGCCGGCACCACGCGCATGATCACCTCGTCGGCCGCCACCTGCAGGCTGTCGCCGCGATAGGCCACGCGCGCGCAGATGTCGTGCGCGACCGCATTGCGGATGAAGAACTCGCCCCAGCCGGTCCCGGAGACGCCGCAGCGGTCGTCCGCCCAGGTGCCGGCGCCCACGATCGGGGAGTCGCCGACGCGGCCCCACTTCTTGTTGGTCATGCCGCCGGTGGAGGTGGCGGTGGCGAGATGGCCGTGCACGTCCAGCGCGACCGCGCCGACGGTGCCGAAATACCGGCCCTTGAGGTCCGCCGGATCGCCGCCGGACGACTGCGCCCCGGCGCGCTCGCGCTCCTGCGCCTGCTGCAGCTGGCGGAAGCGGGCCTCGGTGTCGAACCAGTCGTTGTCCACGCGCTCGATGCCCGGCTGCGCGTCGGCGAAGGTTTCCGCGCCATCGCCGATCAGCATCACGTGCGGCGAATGCTCCATCACCGCGCGCGCCAGGCGGACCGGGTTGCGCACCGTGGTCACGCCCGCCACCGCGCCGGCGCGGCGGGTGTGGCCCTCCATGATCGAGGCGTCCAGCTCGTGCCGCCCCTGCGCGTTGTAGACCGCGCCCTTGCCGGCGTTGAAGCGCGGCGATTCCTCCAGCGCCACCACCGCGGCCTCGACCGCATCAAGCGCGCTGCCGCCGCCGGCGAGCACCGCGTGCCCGGCGTCGAGCGCGGCGTCGAGCGCGGCGCGGATCCCGCGCTCGTCCCCGGCCGACAGCTCATCGCGCTCGATCACCCCGGCGCCGCCGTGGATCACCAGCGCGAACCGGCCTGGCCCCTCCGCATTCCCACCTTGCGCATTCGCGTTCATCGCCACCAGCACCAGCAACAGGATCAACAGGATGCGCATGGAGACCCCCGCGCCGAAACCGCAAGGATACCGCGGCCGGTGGCGCCGGCGCGGCGCTACTGCGAGCGCAGCGCCTCGATCGGGTCGAGCTGGCTGGCCTTGCGCGCCGGGTAGTAGCCGAAGAACAGGCCGGTCGCGACCGAGAATCCGGCCGCCAGCGCCACCACCTGGCCGTTGAGCACCACCGGCAGGTCGCCGAAGCGGCCCACCAGCAGCGCACCGACGACGCCGATCACGATGCCCAGCGCGCCGCCCACCAGCGACAGCAGCATCGCCTCGGCCAGGAACTGCCTGCGCACGTCCGAAGGCCCGGCGCCGACCGCCATGCGCAGGCCGATCTCGCGGATGCGCTCGGTCACCGAGACCAGCATGATGTTCATGATGCCGATGCCGCCCACGATCAGCGAGATCGTCGCCACCGCGCCCAGCAGCAGCGACATCAGCCGCGTGGTCGCCGTGCGCGTGGCCACGATCTCGGAGATGTTGCGCACGCTGAAGTCGTCGTCGGCGCCCGGCCCGATGCGGTGGCGCTGGCGCAGCAGCGATTCGACCTCGCCCTGCACGTAGCCCAGGTCGTTGGGGCTGGTCACCGTCAGCGCGATCTGCATCACCGCGCCCGGCGGCAGCCCCATCGCGCCGAGCAGGCGCCGGCGCGCGGTCTGCATCGGCACCATCATCACGTCGTCCTGGTCCTGGCCGAAGCCGCCCTGGCCCTTGGCCGCGAGCACGCCGACCACGACGAAGGGCACGCGCCCCAGGCGGACGGTCTGGCCGATCGCCGGCTCGTCACCGAACAGCTCGCGGCGCACGGTTTCGCCGAGGATGACTTCCTTGGCCGCACCGCTGTAATCCTGCGCGTCGAAGGCCTCGCCCTCGGCGATGGTCCAGCTGTTGATGTCGAAGTAGTCCGGCTGCACGCCCTGCCAGCGGCTGGACCAGTTGTTCTCGGCGTAGACCACCTGGGTGCTGCCGCTGAGCGAGCCGGACACGAACTGCACTTCGGGGATGTCGCTGCGGATCGCCTCGACGTCGCCCTCGGTGAGGGTGTAGAAGCTCGACGCACTCTGGCGCACGCCGCCGGGGCCGCGGCGCGAGCCGGGCGAGATGTCCAGGCGCTGCGAACCCAGGCCCGAGACCATCTTGTCGATTTCCGCCTGCGTGCCCTGGCCCACCGAGACCATCACGATCACCGCGGCGATGCCGATGATCACCCCCAGCGAGGTGAGCACGCTGCGCATCCAGTTGCCGAGCAGGGCGTGGACCGCGGTGCGGATGACGTCGCTGAACTTCATGCCGCGGCCTCCGCGTGCTCGGGGTGCAGCTCGCCGTCGCGGATGATGTAGGTGCGGTCGGCGTGGGCGGCGACCTCGGCGTCGTGGGTGATGAGCACCACGGTGTGGCCCTCGTCGCGCAGGCGCTTGAACAGGGCCAGGATCTCCTCGCCGGTCTTCGAATCGAGCGCGCCGGTGGGCTCGTCGGCCAGCAGCAGCGGCGGACGGTTGACCAGGGCGCGGGCGATCGCCACGCGCTGCTGCTGGCCGCCGGACATCTCGTTCGGGCGATGCCCCATGCGGTCGCCCAGGCCCACCGCCTCCAGCACCCCGGCGGCCATGCGCTCGCGCTCGCCGTGCGGGACCCGTGCGTAGGACAGCGGCATGGCCACGTTCTCCAGCGCGGTCATGCGCGGCAGCAGGTGGAAGCTCTGGAAGACAAAGCCGATCTTGTCCCGGCGCAGGGCGGCCAGCTCCTCGGCGTCGAGGGTCGACACGTCGACGCCGTCGCAGCGGTAGCTTCCGCTGGTCGGCGTGTCCAGGCAGCCGACCAGGTTCATCAGCGTCGACTTGCCCGAGCCCGACGCCCCCATGATGGCCACGAAGGCGCCGTGCTCGATGCGCAGGTCGCAGTCCCGCAGCGCCACCACCTCGGCCTCGGTGCCGGCGCTGTAGACCTTGCCCAGGCCGCGGGTCTCGATGATCGGGACGGCCGGGTTCATCGCGCCGCGCGCTCCCCGGTGATCAGGACGTCGCCGACCTGCACGTTGCCGGAAATCTCGGTCGAGGTGCCGTCGGTGGCGCCCACGCGCACCAGCACCGGCTCCGGGGAGCCGGCAGCCAGGCGGTAGACGGTGGCACGGGTGGCGCCCACCAGGCTCGCGACCGCGGCATCCCAGCGCGTGGCCTGCTCCTGGCCGAGGCTGGCGCGGAACGCGGCGAAGTCCTCGCGATTGCGCTGCAGCATGCGCTGGCGCAGCTGCGAGGCCATCGCCGCCGACGGCCCGCCGCCACCGCCCGGCGGGCCGAAGCCGGGCGGGCCGCCCTGGCCGGTCCGCGGCGCGGCCTCGCGCGCCTGCTGGCGCGCCTGGATCGCCGCGATCGCCTCGTCGAACGCCGCCTGCTGCTCCGCGGACAGCCCCAGGCCCGAGGCCTCGCGCCGCAGGTCGTCGGCCAGCCCGGCGCCGGCGCCGCGCTGGGGCGCGGCCGCCGGCCCGCCCGCGGCGGTGGTGGGCTTGTAGCGCAGCGCGGCGTTGGACACCTTGAGCACGCCGTCGCGGCGGCTGACCTCGATCTCGGCGTTCACCGTCAGCCCCGGCAGCAGGGTGCCGTCGCTGTTGTCCACGGTGACCACCACCGGATAGGTGACCACGTTGCTGGTGTTGGTCGCGCTCAGCCGCACCTGGTCGACCACGCCCGAGAACTGGCGGTTGGCGAAGGCGTCGGCGGTGAAGCTGACCCGCTGGCCGGCGTGGACCTGGCCGATGTCGGCCTCGTCCACGGCCAGCTCGATCTTCATCTGCGACAGGTCCTCGGCGATGGTGAACAGCTCCGGCGCCTGCAGGCTGGCGGCCACGGTCTGGCCGGCCTCGATGGTGCGGGTCAGCACCACGCCGTCCACCGGCGAGCGGATCACGGTGCGCTCGAGGTTGATGCGCGTGGTCTGGGTCGATGCCGTCTGCTGGTTGATCTGCGCCTGCGCCGAGTTCACCTGGGCACGGGCCTGTTCGAGCGCGGCGCGGGCCAGGTCGATGTCGCTGCGCGAGACCAGCTGGCGTTCGCCGAGCTCGGCCTTGCGCCGGTAGTCGAGTTCGGCGTTCCTGAGACTGGCCTGGGCCTGGGCCAGGCTGGCGCGGGCGCTGGCGATCTGCGCCGAGCCCTGCTCGATCTGGGCCTGGTAGCTGCTCGGGTCGATCTTCGCGATCACCTGGCCGCGTTCGACCTTGTCGTTGAAATCGACCAGCACCTCGGTCACCTGGCCGGAGATCTGGCTGCCCACGACCACGGTCGAGATCGCGCTCAGGGTGCCGGTGGCGGAGATGGCCACGCGGATGTCGCCCTGCTCCACCTCCACCGTGCGCCAGGCCGATTCGCCGGCGTCCTTGCGCCCCTTCAGGAAGAACCAGCCGCCGGCGACGACCGCCACGGCGACAAGGGCGGCGACGATGCCGATCGGAAAACGGCGGCGGGCGGGGGGTCTGCTGGTCATACGCGGCTTTCTGCTCATGGTCAGACTGGACTAACGCGCGCGCGGCCATGCAGTTGACAGCCCGGGCGGCGGAGCCCGAAGCCCGGGGGAACCGTTCAGCAGCGGGGCCGCCCCGGCCTCAGGCGGCCTGGACGGAGCGAAGCCGGATGGTGGCGCGGGTGCCCTCGCCGGGGATGCTGTCCAGCTCAACGGGCCAGCCGAAGCGGTCGCCGAGCCGGTAGACGATGTTGAGCCCGATGCCCTTGCCGGAGGGCTGGAACTGGTCGGCCCGGTAGAACGGTTCGTGGACGCGGCCGAGCACTTCCGGGCTCATGCCGATGCCGGTGTCGCGGATCACGATCCGGTCCTCCCCCACCTCCACCTCGACGCTGCCGGCTTCGGTGAAGTCGGCCGCGTTCTGCAGCAGATGGTCGAGCATCACCGCCAGCACCCGCGGCGGCGCGTGCAGCCTGGGCGAGGCGGTGCCCACGATCCGCAGGTCGATCGCCTTGTCCCGCAGCCGCGGGCGCGCCTTCTCGACCTGTTCCTCGACGATCTCGCGGACGTCGAACTCCTCGCTGATCGGCGCGATTCCCTGCTCCCTGGCCAGGATCAGGAAGGCGTCGACCAGCGCTTCCATGTCCTGCCCGGCGCGCTGGATGCGCAGCAGCGAGCGTTCGGCGTGCGCGGGCATCGCCGGATCGCTGCGCAGCATGTCGACGGCGACCCGGACCACGGTCAGCGGCGTGCGCAGCTCGTGGCTGGCGTCGCGGGTGAAATCGCGCTCGCGCTGGACGAACTCGCGGGTGCGCTGGCCCAGGCCGCGCAGCGCCGCGACCAGCCGCGACACCTCGCGGCTCGATTCCACCGCGAAAGGCTCCAGTGCCTGCATGTCCGCGGTGCCCGGGTGCCACTGCGCCACGGCCTGCGCCAGCCGGTCCACCGGGCTGACCATGCGCTGCGCCGCCCGGTGGGTGCGCCAGGCGGTGATGAACAGCACCGCCAGGGCGAACAGCGTGGTGGCGACGCCGGTCAGGGTCGCCACCCGCTCCATCAGCGCGAAGGACATCGCCAGGTAGAGGCGGCCGTCGTCTGCATCCCGGACCAGGATCCTGCGTCCGTCGTCCAGCCGGCCGACGCCGGGCGGCAGCGCGCGGATGGCGTCGGGCGGCAGATCGCCCGCCAGCCGCGGATGGCCGCTGCTGGCGTCGGGCACGTACCAGGCCGAGACCTGCAGCCCGCGCGGCAGCGGGAATGCCGGGTCGGCCGCCTGGCTGGCCAGGTAGCTGTCGGCCTCGAGCTCGAGCCTCTCGACCGCCACGCGGTTGGCCACGAACAGGCCGATGGCGTAGACGCCCACGACGATCGCCAGTCCGCCCAGCAGCGCCTGCCGCTGGATGACGTGGCGCAGCTTCCACGGAAGTCCCTGCGGCATGGCGGCGGCCGGCTCAGCCCGGGGTCTGGGCGATATCGGCGATGCGATAGCCCGCGCTCTGCACCGTGTGCAGCAGCGGGGTGTCGTAGGGCTTGTCGATGATCTTGCGCAGGTTGTAGAGGTGGCTGCGCAGGGTGTCCGAGTCGGGCAGGCTGTTGCCCCAGATCTCGCGTTCGATCTCCTGGCGGTTGACCACGCGCGGCGACTCGCGCATCAGGATGGTCAACAGCTTCATGCCGATGGGGGAGAGCTGCAGTTCCTGGCCGCTGCGGGTGGCGCGCATGCTGGCCGGGTCGAGCACCAGGTCGGCGACCTTGAGCACTTCGGCGCCGACCTGGCGGCGCTCGCGCCGGATGAGGGCGCGCAGGCGGGCCTCCAGTTCCTGGATGGCGAAGGGTTTGGTCAGGTAGTCGTCGGCGCCCGAGGACAGGCCGGTGAGCTTCTCGTCCAGCGTGTCGCGGGCGGTCAGCATGAGCACCGGCGTGGACTTGCGGGCTTCCTCGCGCAGGCGCTTGCAGACCTCGACGCCGTCGAGGCGTGGCAGCATGAGGTCGAGCACGATCACGTCGTAGCTGTTTTCCAGGGCGAGCCGGTAGCCTTCGAGGCCGTCCGAGGCATAGTCCACCTCGAACCCGCGGCCCTCCAGGTATTCACCGACCATCTCCGAAATGTTGCGGTTGTCCTCCACGATGAGGACCAGACCCCCTGTCTCCTGTCCCATGCGCACTGTGCTCCTGCCTGCCGTCGCGGCGTGATCTTCAACTTTGTGAAGACTGCAATGGTAGCCATGCAGGGCGCGTGAAGAAGCCCGCCGCCGCATGAACGCCAGGAAGACTCCCCGCGTCGGCCGGGAGGACCTGGCGCCCTGCCGCCCCGGGGTCGCTCGACGCTCGGCGAGCCGGCCCGAACGGGCTTCGGAAGGATGCCGCATCCCGCCGGCCGGGGATCTTCTCCCAGGCGGGGGAATCGCAAGAGCGAAGCTGGCTCCGGGCTTGCGGACGAGGGCCGCCCCGGGGCCGCGGCTTGCTCCCATGCCGGCACGCTGCGGCCTGCCGCGCAAGCGGTCCGTCCTCACTTCCGGTCTTCGGAAGGACGCCGCGTCCTGCCGGCCGTGGATCGCTCTTCGCTCGGTCAGCCCCGCTCCGCCCCAGGGCGCGGCGCCCGTATCGCGCCGGCCCGTCAGGCCTTAGGATGCGCGCAGCCCAGCCCCGGAACGCGCCGACATGCCCGCCCTGATCGACCGGCTGATGCCCGTTGGCCTGCTGCTGGTGTCCAACGTCTTCATGACGTTCGCCTGGTACGGGCACCTGAAATACCGCTCGGCGCCGCTGCTGGCGGTGATCGTCGCGAGCTGGGGCATCGCCTTCTTCGAATACTGCCTGGCGGTGCCGGCCAACCGCTTCGGCAGCGCGATCTACTCGGCACCGCAGCTCAAGGGCATGCAGGAAGTGATCACCCTGCTGGTTTTCGCCGGTTTCTCGGCCTGGTACCTGGGGCAACCGCTGAAGTGGAACCACTGGGCCGGGTTCGCGCTGATCGCGGTGGCCGCCTGGCTGATTTTCCTGGAGTAGGCGCGGCGGGCCACCGCCGTCGGCGTCGCCGGGGAAGCATGCGGAATTCCCCGGAATGGCCGATCAGCGATCCTGGCTGGCCAGGACCGCCTTGGCGCGCTGCCAGCGGGCTTCCTGTGCCTCCAGAGGCAGATCCGCCAGGGCAACGCCCTCGGCATCGGCCATCGCTTCCATGGTGCGGAAGCGGCGCTCGAACTTGAGGTTGGCGCCGCGCAGCGCGGTGCCGACGTCGATGCCCGCATGCCTGGCCAGGTTCGCGGCCACGAACAGCAGGTCGCCGATCTCGTCCTGCAGCCGCGCACGCGCCGCGGGATCGTCCGGAGCCGCCGCCAGCGCGTCGAATTCGGCCTGGACCTCTCCGGTCTCCTCGCGCAGCTTGTCGAGCACCGGCTGCGGACCCGGCCAGTCGAAGCCCACGCGCGCGGCGCGGTTCTGCAGCTTCACCGCCCGCTGCCACTCGGGCAGGCCGCGCGGAACGCCGGCCAGGGCGGAGCGATCCTGCTCGCCGGCCGCCTCGCGCTCGGCGCGCTTGATGGCATCCCAGTCCGCCGCCTGCGCCGCGGCGTCCCCGGGCGCGGCCTCGCCGAACACGTGCGGGTGCCGGCGCACCATTTTGTCGCAGATCGCCGCGACCACGTCGGGGAACGCGAACGCGCCCTGTTCCTCGGCCATGCGCGCATGGAACACCACCTGCAGCAGCAGGTCCCCCAGTTCGTCCTTCAGCGCCGGCAGATCGCCGCGGTCGATGGCGTCGGCGACCTCGTAGGCTTCCTCGATCGTGTACGGCGCGATCGTCGAGAAGTCCTGCGCGAGATCCCAGGGGCAGCCGCCGACCGGCGCCCGCAGGCGGGCCATGATCTGCAGCAGCCGGCGGATGTCAGCAGCCGGGGCCGGAGTCGGGTTTCCTGTCATTCACCCGAAGCCCTTGCCGGGCCGGGGGAGGTCGACTCCCTTCCCGGTGTTCGCGGGCTCCGGGCCGGATTGCCCGGGGCGTAGCCCTGCCTGCACCCGCTCACAGCCAGTCGCGCCACGGCAGCGCCGGGTCGCCCAGCGCGATGAAATCGCCGTTGAGCAGGCTGTCGCGCCGGTTGTAGCGGAACGGCCGGCCCTGCGGATCGAGCAGCGCACCGCCGGCCGCCTCCAGGATCGCCTGTCCCGACGCGGTGTCCCACTCGCTGGTGGGCGCGAAGCGCGGATACACGTCCATCGCGCCTTCGGCCAGCTGGCAGAACTTGAGCGACGAGCCCATGCCGATCGATTCGGTCCGGCCGATCCGGGCCATCAGCGCCGCCGTGCGCGGATCCAGGTGCGAGCGGCTGGCGGCCACGCGCAGCGGCGCGACGGCCGGCGCGCGCACGCGGATCGGCGCATCGTGGTCGCCATCGCGCCGGAACGCGCCCTCGCCCGGGACTCCGTGCCACACCGTCCCGGTCACCGGCGCCAGGATCAGCCCGAACACAGGCACGCCGTCGTCGACCAGGGCGATGTTGATGGCGAATTCGCCGTTGCGCTTGACGAACTCGCGGGTGCCGTCGAGCGGATCGACCACCCACAGGCGCCGCCAGGACAGGCGTTCGGCGGTCGCGACGGTGTGCGCCGATTCCTCCGACAGCACCGGGATCTCCGGCGCCAGCGCCTGCAGGCCGGCGAGGATGCAGCGGTGCGAGGCCATGTCCGCCTCGGTCAGGGGACTGGCGTCGGCCTTGCGCTCCACGGCGAAATCCTCGCCGTAGATCTCGAGGATCCTGCCCGCCGCCTGGCGCGCGACCGCGATGACGCCCTCGCGCAGGGCCTGGTCGACCGGGCGCTCAGCCATGGCCATGACGCTCGCGGCGCAGGTATTCGCGCGCGGCATACAGCGCGGCGATCGAGCGGCCCTCGGAGAAGTCCTCGCGCATCGCCAGATCGTCGAGCCGGTCGAGCCGCCACGGCAGCACTTCCAGCTCTTCGGGCTCGTCGCCCGGCAGCCGCTCGGGGTAGAGATCGCGGGCGAGCACCACCGTGGTCTGGTGGCTCATGTACACCGGCGCCAGGGTCAGCGAGCGCACCGCGTCCAGCCGGCGGGCGCCGTAGCCGGCCTCCTCCTTCAGCTCGCGGTCGGCCGCCTGCAGCGCGGTCTCGCCGGCATCGATCCGGCCCTTGACCAGGCCCAGCTCGTAGCGGTGCAGCCCGGCCGCGTATTCGCGCACCAGCAGCACGGTGTCCTCGTCGATCAGCGGCACCACCGCCACCGCGCCGTGGCCGCGGCCGCGCAGCCGCTCGAACAGCCGGCGCTCGCCGTTGCTGAACTCCAGGTCCAGGCGTTCGAGGCGGTAGGGGCCGGCGTCATGCTCGGTGACGCCATGGATGGTCGGCAGGCGGCGGCTCATGCTGCCGCCCCGGACGGGTCGCGGGCGATAATGGGGGAATGTCGGATCACGATGGCCCCATTCTAGTCGACCCGGGTGCCGCGGACGTGGACCGCTGGCGCGCGCGCGATCTCGCGGTGCTCTGGCACCCCTGCACCCAGATGCGCGAGCACCCGGACGTGCTGCCGCTGCTGCCGGTGGCCCGCGGCGAGGGCGCCTGGCTGGTCGGCCACGACGGCCGCCGGACCCTGGACGCGATCAGCAGCTGGTGGGTGAACCTGCACGGCCACGCCGAGCCGCGCATCGCCGAGGCCGTCGCGCGCCAGGCACGCACGCTGGAACAGGTGATCCTCGCCGGCGCCTCGCACCCGCCCGCGGTCGAGCTGGCCGAGCGCCTGCTCGCCATCGCCCCGCGCCAGGCCGGGCGTGCACCGCTGTCGAAGGTGTTCTACGCCGACAATGGCTCGGCCGGGATCGAGGTGGCGCTGAAGATGGCCTTCCACTGGTTCCGCAACCGCGGCGACGAGCCGCGTCGGACCAGGTTCATCGCCCTGCACAACGGCTACCACGGCGAAACCATCGGCGCGCTGTCGGTGGGCGACATCCCGCTGTACCGGCGGATCTACGCGCCGCTGCTGATGGAGGCGGTGTTCGCGCCGTCCCCCGATGCCTTCCTCGCGCGCGAAGGCCAGAGCGCGCAAGGCTGCGCCGAGGACGCGGCCGACGCCCTCGCCCACCTGCTCGACGAGCACGCCGGCGAGATCTGCGCCCTCGTCCTCGAACCGCTGGTGCAGTGCGCCGGCGGAATGCGCATGCACCACCCGGCCTACCTGCGGCGCGCGCGCGAGCTGTGCGACGTGCACGGCATCTTCCTCATCGCCGACGAGATCGCGGTCGGCTTCGGCCGCACCGGCACGATGTTCGCCTGCGAGCAGGCGCCGGGCGGCGGGATCCAGCCCGACCTGCTGTGCCTGTCCAAGGGCCTGACCGGCGGCTTCCTGCCGCTGGCGGCGGTGCTGGCCACGCAGGCGATCTACGACGGCTTCCTCGACGACGCGCGCGAGCGCGCCTTCCTGCACTCGCACAGCTACACCGGCAACCCGCTGGCCTGCGCGGCGGCACTGGCCTCGCTGGATATCTTCGCGGCCGACGACGTCCTCGCCCGCAACCGCGCCACGGCGGCGGCGATGGCCGGGCTGGCGGCGCCGATCGGGGCGCTTGCGCATGTCGCGCAGCTGCGCCAGACCGGGATGATCCTGGCCTTCGAGCTGGCCCGGGACGGCGATCCGGCACGCCCCTTCCCCGCGGAGCGGCGGACCGGCCTGCGCGCCTACCGCGCCGCGCTCGAGCGTGGCGTGCTGCTGCGGCCGCTGGGAGACGTGCTGTACTGGATGCCGCCGTACTGCATCGACGGCGAACAGCTCGCCCTGCTGGCCGAGGTCACCGCCGCCGCCATCGTCGAGGCCACGCAATGATCGCCTCCGCTGCGCAGGCGGCGGCACGGAGGCCTCCCGCATGCGCCTGAGCCGCGCCTTTGTCGACCTGCCGCTGGCCACCGGCATGCGCCTGGCGCTGCCCGCGCGCGCGGCCGAACACCTGGTGCGGGTGCTGCGCCTTCGGCAGGGCGACGCCTGCGTGCTGTTCAACGGCGACGGGCACGACTACGGCGCCCGCATCGCCGCTTCCGACCGGCGCGAGACCGTCGTGGTCGTGGAGGACGCGCGCAGGATCGACAACGAATCGCCGCTGCGCATCACCCTGCTCCAGGGCATCGCCCGCGGCGAACGGATGGACCTGATCCTGCAGAAGGCGACCGAACTCGGGGTGGCACGCATCCTGCCGGTGTTCGCCGAACGCACCGAGGTCCGGCTCGACGGCGATCGCCTGGACAAGCGCATGGCGCACTGGCGCAGCGTGGTGGCCTCGGCCGCCGAGCAGTGCGGCCGGGCGCGGCTGCCGGCGCTGGAGGCGCCGGCGCCGCTGCTGCCGGCGGCTGCGGGCACGGAGGGGCTGCGGCTCACGCTCGACCCCGGGGGCGCGGCCGATCTGGCAACGCTCGCGCGGCCGGAGGCGATGTCGATCACGGTGGCCATCGGCCCCGAAGGCGGCTGGTCGCCGCGCGATCGCGACGCCCTGGCCGCGGCGGGCTTCACCGGGTTGCGCCTGGGCCCGCGGATCCTGCGCACGGAAACCGCCGGCCTGGCCGCGATCGCCGCCCTGCAGGCGCTGTTCGGCGACCTGGGCGGCTGAGACGCGCGGAACGGATCAGGCGGCCAGCGCCCCGCGGATCGCGGACTCGATCGCGTCGATGTCCGGGATGTAGGTGGTTTCGCCGTCGAACAGCACGCTCGACTTCACCCCGTGCGGCAGCTCGCCGGTGTCCTCGGCGACCACGCGCTCGGGGGATACGGTCACCAGCCGCGGGAAGCCGCGGGTCAGCATCATGAAGAACGGCAGGTCCGCGGCGCCGCCGAAGGCCTTGAGCACCACCACCTTGCTGCCCAGCCCGCCCTGTTCGTCGCCCAGTCCGGCGAGCGGCCCGAAGGCGACCAGCGGCAGTCGCCAGCCGCGCCAGCGGATGCGGCCGAGCAGCCAGTCGGGGGCGCCCTCCACCGGTTCGGGCGGCGCGTAGGACAGCACCTCGGAAATGGTGGCGTTGGGCAGCAGCAGGCGCGCCGCATCGGTCTGGATGACCACGCCACGGATGTCGCGGACGACGGCGTTCATGGCGCGAGTTCCTCCTCGGACGCCGACGGCGGCGGATGATCGGCCGGCGGCCAGCGCTCGACCAGCAGCGCCGCGAGCTCGGCGGCGGTTCCCGTGGTTCCTCCGCGCCCGGCCAGCGCCAGCGCCGCGGCGGGATCGTAGGATTCCTCGGCCGATTGCCCCGCAACCAGCGCGCCGGACCAGGCCGCTGCCGCGAGCGCGTCGGCCAGCGCCCGATCGGCGCCGCTGAGCAGCAGCACCGCCGAATCGCCCGGCGGCAGCACATCCAGCACCGGACCGGCGTCGGACGCGGACACGAAGACCAGCTGCGCCCTGTCGGCCACCACGCCGATCTCGGGAGGCAGGAAATAGATCTGGCCGGGCACCACGGTCCCGCCCTTGCGCGCGACTTCGACGATCAGGTCGGTCACCCGCTCCATCTGCTTGGCCAGCCGCCGGCTGCGGGTGGCGTCGAGCTGCATGCGCAGCAGGATCGCGCGCGGGAAGCCGTCGGGCAGCGCCGACAGCAGCTGGCGCACCGCGTCCGGTCCGCCCAGGCCGGCTTCGACCAGGACCGCCCCGCGCAGCGTGCCGAAGCCGTAGCTGTCCGGATCGGCCAGGGACAGGCCGGCAATCCGTTCGTCCAGCGCGTCCAGCTGCGCCGGGGGCCGGTCGGCCGATTCAGCCGGAGGTGCGTCCGGGTCGGCGAGCGACAGGCCGCCGAAGTCCACCGCTTCCGGCACGTCTGCCGCATCCGTCGCCCCCTGTGCGGGCGAATCCGCGGTCGATGCCGCTTCCTCGCGCCCGCCGTCGAACTCCACCGTCAGCGTCATCCCTTCCAGCGCCAGACCGGAAAAATCGGCGTCGCCGACGTCGACCACGCCGCCGTCGGCCTCGAAGGCGACCGGATCGAACGGCGACAGCGCCGCTTCGGGCGGCGGCTCCAGGCCATCGAAGGCGCGGTCGCTGGCAACCTCGTCCACGTGCTGCCCGGCCTCGTCGGCGAAGGCGGCGATGGCGCCGTCGAGATCGGCCACGTCCGCCGGCCCGGGCAGCGGCCCGGGCGACGGCAGCCAGTCGCCGTCGGGTTCCGGACCCGGCGGCAGCACGTCGTCGTGCCGGTGCAGCTTGGCCGACAGGTGCCGGCGCCAGCGCGCGGCCTCCCAGCCTTCGCGCCGCACCACCAGGTCGGCCTCCTCGAACAGCACGTTCAGCGCCGGGTTCGACAGCACCGCGTCCAGCCGCTCCACCGCGTCCTCGATCGCCGGCTCGAGCGCCACCAGGATCGCCTGCGGCGAGGCCGCGGTGATCCCGGCCTCGTCGGCCGCGGCCGGGTCGAAGGTGGCCACCAGCTCGAGGTCGTCGCCGCGCAGCGCCTCGCCCAGGCGTTCGCGCGCCTGCCCCTCGCGCGCCAGCAGCACCACCCGGATCGCTCCTTCACTCATCCTGCTGGCTCACTTTCAGCAGCTCGTAGACGTTGCGGATCAGCTCGTTTTCCTGGTACGGCTTGCCGAGGTAGCGGTTGACGCCGATATCGAACGCGCGCTGGCGGTGCTTCTCGCCGGTTCGCGAGGTGATCATCATGATCAGCACGTCGCGCAGGCGCGGGTCGGCCTTCATGTGCGTCGCCAGCTCGTAGCCATCCATGCGCGGCATCTCGATGTCGAGCAGCATCAGGTCCGGCACGCGCTCGTCGAGCCGCTCCAGCGCATCCAGGCCGTCCCTCGCGGTCATCACCTCGAAGTTGTGGCGTTCGAGCACGCGGCTGGTCACCTTGCGCATGGTCACCGAGTCGTCGACCACCATCACCAGCGGCACGTAGCGCTGCTCGGGCTCCGCCGCCGGCTCCTGGTCGCGCGGCAGCAGCGCGTAACGCCGCACCAGCGGGGCCACGTCCAGGATCACCACCACGCTGCCGTCGCCCATGATCGTGGCGCCGAAGATGCCCGGGACCGACATCACCTGCGGGCCCACCGGCTTCACCACGATCTCGCGGTTGCCCAGGATCGCGTCGATCGCGACCGCGGCGCGCAGGTCGCCGGAGCGGACCAGCAGCAGCGGCATCTGCAGATGGCCTTCGGCGCGAGCCGGCGACTGCCCCACCAGCCGGCCCAGGTCGTGCAGCGCATAGTCCTCGTCGCCGTAGCGGTAGCTGGCGTCGGGATCGGCGAAGGCCTCGCGGTCGATCCGGCCCACGCCGCGCACCGAGGCGATCGGCACCGCATAGGTGGTTTCGCCGATGCGCACGAACACCGCCTGGGTGACCGCCAGCGTCTGCGGCAGGCGCAGCATGAAGTCGGTGCCGGCGCCCTTGCGGGTGTCGATGTCGATCGAACCACCCAGCTGCCGGACCTCGCTGGCCACCACGTCCATGCCGACGCCGCGGCCGGCCAGGCGGCTGACCTCGGCGGCGGTGGAGAAGCCCGGCTCGAACACCAGCGCGTTGAGCGCGCTGTCGGCGAGCACCGCGCCTTCGCGGATCAGGCCGCGCTCGGTGGCGCGCGCGCGGATGCCCTCGTGGTCCAGCCCGGCACCGTCGTCGCCGACCTGCAGCACGACTTCCGATCCTTCGCGCCGGATCGCGATGTGGACGGTGCCCTCCTCTGGCTTCTTCGCCTTGCGCCGGACCTCCGGGGTTTCGATCCCGTGCGCCACGGCGTTGCGCAGCATGTGTTCGAGCGGCGCGGTCATGCGCTCGAGCACGTTGCGGTCGAGTTCTCCCTGGGCACCGTCGAGCTTGAGCTGCACCTGCTTGCCGGTCTCGCCCGCGGCCTGGCGGACCACGCGCCGCAGCCGCGGCACCAGCGCGTCGAAGGGCACCATGCGCGTGCGCATCAGCCCTTCCTGCAGGTCCGAGCTGACCCGCGACTGCTGCAGCAGCAGGGTCTCGTACTGGCGGGTCAGGTCGTCGAGGGTCTGCTGCAGGCTGGACAGGTCGGCGGCGGATTCGGACAGCGCGCGCGAGAGCTGCTGCAGGGTCGAGAAGCGGTCGAGCTCGAGCGGGTCGAAGGTGGCGTCGCTGGTCTCGCCCTCGCGCTGGTAGCGGGCGATGATCTGCGCTTCGGTCTCGATGTCGAGGCGGCGCAGCTGGTCGCGCAGACGCGTGTTGGTCTGCTCCATTTCGTTCATCGCGCCGCGGAAGGCGCCCAGCTGCTGCTCCAGCCGCGCCCGGTAGATCGCGACCTCGCCGGCGTAGGTGACCAGGCGGTCGAGCAGGTCGGCGCGGATGCGCACCTGCTCCTGCGGCGCGCGCACGCCGGTGTCGTCGTCGCCGCCGGCGAACTGCTCGATCGGCCGCGACAGCGGCGGCAGTTCGACCCTGGGCGCGGGGACCTGCACCTGCGCCGCAGGCGCGGGTTCCGCCTCTCCGGGGCGCTGCTCGGCCAGCGCGGTGAACTGTTCGATCAGCGCCTCGGGCATGGCGATCGCGCGCCGGTCGGCAACGCGCGAGACCATCGCGTGCAGCCGGTCGAAGCCGCGCTCGAGCAGGGCCACGCCATGCTGGTCGAGATCGTTGCGCTGCTCCATGACCGCTTCGAGCAGCGACTCCATCGCGTGGCCGAGATCGCCGATGGCCATCACCCCGGCCATGCGCGCACCGCCCTTGATGGTGTGCAGGTCGCGCTGCAGCCCGACCACCGGCTCGCGCTCGTCGTGCGACTGCCGCAGCTGTGCGAGCAGGCCGTCGGAGTGGTCCAGCAGGTCGTTGGCTTCCTCGACGAAGATGTCCAGCAGCTCGGGGTCCAGCCCGGTCAGGTCCAGCGGCGCGTCCGGATCGTCGCTGCCGCTGGCGATGCCGGCCAGCAGCGCGGCAACGGTCGCCTCGGCCTCGGCGCCAGGGGCTTCGGCGGGCTCCGGGACAGCCTCGGCCTGTTCGGCTTCGAGACGCTCGGCTTCGAGACGCTCGGCTTCGAGGCGTTCGGCTTCGAGGCGTTCGGCTTCGAGGCGTTCGGCTTCCAGGCGTTCGGCTTCCAGGCGCTCGGCTTCGAGGCGTTCGGCTTCGAGGCGTTCGGCTTCGAGGCGTTCGGCTTCGAGGCGTTCGGCTTCGAGGCGTTCGGCTTCCAGGCGTTCGGCTTCGAGGCGCTCGGCTTCGAGGCGTTCGGCTTCCAGGCGCTCGGCTTCCAGGCGCTCGGCTTCGAGGCGCTCGGCTTCGAGGCGTTCGGCTTCGAGGCGTTCGGCTTCGAGGCGCTCGGCTTCGAGACGTTCGGCTTCGAGACGTTCGGCTTCGAGGCGCTCGGCTTCGAGACGTTCGGCTTCGAGGCGCTCGGCTTCGAGGCGCTCGGCTTCGAGGCGTTCGGCTTCGAGGCGCTCGGCTTCGAGGCGCTCGGCTTCGAGGCGCTCGGCTTCGAGGCGTTCGGCTTCCAGGCGTTCGGCTTCGAGACGTTCGGCTTCCAGGCGTTCGGCTTCCAGGCGTTCGGCTTCGAGACGTTCGGCTTCGAGGCGCTCGGCTTCGAGGCGTTCGGCTTCGAGGCGTTCGGCTTCCAGGCGTTCGGCTTCGAGACGTTCGGCTTCCAGGCGTTCGGCTTCGAGGCGCTCCCCATCCCCGGCTTCGACCTCTTCCGGCGCCATCGGCAGCGGGCGCTGGGCTTCGGGCAGGCTGTCGCGCAGCGCGACCAGGCGCGCGGCCAGCCCGTCGCGACGCGGCAGCGCCGGCGATTCGGCATGGAGTTCGACGATCGTGCTGCGCACCGCCTCCGAAAGCTCGGCGATCGCATCCACCGCCTCCGGGCCGGCCTGCTGGCGCGCGGCCAGCAGCCGGCGGGCATAGCCTTCGGCCGGCCCGAGCAGGCCGTTCATCACCGGCACTTCGGTCATGGCGAAGGCGCCATTCATGGTGTGCAGCGAGCGCAGCAGCGCATCGCTGCCGGCGGCATCGCCGTCGCGGGCGCGGGAGATCCAGTCGTCGATGGTCAG
This sequence comes from uncultured Luteimonas sp., assembly GCA_934541015.1. Lineage (GTDB taxonomy): Bacteria > Pseudomonadota > Gammaproteobacteria > Xanthomonadales > Xanthomonadaceae > Luteimonas. The sequence continues at coordinate 83,060 of CAKTDC010000006.1, forward strand.
CAGGTGGCTGGCGACCTCGGCGTTGAGGATTTCCAGCAGCAGGGCGTCGACCCTGGCCGGCAGCAGCTCCGGCTCGGCCTCCACCGGCGCTTCGGGCGCCGGCGCCGGCTCGACCACCGGAGCCGCAGCAGCGGCGGGGCGGACCTGAGGCAGGGTGTCGTCGCCGGTGGCGATCCTGTCGGCTTCCCGCTCCATCGCCGCAAGGTCGCTGCGGATGCTGCCGGTGCCCTGCAGCGCGGCCTGCAGTTCGGGCAGGGTGTAGAACGCCTGGTCGACCATCGCCACCACCGCGGGGCTCGCCGGCCGGGAACCGTCGAGCACGCGGTTGAGCATGTTCTCGACCTTCCAGCTGAACTCGCCCAGGGTGCGCGCGCCGACCAGGCGGCCGCTGCCCTTGAGGGTGTGGAACACGCGCCGGATCGGACGCAGCCGCTCCAGGTCTTCCGGCTCGGCGCGCCAGTGCGGCAGCAGGCGGTCCAGGTTGTCGATTTCCTCGGCAAACTCCTCGAGGAACACTTCGCGGATCTCGTCGTCGATCTCGTCGCCGGTGGCTTCGAACCCGCCGTCGCCGGCGACCACGGGAGCCTCGGCCGACCCGGCGTCCGCCGGCTTCGCCGCGTCTTCGGCCTCGGGCTTCTGACCCGCCGCCTGCGCCGGTGCGCGGGTCGCCTCCCGCGTCTCGACGGCCGCGGGCGCCTGCCCCGCCGGCCGCGCCTCGGGCAGCGGCCAGTAGCCCAGCGACTCCAGGCTGCCGCGGGTGATGTCGAGGATGTCGTTGCGCCCGCCGCCGCCGCCCTGGCCGCGCATCGCTTCCAGGTAGTACTCCAGGCTGGCCAGGGCGTCGGCCAGGGTGTCGAGCTGGCGCCCGTTGGGGACGCGCTTGCGGCCGATGAGCTCGTTCTCGGTGTAGCGGCCGATCCCGATCAGGTAGTCGGAGGCCACGTCCAGCCCCATCATCCGCAGCGCGCCGGCCACCTCGTGCAGCAGCCGCGGCATCTCGGCCAGTTCGTCGTGGTCCCAGCTGGTCTCGACGAAGGCGACCAGGGCCTGGCGCGCGTCGGAGAAATTGGCGATCGCCTCGCGCACGATCGCGTCCACCAGCTTGCTGGCCTCGCCGGCCTGCAGTTCGTTCGCCAGCTCGGCATCGTCGTCGCCGCTGGCCAGGCGCGCCACCTGGTCGTCGAGGCTGGCGTCGACGTAGAGCAGTGCGCCGGCGACATCGAGCAGCACACCCTCGTCGGCGGCGGTATCGCGGTCGACGATCGACTGCACCACGTCGCGCTGCTGCAGGACCATGGTGCGCGCGAAGCCGAGCCCGATCATGCCGAGCGTGTCGGCGACGCGCCCCAGGGTCTCGACCTGCGGCTGCAGCGATTCGACGTCCTCGCTGCCGGTGCGCAGGTACAGATCCAGCGTGTCCTTGACCCGCAGCAGGTCTTCCTTCACCGCCGCCGAGACGGTATCGAGCAGCGCGCGGTTGCGCCCGGACATGCTGCCGCGGGCGTGGTCGACCTCGGCCTCGGTGGGCTGGCCGGAGGGAAGTTCGAAGGTCTGCTGCAGCTCCGCCAGTGCCGGGTGCGGGCCCTCCGCCAGCAGCACCCGGTACAGCAGCTGCCGCGTCGGCTCCAGCGCCGCCTCCGGCTGGGGCGCGGCGAACTCGTCCTCGAACACCCGCCGCGTTTCGCGCTCGACCGCGGTGAAGACATCGACCAGACCGTCGCCGGCGGGGATCGCACCGTCGGCAGCCGCGGCCGCCACGCGCGAGGCGACCCACAGCATCCGCCGCACCGACTCCTGCCCGATGGCCGGCATCAGCGCGTCGATCGCCGACGACAGCTCCGCCGTGGGCGCACCGCCGCGCTGCCAGCCGCCCAGGGCATCGTGCAGGCGCGCAAGCAGGACGCCTGCTCCTTCGCCCTGCTCGCGGCCGGGCCCGGGGCCGCGCGGTGCGGCCGACTCCGGCAGCGGGCGGTCGAGGTCCGGAGCGAACAGCACGCTCTCGTTCATCCCCTCCTGGCCGCGCGCGGCGCGCAGCTCGTTGAGCAGCGGCAGCAGCACGATCGGGATGTCGCGGTGACCGCTCTGCAGGCGTTCGAGATAGTCCGGCAGCAGCACGACGCCGCGCAGCAGGGTCGCCGCCGCCGCGTCGTGGTCGGCGACCTCGCCGTCGCGCAGGGCATTGGCCAGCAGCTCCATCTCCTCGGCGACCATCGCCGGGGCGTACAGCTCGACCATCCGCAGCGTGCCCTGCACCTGGTGCAGGTAGCTGGCGCAGAAGCGCATGCGGCTGCTGTCGGAGGGATCCTCCGCATAGGCCTCCAGCTCGATCTTGGCCTGGCGCAGGGTTTCGTCGAGCTCGGGCTTGACCCAGCCCAGCGCGGTGTGGTCGATGGCCTCGCGCAGGGTCGCGTTCATCGCGCGCCTCCGCGGAGCAACGGCAGCCCGGGGCCGGCCGGTGCCGGGAGCGACCCGCATCCGGCACGCGCCGATGTCGTGTTGCCTGCCGTGATCCTCATCTCAACCGCGATCCTCTGTCACCTGGTCTGCAATCCGCGCCCGCCGCCCCGGCTCAAGCCGGCAGCTTGAAGTCGGCGACCGAACGGCGCAGGTCGGCGGCGAGCTGGGCCAGGTTTCCGATCGATTCGGCCGTCTGGCTGGCGCCCTGCGAGGTCTGCGCGGTGATGGACTGGATGGTGTTCATCGTTGTGGTGATGTTGGTCGCCGCCGCAGACTGCTGCTGCGCCGCCGAGGAGATGCCCTGGATGAGGTCGGCCAGGCTGGTGGAGACGTTTTCGATCTCGCCCAGCGCGGTGCCGGCATCCTCGGCCAGGCGCGCTCCGGCAACCACTTCCGAGGTCGTCTGCTCCATCGAGCTGACCGCCTCGTTGGTGTCGGACTGGATCGTCTGCACCAGCGCCTCGATGCGCTTGGTCGCGCTCGAGGAGCGTTCCGCCAGTCGCTGCACTTCGTCGGCCACCACCGCGAACCCGCGCCCGGCCTCGCCGGCCGACGCCGCCTGGATGGCCGCGTTCAGCGCCAGGATGTTGGTCTGCTCGGAGATGTCGTTGATCAGTTCCACGATCGAGCCGATTTCCTGCGAGCTCTCGCCCAGGCGCTTGATGCGCTTGGAGGTTTCCTGGATCTGGTCGCGGATCGAGTCCATGCCGGCGATCGTCTCGCGCACCACGTCGGCGCCCTTGGTCGCGATCTGCACCGAGCGCTGGGCCACGTCGGCCGACTCGGCGGAGTTGCGCGAGACCTGGTCGATGCTCGCCGCGATCTCGTTGATCCTGTCGGAAGCGGAGTTGATCTCCTGCGCCTGGTGCTCGGCGGCCTCGGCCAGGTGCATGGCGGTGGCCTGCGTCTCCTGGGCACTGGACGCCACCTGCACCGAGGTGTCGTTGATCGTCTGCACCAGGGTGCGCAGCTGCTCGACCGCGAAGTTGATCGAGTCGGCGATCGCGCCGGTCATGTCCTCGGTGACCGTCGCCTTCACCGTGAGATCGCCTTCGGCGAGCGAACCCATTTCGTCCAGCAGGCGCATGATCGCCTCCTGGTTGCGGTTGTTGAGTTCCAGCGTGGCCTGGTAGCGCTCGCGCTGGGCGCGGTTGAGCGACCACAGCAGGCCGGCGATGGCAAAGATCGCCACGATGCCGCTGATGATGCTGATCCAGATGTTGCCCAGCAGGCTGGTATCCTTGAGCGAGCCGAACGAGGTGAAGGCGTTGAACAGCGATTCGCTGTCGCTGAGCAGCTTGTCCGAGCCGGTGGTCAGCGCCGCCGCCGCCGCCTGGGCGCTGAACAGGTCGCCGGAGCTGGCCATGATCGCGTCCAGGTCCTTCTTCATCTCCGTCCACTGCGAGCTGGCCTGGCCGAGCGCGGCCAGCGCGCCGCTGTTGGACAGGGCCTGGACGTCCATCGCATCGTCGCCGCTGCGCAGGCCCTGCAGCACCTGCTCGAACACGCCGACGTCGCGCGCCAGCGCCTCGCCGGCGATGGTCGCGCCGGAGCCGCCGGCCTGGATCTCGGTCACGCGCCTGGCCATGTTGCCGGCCAGCACCACCTGGCGCAGCGCGATGTAGATCTGCGAGGCCGGCGAGCCGCTGTTGGACATCGCGCGCACCACCTCGTCCAGCTGCGCCTGCAGCTGCGGCACGTTCTGGTTGACGCGTCCGGCGTTCTCGGCCAGCGCCGACACCGCCGCCTGGCTGGCGATGACCTGGTTGGCGTTTTCGGCCAGCGGGCCCCAGGTCCGGGTGACGGTCTGGATCGGGCCGGCGACGCCGGCGGTCGAGCCGAAGTTGCTGTTGAGGGTCTCGATGTCGCGGTCGATCTGCCCCTTGGTGGCGGCGAAGGCCTCGAACGCCGCCGCGTTCCCGGCCACCGCCTCCCTGCCCTGGTTGGCCAGGCGCTGCGAGTCCACGCGCAGGTTCGACGCCGAGGTGCTGGCGCCGCCCAGGCGCGCGGCCTTCCAGCCGGCGTAGCCGGTGTTGGCGCCGAAGATCACCAGCGAGGCGACCAGCAGCACCACCCAGAAGTTGGTGCCGAGGGTCCGGCCCTTGTCGTAAACGCTGTCAATCACTGTGCTCATGGTGTACCTCGGTCCTGCTTGCTATTCGCGGTTGGCGGCGATCAGGCCGCAGCTTGTCTGAATTCCGGCGTGCGCGAGAGCCGGTCGAGGCTGAAGATGCCCCATGCGTCCTCGCCCAGCCGATAGGCGCGGTCGATGAAGTGCGCGTAGCGGCCCTCGGCCAGCGGCGCGCTGTCGATGCCCTGCTCCTCCAGGAAGCTGCGCTGGCCGAACAGCTGGTCGATGGTGACCGCCACGTCGCCATCCGACTGGCGCACGATCAGCACGCGCTGGCCCTCGTGCAGCACCGTGCGCTCGCCTTCGAGGAACTGCTTGAGGTCGACGATGGGCAGCAGGTTGCCGCGGATGTTGGCGACCCCCAGCATCCACGGCTGTACGCCCGGCACCGGCGTGACCTGCGGCATCGGCAGGATCTCGACCACCTCGTCGAACGAGGACGCCAGCCTGCGCTTGCCCACGCGGTAGCCGACGCCGCGCCACAGGCCCGGCGCGTCGAGCTGCTCGGGCAGGCCGGACACGTGCGCCAGGCTCAGGCGCTCGTACCCGGCCAGCACCTCGAAGGGAGAAGGCCCGGTCTCCTTGTGCCTGTTCGCGCGGGCCATGTTCAGGCCCCCAGCAGGGTGTTGATCTGGCCGATCAAGTCCGCTTCCACCGGCGGCTTGACGATGTAGCCCTTGGCGCCCTGGCGCAGCCCCCAGGCGCGGTCGGTCTCCATGTCCTTGGTGCTGACGATCAGCACCGGGATGGCGCTGGTCTCGGCGTCGCGCGCGAGGGCGCGGGTGGCCTGGAAGCCGTTCATGCCGGGCAGCACCACGTCCATCAGCACCAGGTCGGGGCGCTCCCGCTTGGCGGTGGCGATGCCCTCCTCGGCGCTGGTGCTGGCCAGCACATCGTGCCCGTTGCGCTGCAGCAACTGCGTGAGCACAACGGTGTCGGTCGGCGAATCCTCGATCAGAAGGATGCGGGCCATGTCCTGTCCCCCCGGTCAGGTGTTGACGTGCTTGCGGATCGCGTCGAGCAGTTCTTCGCGAGTGAATGGCTTGGTGACGTATTGTTCGGAACCGACGATCCGCCCGCGCGCCTTGTCGAACAGGCCGTCCTTGGACGAGAGCATGATCACCGGGGTGTGCTTGAACACCTGGTTGTTCTTGATCAGCGCGCAGGTCTGGTAGCCGTCCAGGCGCGGCATCATGATGTCGACGAAGATGATCTGGGGCTTCTGGTCGGCGATCTTGGCAAGGGCCTCGAAGCCGTCTGTCGCGGTGACCACCTCGGCTCCCTCGCGCTTGAGCAGCGTTTCCGCAGTGCGCCGGATGGTCTTGGAATCGTCAATCACCATCACCCGCAGCCCGTTCAGGCTGCCGGCGTGGTTCTCTCCCTCGGTCATCTTGTTTTTCCCCCGGGCGCACTTGGCGGAAGACCACGGCACCGAAGCGTCTGTTATATCCCAGCCCGCCAGCGGGCTGTCAAGGTCCGCTGCGGAAGTTTGTGCCGGCGGTCACCCGCGCTGGGAGGCGGCGGCACGGGTTGCTAGTATGCGCCGGAGTTCCCACGGGCCGCACGCATGTCGCTGGATGTCGTGGTCGTGATGGACCCGATCGGGTCGATCAGGATCGCCAAGGATTCGACCTTCGCCATGCTGCTGGAGGCACAGCGGCGCGGGCACCGGCTGCATTACGTGCTGCCAGGCGGGCTGTCGATGTCCGGCGGGACGGCGATCGCGGCGACGGCTCCACTGTCGGTGCGCGACGACCCCTCGGGCTGGTTCGAGCTCGGACCCGTGGCCCGGCGCGCCTTCGGCGGCAGCGACCTGGTGCTGATGCGCCGCGACCCGCCGGTGGACGCGGCCTACCTGCACGACACCCAGATCCTGGACTTCGCCCGGCGCCAGGGCGCCCGGGTGGTCAACGACCCGCGCGGCCTGCGCGACATGAACGAGAAGCTGGCGGCGCTGGAGTTCCCCCAGTGCTGCCCGCCGACCCTGGTCAGCCGCGAGCGCGCGGCCCTCAGGGAGTTCGTCGCCGAACATGGCCAGGCGGTGCTCAAGCCGCTGGACGGCATGGGCGGGCGCTCGATCTTCCGCGCCGGCGCGGGCGAGGCCAACCTCAACGTGATCATCGAGACCCTCACCGACGGCGGCCGGCACCTGGCCATGGCCCAGCGCTACCTGCCGGAGATCGTCGACGGCGACAAGCGCATCCTGCTGGTCGACGGGGTGCCGGTGGACTACTGCCTGGCGCGCATTCCCCAGGGCGACGAGTTCCGCGGCAACCTCGCCGCCGGCGGCCGCGGCGAAGGCCGCCCGCTGACCGAGCGCGACCGCTGGATCGCCGCCCAGGTCGGGCCGAGCCTGGTCCGTCGCGGCATGCGCTTCGTCGGCCTGGACGTGATCGGCGACTGGCTGACCGAGGTCAACGTCACCAGCCCGACCTGCATCCGCGAGCTCGATGCCCAGTTCGGCCTCAACATCGCAGGGATGCTGTTCGACGCACTGGAAGCGGGTCCGGCGCAGGCGGCATGAGCACGGCCGCGCCGCCCGTCCGGCCGCGGATCGGGGAAAGCGAACGGCTCAGCGCGACCATGGTGCTGTCGCTGCTGCTGCACGGCCTGCTGGTGCTGGGCGTGGGTTTCGCGCTGGAGGACGCGGCGCCGGTGATGCCGACGCTGGACGTGATCCTGACCGAGACCACCAGCCCGCTGACCCAGGCGCAGGCCGACTTCCTGGCCCAGGCCAGCAACCAGGGCGGCGGCGAGCACGACAGAAGCACCCGCCCGCGCGAGGCGCAGACCGGCTTCGCCGCCCAGCCCGAGCCGGGCGTGGCGCCGATGGAGATGCGCGCGCAGACGCCTGAGCCGCAGCCGCCGCCCGAGGCGCGGGTGGTGGCCAGCACCCGCGCCACCGAGACCCTGCCACAGCCGCGCGCCGAGCCCGAAGCCGAGCCCGAGCCGCTGCCGCCGGGACGCGAATCGATCGAGCGCGACCTGGCGATGGCGCGGCTGGCCGCCGAGATCCACCTGCGCTCGGAGCAGTACGCCAAGCGCCCCAAGCGCAAGTTCGTCTCCGCCAGCACCCAGGAATACGCCTACGCCGCCTACCTGCGCGACTGGGTCGACCGGGTCGAGCGGATCGGCAACCTCAACTACCCCGACGAGGCGCGCCGGCGGCGGCTGTCGGGCGAACTGGTGATCAGCGTCGCCATCCGCCGCGACGGCTCGGTGGAGCAGGCGCAGGTGATCCAGTCCAGCGGCATCCACCTGCTCGACGAAGCCGCGCTGCGCATCGCCCGCCTGGCCGAACCCTACCCGCCACTGCCGGCGACGGACGACGCCGTGGACATCCTCCACGTGACCCGGACCTGGCAGTTCCTGCGCGGCGGGGAGCTGATCGACCGCTAGTTTTTTGGTTCATCTCCCAAGTGCGGGGGCTGCTTTCACTTCCGCCGTCGGAAGGATGCCGCGGCCTGCCGGCCGGGGAGCAATCCCCGGCCCGGGACGACCCTCTGTCCGCAAGCCCGAGTGCCGCTCTGCTCTTGCGATTCCCCCCGCACTTGGGAGAAGAACCAGTTTTCTGGGGTGCTTCTACCGAGTGCGGGAAAGGTTTCCAGTCGTCGGGAGGACGCTGCGCTCCGGCTTGCCCTGACGACAGCAGGCGCCTACAGGCGCTGCCAGATCGGGCCGCTGCCGCGGCGCCAGTAGACGCCCAGCGCGCGCGCGTAGAGCGCGTCCTGCGGGACCAGGCCGAAGCAGCGGCCGTCGAAGCTGGCGCCGCGGTGGTCGCCCAGGACCAGGGCCATGCCTTCGGGAATCCGCTGCCGCGGGATGTCGGGGCCGCCACCGTCGCCCAGGTCGATCCGCGCGATCCGCGCGCCGAAGCGCTCCGCCTCCCCGCCCGTCAGCGGCTCGTGCAGGGCGACCCCGTCGATGCGCAGGCGCCCGTCGACCAGCTCCACGGTCTGGCCGCCGACGGCGACCACGCGCTTGATCAGGCGGGTGCCGTCCGCCGGCGACTTGAACACGACCACGTCGCCGGGCGCCGGGGCGCCGCGCGCCAGCAGCTCGATGCGGGTGAACGGAACCCGCAGGCCGTAGGCGCTCATGTCCACCAGCACCCGGTCGCCGGGCACCAGGGTCGGCTCCATCGAGCCGCTGGGCACGGCGTAGTGGTTCGCGAACGAGGATCGCGCCACCACCAGCAGCGCGATCAGGAGCAGCAGCGGCGCCAGTTCCGTGCGCAGCCAGCGCAGCATGCGCGTGCGTCGGGAGGAAATCCCGGGATTCGAGTGCATGGCCGGCTCCGGGTCGATTGAGGATCGACCACGCGGCGACACCGGAGTTCCCTCAGCGCGACGCGCGCAGCGCCTGCTGCTGCTCCAGGGTCAGGGCGACGTTGTCGCGCAGATAGGCCGGCTCGAGCCGCGCGGGCGCGATCGCCTCGCCGCGCGCGAAGGCCGCAGCGCCCAGCCTGGCGACATCCGCCGCCCGCGGCAGCGCCTGCGCATCGACCGTCGCCAACTGCGGCGCCAGCGCCCTTGCCAGCGCCCCGTCCGCGGCCGCGAACCCGGTGCCGACCCCGTGCCAGCCGTCATTCCCGTCGGCAAGCGCCACCTGGCCCGGCGCCCGCACCGATTCGGCGCCGAGCGCGGACACGCCGTCGCCCGCGCGCAGGAACGCGCCGGCATAGACCTCGCCCATGCGCGCATCGATCGCGGCCAGCACCCGCCCCTCGGGCGCGCGCATCGCCAGCGCCGCCAGCGTGGAGACGGGCAGGACCGGCCGGTCGAGTCCCAGCGCGATGCCCTGCGCCAGCGCGATCGCCAGCCGCACCCCGGTGAACGCCCCCGGCCCGCGGCCCACCGCGATCGCGTCCAGCTGCCGCCGCGCCACCCCCGCCTCGGCCAGCAGCGCCTCGGCCCACGGCAGCGCCAGCTCCGCATGCCGCCGCGGCGCGAGCTCGAAGCGTTCGCGCACCTCGCCGTCGAGGTACAGCGCGACGGAGCAGGCTTCGGTGGCGGTTTCGAAGGCGAGGAGGCGCATGGGAATCGGGAATCGGGAGTCGGGAGTCGGGAGTCGGGAGTCGGGAATCGGGAATCGGGAATCGGGAATCGGGAATCGGGAATCGGGAATCGGGAGTCGGGAATCGGGAATCGGGAATCGGGAGTCGGGAGTCGGGAGCCGGAAACCGGGAATCGGGAATCGGGAGTCGCAAGAGCAGGGAGTGGGATGCTGCCTGCTTTTTCTCGAATCACCAATCACCAGTCACGAATCACGGTCCTCGAAGAACCCCCGCACCTCCCCCACCTCGCGCGTCGTCGCGAACGGCGGCAGCGAGCCCATGAACACGCGGCCGTAGGATTTCTGCAGCAGGCGCGGGTCGCACAGGACCAGGACGCCGCGGTCGGTTTCGGTGCGGATCAGGCGGCCGACGCCCTGCTTGAGGGCGATCACCGCCTGCGGCAGCTGTTCGTCGGCGAAGGGGTTGCCGCCGCTGCGGCGGATCGCGTCCAGGCGGGCCTGGAACACCGGGTCGTCGGGCGCGGCGAAGGGCAGCTTGTCGATCACCACCACGCTCAGCGCGTCACCGGCAACGTCCACCCCCTCGCGGAAACTGGCCGCGCCCAGGAGCACGCCGTTGCCGGACAGGCGGAAGCGCTGCAGCAGCTCCGCGCGCGGCGCCTCGCCCTGCACGAACAGCGGCCAGGGACCGCCGCGCAGCAGCCCGGCGGCTTCGCGCAGCGCCCGGTGCGAGGCGAACAGCACGAAGGCCCTGCCCCGCGAAGCCTCCAGCACCGGCAGGATGGCGTCGACCACGGAGCCGGTGTAGTCGCGCGATCCCGGCTGCGGCATCCGCGGCGGCAGGTAGCACAGCGCCTGCCGCGGCCAGTCGAAAGGGCTGGGCACAAGCAGGGTTTCCGGCGCCTCCAGGCCCAGGCGCTGCGCGACATGGTCGAAGCCCTCGTCCACCGCCAGCGTCGCCGAGGTGAACACCCAGGCCGCGCGCGAACGCTCGCGGTGGCCGCGCAGCGGGCCGGAGACGTCCAGCGGCGTGCGCTGCAGGCGGAAGCCACGCGGCGACAGCTCGTACCAGCGCACGTCGTCGCCGGATGACCCGGGGGCAGGGTCGTCCTGTCCGCCAGCGTCGGCCGCTGCCGCGGCCTCCCCGGGAACACCGGGCTCCGGCCCCGGCTCCCGCCAGCGGCCCAGCCGCGACCGGAACTCGTGGGCGCGCGCGTGGCAGGAGTCCAGGCCGGGCGAGGCCTCGCGCAGCGGCGCCAGCGCATCGCGCAGGCCGGTGATCGCATCGGCCAGCGCCTGCATCGAATCGTCGAACTCCGGCAGCTCCATCGCCTGCCCCCGGGTGCCGCGCGGGGGCAGGCCCTCCATTGCCGCGCGCAGGGCGCGGGCGGCGTGTTCCAGCTCGCGCACCGGCTGCTGCAGCGCGGCCAGGGCGCCGTCGATCCCGCGGCACTCCCCCAGCGCCTCGCGCGCCAGTTCGACCAGCGGACGGCCGGACAGGCTTTCGCCGAAGAACTGCGCGGCCAGCTCCGGGAGCTGGTGTGCCTCGTCGATCACGAACAGTTCGGCCCCCGGCAGGATCTCGCCGAACCCCTCCTGCTTGAGCGCCATGTCGGCCAGCAGCAGGTGGTGGTTGACCACCACCAGGTCCGCCGACTGCGCCCGCTGGCGCGCCTGCACCACGAAGCATTCGGACCAGAACGGGCATTCGCTGCCCAGGCAGTTGTCGACCGTGGAGGTGACCGCCGGCAGCACCGGCGAATCCTCGACCAGCCCCTCCACCTCGGACAGGTCGCCCATGCGCGTGCGCCCGCTCCAGGACACGATGCGCTGGAAGTGGCCGGCCTGCTCGCGGGTGGCGAAGCGGGCTTCGCCCCTGGCACGCTCGAGCCGGTAGCGGCACAGGTAGTTGGCCCGGCCCTTGAGCAACGCGGCCCTGAGCCCGGTGGCCAGCGCATCGCGCACCCGCGGCAGGTCGCGGTGGTAGAGCTGGTCCTGCAGCGCGCGGGTGCCGGTGGAGACGATGGTCCTGGCGCCCGAGAGCAGGGCCGGGACGAGGTAGGCGAAGGTCTTGCCGGTGCCGGTTCCCGCCTCGGCCAGCAGCACGCCGCGGCGGTCGATGGTGCCGGCGATCGCCGCGGTCAGCTGCTGCTGCGCCGCCCGCGGCTGGAAGCCCGGAAGCTGTTGCGCCAGCAGGCCGTGGTCGCTGAGCGCAGCGACGCTGGCGGAGGACAGATCGGGCATGTCGGGAACGCGGATCCGCAGCGACGGGCCGTGGCCCGGTCCGCGTATTGTAGGACCGCGGCTTTCGCGAGGCGGAGCGCGAGAGCGGCGGTATCGCTCCCTCCCCTGCGTTGCGGGGGAGGGTCGGGGTGGGGGTAGGTGGCGGCGTTGCCCCCATCCCACGCTGCGCGGGGACTTCCCCCGCCTCGCGGGGGAAGGGGCAGGATCGCGGCGCCGGTACTGCTCCCTCAACCGCGTTGCGAGGGGGAAGAAGACAGGTGTCCCCGCGGCTGTCGGGTCGAAGCGCCCTAGTACCGCGCCGGCGGCGCCACCCGGCAGCCCTCGATCTGCACGCGCGCCGACTGCGCGCCCGCGGCATCGCCTTCGGCCAGGCGTACCTGTTCCAGCGTCGCCCAGTGACGGCGGCACAGGGGCCCGAGCTGCGCGCCCAGGGCGTAGCCGCGTTCGGCCAGGCGCGCGGCCAGTGCGAAGTCCTGCTGCAGGATGGCGATCTCGGCGCGCTCCTGGAGCACGGCCGGGTCGTCGGCGACGATGGCCAGCGCCCGGTCCAGTACAGCGGCCGCCTCGTCGTGCTTCCCCTGCGCTTCCAGCTGCGCGGCCTTCTGGCGGAGGTCCTCGATCGCCGGATCGCGCAGCGGCTGCACCGCCAGCTCGCGCTCGCCGTCGCCGGCCGCGGTGCGGATCGCCGCGAGCATCTCCGCCGGCGAGGCATGGGCCGGCCGCGCCGGGGCCTGGCCCGCAGGCGTGCCCGCGCAGGCCGCGAGCAGCCAGGCCGTGGCGGCAGCGGTCGCGAAGGCGACGCAGGCACGGCTCATCGCTGCGGCTCCTGCGCCTCGTCCGGGCCCGTGGCCTCGCCGCGGCGCCCCAGCCCCAGCCACTCGCGCCAGCCGCGGCGGGCCCGCTGCGGCTCCGGCGCGAACGGATCGGACGCCGGATCGGACAGCGGATCGCCGAATCCGTGGCACGACGCGAACGGCGGCGCGAAGCCGGCGACGAAGGCGAACCGGCGCGCCTCGGGGCAGTCGGCCTCGCTCACGTTCGAGCGCGTCACCCACTGCCAGTCCAGGCCTTCGTCGCCCACCTTCAGCGGCGCGCTGGGCAGGTTGGCGAAGATGCCCGACCACACCCGCATCGCGCCGGTGGCGCCGTACAGGCCGGTCTGCTCGTTCTGGTCGTTGCCGACCCAGACCACCGCGAGGTGATCGCCGGTCCAGCCGGCGAACCAGCTGTCGCGGCCGTCGTTGCTGGTGCCGGTCTTGCCGGCGGCGTTGAGCCGCCCCAGGCCGTCGTTGACCAGCTGCCGGCCGGTGCCCGAGGTGACCGCCTGCTGCAGCGCGAGCGTCACCAGGCGCGCGGCGATGGCGTCGCCCTCGGTGGCCGGCGCCGGCTCGTTGTCGTAGCGCTTGACCAGCCGGCCTTCCGGATCGAGCACGCCGCGGACCGCGTGCAGCGGCTGGATCTCGCCGCCCGAGGCCAGGAACTGGTACAGCTGCGCCATCGCGTACGGGCTCTGGTCGAGCGAGCCGAGAATGAGCGAGGGATTGGCCTCGGCGCGCACGCCCGAGAGCGTGTTCACCAGGTCGGCCAGTCGCACCGGATCGACCTGCATGCCCACCCGCACCGTGGCCTGGTTGTAGGACTGCGCCAGCGCGTCGATCAGGCGCACGCTGCCGTGGCTGCGGCCGCTGGAGTTGCCCGGCGTCCAGGTGCGGCCGCTGGACAGCTTCACCGTCACCGGGGAATCGTCGACCCAGGTGGCCAGCGAGTATTCCGCCGGCCGCGCCAGCGCCAGCAGGTAGACGTAGGGCTTGAGCAGCGAACCGACCGGGCGCTGCGCCTCGACCGCGCGGTTGAAGCCGTGCGCCGTCGGCTGCGCGCTGCCGACCACGGCGATGACCTCGCCGTCGTGCACGTCGGTGACCACCAGGCCGGTCTGCAGCTCCGGCCGCCTGTCGCTCGACAGCGCCTTGACCGTGCGCACCACCGCCGCTTCGGCGTAGGCCTGGGCCGACGGCGACATGCCGGTCATCACGCTCAGCGCCGCACCCTGCAGCGAATCGGCCGGGTAGTCGCGCGCGAGCTGGCGCCGCACCAGGTCGACGTAGGCCGGGAAGCGGTTGGCGGCGACGCTGCCGGGGGTTTCGGTGATGCCCAGCGGCAGCTGCAGCGCGCGGTCGTGCGCGGCCTGGTCGATCAGCCCGGTCTCGAGCATGTTCGCCAGCACGAAGTCGCGGCGCGCCTGCGCGCGTTCGGGATGGCGGCGCGGATCGTAGTAGGAGGGTCCGCGGATCATCCCGACCAGCAGCGCGATGTGCTGCGTCTCCAGGTCCTCCAGCCGGCGCCCGAACCAGAACTCCGCGCCCGCGGCCACGCCGTGGATCGCCTGCGCGCCGCGCTGGCCCAGGTAGACCTGGTTGAAGTAGGCCTCGAGGATGGTGCCCTTGTCGTAGCGCGCCTCCATGATCAGCGCGTACAGGATCTCGTTGAACTTGCGGCTCCAGGTGACCTCGCGGCCGATGCCGAGCAGGCCGCTGCGCGCCAGCTGCTGGGTCAGGGTGCTGGCGCCCTGGCGGCGCTCGCCCGAGCGCAGGTTGACCCAGGCCGCACGCATCATGCCGCCGAGGTCGATGCCGAAGTGGTGGGCGAAATCGCGGTCCTCGACCGCCTGCAGGGTGTCGGTGAGCAGCTGCGGCACGTCCTCGACCCGCACCAGCCGCCGCTCCTCCTGCTGCGGCCCGTAGAGGGTGGCGATGCGCGCGGCATCGAGGCGGACGGCGCGGATCGCGCGCTCGCCCTGCAGGTCCTTCAGCCCGCTCACCCGGCCGCCGGAGACCGTGGCCTCGACGCGGCTGGGGCCGACCGCGCCGTCGACATCGACGAAGCCGCGGCTGGAAATCGTCCAGCGGCTGCCCTCCAGCCGCCACGTGCCCGGCCGCACGCCGTCGCCTTCGTGATAGGAGGCGGCGGCGAGCTCGGTCTTCAGCGTCTGCGCGTCCATCGCCAGGCCCGGCGACAGCCGCAGCGGTCGCGCGTAGACGCGGGTGGGCACCTGCCAGCGCAGCTCGCCGAAGCGTTCGCTCACCTGGTGGTTGAGGTAAAGCGTGTACGGGATCAGGAAGCCCAGGCCGAGCCCGACCAGGGCCAGGCACCACACCAGCGCCAGCCGCAGCCAGCCGCGTCCGCCAGCGGCATCCGCGGGCTCGTCGGCGTCTTCGTCTTCGTCGTATTCGATCTGCGCCATGGGCTCGTGGGGGGTCTGCCGGGCCACGCCCGCGGGCGTCCGCGGGGCAGTCTAGCCCAGGGTTCCGTCGCCGCCGCGTGCGCCCGCCGTCACCGGTCAGCTGCAGTACGGGTAGCGGCGAAATCGATGTCGCGGGCCAGCACCGCGCGCATCGCCTCGCGCGAGAAGCGCGCGTGGACGTAGTCCCGGCCCTGCCCGGCGCGCTGCAGCCACAGCCGGTCGTCGCGCAGCAGCGCCGAGATCGCGGCCGCCATCCCGGCCGCGTCGTCGTGCACCGACACCAGTCCGTCGATCCCCGGCAGCCCCTGGATGCCGGTGGCCGTGGTCACCACCGGCAGCCCGTGGTGCATGGCCTCGACCAGCTTGCGCTTGACCCCCGCGCCGAAGCGCAGCGGCACCACCGCCACGCGCGCGGCGCGGTACAGCGCGTCCAGCGCGGCCTCGGGGATGCGGCCGGTGACCCGGACCTGCGCGGACGCCAGCGCCCGCACTTCCGGCGAAGGGCCGGAGCCGGCGAGCGTGAGCCGCAGGTCCGGATGTTCCGCGCGCAGCAGCGGCAGCACCGCCTCCACGAACCAGACCGCGGCATCGATGTTGGGCGGGTGCGAAAAACCGCCCACGAACAGCAGCCCGTCGCGGCCCTCGAGCGAGGCTTCGCTGCCGTCGGGCTCGAACACGTAGATCGGCAGCAGGCGCACGTTGGCGCCGGGCACGGCCGCGCGCACCGCGTCCACCTCGTCCTGCGCCGGGTAATACACCGCATCCACGCCTTCCCAGACCTCGCGCTCGATCCGGGCGAGCGCCGCGGCTTCGCGCCGGCGGCCGTCGTCGCCGCTGACCCGCGCCTCTTCGGCATAGCGCAGGTGGTGCAGGTCGTGGCCATAGAACAGCAGCTTCGCCTGCGGGCAGTGCCGGCGCAGCAGCGGCAGCAGCTCGTGCGCGATCACCGGGCGGCTGAGCAGCACCTGGTCGAAGCTGCGGCCGTGCGCGGCGAGCCAGCGTCCGAAGCGGCCGGCGTACTCGTCGCCATGGAACACCTCGATGCCCATCTGCTGCAGCACGCCGGTATAGGGCTGCTCGCCGGCCAGGTTCTGCGGCCAGAACTTGACGTTCATTCCCGCGTCGACGAACAGCTGCAGGAAGCTCATCATCGTCGACGATCCCGCGTCGCGGTCCGGCGCCGGCACGGTGCTGTCGACCACCAGGATGCGCGCGCCCCGGTGGCGTTCGCAGGCCAGGTGCGGGGTTTCGCCGTGCGGGTAATGGTCGCGTTCGAGGATGTCGCGCCAGCGTTCGCGCAGGCGCTCGCGGTTGCGGACCTGCATCGCCTTGGTGCCCGACGAGAGATCGGTGCCGTGGCTGACGCCCTCGTGGTGCACCACCACCGCGCGCGGCTGGTAGAGCACGTCGAAACCGGCCGCGCGCGCCTTCATCGCCAGGTCGGCGTCCTCGCAGTACGCGGGCGCGTAGGCCGGATCGAACCCGCCCAGCTGCGCGAACAGCGCGCGCGGACACATCAGCGCCGCACCGGAAACATAGTCCACGCCGCGCACATGGCCGTAGCGGCTGCGCGCGGGGTCGTCGAAGCGGCCGTGGTTCCAGGCGCTGCCGTCGCGCCAGAGGATGCCGCCCGCCTCCTGCTGGCGCCCGTCCGGATACAGCAGGCGCGCGCCGGCGATTCCGCAGCGCGGGTGCGCGTCGAAGGTCGCACGCAAGCGGTCCAGCCAGCCGGGCGTGACCTCGGTGTCGTTGTTGAGGAAGCACAGGTAGCGACCGCGGGCCAGCTCCGCCGCGCGGTTGCAGGTGCCGATGAAGCCGAGGTTGGCGGCGTTCTCGACGTAGCGCAGCCCCGGCACGCCGCGCAGCCTGGCGATCTGCGGATCGCCGGAAGCGTCCTCGATCACCAGCAGCTCGAACGCGGTCGCATCCCCGGCCTCGGCGATCGACTGCAGGCACGACAGCGTATGCGGCAGGTCGCCGTACGCGGGCACGATGATGCTGACCTCCGGGGCCGCGACCTCCGCGAAGCGCAGCCCGGCAAGCGCCTGCTGCTGCCGCTCCGGCGGGCACGGCCCGCGCACGCTCGGCATCATCGGCTGCGGATCGCGCGCGCGCAGCCAGGATTCGAACACCGGCGTGCCGCGGAACAGGAACGGAGCGCCGCGGTAGGCCAGCCGCACCAGGCGGTCGCGCAGGTCGCGCCCGAGCGGCAGCTTCCAGTAGAGATAGCGGCCGATGCGGTAGAGCGTCGAGCGATGTCCCGCTGCGATCGCGCGCGGTGCGCCGGGCGGGTTCATCCTGCACCACCCCGCCGCGGCGCCAGGCCCCAGCAGCCAGCGTCCGGGGAAAAGCCGCGCGGCCGAAGACCGAGCACCGATTCGATCCCGGCGTTGTCGGCCACCAGGTCCTGCCGCAGCCGGCGGACCGGCCCGCGGGATTGCGGCAGCAGCCGCGACAGCAGGCCCAGCGCGGTCGCGCCCAGCGGCAGCGGCAGCGTCGCCACCGGCAGGCTGGCGCGCACGCGCGCGAACATCTCCCCCGAACCCAGGCGTTCGCCGCCGCCGAGTTCGAACACGCGACCGCGGGCATCGTCATTGTCCAGCGCCCTCCACGCCGCGTCGGCCACGTCGTCGGCGTGCACCGGCTGGCGCAGGCCGTGCGTGCGCGGCAGCGGGAACAGCCGCGAGCGCGTGGCCCGGCGCGCGATCGGGCTGAGGCTGTGATCCAGGCCGGCGCCGTAGATGAGGGTGGGCCGGATCAGGGTCCAGGCCATGCCCAGGCGCGCGCATTCGTGCTGCAGTCGCTCCTCGTTGCGGCGCAGGCCCCGGGCCAGCGCACGATCCTCCGGGAACGGGGAATCGATCTTGCTGACCGCGCTCATCGAACTGGTCGCCACCACGACCGGCGCCGGCCGCGTCGCCAGCGCGGCCAGCCAGCCGGCGAGCCCGTCGAGCGGCCCCAGTCCGACGATCCCGTCCAGCGGCGGCAGCGGCGGCACCGCATCCGGCAGCCGGCCGCGCATCCAGCGCACGCCCGGATCCGCAGGCGCCGGGGCATTGCGCGACAGCGCCGTCACCTCGACCCCGTGCCGCCGCAGTCGCGGCAGCAGGAAATGGCCGATCTGGCTGGTGGCGCCGAACACGAGGACGGACGAGGGCTGCAAAGCGGGAACCGGGGAAAGGCAGCGGGCATTCTAGCTGCGCCGCCGCGGCGGGCTCGACGCGGGTGCGGCCCCCATCCCCCGCTGCGCGGGGACTTCCCCTGCCCTGCGGGGGAAGGATAGGGAGAAGCTGGCCTGCCGGTTGCGCCGTAGCGCAGGGGGAAGGCACATGGCCTGCGCGCTGGCCGCCGCGCCGGACGACGGCGGAGGCCGCCTTGCCGACGCAGTCCTAGCGCGGACGATCGCCTCCGCGCGCCACCCGCAGCCGTTCTTCGAACCCGTCCAGCCCCGGTCCCGCCGCATCGATGCGGCGCGCGGCGTCCAGCGCGGCCTGGGCCTGCGCCAGGTTGCCCGCGACCAGCCGTTCGTCGCCGATCGCCAGCCAGCGCTGCGCCAGCCGCCGGCGTGCCTGGACCACCTCCGCCTCGCCTTCGCCGAGCACGCTGCGGGCATCCAGGCACTCCGCGGCGCGGCCCAGGCTGTTGGCGCTCAGGTGTCGGTCGAAGCACTGCCGGGCGGCCGGCAGCAGGCGCGCAGCAGCCTCGCGGACCGCGGGATCGGCAGGCGCCAGCGCCTGCACCGCGCGCAGCTTGTCGTAGGCGCTGTCGCCCGGCGGCGACAGCAGGTCGCCGCGGCGTTCGGCCTCCGCCGCCTGCTCCAGCAGCGCCGCCACCCGCACACCGCGCTCGCCGGCCGGCAGCGATGCGGGAAGGCGGGAGCGCGCGCGGCGCGCGCTTTCGATCCGCACCGCCGCGGCCTGCACGGCATCCCGCTCCGGCGCCAGTGCGCGCGCCCGGGCCAGGGCGGCTTCCGCTTCGGCGAAGCGGAAATCCGCGGCCAGCCGCTGCGCGCGCGTGGCCAGGGCGTCCGCGGCGCGGTGCAGCCCCGCCCGCGCTTCGGAATCGCCGTCGTCGAACGCCAGCAGCGCCTGCCATGCCGTCACGGCGCGATCGATCCAGCCGCGCGCGAAGTCCGCGTCCGCCCGCGTGCGCAGCGCATCCAGTTCCTCGGTCAGACGCGCCTGGGTGTCGGGCAGGTCGACGTGGCCGGGATCGTGCTGCCGCGCCAGGGCGACGCTGGCCCCGGCGGCGGCGAGCTCGCCGCGGCGCAGCTGTTCGCGCGCGCCGTCGAGCACGATGCCCAGCGCGTCCTCGCGTCCGCGCAGGGCATCGGCGTGGGCCGGCTGGAGCGCGAGAATCCGCGCATACGCCGCCAGCGCCGGGCCGGTCGCACCCGCGGCCAGCGCCGCATCCGCCTCCGCCAGCAGGCCGTCGATCCCGGCCCCGGCCGCTTCGGCCGCGCGCAGCGATGCGGCCACCGCCTCCACCGCCGCACGCGGCGCGGCCAGGTCGCGGGCGATCGCCAGCGCGGCGTGGGCC
>CAKTDC010000007.1 GCA_934541015.1 uncultured Luteimonas sp.
TGCGGGTTGTGGCCATGATGAACCATCGCATCTCGGGACTGACGACAGGATATCCTATTTATGACACAGTAGGACTATGCGTCCTGGGTCGGCGCGGCCAGGCGCTTCTGCACGTCCTCGCGCAGCTGCGCCAGCTCGACCTCGGCCTGCCGCCTGGCCTGCATGCCGTCGCGGTGGATGGTGCGCACTTCCTCGACGGTCTGGATCAGCTGCTCGTGCACGTGGCGCAGGGTAGCCACGTCGATCACCGCGCGCTGGTTGGCCTTGGCCGTCTCGACCGAGGTCTGGCGCATCAGGTCTGCGTTCCTGCGCATGATCTCGTTGGTGGCGTCGTCGATCGCGTTGGACAGCTCGACCGCGTTCTTCTGCTCGTTGAGCGAGAGCTGGATCGCGAACTGGCGCTTCCACGACGGGATGGTGATGTTGCGCACCGCGCCGAACTTCTCGATCAGCTGGATGGCGTTGGCCTGGATCAGGCGGATCATCGGCAGCGACTGGTCGGCCGCGTGCTGCATCACGGTCAGGTCGCCGACGCGCTTGTCGAGCAGGCGCATGGCGTTCTCGACCTCGGCGCGGCGGGTGCGTGCGTCCGGATCCTCCTGTCCCGCCAGCGACTGCTGCTCGGCGGCCAGTTCGGCCAGGCGCAGCTTGCCCGCGGCCACGTGCAGGCCGAGCGCGCGGCGCTCGTCGAGCACGATGTCGTACATGCGGTCGAATTCGCCCACGCGCTGGCTCTGGGTGGCCTGCTTGTCGGCCACCTCGCGCATCAGCTGCTCGATCTGCTGGTTGGTGGTGCTGAACTTCTGCACCAGCTCGCCCTTGGACGCGCGCATCCTGTCGATCAGCCCGCCGATCACCGGCAGCTTCGACTTGCCGACGAAGCTGTCGAGGTTGAGCGAGCGGGCGATGCGCACCACCTCGCCGAGCTTGTCGCCGGCCTCGTCGAGGTCGCGGTTGCGCACCTGGTCGAGCAGCTGGCTGGAGAAGGCGGCGGTCTTGCCGGCGGCCTCGCGGCCGAACAGGTGCAGGTTGCCGGGGGTGATGTCCTGCAGCGACTTGCCGATCTCGGCGATCGCGCCGGTGTCGTCGGCGGTCAGTCCCAGCGCCTTGAGGGCGGGCTCGTCGAGGACGCTGGCGGCGGGCACCAGTGCGCCGGTGTCCTGGGTGTGCTGGCTCATGCGGAGTCTCCCGTGGCCGGGGCGGAGGCGGGCCTGGCGTCGAGTGTACCGGCCATCGCCGCGACTTCCGACGCGATGGCGGCCTGGGCATCGGCAGCGGCGGCGGCGCGGCCGGCGCCGGCGACCGCCGCATCGGCCAGCGCCTGCTGGCGCCAGGCGGGCAGCAGCACGTCGCGGACGCGCCGGTAGCGCGCGAGCAGGTCCAGGTTCTGCCCGCGCAGCAGGTCCAGCTGGCCGGCGCCGATGTCCCAGCTGGCGCGGACCGTGGCCAGGTGGTCGAGCCGGCGCTGCAGGCGCTCGCGCGGGTGGTCCGGAAGGGCGCCGTCGTCGTCCTGGCTGCGGCCGGGGTTGGCCCCCAGCCACTGCCGCACGGGGGCGATCACGGCGTCCAGCCGCGCCAGCGCGCCCGCGAGCTCGTCGCGCAGCCGCTGCTGGCGGACGGCCAGGGCCTCCAGCCCCTGCGCGCTGCGGTCGGCGTTGGCGACCAGCACGCCGATCCTGGCGCGCAGCGCTTCGGCCTCGTGTTCGGCGAGCACGTCGCGGCCGAGCAGGCGGCCGACCAGGCCGGTGCCGCGGCGGATGCGGCGCGGATCGCCGGCCTGCAGCGCCAGCCGCAGTTCGTCCAGCCGCGCCACCAGGGCGGCGGCGTCGGCATGGCCGAGGGCTTCGGCCAGGCGCGGCTCCAGCGAGGCATCAAGCGCTTCGTGGCCATAGGCGAGCACGGCCAGCGGATCGGCGAGATTGACCGGTGGTGCGGTGCCCGGTGTCTGGCGCGCGGTGTCGCTCACGTCGATTCCGGCGGCTCCTGGTTGCGGAAGCGCAGCTGCCGCAGCAGCTCCTCCAGCTCGATCTCCTGCGCGGTTTTGGCCGAGCTGCGGCGCCGGCCGGCGGCCGGCGCGGCTTCGGCCAGCTTCGTGCGCAGCAGGTCGAGGATCTGCACCAGGGCGGCGTTGAGCTGGGCCTGCCGCTCCTGGCCTTGGGACAGGTGCGAGAGCACCGGCTCGAAGGCGCCGCGCATGGCTTCGGGCAGCGCCTGCAGCCATGCGCCGCCGCCGGCCGCATCGCCGCTGCCGCTGCGCGCGCCGGCCGGGTCCTGCAGCGCGGCCAGCAGCCGCTCCCACGGCACCTCGGGCGCTGCGGGCGCCGGCGCGCCGTTGCCCGCCTCGCGCAGCGACGACAGCCCCTGCGCGATGTCGGCCAGCTGCGCGACCACGCGTGCGCCGGTGTCGGCATCCTCGCCGCCCATCGCCTTGTCGCGCAGGAAGTCGCGCCTGATCTGCGCCCAGCGCGCGGCCTGCGCCTCGTCCAGGGTGCCGCGCAGTTCGGCCAGCTTGAGCAGGTTCTCCTCGGCGCCGGTGGTCAGCAGCTGCGCCTCGCCCAAGTAGTGGTCGGCGATCAGCTGCTGCAGCTCGGCGGCGTTCATGACCGGCGAGATCTTCTCGGCCAGCTTGTTCATGTTGCGGTAGCTGCCCTGCAGCCGGAACGGCGGCTCGGTGCGGTAGCGGTCGGCCTGCGCGGCGCTGGCGATGTACTGCTGGTTGACGCGGTAGACCACGTCGCGCACCTGCATCAGCCGCTGCAGGGTGGCGACGATCTCGTTGACCTCGGCACCGCTGTAGGCGTGCGAGAGGCCGTTGCTGGACACGTCCTTGCCGGCGGCGCGGTCGGCCAGCAGGTAGAGGTCGGCCAGGTCGCGGGTGGCCAGCGGCGCCAGCACCGGGTTCGAGGTCAGGCTGTTCTCGATGTAGCTGAGCTTGAACGCCTCCTCCATGCCGCCGAGCACGTCGCCGAGGTTGTAGATGTCGGCGCGGTTGGCGAGCATGTCCGGGATCCGGAACACCTCGCCGGACTCGGTGTACGGGTTGCCGGCCATGACCACGCAGAATTTCCTGCCGCGCATGTCGTAGGTCTTCGTGCGCCCCTTCCACACGCCCTCGATGCGGCGCGTGCCGTCGCACAGCGAGATGAACTTCTGCAGGAACTCCGGGTGCGTGTGCTGGATGTCGTCGACATACAGCATGGTGTTGTTGCCCATCTCCAGCGCCAGGTTGAGCTTCTCCAGCTCCTGGCGCGAGGTGGCGTCGGGCGCCTGCGCCGGGTCGAGCGAACGCACCTCGTGGCCCAGCGCCGGGCCGTTGATCTTCATGAAGACCAGCCCGAGGCGGCTGGCGACGTATTCCATCAGCGTCGTCTTGCCGTAGCCGGGCGGCGAAATCATCATCAGCAGGCCCATCAGGTCGCTGCGCTTGTGCTCGCCGACCGTGCCCATCTGCTTGGCCAGGTTGTCGCCGATCACCGGCAGGTAGACATCGTTGATCAGCCGGTTGCGCACGAACGAGGTCAGCGGCCGCGCCTTGAACTCCGACAGCCGCAGCGCCTCGCGCTCGCGCGCGGCGATGCGCTGGCGGATCTGCTGGTAGCGCTCGAAGCCGGGAATGAAGTGCGTGTGGTGGTGGCGCAGGCGCAGCAGGAAGTCGTCCACCGCCAGCGCCATCCGCCCCTGGTCGATGCGCGGGTGCTGGCCGAGGAGGCCGTCGACCTGGGCGATCAGGGTCACGTCGCGGGTGTGGTGGCGCAGCTCGCGCGCGGTCAGCAGCAGGGCGATGGCCTCGGGCACGTAGCCGGCGAGCGCGGCCTGCTCGCCGCTGGCGCACATCGCCTGCAGCCAGTGCGCGACCAGCGCCCACTGCGCGGCGGGGCGGTCGGCCAGGCGCTGCAGCGAGCGCTCGAAGCTGTCCTCCATCTGCGCCGACTGCAGCCGCGCGCCCAGCGCGTCGAGCAGGGTGCGCGCATACAGGCTGAAGTCGAAGGTGGGCTCGCCCTCCAGCAGTTCGGCCACCAGGTAGTCGGCGGCCACCGGCGCCAGCGCGGCGTCCACCGGCAGCGCGGTGCCGTCCCGGAAGGCCGCCAGCGCCTCGCCGGCTTCGGCGCGCAGCGCATCGAGCCCGGCGCTGGAGCCGAACAGGCTGCGCACCGCTTCGGCGCCGAGTGCGCGCTCGGGCCAGGCGGCCACGTCCGGCTCGTGCCGGTGCCGCTGCCAGAACAGCACCGCCAGCGCCCGTGCCGCCGGCGCATGGACCAGGGTGCCGGCGTTGCGGTGCAGCGGCAGCAGCGCGCGCAGCAGCAGTGCGGCGTCGTGGTCGTGGATGCCCTTCTCGTAGCCTTCGCGGTAGCGCGGCGCGGCGAAGTCGCGGACCAGCCGGTCCAGCGCCTCGGGTTCGGACACCGCCCGGTCCAGCTGCGCGCTGTCGAGCCCGTCGCGGCCGTGCAGCGCGGCATCGAGGATCAGCCCGGCCAGGTACTCGCCGCGGTACAGCGCGGGCGATTCGGAGTCCAGGCCGACCTGCCACCAGTCGCGCAGAGCGTCGAGTTCGGGGTCGTGGATGGCCTCGTAGTAGTCGGTACCGGTCAGGTGCACCGACAGGCCGTCGCCGCGCGGCAGGATGGTCAGGTCCAGCGGCTGGGTGTTGACGCTGAAGCGGTGGCGCGGCCCCAGGCGGATCACCTGGCCGCCGTCCTCGAACAGGTCGCTGCGGTCGCGCAGGCTGCGCACCGCCTGGTCGCGCACGGCCTTGAGCCGGGCTTCGATGTCGTCGGCCTTGACGCTGTCGCGGTACTCGCGCAGCCGCCCGGCCAGCTCGCGCAGCTTGAGGATCAGCGGGTCGCCGGCGAAGAAGGCGTTGAGCTCGTCGGGCGCGGTGAAACGCTCGGTGCGCCGGACCAGTCCGTCGAGGATGCGCGCCGCGGCATCGTGCACCGCCTGCGCCTTGCGCTGGCGGTCGTCGAGCAGCGCCTGCTTGTGCGATTCGAAGGTCTCCAGCAGCTCCTCGCGCTTGGCCAGGATGTCGCCGAGGAACTGCTCGTGCTCGCCGAACTGGCTCTCCAGCTCCTCCAGCTGCACCATCAGCCGCGACAGCTGCTCGTCGGCGCGCTCGGGATCGGTGGCCAGGCCCAGGGCGCTGGTGATCGACTGGCCGAACAGCGAGAACTGCGCGCCGAACTGCGCCACCGCCTCGGCCGACCCCAGGGTGCGCCGCTTCTGCTCGGCGCGCGCGCGCGCCTGGTTGAGCCGCGCGTACAGGGCCGAGATCGCCTCGACCACGCGCGTGCGCTGGGCGGCATCGTCGACCTTCAGGCTGGCCATCAGCTCCGAGAGCATGTCGAGCTCGGCCGACAGCGCCTGCATGCCCGCCAGCGCCTCGCCCAGCCCGCGGGTGGTATCCGCCTGCTGTGCGGCCTGGTCGAAGCCCTGCAGGCGCTGCTGCAGCGGCTGCAGCGCCTTGTCGCCGCCGAGGAACGCGCCGGTGGCCGCGCCGATGCGCTCGTGCGCCTGCTGCAGCGCCTCGCCCATCGCGTCGATGGCGCCGGTGTCGATGTAGCGGTACTCGCGGATGGTCAGCAGCTGGCCGCGCTGGCGCGAGATGTCGGAGAGCGCCTCGACGTACTCGGCGATCCCGCTCCAGTTGTCCGGCTGCAGCCGCCCGAGCAGGCTGCGGTGCGCGGCCCTCGCCTCGGCCATCGCCGCGTCGGACTGGGCGCGGATGCTCTCGACCTTCTCGTATTCGTCGAGCACCGATTCGCCGGTGGCGCTGATCTCGTGCAGCAGCGTTGCCGCGCCGTCGCAGTTGGCGTCGTCCAGCCAGTGGTGGCCGTCGAACATGCGCCGGGTGTTGTGCACCAGCAGCTGGTAGCGCTGCAGCGAGGCCTGCGGGTTGTCGATCTCGCGGCTGAGTTCGAGCAGGTCGGAGATGCCGCGGACCAGCGCGGCGTTGCCGATCCGGCCCATGAAGCTGGTGCCGGCGGGGCGCTGCGCGGCGTGCTCCTCGCTGGTGAACGGCGTCTGCCAGACCTGCATCGGGTGGATCCGGGTCGGGGCGTCGCCCTCGGCGTGGAACAGCACCATGCGCCCGTCCGAGAGCAGCGCGTAGCCGTGCCCGAACACCGGGTTCTGCAGCGCGCGGCGGATCGAGTTGTAGACGAACAGCGCCGAGCGGCCGGCGGCGCGGTCGTAGAACACGTACATCACGTCCTCGCCGTTGGGCGAGCGGATGTAGCGCTTGTACTGCATGCCCTGCATCTGCGCGTCGAACGCCTTGTGCTCGCCGTTCTGCAGGTAGTAGCCGCCGGGGAAGATGATGCCGTGGTCCTCGGGCAGCTGCACGCAGGCCTGGACGATGGCGTCGTTGCGCACCACGGTGCCGGTGAGCGTGTTGTAGATCAGGCCGCGCCACTGCTGCTCGCGGTAGGGCAGGATCTTGAGCAGCACCAGCGAGCCGACGCGGGCGAAGTCGATGCTGGCGTCGTCCAGCGACTGGGTCGCATCCTCCACCGGCTCGCTGTACACGCCCTGGCCGGTGTCGGTGTTGTTCTCGACCTTGATGGTCAGGTCGCCGCCGGTGGTCTCGACGAAGACGGTGTCGAGGATGTTGAGGTGCGGATGGCGGCCCGATTCCTCCAGGTCGCGGGTGGCGCGGGTCCATTCGAAGTCGAACGGCGGCGGCAGGGCGACGTCGCGTTCGCCGCGCGAATCGATCCAGGTCAGCTCGCCGCGGCCGGAAAGCGCCCAGCGGAACACGCGCACGTCGGTGCTGCGCTCGCCGATCTGGAACGTGGCCAGCAGCTTGCCGTCGCGCACCGACAGCTGCAGCAGGCGCGCGTGCTTGTAGTAGGCGTAGAGCTCGGTGAAATCGTGGACGAAGCCGCGCTCGGCGAGGAAGCTGTCCCTGAGGTCGACCGGGGTCACGTCGTAGCCGTCGGGCCCCTCGACCAGCCGGTACAGGCCGAACACGTCCTCGATCCGGGTCTGGGTCTTGAGCCCCAGGTAGACGTTGTAGCCGAACAGCAGCAGGTCGCCGCCGACCTGGGCGATGTCGCGGCCGACGCAGTTGTTCTCGGTGCGGATGCGGAAGCGGCCGACCACCTCCATCCGGCTGTCGCCGAACTCGGCCAGGCGCCGGGCGTTGAGGCCGTCGACGATCCCGCGCAGGCGCGCGCCCTGCTCGGCCAGCCGCCGCCGCAGCACCTCGTAGGCGCCGCCCTGGGCGACGGCCTGGTCGACAGCGCTCGCGGCCGGCGTGCCGGTGGCGTCGTTCGCGTCCTGCTTGTCCTGCGTGGCGTCGGTCATCGCGGGTCGTCGTCCTGCCTGTCTTCAGGGCTCCTTCCCGCGTACAGGCGGAAGGCGCCGGTGTTCCTGGCTCCTCCCGCGAGGCGGCGGAAGGCGCCGGTGCTCCTGACTCCTTCCCCCGCCTGCGGGGGAAGGTTGGAATGGGGGGCGCGAAGCGCGCCAAAAGGATGCCGCCGCCTCGGCCCCCACCCCGACCCTCCCCCGCAGGCGGGGGAGGGGGCGGTCGTCAGCCCGCGGCCGCCGCGCCGTCGCCGGCTGCTGCCCTCGCGTCGCCGCCGGCTCCCGGCAGCGCCGGGGCGCGCCCGATGCCCAGGTATTTCTGCAGCAGCTCCTGCACCACCGGGCTCTTGTCGGTCAGGCCCTCGATCGACCTGCCCAGCGAGATCGCCTTGACCAGGCTGTCGAACATGCCGCCGTCGCCGCCGACCATGTCGATGTCGGCGTTGCGCAGCGCGGTGGCGATGACCTCGGCGTTCTCCTTCGACACTTCCTTGCCCGCCTCGATCGAGGCCAGCGCCTGCTTGAGGCTGGTGTCGAGCGCCATGCGGTACTCCTCGTGGCTGCGCGCGTTCTCGCTGAGCGCGTCGATCGCCTGGAACTTCTTGACCAGGCCCTCGGCCTCGGCGAACAGCTTCCTGCCGACCACGGTGGCCTCGGCCAGGCCGATGGACTCGGTGGCCGCCGCCTTGGCCCGGCCCAGCTGCTCCTCGCCCTGCGCCTGCGCGCCCAGCTTCTCGGCCAGCACCTTCGCCTCGGCGCTGCCCTGCTTGAGGTTGGCGTCGGCCATGGCGTCGACCACGCGCGCCTCGGCGATGCCGACCTTCTCGATCGCCACCGCGCCGGCCTCCTTGACCTGGGCGTCGGCCAGGCCGGGCGCGGCGCGTTCGGCGCGCACGCCCTCGGCCAGCAGCTTCTTGGCCTCGGCCTGGCGGTTGGCGGCCTCCAGCTCGGCCTGCGCCAGGGTGGTGATCTCGACCGCGCGATGCCTGGCGGCGGTCTCGTCGGCCTCGGCCTTCTTCACCGCCTCCAGCAGCGCCTGCTGCGCCCGGGCCTCGGCTTCGAGGATCGTGACCTGCTTCATGCGGTCGGCCTCGGAGACTTCGCGCACCTCCTTGATCCGCTCCTCCTCCTGGGCCACGGTCTTGTCGATCGAGATGCGCTCTCGGGTGATGTTGGCCACGTCCATCTTGCCCTGCTCGACCACCTTGTCGCGCTCCACGCCCTGCAGCTGCACCTCGCGGTCGGTGGTGACCAGCTCCAGCTGCCTGGCGCGCGCCACGCGCTCGACCTCGATGGCGACCGCGCGCTGGCGGTTCTGCTCGGCCACCTCCACCTCGCGCAGGCGGTTCTGGTCGCGGATGTCGATCAGCTGCTGGGCCTCGATACGCGCGTTCTCGGCCAGCTGCCGCTGTTCCTCCTGCACCTTGGCGGTCTCGGCCTGTTCACGCGCCTGGATGGTCTCGATCTCGCGCTTCTGCCGGGCCTCGGCCTCGGCCTGCTGGCGCTCCAGCGCCAGGGTCGCCTCGCGGGTCTCGACGTTCTTCTTGGTGATCGCCAGGTGCTCGTTCTGCGACAGCTCGTTGGTGATCACGTTCTGCGAGGCGGTCAGTTCGGTGATCTTGCGGATGCCCTCGGCGTCGAGGATGTTGCTCGGGTCGAGCAGGTTCTTCGGCGTCTGCTCCAGGTAGTCGATCGCCACGTCCTCGAGCACGTAGCCGTTGAGGTCGTTGCCGATGACCTTGACGATCTCGTCGCGGAACTCCTGGCGCTTCTCGAACAGGTCGGTGAACTCGAACTTCTTGCCGACCGTCTTGAGCGCCTCGGAGAACTTGGCGTTGAACAGCTCGTCGACGGCGTGCTTGTCGCTGGCGCGGTCGGCGCCCAGCGCCTTGGCCACGCGCAGCACGTCGGCCTGGGTCTCGTTGACGCGCAGGTAGAAGGCCACGGCGATGTCGGCGCGCATGTTGTCGCGGCAGATCAGCCCCTCCTTGCCGCGGCGGTCCACCTGCAGGGTGATCAGGCTGATCTTCATCAGCTCGGCGCGGTACAGCACCGGGATGATCAGGGCGCCGGTGAAGTGCACCTTCGGCGTCGCGCTCATGTCGTTGACGATCAGCGCGGTGCCCTGGTCGACCTTCTTGTAGAAGGCCTTGAACATCAGCGCCATCACCACGATCGCGAACAGCGAGACGCCGGCGACGACGAGGACGGTGATCAAGGTGGATGCCATCGGTGGTTCTCCCTGTCGAATCGATTCCGGTGGATGTCAGAGCGAGGCGTAGTCGCGTTCGGGCACCACGCGCCAGGTGTTGTCTGCGGTCAGGTGTTCGACCAGGACCACGCGGTCGCCGCGCCTGGGCGGGGTGGTCGCGTCGCTGCGCACCTGCAGGACCAGGCCGGCGCCGCCGTCGTCGAGGTCGGCCATGCCGTGGGCGGCGTCGACCAGCGGGGTGCGCACCACGGCGACCTTGCCCAGCAGCGATTCGGGCACCTGCGGCTGCAGCCGCAGCAGCAGCCGGCGCAGCGGCCGCAGCACCGCGGCGGTGAGCAGGATCGCGGGCACCAGCGCCAGCACCGCCACCAGCGCGCCGAGCGCGTAGCGCAGCAGGCCCGGCAGCGGCGCCAGCACCAGCAGGTGGGTGAACCAGGTGATGGCCCAGCCGAACAGCACCAGCATGGTCAGCACCAGCAGCCACGGAATGCCGTCCAGGCCCAGGCGGGCGAAGATGCCCAGGCCGTCGGCGGCGCCGCCGTCGTCCAGGCCGGGGTCGAACACGTCCAGCCCGAGCAGGCCCACCGCCGACAGCAGCCACAGCCCCACGACCACCAGCAGGGCGATGCTGTACAGCAACGTCGGAAACCCCAGGCTGATGGTCAGGAACTCGGTCATCGTCTCGTATGGCGGTTCGGATCGGGGCTCTTGTTGGGGATACGTCGATCGGCGGACCCAGCGGCCGGCCCGGCAGCGGCGCGCCGGCGTGCGCTGCCTGTGCCCTGGCTACATGACGGATTGTGCACGCGGATGTGACCGCGCTGCGGCGCCGGGGCGGCCGGTCACTGCCGCGGGATCGCCGCCAGCAGCGCCCACAGCCCGCCGGCGCCGGCCACCCACGCCGCCAGCGGCACCCCGGCGAAGGCCGGGCCGCCGGCCTCGAGCGCATACAGCACCGCGGCCACGATCAGCAGGCCCACGCCGAGGATGGCGGCGACCACCCGCCGCTGCATGGCCTTGAGCGTGCTGCTGATCTCGGCGATGTCGTGGGAGCGCATGCGCAGCTCGTGGCGGCCGCCGACCTGCTGCTCCAGCCAGGCGTGCAGCAGGCGCGGCATCTCCGGCGCGCGCGTGACCAGCTCCGGCATCCGCCTGCGGAACTCGTTGGCCAGCCGCTGCGGGCTGTAGCGCTCGACCAGGATGCGCTCGAGCACCGGCCGCGCGACCGCCCAGATGTCGATCTTCGGGTCGAGCAGGCGGCCGATGCCCTCGATGGTCAGCAGGGTCTTCTGCATCAGGATCAGCTGCGGCTGCAGGGTCAGCTGGTACTTCTGCGCGGTCCGGAACAGCTTGCCGAGCACTTCGCCCAGCGAGATTTCCGACAGCGGCCGGGTGAAGTAGGGCTCGCAGACCGCGCGCGCCGCGGCCTCCAGCTCGTCGATGCGGATGTGCGAAGGCATCCAGCCGGCCTGCACGTGCAGCTCGGCGATGCGCCGGTAGTCCTTGTTGAAGATCGCCATGAAGTTCTCGGCGAGGTAGTACTGGTCCTCGCCGGAGAGCTGGCCCATGATGCCGAAGTCGAGCGCGATGAAGCGCGGGTTGCCCTTGCGCTCCGGATCGACCCAGATGTTGCCGGCGTGGGCGTCGGCGTGGAAGAAGTTGTCGCGGAAGACCTGGGTGTAGAACACGCGCACGCCCTTGGCGGCGAGCGCCCGGCGGTCGATCCCGGCGGCGTCGAGCGCCTCGATGTCGTCGCTGTTGATGCCGCGCACGCGCTCCAGGGTGAGCACCTTCCGGGTGGTGTGGCTCCAGATCGGCTCGGGCACGTACAGGTCGGCCGAGTCGAGCCAGAAGCGGCGCAGCACCGAGGCGTTGGCGCCCTCGCGCTGCAGGTCGATCTCGGCGGCGAGCGTGTTCTCGATCTCGGCCACCACCTCGCGCGGACGGATCTTGTCGGCGTTGGGATGGGTGCGGTCGACCAGGGCGGCCATCGAGCGCAGCAGGGCGACGTCGCTGGCGATCTGCTTCTCCACCTCCGGGCGCAGCACCTTGACCACGACTTCGCGCGCCGGCGCGTCGCCGCTGGCGTGGAGGGTGGCGGCGTGGACCTGGGCGATCGAGGCCGAGGCCAGCGGCTGCACGTCGAAGGACGCGAACAGCTGGTCGATCGGCGCGTCCAGCTCGGCTTCGACGATGGCGCGCGCGACGGCGCCGTCGAAGGGCGCGACCTGGTCCTGCAGCAGGGCCAGCTCGTCGACCAGGTCGGGCGGCAGCAGGTCGCGGCGGGTGGACAGGATCTGGCCGAACTTGACGAAGATCGGGCCCAGCTCCTGCAGCGCCAGGCGCAGGCGTGCGCCCCGGGGCTGCGCGGCGATGTCGCCGGAGGCGCGCGGCACGAAGGGCCGCATCAGCCGCAGCCAGCGCGCGGCCGGCGTGTCTTCGAGCAGTTCGTCGAGGCGGTAGCGCAGCAGCACGCGGCCGATGCGCATGGCCCGCAGCAGCGAACTCACGCCGAAGGTCCGGCCCCGGCGCCCAGCCGGGAGACGCGTGCGGCGAGGCGTTCGACGTCGTCGCGCAGGGTGTCGACATCGTCGTGGAAGGCGTCGAGCTCGGCGCGCGCGACCACGTCGCGCGACTCCTCGGTCACATAGGCCGCGGCGCTGGAGGCAAGCTGGCCGCCGAGCTGCCTGGCCTGGCGCAGGGCCCCGGCGAAGGCGTTGGCGACCTGCACGCCGATGACCTCGCCGAACACGGCGGTGAAGGGCTGCTGCCAGTCGGGGTCGAAGCGCTCGGCGAGTTTCTGCAGCTGGCGCGCCAGTTCGGCGTCGCCGGAGATGCGCACCTTGCCGACCGGCGGGGCGTCGTCGCGGCGCAGGAAGGGCAGCTGCGACAGCATGCCGGCCAGGGTGCTGCGCACGGCGAGGTCGGGTTCGGCGCCGCCGTCCACCGGGCCGACGCGCAGGCGTTCGCCGTCGACCCGCAGCTGCAGCGCCAGCGGCGGCGATTCGAGGGTCAGTTCGATGCGGCGGCCGTCAAAGCGGTGCAGGGCCTGGCGGGTGTCGGGGTCGGCGTCGACGGCGCGGTTGAGCGCGGTTTCCAGCGCCTGTCCGGCGATCGGCTTGAGGGCGTCGAAAGGAGAGGCCATGGCGGCATTCTACCTGCAGGCCGTTGCCGCCCGGGGCGACGAAAAACAGCCCGCCGGAGGGCGGGCTGCGGGGATGCCGAGGCATGGCCGGTGTGGTGCTGCACGCGAGGCGAACCGCCCAAACGCTGTCATCCCGGCGAAAGCCGGGATCCACCTGCTCCTGCAATGCGCTGAAATCAAGATGGACCCCGGCTTTCGCCGGGATGACAACAAGGATTTTCTGAAAGGTTGCCAGGTGCGTGCCACCGCACCAGGGGCGAGGCGGTCAGCGCCTGCCGCGCAGGAGCGAGACGATCGCCAGGATGATGAAGACGACGAACAGGACCCAGGCGATGTTGGAGGCGGCGCCGGCGATCCCGGAGAAGCCGAGGACGGCGGCGATGATGGCGATGATGAAAAAGATGACGGCGTAGCTGAGCATGTGTTCGGTCTCCGTTCGGTAGCCGACCCTGCCGGGGCCGGCATGGCCCGCTTCAACGGCGGCGTGTGCAGGCAGACTAGCGGGGGAGCGGTCGCGACCGGGTGAGAGCGGAGTGATGCCGTCGTGAAGAATCCGCAGCGCGCGCGTGCTGGCGCGCTGGTTCCAATCTTCCAGGAGCGCCAGGTTTCGTCCGCAACTTGGGCGCGTGGCTTGGCATTTCCCCCGTTCTTCTCTCCCCTTCTGGAGAATCGAAAAGCCCTCGGATCGGGGCTTGTGGACAAGAGGGTCGCCACGGGACGGGGATTGCTTCCAGGCTCGATCAGCGCGCTGCGCGGTCCGGCCCGGCGCAGCGCGCTGACCAGAGCTGGACCAGGGCTTGCGGAGCGAGGGTCGCCCCGGGCCGGGGATTGCTACCCGGCTCGGTCAGCCCGCTTGGCGGTCCAGCCCGGCGCAGCGCGCCGGGCGTTCGCACGGGCGCGCGGCATGCCGCGCAAGCTGCCCGTGCTTACCCATGGCTGACTCGCCGCCGCAGCGCATCCATGCGCTGCTCTCCGCAATTCCCCGGCCCGGGACGCCCCTTGATCCGTGAACGACTCCTCTTCGTTTGGGCAGCAAAGCACTTGCTCCCGAAGCATCGAACCAGACGCAGCAGCGATCCCCGGCCGGCAGGGCGTGGCGTCCTATCGAAGCCGGCAACGCAGAGAGTTGGCCAGGCGGCCTGGGCAGGAGGGCGGCCGGGCGAAAGTCAGGACGCCGAAGCCGCTCCTTCGCGTACCGGCCCCTCGTGCTGGCGCAGCAGCGCGTCGGTGTCGATCAGCTCCGGATCCCTGAGCACCTGCGCCAGCCGCTCCCGGTCGAGCTGGCCGGTCCAGCGCGCGATCACCAGGGTGCCGATGCCGTTGCCGGTGAGGTTGGTCAGCGCGCGCGCCTCGGACATGAAACGGTCGATGCCCACGATCAGGGCGATGCCGGCCAGCGGGATCACGCTGTCGAAGGCGGCCAGCGACGCGGCCAGGGTCACCAGGCCCGCGCCGGAGACGCCGGCCGCGCCGTTGGAGGAGATCAGCATGAACACCAGCAGCCCGATCTGCGTGCCCAGCGGCACGTCGATGCCGAACGCCTGGGCGATGAAGATCGCGCCCATCGCCATGTAGATCGCGGTGCCGTCGAGATTGAACGAATAGCCGGTGGGAATGGTCAGTCCGACCACCGAGCGCGGCACGCCGGCCGCCTCCAGCTTCACCAGCATCCGCGGCAGCACCGATTCGGACGAGGAGGTGCCGAGCACGATCAGCAGCTCGTCGCGGATCAGGCGGATGTAGCGGAACACGCTGAAGCCCGACCAGGAGCAGATCGGGCCGAGGATGCAGAAGATGAAGACCAGGCAGGTCAGGTAGAAGCCGAGCATGAACTGCAGCAGCGAGCCGAGGATCTGGCTGCCGTACTGGCCGATGGTGAAGGCCATGCCGCCCATCGCGCCCAGCGGCGCGAACCACATCACGATCCGGATCACGCCGAACATGACGTGGGCCACGGTGTCGAGCGCCTGCACCGCGCCGCGCCCGCGCTCGCCCATCGCCGCCAGCGCGCAGGCCACCAGGATCGCCATCACCAGCACCTGGATCAGCTGGCCGTCGACGAAGGCGCCGAGGAAGCTGTCCGGAACCAGGTGCAGGATGAAGCCGGTGATGCCTTCGCCGCTGGCCTTGCCGGCCGCGGCGATGGTGCCGGTGGCGGCGGTCGCGTCGAAGGTGGCGATGTCCAGCTCCAGGCCCGCGCCGGGCTGGAGCAGGTTGACCACCACCAGGCCGATGGCGAGCGCGAACACCGTGGTGACGTTGAAGTAGATCACCGTGCGCAACGCCAGGCCGCCGGCCTTGGCCAGGTCGCCCAGGCCGGCGATGCCCACGACCACGGTGGCGAAGATCGTCGGCGCGATCACCACCTTGACCAGCTTGATGAACAGGTCCGCCAGCCATTTCATCTGCGCACCGGTGTCCGGCGCGAGCAGGCCGATGGCGATGCCCGCGGCGATGCCCAGCAGCACCCAGAAGTACAGGTGGCGCCACAGCGGGAGCTTGCCGCGCGTGCCGCGCCGCGGGGCGGGAAGGATGGCTTCCGGGGCCTGGCTCATCGGGTCGGGCTCGTGGATGTCAGGGGGCCTGCAACGAGGCCCGCAGCCGTTCCAGGCCCTCGGCGATCGTCACCCGCGGCTTATAGCCGAAGTCGGCCGCCGCCGGGGCCATCGAGTACCAGTGCGTGGTGCGCAGCTGCTCGGCGAGGAAGCGGGTCATCGGCGGTTCGCCCCGCAGCCGCAGCAGCGGCCACAGGGTTTCGCAGACCGCGCCGATCGCGTAGGCGGCGCCGAAGGGGATCGAGCCGCGCACCGGCGGCGCACCGGCCGCAGCAAGCAGGGCGTCGAGGATCTCGCGCATCGGCATCGGCTCGCCGTTGCTGATGAAGTAGGCGCGCCCGGCGCAGGCCGCGCCGGGGGCGAGGTGGTCGAAGGCGTCGAAGTGCGCCTGTGCGGCGTTGTCGATATAGGTGGTGTCGACCAGGTTGTCGCCGCTGCCGACCAGGCGCAGCCGCCCGGCCCTGGCGCGCTCGACCAGCCGCGGCAGCAGCTGCAGGTCGCCCGGCCCCCAGATCAGGCGCGGGCGCAGCGCGACGGTGGCCAGGTCGGCGTCGCTGGCCGCCAGCACCGCCTTCTCGGCGATGGTCTTGGTGGCCGGGTAGGGTGCCTTGAAGCCTTCGCCGTAGGGCACGGTATCGGCGGTGCCGCCTTCCACCGGGCGGGTCGCGCGGTGGGTGACGCTGGGGGTGGAGGTGTGGACCAGGCGGCCGATGCCGTGGGCGCGGCAGGCGGCCAGCACGTTCCGCGTGCCCAGGACATTGGCGGCGTGGTAGCTGGCGTAGCTGCCCCAGGCGCCGGCCTTGGCCGCGTTGTGGAAGACCGCGTCGACCCCCTGCGCCGCGGCCAGCACCGCGTCGCGGTCGGCCAGGTCGCCCTGGTGCTGGCGCACGCCCAGCGCGTCGAGCGCGGGGGTACGGCTGCGCTGGAAGCTCGACACCTCGTGCCCGCGTTCGACCAGCCCGCGGCACAGCGCCTGCCCGAGGAAGCCGCCGCCGCCGGTGACCAGGATCTTCAAGCCCGGAGCCTCCGCGCCGCCCACCGCGCCAGGATCTCGCGGCCGATCTTGGCGTTGTGGCGGATGTCGACCGGGAAACCGGGATGGAACAGGATGGTGTCGATGCCGGCGGTGTGCGCGAAGCGGGCGGCGATCGCGCGCAGGTCGCGCTCGATCCGCGCGTGCGCGTTGCCCGGAATCCCGTGGCCGGCCTCCACGCACAGCACCGGCCGCTGCGCGCCCGGCTCGCCGACGCCGACCAGCGCGGTGCGGCGCACGTCGGGGTGGACGTTGAAGACCGGTTCGACCTGCTCGGTGTACAGCGGTCCGCCGGCGGTTTCGACACGGTGCGACTTGCGGCCGCAGAACCACAGGCGGCCTTCCTCGTCGAACCAGCCCAGGTCGCCCATGCGGTGGACGGTGCGGAGGAGGGTCGGAGTGGGGGCCGCCGCTTCGATGATCTTCGCCAGCCGCGTCTGCGCATCGCGGTTGAAATACGTATCCGTCACGCTCGGCCCCGCCACCGTGATCTCGCCCACCTCGCCCGCCGCGACCAGCAGATCGTCCGACCAGGTTGCGATCGCCTCGTCGCTGATGCGGATGATGCGCACCTCGTTCGGCGGCACCGGCCGGCCGATGCAGGTGCCGGCGCCGTGCTCGGTGCGCTTGCGCAGCTGCAGCAGCTCGCGGCCTTCGATCACCGCCACCGGCAGGCATTCGGTGGCGCCATAGGGGGTCCAGAAGCGCGCGTCGGGCGGCAGCAGCGCCAGCATGCGCGCCACCACGTCCGGCGGCACCGGCGCGCCGGCCGAGGTCACGCGACGCAGGGTCGGCAGCGGCGCGCCGTGGTCGGCCAGCACCCGCATCAGCGCCGGCGAGCCGAACAGCTGGTCGGCGCCGAAGCGCGCGATCGCCTTGCGCAGGGTGCGCGCATCGGCCTGCGCCGGCCGGGTCGGATCCATGTCCGGGATGATCGAGGTCAGCCCCAGCGCCGGATCGAACAGGGCGAAGGGCGGGAAGGTCGGGAAGTCCACGCCCCCTTCCTCGATGCCGAAGGCGTCGCGCAGCATCTGCAGCTGCGCGATGAAATGGCGGTGCCGGTAAACCACGCCCTTGGGCACGCCGGTGCTGCCGCTGGTGAACAGGATCGCCGCGGTCTCCTCGCCGTCGGTGGCGGCCAGCTGCGGTCCGGCGCCGTGGCCCTCGCGCTCCACCTGCGCCAGGGTGGCATTGGCCAGCAGCGCCACGCGTCCGGTGGTGATGCGCACGCGCGCCGACTTCGCCCAGCCCAGCAGCACCCGCGCGAACTGCGCCAGCGGGATGCCGATGAACGCCTCGGCCTGCGCCTCGTCCAGGCACTGCCTGAGCGCGCGCTTGTCGATGCCCGGGTCGATCAGCACCGGCACCGCACCGGCCTTGAACAGCGCGAACATCAGCAGGAAGAACTCCGGCGTCGGCCGCACCATCACCACCGCGCGCGTGCCGCGGACGATGCCGCGCGCGGCCAGTCCGGCGGCGATGGCGTCGCTGCGCCGGTCGAGCTCGCCATAGGTCAGGGCGATGTCGTAGGCGCCGTCCAGGCCCGGGCAGCGCATCGCCACGCGGTCGGGGGCATGGGCCGCCATGCGCGGCAGCGCTGCGGCGATGTTGCAGGCCTGGCTCATGCGCCGATTATCGCCCGCTGCCGCGGCGCATTGGACGCACCCGGCGCGCTGGCCGACAATCCCGCGGCCGCGGCGACGGTGCGATCCGCCGGCCGCGGCGTGCCCCGCCACTGCCCGGTCCACGCCATGCACGATGCGTCCACCCCGAGTCTCCGCCGCGCCGCCAGGCGCGCAGCGCCCGCCGGAGCGCGCCGATGACCCTGTTCGAACGGCTCAAGGCCGCCGCCGCCGAGGACTGGAACGCCTACGTCGACCACGCCTTCGTGCGCGGCCTCGGCGACGGTTCGCTGCCGCAGGCCGCATTCCGGCGCTACCTGGTGCAGGACTACCTGTTCCTGATCCAGTTCGCGCGCGCCCACGCGCTGGCCGCGTACAAGTCGCGCAGCCTTGCCGACATGCGCGCGGCCAAGGACGGGCTGGCCGCGATCGTGGACGTGGAAATGAACCTGCACCTGCGCCTGTGCGAACGCTGGGGGCTGTCGGCGGCGGACGTGGAAGCCACGCCCGAGCACGCGGCCACCGTGGCCTACACCCGCTGGGTGCTGGACATCGGCAACAGCGGCGACCTGCTCGAGCTGCAGGTGGCGCTCACCCCCTGCACCCTGGGCTATGCCGACATCGGCCGGCGGCTCGCGCCCCGGGGCGCGGCGGCGCTGGAGGCGGGCCACCCCTACCGCGAGTGGATCGGCGAGTATTCGGGCGAGGCCTTCCAGCAGCTCGGGCGCGACACCGACGCCTGGCTGGACGATCTCGGCCGCCGCTACGCCGGGGAGCAGCGCTTCGCCGGACTCACCGCGATCTTCGCCAAGGCCGCGCGCCTGGAGGCCGGGTTCTGGCAGATGGGGCTGGAGGCGGCGCAGGACTGAGCGCCGCCGGGCCGCATCCGTGGCGCGCAGGTCAGTCCTGCAGCGCGCTGTCGATGCGGACCTCGCCGACCAGCAGCTTGTGCATCGGGCACAGGTTGGCGATCTGCAGCAGGCGCTCGCGCTGGGCTGCGTCGAGCGGGCCCACGAGCGTGATCCGGCGGCGGATGTCGCTGCCGGTGTCGGGCTTGCCGTCCGGATCCAGCTCCAGCGCCACCTGCACGTCCTGCAGCGGCCACTGCTTGCGCGCCGCGTACATCTTCAGCGTGATCGCGGTGCACGCCCCGAGCGAGGACAGCAGCAGCTGGTCCGGCGCCGGCGCGGTATCGCCGCCGCCCAGGCCGGCCGGCTCGTCGGCGCGCCAGGCGTGGCCGGCCGGATCGGTCAATTCCACGATGTAGTCGGTGCCGGTGGTGCTGGCGAGGACGCGGGCCGAAGCGGTCATGTGGTGTCTCCTGGTGTCGATGCGGCGAAGCGCCGGCTGCGGATATTGTGCAGCCGGCGCGGTTTCAGTGCGCGCCGCCGCCGGGCGTGGCGTTGGCGATGCCGCCGAAGCGGCCGCTGTTGAAGTCCTCGATCGCCTGGCGGATGCCGGCCTGGTCGTTCATGACGAACGGCCCGTAGCCGACCACCGGCTCGTCGATCGGCTCCCCGGACAGCAGCAGGAAGGCGGCCTCGTTGTTGGCCTCGATCCGCAGCCCGCGGCCGTCGCGGCCGAACACCACCAGCTGGCCGTCGCGGACGATCTCGCCGCCGTTGACCTGCACCGTGCCGTGCAGCTGCACCAGCGCCAGCGTGCGGCCTTCGGCGACGCTGAAATCCGCCGCCTTGCCCGCGGCCAGGCGCACGTCCCAGACATCGACCGGAGTGAAGGTGCGCGCCGGGCCGGCGTGGCCGTCGAACGCGCCGGCGATCACCCGCACCCGGCCGGCGCCGTCGGGCAGCGCCACCGCGGGGATGTCGGCATCGAGCAGGGTCTGGTACGACGGCGGCGTCATCTTGTCCTTCGCTGGCAGGTTCACCCACAGCTGCACCATCTCCAGCGTGCCGCCGCGCTCGGTGAAGGCCTGCGAATGGAACTCCTCGTGCAGGATGCCGCCGCCGGCGGTCATCCACTGCACGTCGCCCGGGCCGATCTTCCCGCCGGCGCCGGTCGAATCGCGATGCTCCACCTCGCCCGCGTAGACGATGGTCACCGTCTCGAAGCCGCGGTGCGGATGCTGGCCCACGCCGCGCGGCCGGCTGGCCGGCTCGAAGCGCGCCGGACCGGCGTGGTCGAGCAGCAGGAAGGGGCTCAGCTGGCGGCCGTGGTCGCCATAGGAGAACAGCGAGCGCACCGGAAACCCGTCGCCGACCCAGTGGCGGCCGGGCGCGCTGTGGACAGCCAGGATCTTCTTCATCGCGATGCTCCGCATGGCCGGCCGGAATGGCCGCCTTGATACCGGACCAAGGGTATGTCCGTATCAATGGTGGCGGTAGATAGCGATTTCCACCCTGATTGTCTCGACAGCAGAACAATGAGCCGGACCCCGCCGACCGCCCCGTGCCCCTTGCATCGCCCGGGCCGGCCGGAAAAAAATCCGCGACCTTTCCCGCGCCCGCCCCCGATGCCACATCCCTGCCTGAGCTGCGGCGCCTGCTGTGCCTCCTACCGGGTGGCATTCCACTGGATGGAATCGGACGGGCTGGCCGGGGGCGGGGTGCCCCAAGCGCTGACCCGGCGGCTCGATCCCCACCGGCTGTGCATGCTCGGCACGCATTCGGCGCCCGTGCGCTGCGTGGCGCTCGACGCCGAGATCGGCGTGCGTTCGCGCTGCACCATCCACCCCGTCCGGCCCTCGGTCTGCCGCGAGGTCGACGCCTCCTGGGAACACGGCGTCGCCAGCCCGCAGTGCGACCGCGCGCGCTCGGCCCACGGCCTGCCCGCGATCACCGCCGCCGACTGGCGCTGGCGCGACGCCGCCGACAACGACGACCACCCCGACGACAGCGGACACAGCCCCTCGCCGCCGGTGGCGGCGTAGGGGCGGAGGACGCGATGGGCTACCAGCTGCCCGGGATACTCGCCCAAGGCAACAATTGCATGGGTCGCACGAGCACGATCCGCGAACTGACCTGGCCGCCGAACCCGTCGCTGCGCTGGATCAGGAGCGCCCAAGCGTCGTTCATTGTGAAATAGCCCCAGGTTTCGTACTTGCTGGGCACACCGCCTCCCTTCTGCACCTCTGCAATCACGTCGAGGTCGGTAATCACATGGGACGGCTTTCGACCCATCACATTCGGGTTGGTTTTGGAACGGATGTAGCTGGTCCAGTCGTTCTTGACGTCGATCGTATTGGGGTGGGACGCGTCCGTATCGGTACCGATATGGGCGATATAGTCACCGCCGCTTCCGTTCCTGTATCTGCACAGGATGCACCCGCTCATCGGACCGGTGAGCACGGGTGCGTCGAGCTTGGTGCGAGTGATCGCGCCGGCCCAGTATTTCAGGTACTTGAAGCTCCAGTTCCGGCCGGGAGCCGTAGGCTGGTCCCGGATGTGCGTGGTGATCCGCCGCGTTGCATGGTGCATGATCCCGCGGTCCAGACCTGAGCGGGCGCCGGCATGCAGGGCACCTCCGGCGGTCAGCGTCATGTTGAAGTACTTGCCCTTCATATCAGGCGGATTCATGGCTCGTCTCCGGGGTCGTATGCGCTCTGGGTGCAGCCTCAATGGCGGCCGTCATGAAGGACGCCGCGCCGGGCATCCGGACTGGATCACGCAGAACCCGGCCTGGATCGGCCACATGCCGTGCAAGTCAGGTCGCGCTTACGAGCGCTTCCTCAGCCGGCCAGCGGACTCCGGTCGAGGAACCCGCGGATCGCCGGCACCAGCACTTCGTACCTGTCCTCGAGCACGTAGTGGCCCGCGTCCTCGAACGCGTGCACCTCGGCCTGCGGCAGGTCGGCGCGGAATCGCGCCAGGAAATCGCGGTCGAACACGAAGTCCTTCAGTCCCCAGCCGATGAAGGCCGGGCGGTCGGCGAACGCCGGCAGCTGCCGGCCCGACGCCTCCACCAGTGCCCAGGCGCGGTCCTGCTCCGACAGCGGGATGTCCTGCATGAAGCGCACCGTGGAAATGCGGTTCTTCCACGAGTCGTAGGGCGCCATGTAGGCGCGGCGCACCGCCGCCGGCATCTTGCGCTCCACGCCCAGGCGCGAGGCGCCGCCGGAGAATGCATTGAAGCCGCGGATCACGAGCTCGCCGATGTTGTAGTCGCGCCCCAGCGCGATCTGCCACGGCA
This sequence comes from uncultured Luteimonas sp., assembly GCA_934541015.1. Taxonomy (GTDB): domain Bacteria; phylum Pseudomonadota; class Gammaproteobacteria; order Xanthomonadales; family Xanthomonadaceae; genus Luteimonas. Next base: position 22,019 of record CAKTDC010000007.1, read on the forward strand.
TCGGCTTGCCCTGCGGCATCGGGAACGCGGCGGTGTTGAGGATCACCAGCCGCCGCACCTGTGCCGCGTGCGAAAGCGCCCAGCCGAAGCCGATCATCCCGCCCCAGTCGTGCACCGCCAGCGTCATCGGGCCGTCGATGCCGAGGTGGTCGAGCAGCGCCGCCAGATCGTCGACCCGCGACTGCAGGGTGTAGTCGTAGCGCGGCAGCGCGTCGGCATCGTCGTCGGGCTTGTCCGACAGGCCCATGCCGACGTGGTCGGGCACGATCACCCGGTAGCGGTCGCGCAGGCCCAGCACCAGATGGCGCCAGTAATAGCTCCACGACGGATTGCCGTGCAGGGCCACCACCACCTCGCCGTCGCGCGGCCCCTCGTCCAGATAGGACAGGTTGATTCCCGGGCGCACCTGCAGGCGCCCCGGTGTGAACGGGTAATCGGGGAAATCCATCCCCCAATTGTAGGCCGGTTGCCCGCAGCCGACGGGGGATGGCGCCTGCGCCGCGCTCAGCCGCGGATCATCTGCAGCGCCAGCAGCGGCGCCAGGTAGAACAGCAGGATCCCGATCTTGCACAGCGCCATCCCGCCGTAGTGGATGGCGTCGAAGGCCGCGTCCGACAGCCTGAACCAGCGGCCGTGCAGCCGCCGGATCCAGTCGCGCGCGAACACGAAGGCGAAAAACCACAGGAACAGGAAGGCGTAACCGGCGGCCACGCACCACAGCAGGAAGCGGGAGAGCAGGTCGATATCCATCGGGAGTCCTCGCAGCGGCCGATTGCACCGGGCCGGGCAAGTATCCCGCGGAATGTCGAAGCAAGGGACCCGCACAAGGCGAAGCGGATATCGAGGCGATGCAGTAGCCACCTCGAGGCATCGCTGGGGCAGCCAAAGGGGGGGAAGGGGCGAAAGCAGTCAAAAGCAGTGGCAGCAATCTAAGTGGTCGAAGCGGTCGAAGCAACATCGGGCCGAAGACCACAACGTCGTCATCCCGGCGAACGCCGGGATCCATTTTGATCTGGGCCCGAAGAGCCAATGGATCCCGGCGTTCGCTGGGATGACGGGCGGAGGTGTTCCAGCAAGACCTGGTGCGTTGAAGCGGTGCGTTGAAGCGTTGTCGCACAAGCCGTCCACACGCCACCGCAGGCATGACTTCTGTCCTGCGCCAGTACGCGGCGCCGCGCCTATGCTGGCGGCTGGGAAAACCGGAGTTCCAGGATGACGATGCCCCTCCGCGCAGGACTGTCTCTGGCCACCGCCGCACTGCTTGCCGCACTCGCCCTCGCGCCTGCACACGCGTCCGCCGCCGCGCAGGATGCGCCGCGCTCCGCGGACGCCCCGGCAGCCACGCCCGCGACGGTCGGCCGGCTCGTCCCGGCGCAGACCTTCACCCTCGACAACGGGCTGCAGGTGATCTTCCACATCGACCGCTCCGATCCGGTGGTGGCGGTGGTGCTGGCCGCCCACGTCGGTTCGGCGCGCGAAACGCCGGGGCGCACCGGCTTCGCGCACCTGTTCGAGCACCTGTTCTTCCTCGACTCGGAGAACCTCGGACCCGGCGGGCTGGACCGGCTCAGCGCGCGCATCGGCGGCAGCGGCGCCAACGGCTTCACCAGCAGCGACATCACCGTCTACCTGCAGACCGTGCCCAACGACGCGCTGGAGAAGATGATCTGGGCCGAGGCCGACAAGCTCGGCTACTTCATCAACACCGTCACCGACCCGGTGCTGGCCAAGGAAAAGCAGGTCGTCAAGAACGAGAAGCGCCAGTCCGTCGACAACCAGCCCTACGGCCACACCCACGGGGTCCTGCTCGATGCGCTGTACCCCCGCGACCACCCCTACAGCTGGTCGGTGATCGGTTCGCTGGCCGATCTCGATGCCGCCACGCTGGACGACGTGCACGCCTTCTACCGGCGCTGGTACTCGCCCAACAACGCCACCCTGGCGATCGCCGGCGACTTCGACCCGGTGCAGGCCCGGCAGTGGGTCGAGAAATACTTCGGCGAGATCCCGCGCGGCCCGGACGTCCAGCGCCCGCTGCCGCGCCCGGCGCCGCTGGCGGCGAGCGTGCGCCTGATGCACGAGGACAACTACGCCCGCCTGCCGGAGCTGACCCTGGCCTGGCCGGCGGTGGACGAGGCGCATGCCGACGCGGTCGCGCTCGGCGCGCTCGCGCAGTACCTGACCGACGGCAAGGACGCGCCGCTGAGCAGGGTGGTGGTCGACGAGAAGCAGGTGGCGCCGTCGGTGGGCGCGAGCCTGGCGGATGGCCAGATCGCCGGCTTCTTCGCGCTGCGCGCGCGCGGCTTCGAGGGCCGCAGCCTGGACGATGTCCGCGCCGCCATCGACGCCGGCTTCGCCCGCTTCGAAAGCGAGGGCGTGGACGCCGACGCGCTGCAGCGGATCAAGACCATGCGCGAAGCCGGCATCTACGCCGGCCTGGGCAGCGTCCTGGGCAAGGGCAACCTGCTCGCCGGCAGCAACGCCACCACCGGCGATCCGGCGCGGGTCGATCGCGACCTGGCGCAGCTGCGCGCGCTCACCGCCGACGACCTGCTCCGCGTCTATCGCCGCTACATCGTCGGCCGCCCGCACGTGGCCACCAGCTTCGTGCCCAGGGGCCAGGCGCAGCTGGCGCTGTCGGGCTCGACCGTGGCCAGCGTGGTCGAGGAGCCGATCGTCGAAGGCGCCGAGGCGCCGGTCGACGCCGATGCCGGGGCCGCCAGCTACGCGCGCACGCCCTCGCGCTTCGATCGCGGCGTCGAGCCGCCCGCCGGCCCCGCGCCGGTGATCGTGCCGCCGACGATCTGGAACGCCGAGCTCGGCAACGGCCTGCGCGTGTCGGGCATCGAGAACGACGAGCTGCCGCTGGTCAACTTCACCCTCTCCATCGACGGCGGCCGCCTGCTCGACGACCCCGCCAGGCCCGGCGCCGCCGCGCTGACCGCACACATGCTCGACCGCGGCACCGCCCGGCGCACCCCGGCCGAACTGGAGAACGCCTTCAAGGCCCTGGGCGCGAGCGTCAACGTCGCCGCCGCCAACGAGCATTTCCTGATTTCCGGCAGCACGCTCTCGCGCAACCTTGGGGCCACCCTGGACCTGGTCACCGAGATGCTGGTCGAACCGCGCTGGGACCCCACCGAGCTCACCCTGGCCAGGGCCGCCACCGTCTCGGCCATCCAGGGCGCGCGCGCCCAGCCCACCGCGGTGGCCGCGCGCGTGTTCGCGCTCAAGCACTACGGGCCCGACCACATCCTCTCGCGCAATGCGCTGGGCACCGAGCGCTCGGTGGCCGAGCTGGGAATCGACGACCTGGCCGCCTACCTGGCCCGGCTGTCGCCCGATCGCGCGCGCCTGCGCATCGTCGGCGACGTCGACCAGGCGGGCGCCCGCCAGGCGCTGGCCGGGATGGCCCGGCGCTGGGCCGCGCGCGAGGTGCGGATCCCGCAATGGCCGGCGCCGGCGCGCGCCGCAGGCGCCAGCCTGTATTTCTACGACATGCCCGGCGCGGCACAGTCGGTGCTGTTGTTCGGCCAGGCGGCGATGCCGCGCCCGCATCCGGACTACTACCCGGCCACCGTGGCCAACTACCGCCTTGGCGGCGGCGGCTTCGCCTCGCGCCTGACCCAGGATCTGCGCGAAGGCAAGGGCTACACCTACGGCATCGGTTCGGGCTTCGGCGGCGGCCGCCGGGACGGCAGCTTCACGATGCAGTCCTCGGTGCGCTCCAACGTCACCCTCGAAGCGGCCACGCTTGCCCGCGACATCATCCGCGACTATGCCGCCACGATCACCGCCGAAGACCTGGACGTGACCCGCAGCGCCATGGGCAAGAGCCGCGCCCGCGCGTTCGAGACTCCCGGCGCCAAGCTCGGCGTGCTCGCCGCCATCGGCGACTACGGCCTGCCCGCGACCTACCTGGCCGACGAAGCCGCGGTGCTCGAAGGCATGACGGTCGAACGCATGCGCGAACTGGCCCGGCGCTGGATCGACCCGGCGACCATGCGCTACATCGTGGTCGGCGATGCCGCCACCCAGGCACCGCGCCTGAAGGCGCTCGGCTACGGCGATCCGGTGATCGTCAACGACGAACTGGCGGAAGCGGACCGCTGAGGTCCGGCGGCGGGGGAGGGGCGGGGAGGGGGCCGGCCCGAACCGGTGAGCCGATCCGCCGCCGCTTTGCGCCTCAGGGTCTGTCAGCCCCGATTGCAGCCTCCCGCCAGCGCTGCAGTATGATCGGGCCGTCCACCCCGCCACGGGGGCCTCCCACCGGGAGCACCGCGACAGGGCCGCTGTTCCGTCGCCCAGACAGGAGAACCGACCATGGCCTCACCTGAAGAACATTCCGCCGCCAACGCCGCCCAGAACGTGGCGGAAGTCGCCGCGATGTCGGCCGCGGAACTCGCCCGCAACATCGGCGAGGTCTCGCGGAACGTAGCCGAGCGCGCGCAGGAAGCCACGCAGGCCCGGCAGCCTGCGGAACTGCACCTCGACACCCGCGGCGGCCTGGGCGGCCTGGGCGCCTCGATCACCCGGCTCACCGAATCCCTGCGCAACGGCGGCGGATTCTCCGAGGAGGCCATGCAGGGCTTCCGCGACACCGACGCCGGCCGCAATTTCCAGAGCGTCACAAGCAGCATCGGCGAAACCATGCAGCGGGTGAGCGAGAGCGCGAAGGGCATCAGCGAGGCCCTGCAGCAGCAGATGCAGGACCGCGCCGCCGCCCCCGATCCCGCCGCGCCCGAGCAGTCCGGGCCGGAGGCGATGGCCCGCTGAGCGCGGCGCTCGCCGGGACCCGCGCGGCCGGACAGGCGGCACGGCGTCGCGGCCGGCAACGAGCAGGGTGAAGAGGAGGTCAGACGGCGGCCGCGGCCGCTGATGGCCTCCTTTGTGTTGCCCGAAGAAGCGAGTCGCGGCCCCCTGTCCACGACGGCGACCCGGATCGCCTGCGGAGCACGGGCGATCCGCCACCGGAGGCACGCGCGCGGCAAATCGTCCCCGGCACGCCCGACCGCATCCGGCCCGCCAAATTGTCCCCGGCACGTCCGGCCCCAAATCGTCCCCGGCACGCCCAGGCTGCAAATTGTCCCCGGCACCTCTGGCATCCGGCCCCGGCACGTCCGGCCCGCGGCTCCTCCGGCGCGGCGCGCACGCCTCCTGTCGCCCGCCCCGCGCCCGCTGCGGCTACCATGCACCCCTTCCCCGCCAGCCGTCCTCGCCGTGAACCCAAGCCCGCCCCCGCCCTGGCTCGACGAAGCCCAGATCGAACGCCTCTCGGACCTGCTCGACAACCGCGCCGTGCCGTTCAAGGGCTTCAACATCGAAGCGCTCGACGGCTTCCTCACCGCGCTGGTGCTGTCCCCGTCGCTGGTCATGCCCAGCGAGTGGCAGCCGATGGTTTGGGGCGGCAAGGCGCCAACCTGGGACAGCGAAGGCGAGGCGATGGAAGTGCAGCGTCTGCTGATGGGCCACTGGAACATGTGCGCCGCCCGTGTCCAGCACGACGCCGACGACCTGCCCGAGCACCTCGCCCCGCTGATGTGGCTGCCGGAAGAACCCGAGCCCAACGGCGAGGAGGCCCTGCACGAAGACGAGCTCGACGTCGGCGCCGACTGGGCCTACGGCTTCTTCACCGCGGTGATGATGCGCGAGGAGGAGTGGGACCGCTGGCTCGACGAGAACGACTGGATCGAGGAGATCTTCGACGCACTCGACCGTCTCGCCAGCGGCGAGGCCCTCAATCCCGACGATCCCACCGCGCAGGCGACCCAGGTGGGCTACCTCGAACGCCTGGGCATCGTCATGGACCTCCCCGGCATGATGGCCGACCTCCACGTGCACCGGATCGAGGCCATGACCCCGCGCGAACCGATCCGCCGCGAGGCCACGCCCGGCCGCAACGACGCCTGCCCCTGCGGCAGCGGCAGGAAGTACAAGAAGTGCTGCGGCGCGAACTGAGCCGGTCCGCCACCGCCATCTGAAGCCGCGCCGCGCGGTATTCCGCCGTCGCAGCGCTGTGGCAGCATGGCCGCACGGCCACCGGGACGCCACCATGCAAGAGACCACCCTGCAGCTCGACGAGGATCGCGCCCAGGGCGCGTCGCTGCCCGGGCAGGTCGGGCCCTACCGCATCCTCGGGCTGCTCGGCGAAGGCGGCATGGGCCGGGTCTACCTGGCGCGCGAGGAGCATCCGCCGCGCGAAGTCGCGCTCAAGGTGGTGCGCGGCCTGTCGGGCAACGCGCTGGCGCGCTTCCGCCGCGAGGTGCAGACGCTGGCGCAGCTTGAACATCCCGGCATCGCGCGGCTGTACGCGGCCGGCGAGGAGGTCATCGCCGGCATGCCGGTGCCGTGGCTGGCGATGGAGCTCGTCCGCGGCCCGGACCTGCGCACCTGGATCGAACGTGAACGCCCCGACCTCGGCGCGCGCCTGCAGATGCTGATCGCGCTGTGCCGCGCGGCGCAGCACGCCCACGCCCACGGCGTCATCCACCGCGACCTCAAGCCCGGCAACATCCTGGTCGACCAGGACGGCCGGCCGCGCATCCTCGACTTCGGCGTGGCCCGGTTGCGCGACGACGATGCCGGCATGACCCGCGCCGGCCAGGTCGTGGGCACGCTGGCCTACATGAGTCCGGAGCAGCTCGCCGGGCGCAACGCCGACGTCGACGCGCGCAGCGATGTCTACGCGCTCGGCGTGATCGCCTACGAACTGGTCAGCGGCCGCCTGCCGCACCCGCGCCTGAGCTCGTCCACCCTGTTCGAAGCCCTGGACATCGTGCGCAAGGAGGAACCGCCGCGGCTGTGGCAGCTGAGCCCGCAGGCGCGCGGCGACCTCGACCGGGTGGTGATGAAGGCGCTGGCCAGCGACCGGCAGCAGCGCTACGCCAGCGCCGGCGAACTGGCCGACGACCTGCAGCGCCTGCTCGACCACCGCCCGGTGCTGGCGCGCGCGCCCACGCTCGCCTATCGCACCGGCCGCTTCGTGCGCCGCCACCGCGCGCTGACCGTTTCGGCCGCCGTCGTCTTCGTCGCGCTCACGGCGGCCACCGCGGTCAGCCTCGCGGCCGCGCAGCGCGCCCGCGCAGCGCAGGCCCAGGCCGAGGCCCGCGCGCAGGAACTGGCCGCCGTCAACGGCTTCCTCAACGACATGCTCAGGTCCGCCGATCCGGAGGAGGGCGCCGGCACCGACATCAGCGTGCGCGAATGGCTGCTCACCGCCGACGCCGGCTACCAGAGCCAGGCCGCCGACCTGCCCGACGACGTCCGCCAGGACCTGACCCACACCATCGGCGGCGCCCTGCTGCACCTGGGCGAGCCCGCGCGCGCCTCCGAGCGGCTGCAGCAGTCGCATGAACTGGCCGCCAGGCTCTACGGCAGCGATGCCGTGCAGACGCTCAACGTCGCCGCCAGCGCAGCCCTCGCGCGCGGCGCGGCCGGGGAGGTGGAGGAAGCCGAAGCCGAGCTGCGCCGGATCCTGTCGCTGGCCGAACGCGACGGCAACGCCCGGCTGCAGGTGCAGACCGGCATCGCCCTGGTCACCCTGCTGGGCAACGCCAACCGCATCCAGGACGCGCTGGCGGTGTCCACGCCCATCCTCGAACGCACGCGCACCGCGCTGGGCGAAGACTCGCCCGAAGCGCTGACCGCCATCCACAACCACGCCTCGATGCTGTTCAACGCCGGCGACACCGCCGCCGCCGGACCGCTGGCGCGCACCGCCTGGGAAGGCCGCGTCAGGCGCTTCGGCGACGAGCACCCGCTGACCCTGTTCAGCCACAACCTGCTCGGCGTGACCGAACAGACCCTGGGCAACACCGCCGAGGCCGAACGCATCTTCCGCAGCGTGCTCGACGCGCGCCGCAGGCACCTGGGCAACACCCACCCCTCCACCCTGACCACGCTCAACAACCTGGTGGTCATGCTGATCCAGGGCGCCCGCCTGGAGGAGGCGCTGCCGCTGCTGGACGAATCGATTGCCGCCACCCGCGAGCGCCTCGGCCCCGACGCGCCGCTGACCCTGCGCGCCATGCACCACCGCGCCTACGCTCTGGAGGACCTGGGGCGGCTGGACGACTCCGAAGCCCAGCTGCGCGAACTGCTGTCGGCGTTGGAAGGCCAGGACAATCCGCTGATCCTGACCGCGCGCAACGACCTGGCCCTGCTGCTCTCGCGCCGCGGCCGCTACGACGAGGCCATCGCCCTGACCCGCGCCATGCTCGCCGACGGCCCCGCGCAGCTGGGCGCGGCCGACCACCCGCTCATGGGCATCTACCGCAGCAACCACGGCCGCGTGCTCGGCCGCGCCGGCCGGCGCGACGAAGCCCTGGCCGCCTTCGCCGCCGCCCAGCCCCTGCTCGACGCCAAGCTCGGCCCCGAGCACGACCGCAGCAAACGCAACCGCGACTACGCGCAACAGCTGCGCGCCGGCCAGAGCCTGGAGTGATGCCGTCCCTCGCTCCAAGCTCCCTCCCCCGCCTGCGCTGCGCGGGAGGGAGGGGCTGATGCGCTCGCTGCTCGATCCCGTCCCGCAGGAACGACATCGCGATTCCGGCCGGCACACGGCCTGGCAGCCGGAAGCCCGGCATGAGCGCCGGTGTCAGCCGCTGCCGTCCTTCGGGCACGATGGCCCTGATCCGGGCGCAAGCGCATAGATGTGCGCCCGGACCACCGAGCCGTCCGCGAGCGTCGCGTCGGTCAGCACGCGCGCATAGCCATCGCCTTCGAATGCGTCCAGCCGCGCCCAGTGCGCGGCAAGCTCCGGGGACGAGAACACGAAGCCCGCGACCTCCCCGCCATCGGCCGACAGCACGATCCCCGGGTAGCCCACCGCCGCGCCCCAGCCTTCCTGGACCAGGGTGCCGCGGACCGTCGCCGCCTCCCACGTGCCGGCCACTCCTTCGAGGATGTGCCCGTTGGGCCGGCCCGGGGCCAGGGTGCCGTACACGAAAAATCGATCCATCACGATTGCTCCCGCACCGTCAGGTTCGACCTGCGGCCCATCGATTCCCGCACGCCCGGCTCAGAGCGAGAGTACCAGCCGCAGCCCCGCGTCGATCCCGTCCATCGTCGCGCCGGGGAGCGCCTTCACCCTGGCCGTCAGGATCGACCTGTCCAGCGTGACCAGCTGCGAGACATTCACCACGGAGGGATGCGCCAGCCCCGAATCGGACCTGCCGATACGCACGTTGCCCGGAGCCTCGGCAAGCGCCAGGTTGGAAGTGATGACGGCCACGAGCACGGTCGCGATGCGGCTGGCGTTGAATGCATTCGCCTGGACGATGAGCACGGGTCGCCGGTATCCGGGCCCCGATCCATCGGGCTCGGGCAGCGAGGCCCACCAGATTTCACCACGCCTCACGGCCGATGCTTCCGAGCTGCGCCGCCATCAAGGCCGGATCCATGGGTTCGGGCTCCGCCGCGTAAACCGCATCCAGCTGCTCGGTCACCCGCGAATCCTCGCGCTTTGCGAGGTACTCCTCGAGAGCCTGCACATAAAGCTGGCTGCGCGACACGCGCATGCGATGCGCGAGTTTCTCGGCCGAAGCGAAGATATCGTCAGGGAGGGAAATGGCGACCTTCATCACACCATGGTAATACCGCGGTATTACCATGGCAAGGTGGCCCGGCGCGCCAGCCGAGCGGGTGCGCAGGCGTTCCCTGCCGGGCATTCCCTTCGCCTTCCCTTGAGAAGGCCAAGGCGCAGTCCGCAGTCGTCCTCCAGACGGCGATCACCGGGCCAGCCTGGTCCGGCGTGCCTGTCAGCAAGTGGTGCTGCGACGCTGGTGTTCCCGGCCCCGTCCCGGCGTGACCGTCAGGGCGTGCCGCCGTCGACGCCAAGCTTTTTCTGCAGCCCGTCCAGGTCGACGTGCTTGATGAAGGCGCTCGAACCGGCCATCACCTCGGGCGACTGGAACAGCTGCTGTCCGGCCACCTGGCCGAGCAGCTGGAACGCGGTTCCGAACGCGGACCCGCCCTCGTACTTCAGGGCCTCGGAGGCCTGCTTCTGGCAGGACTCGCCGACGAGACGCGTAAACACCGCCGCCATGTTCCTGTCGAGTTGGTCGCGCTTGGCCGCGGTGATGTTGGCGTGCGGCGCGATGCGCGGGTTCAGGGCGATCGCCGAGAAAATCCAGGCCATCAGCTCCTGCTTGTCGGCATCGGTGGACGCGCGGACCAGGCACTTGCCCAGGTCGTCCGCATAGGGCCCGGCGTTGGCCGTGCCGCAGATGCCGAGGGCGAGGAGGGAACCGAGCAGGATTTTGCGGGTATGTTTCATCGGGAACTCCCGGAGAGTGGACAGGGAAGGCGGAACCATCGGAGAACGCATGGAATGCGGCAGTGAACATGCTTTCCGGACGGGTGGCAAGGGCGGCTTTGCCTCGGAAACGGGCATGCCATCGCTTGGGAACCTCTGAACAACTACCGTCATCCCGGCGAAGGCGGGAACGACGCTCAAAAGCGAGTTGTTCAGAGGTTCCCTTGCGGCCATCGGCAGGGATCCATCGATCCTGCAGCCGGAAATCCGCTCGAAACGTCCGCTCCCCGCTCAACTCCCACCCACCAGCCCCTGCGGCACCAGCCCGAGCTTGTTGATCGACTCGTTCACGCCTTCGAGCGCTTCGTGGGTGGCGAGGACGTCGGTGTAGTCCCAGTAGCGCAGTTTATCGCGGAGGACGGCGACGCCGGCTGCGTGTTTCCTGATCTTCTCGATCTGGGCGGCGTCGGAGACGGCGACGATGCCCTGGACGGCGGCGTTGTTGAGGGCCTTGAGCAGGTTCATCAGCAGGCTGTCGACGGAGCCCTTGGTCTGCACTTCGAAGACGTAGATGACGCGGCCCATGTTGCCGATGGTGGACTCCCAGACGGTGTCGACGACCGAGCCGTCGGCCACCTTGATCTCGGTCCTGCTGGCGAAGCCGAGCCACTGGCCGATGTCGGCGAGTTTTTCCTTGACTTCGTTGTGGATGAAGCCGGCGGTGACCGGGTCGGCCTTTTCCACTTCCTCGGACATTTCATGGGCGGCGTCCTTGTGGCCGATGCGGCTCAGGTTCTCCTCGACCTGCAGTTCGTCCCAGATGAAGTAGTCCACGTCGAGCAGGTCCGCGTCATCGAGGCCGGCCGCACGCAGCTCCGCGGCCAGCGCCAGCCCCACTTCGCACAGCGCGCGGTACCGCTTGCCGGTGAGTTGGTAGTTGTACTTGGGCAGGTCGGGCACGCCCAGGTACTCCAGCCCCACGTATGCCCGGCGATTCCAGAGCAGGAACCTGTCGGGATGCACGTGGGTGAGCAGCTCGCTCATCATCGCCGGGCCCATGCCCTTGATGCGGGCGCGGAAGCGGTCCCAGCGGGCTTCGATCGGGTCGGGCGACCAGACCAGGTGCGCGATCTCCTCGCGCACCCGCTCCAGCCCGTGCCCGGCGATGAGCTTGTCCACCACGTACTGCTTGTTGCCCCAGATCAGCATCGCCCAGAGCCCGGAGAGGTATTCGAGCAGGTCGTCGGCGGTCATGGCGCGCAGGCGATCGGCCGTCCACCCCTGGTAGTACGCCATCCGGCTGCGGCGCTCGCGCAGCCTGTCGGCATCCTGCGTGTCCGGGTCGGCAAGCATGGCCATGTAGGCGGCAATGTGGCGATGGAGGAGTTCGTGGTTCATCAATGATCCTCAGTCTTCGATCCGTGGATAACGCAACGCCGGCATCGGTGCAATCGTTCGCGCCCTGAGCCCTGTTTCCCCGGTCGCATTCAGCGGAACAGGTGACCCTGTATCTCGACGAACGCCTTCCGGATCCCGTCCACCGGCCCCAGTATCCGCTTCGCGTCATTGATGCCGCCATAGCGGATCCGCAGGAAGGCGCCGACCCTGGCTGATCCCAGCTCGCCGATGCCGTTGAGCTCATAGGCGCCAAGCACGTAGTCGAGGAAGCTGCGCATTTCGCGTTCGTATCCTTCCATGCCGGACCTTCGGGCCGTGCGTACACGCTCGGATCGGGCCAGCGGCGCCAACTCGAAACGCACGTATGCCAGCACGTCGAAGATATCGCTGTTGGGGGCATCGATCAGGCGGCGCATGTCGTCGAGGCGGTCGCTGTCGTAGCCCAGGTCGGTGAGGCGCTGCAGAAAGGCTTCGCGGCGCTCGGGGTCGCTCCAGATCTCGCGCAGCTCGTCTTCGGAGACGACCAGCTGGCCGAGGTCGCCGAAGAGCTGCTGCATGAACTCCTGCGCGGTGATCATCCGACCGTTCCACCAGTAGGTGGTGGCGCCGACGTAGCGGATCCGGCGGGCGTTGCCGTCGGAGAGCTTGACCACCACGGTCTCGGCCTTCGGCTGATCCACGGGGCTGCCGCCCACCGGCTCATGCGGCGGGTACTCGAAGTCGTCCGGATCCTTCGGCTTGCGCGGCTCACCCGGCGGCTCCGGCGGCAGCGGCTCGCCGTCCCACTCGGGATCGTTGAAATGCTCGTAGGCCTTCACGAAATCGTAGATGGTGAAGTAGTCCTTGCCGTCGAACATGCGGGTGCCGCGGCCGATGATCTGCTTGAACTCGATCATCGAGCGGATCGGGCGCAGCAGCACGATGTTGCGGATATTGAGCGCGTCCACGCCGGTGGACAGCTTCTGCGAGGTGGTCAGGATCGTCGGCAGGGTCTTGCTGTTGTCCTGGAAATCCTCCAGGTGTTTCTCGCCCAGCTTGCCGTCGTCGGCGGTCACGCGCTGGCAGTACAGCGGGTCGGGGTTGTCCTTGATCTGGTTGATGAAGTCGCGCACCCGCGCAGCGTGCTGCTGGGTGGCGCAGAACACCAGCGTCTTCTGGCGCTGGTCGATCTGGTCCATGAACTCCTGCACCCGGCTGCGCTCGCGGTCGTCCATGATCAGCTTCGTATTGAAGTCCGCCTCGGTGTATTCGCGCTCCGGGTCGATCTCGCCGGAGACCACCTCGTCCTCGTCGGACCAGCGGTAGGTGTCCAGCGTGGACGCCATCTGCCGCACCTTGAACGGGGTGAGGAAGCCGTCGCCGATGCCTTCCTTCAGCGCGTAGGTATAGACCGGCTCGCCGAAGTAGGCATAGGTGTCGGCGTTGGCATCGCGCTTGGGCGTGGCGGTCAGGCCAAGCTGCACCGCGGGCTTGAAGTATTCGAGGATGCCGCGCCAGGTGCTCTCGTCGCGCGCGCCGCCGCGGTGGCACTCGTCGATGACGATGAAGTCGAAGAAATCCGGCTCGTAGCCTTCGAACGTGAACTGCGGTTCTTCCCCGCCCCGGCCGTCGGTCATGAAGGTCTGGAAGATGGTGAAGAACACGCTGGCGTTGCGCGGGATCTTTCCCTGCCGGCGGATCTCGTCCGGGCTGATCCGCGCCAGCGCATCGGCCGGAAACGCGCTGAAGGCGTTGTAGGCCTGGTTGGCGAGGATGTTGCGGTCGGCCAGGAACAGGATGCGCGGGCGGCGCACCGGATTGCGGCTCAGGTTCCATTTGGAATGAAACAGCTTCCAGGCGATCTGGAAGGCGATCGAGGTCTTGCCGGTGCCGGTGGCCAGCGTCAGCAGGATGCGCTCGCGCCCCTGGGCGATCGCCTCCAGCACCGCGGTGATGGCGTTGTGCTGGTAGTAGCGCGGCTGCCACTTGCCGCCGCCGGTTTCGAACGACACCGCGCCGAAGCGCTCGCGCCAGTCATTGCCTTCCGGGAAGCAGCGCTGCCACAGCGCGTCCGGCGTCGGGAACGGCAGCTCGAAGCTGCCTTCCGCGCCGGTGTGCATGTCCACCTCGTACCAGCCGACGCCGTTGGTCGAGTAGCCGAAGCGGGCCTTGAGCAGGCCGGCGTACTGCTTCGCCTGCCCCACCCCGGCGGTGTGCCCCAGCCCGGCGCGCTTGGCCTCGATCACCGCCAGCCCCCGGCCGCGGTAGCTCAGCACGTAATCCGCCGAGACCATCGCCGCCCGCTGGCCGCCGCCGAGGATGCGCCCGGGGGCGATGGTCAGCTCGCGGGCAACCTGCGAGCCGGGCACCACGCCCCAGCCGGCATCGCGCAGCGCGGGATCAATGCGATTGGCGCGGGTGTCGGCTTCCGTTTCGATCATGGGCTCCCCAGGTCCATGTCACCTTCCCGCATGGTAGCGCCCTTCGATTTCCTGCAGGGTCTGCGGTTTCCACGGGTCGAGCAGGACAACTCCCATGGCCGCGAAATCGGCCGTGTTGCGCGTCACCAGCGTCAGGCCGTGCACCAGCGCCGTGGCCGCAATCAGCGCATCGCGATCAGGGCGCGGGTCCGGCACGTGCAGTCCGGCGCACCGCCGCGCAACGGCCTCGTCCACGGGCAGTATCCGCCCGGCGAATTCCGGCACCACGCGCTCCTCCAGCCAGGCGCGCAGCAATGCGCCCTGCCGGCCATCGCGCCGCTCCATGCGCAGCACGCCGATTTCCAGTTCCATCAGCGTCACTGCCGAAACAAGGCACGCGCTTTGATTCACCTGCTCCTGCCACGCGGCTACGCGCGGGTTTGCCCTGCCTGCAATCACCTTTCGCAGTTCCGAGACCACATTGGTATCAAGCAGATACATCGCAGGCGCTTTCCTGCTCAGTCCACGTCGAAATCGGGAATGCGGAGGCTGGACGGGGCCTTTGGCCGCTCGAAGTCGATCTCGATGTCTTCCATGCCGGGCATGTACAGGGCTTCGGCCAGGCTGCGGCGCGGGCGGGTCAGCCGCTCGTACTCCTGGATGGACAGCAGCACGTGCGCCGGCTTGCCGCGGTCGGTGATGATCACCGGTCCATGCTTGGCGGCGCGCTTGGCGCGGCCGATGTCCTGGTTGAATTCACGGCTGGAGAGCGTGGTTATGGTCATGGGAGCCTCCTGCGCAGCACTTAAGTAGTAACGTTACTACATTGTGGCGCCCAGCCGCAATCCAGTCGTTCAACCCGCCCACAACCAGACGGGATTCGCCCTTCACCTTGTTCAGGGATGTAACCGGTCGCTGTAAGTCACTACCGCTTCGTAGCAGCCTCCCGCTGTGGTTGCTACAGTGGCCGCAACATGACCCCCGCCTCTTGGCTCCGCGAGGAGACTACGCGGGGGTTCTTGCTCCTCCCGGCGCGCTCCCGACGCTCGGGGCAAACACTACAATCCAGGACATGGAACCGGCCAACACCCTTCGTTTCGCATTGAGCGACCGCATCCAGAATGCGGCGGTCGCGCCTGCGCACGTTCCGTTGGCACTGCTCGGGCAATTCCAGAAGGACGTCAGTGAATTCCTGGCGGGTTCCGACAGGGACGTTGACCTCAACCAGGTGATCGTCTCCATCGAGGAAGGATCGCTTTCGCTGATTGCCAGCGGGTTGCTGGCCGCAACCGGCCTTTGGGCGGATGTCGAGCGACTGCATGATCCCACCGCGTTGGGCCTGGTGGATCCCAGGCGCGCCGCCGTGGTCGCGCGCTGGCAGGCCGCCGCGCGGAAACACCCGCATCGCGGCTACACGCTGGCCGATCAGGAAGGCGTGACCATCGTTCGCGTGGATGCCGATTCCGACTACCGGGACCAATCGGCAATGGTGTGGGTGCCGGTCAAGAAGTACCTTCAAGGCCAGATCACCGACCTTGGCGGCACCAGCAGGGCCAATGTCCATCTGAAGCTGGACAGCGGCAAGGTGCTGACTGTCGCCAGCAGCCAGAAGACGCTGGCAGACGAGGAGCGCAACCGCCTCTACAAACCAGCCACGCTCCACGTTTCCGCGGAGGAGAACCTCCTCACGGGCGAGCTGCGGAATCTGGCCCTGATCGGCTTCGAGGACGGCCACAGCGGATGGGACGATGCCGGGTTCGGGGAACTGGTGCGCAAGGGAACCCGGGCGTGGTCGGATGTGGCCGATGACTGGCTGGAAGACCTGCGGGGCGGCCGGGGATGAGTGTGTCGGTATTGCTGGATACCAGCTTCCTGATCTCCCTGGTCAATGAACGCCGTGCTCACCATGCCGTTGCCGCGGATTACTACCGCTACCTGCTGACGCATGACCTGCCGATGTATTTTTCGGCCATTGTCGCGGCCGAGTTCGGAATCAGGCAGGCCATCACCGAATTGCCGCTTGGGTATTTCCGCCTGCTCGAATTCAATATCGCGCACGGGCAGAAGGCCGCAAACCTGTGGAACGCACTTGGTCCGCGCAACGAAGGCGATATGCGCAGCGTCGTGCGCGATGACATGAAGCTGCTGGCGCAAGCCAGCCACGAAGGCATTCCCTTCATCCTGACGGAAGACGCATCCACCCTTCACAAGCACTGTGAGCGTCTGCGTGCCGCAGGGCGTGTGCAGACCCGGGCCATCATGCTGAAGGATGGCTTCGATCCCGCCGCACTGCGCGCGGACGGGCAGGTCGACTGGGTGGGCGATTCTGCCGAAGAAACGTAGGTCAGCTCAAGCGCCGCAGGCGCGGAGCCGACGATGGTTTTCCGGCGGGGTGTCGGTTGACCAACCTTTGGTTGTTGAAGCGCACCTCACCGCTTCGCGGCGTGAGCCGACCTGTGATTTATTGCGGTGGTTGGGGTGCGTGGTTATTGGGTGAGCTGGCCGGAGAAGGCTTGCTGGAGCAGAGATTGGCGGAGGCTGGTGAGATCTGTGAGGGTGGCTTCATAAGCAGCGCACAGGCGCGATGCGCGATCAAGAAGTTGCTCGGCATGAGCTGCGAATTCCTGCTGGACGGAGACAGGCGGAACGATGAAGGAGAGTTTCCTCAAATCCTTGATGTTGATCTGCATGAGTGCAGCACCATAGGTTTTGGCGGCTATCTGATCGCGGATGAACTTCGACCGAAATTGGAAGTACGCAAATTCAGGAAGCACCTTGCCAGCCTTGAACCGGATCGGGACGATGCCGCGAGTGACATTGGCGCCTGTCAGTTCCTGCGCTGCGATAGAGACTTCTCCCGTACTGCCTCGAACGCACAATAAAAGTTCTCCGCCGACAAGCCGGGTGCGCGCATAGCCACTGGCACGGTCAGGGTCGATCTTCTTGAGTGACTCCGGGGTGATGACACGCTGCTTCAGATCGACGGGCCGAACGACAGGAAGCCCGCTTTCCACATCGTCGCCGGGCTGCACGATGCCGTATGAAAGCGTGCAATCCGGATGAGCCACATCTTCCAGCGGAACCACATCAACTGAAGCAGCCAAGCCAAGGAAAAGACTATTCAGCGAGTTCGCAAGCAATTCCCGTGAGTCCGCAAGATTGGCCTCGGCATGGGCACGGGCGCGGTCGAGGGCGGCGAAGACTTGATCGAGGATCGCCACGATCCGCTTCTGCTCTTCCAAGGCAGGTAACGGGACTGGCAGGGCACTTATGTGTCGATAGTGCCGCGCATACCCAAGCGATGGGACCGGGTTCGCCTCAAGAAAGTATCGAAGAAACGAGGCATCAAGAAAGTTCTTCGGTTTTAGAATTTTGACTCCGTCAGCCCCGACGACAAAGTCGAAGTCGACCAGCTTCAGCACTTGGGTATGGTCACCAAACACCACGATGGGTTCATCGACATCGATCGCGTGCTGGTCATTGTTCCAGTAGCCGTTGATTAGACCCGCTTCTTGGGAGACAACAGGAAGCCTTCCATTCTCTAGGAAGTCTTTCTTAGGCACCTTGTACGGCACCACCACCTTCTCGATGCAGGACGACAGTGGTTTGGTCGGCCATTGGGAATGCCCCTGTGGCGCTAGCGCCGACCTCACAGCATCCCCCTCACCTCTTCCAAAATCCCCCGCGTCTCGTCATCCCGCGCCAGCATGTCGGCGATGATTTCCTCCGGACTGCGCATCGGCGCCTGCTCCGGGGCGTGCGGGTTCTTCGCTGAAAGATCGCAGGTGGCCTCGTCGATATCGGCCACGTCCAGCGTCCAGCTCTTCGGCGTAGTCGGCTTCCTGGCCTGCAGCTCGACGAACTCCGCGAGATCCTCGTCATTGAGCGGATTGGTCTTGCCCAGGCTCCGGCCCGGGTCGAGCTGGTAGTACCAGACCTTGCGGGTCGGCGCGCCGCGCTCGAAGAACAGCACCACCGTCTTCACCCCGGCGCCCTGGAAGGTGCCCTGCGGGCAGTCGAGCACGGTGTGCAGGTTGCAGGTGGTGAGCAGCTCGCGGCGCAGCTCGACGCTGGCGTTGTCGGTGTTGGAGAGGAAGGTGTTTTTGATGACCACGGCGGCGCGGCCGCCGGCCTTGAGCTTGCGGATGAAATGCTGCAGGAACAGGTAGGCGGTCTCGCCAGACTTGATCGGGAAGTTCTGCTGCACCTCCTTGCGCTCGCCGCCGCCGAAGGGTGGATTGGCCAGCACGATGTCGTGCAGATCCTTCTGCCGGTAGTCGCGCACGTTCTCCGCCAGGGTGTTGGTGTGGCGGATGTTGGGCGCGTCCACGCCGTGCAGGATCATGTTCATCAGGCCCAGCACGTAGGCCAGGGACTTCTTCTCCTGGCCGTAGAAGGTCCTGGTCTGCAGCGTGTTCCACTGCTTGGCGGACAGCTTGTCGTTGTTGAGGTACTCGAACGCCTCGCACAGGAATCCTGCCGACCCGCAGGCGCCGTCGTAGATGGTCTCGCCGATTTCGGGCTTGACTACCTGGATCATGGCGCGGATCAGCGGGCGCGGGGTGTAGTACTCGCCGCCGTTGCGCCCGGCGTTGCCCATGCGCTTGATGCGGGTTTCGTACAGGTCGGAGAGCTCGTGCTTGGCATCGGAGCTGCCGAAGTCGAGGGTGTCGATGAGCTCCAGCGCGTCACGCAAGGAGTAGCCGGAGCGGAAGCGGTTGGCGATCTCGGCGAAGACCTCGCCGATCTTGTATTCGATGGTGTCGGGGTCGTCGGTGGATTCGCGGAACGATTCCAGATACGGGAACAGCGCGTCGTTGACGAACTCGATCAGGTCCTTGCCGGTAAGGGCGTTGGGGTCCGGCGTGCCGTCCTTCGTCTTCGGCGCGGCCCAGGTCTTCCACTGGAACTCGGGATCGATGACCGGCTCGTACGCCTGCCCCTTGAGCGCGGCCTCGTCGGCCCACTCGCGCTCCATGTCGTCCAGGTACTTGAGGAACAGCAGCCAGGAAGTCTGCTCGGCGTAGTCGAGCTCCGAGGCCAGGCCCTCGTCGTTGCGCATGACGCGGTCGAGGGAGTTGAAGGCGTTTTCGAACATGGTGTCCCTTGGAGGTGCCGGCATGGAGATGGTATCGGGGCTGCCTGCGCCGCGGTATGGCTGCACGCCCGTTGCACATCATCGTTCCCCGCCCGGGTCTGCAACGGCCGCCAGCACGCCGCGGGCGAGGTATTGCCGGCCCCAGCTGCGGCCGGTGGTTTCCTCGATCAGGCCGCGGTAGTCGTCGTCGCGGTGGCGCTCGATGAACCCGGACAGGTACGGCAGCGGCTGCGAGAGCCGGCCGCGGCCGGCTTCCGGGACCTGGTAGTCGCCGGCGTCCATCCGCCCCTTTGCGGGCGCACTTGCTGTGCGCGCGGGTCTTTGAAAGAAATCACGCTGATGCTTTCAAAGCGGGAAGCAGAATACGAGCGGGTCTGGCCTGGACGCCCGAGCCGGCACCGCCTTTCGCGGCGCGGGTTCGGGTGAGCTCGGCCAGCCGGCGGTTGGCTTCCACCAGCAGCCGGAAGATCGGGACGGTCTCGAACCGCCTGGGGTCCAGCGTGGACAGTGGAGGGAGGGGCATCCCGGCGCCTCATGGCCAGGAATCCGGAATTTTCATACACGTCGCTGACGACGTGCACAAATTATCGGTTTTTTTGTGCATGTCCAAGGCCCGCGCCGTTGAGAAACTCCGAACACCCGCCTTGGATCGTCGTGTCCGCTTCTGCGGGGATGGCGGGGACGCGGGGAGGCCAGCGCCGCCCGTCTGATGGCGTGTGGCTGCCGGGACGCGATGTGATCCACATCCGGGCCACGAGGGGCAGGGCGCTTTGCGTTCTATAACGGAACCCGTTATGATTGCCTGGTGATCCGGGACTTCTCCGACAAGGAAGCCGCGAACATCTGGAAAGGAACCCCTGCCCGGCGGTTGCCTGCGGGTATCCAGACGGTGGCCAGGCGCAAGCTGCGCATGCTCAACAGCGCCGTCACCCTGGACGACCTCCGGATTCCTCCGGGCAACCGGCTGGAAGCCCTGAAGGGCAGCCGGCATGGACAGCACAGCATCCGGATCAACGAGCAATGGCGCATTTGCTTCCACTGGAAGGATGGCGACGCCTACGGCGTGGAAATCGTCGATTACCACTGAGGCCTGGAAGCGTTCCGATGAAGAAGACCCTGCCCAATATCCACCCCGGCGAAGTGCTCAAACAGGAGTTCCTCGATCCCATGGGGATCAGCCAGAACGCGGTGGCGCGCGCGGCGGGCGTGCCGCCGCGCCGGATCAACGAGATCGTGCTCGGAAAGCGCGGGATCAGCGCCGATACTGCGGTTCGCCTGGCCGCGGTTTTCGGCACCAGCGAGCGCTTCTGGCTGGGCCTGCAGGCGGACTACGACCTGGAGGAAGCGCATCGTGCGTTGGGCGATGCGGCACTGCGAATCGAGCGGCTGGCGGCGTAGGCCGCGTTCCACCCCGGCCTGGTGTGCTGTCCCGTAAGAAAAATTCTTCCGTCATCCCCGCGCAGGCGGGGATCCAGCGACTTGCAACGTGTTGAAAGCAAAGGCAGTGGATGAGCGGACATTCGTCCGCTGCAGAGCGCTTCCCGCCTTCGCGGGAATGACGAGTTGTGCAGAGCTTCCCTTACGGTGTCACCACACCACTTCGGCCATCGAGCAGTTCAGGCCCGAGCCGATGCCGAGCAGGGCGACC
The DNA here is from genome assembly GCA_934541015.1 of uncultured Luteimonas sp. GTDB lineage: Bacteria > Pseudomonadota > Gammaproteobacteria > Xanthomonadales > Xanthomonadaceae > Luteimonas. Next base: position 42,817 of record CAKTDC010000007.1, read on the forward strand.
CGGTCGCCCTTCTTGAGGCGGCCCATCTCGCGCAGCTTGCTGAGCACGATCGGCACCGATGCCGGCCCGATGTTGCCATGTTCGCCGAAGATCGTCAGGACCTTCTTGGGGTCGATGCCGATGGCGCGGGTGAAGGCGGCGGTGTGGACCTTGCTGACCTGGTGGATGACGAACTGGTCGAGCTCGTCCACCACCCAGCCCAGGGCCTGCTTGGCGGCGCCGAAGGTCTTCTGCGAGAGCTTGATGCCCTCGATCAGCAGCAGGCGGGTGTCGGTGACCATGCCGTCGAGGTTGCCGCGGCAGAGCTTGTTCCACTCGGTCGCGGCGCGGGTGACGCCGCCCTTGTAGCGCGGGGCGCCCGGGGCCAGCTCGGTGCGGGCCAGGACCATGGCGGCGGCGCCCGAGCCGAGGGTGAGGGTGGCCAGCTCGTTGCGGAACTGCTCCTCGGTGGTGTCGGCGCTGGTCAGGCGCTCGAGGGTCTTCTGGTAGGCCAGGTCGGCGGTTTCGCCGTCCACGATCAGGGCGTAGTCGATCTCGCCGCGCTCGATCATGCGGCTGGCGATGTCCATGCCGTTGATGAAGGCCAGGCAGGCGTTGGCCACGTCGAAGTTCTGGCAGGTGTCGGGCAGGCCGAGGTTGCCGCTGACGATCGAGGCCGTGGACGGCTCCAGGTAGTCGCGGCTGACCGAGGTGTTGACCAGCAGGCCGACCTTGTCCGGATCGATGCCGGCGTCGGCCAGGGCCTTGACCCCGGCCAGGGTGGCGACGTCGGAGGCCTGCACGCTCTCGTCTTCCCACAGGTAGCGCGAGTGGATGCCGGCGATGCCGCCGAGCACGTCGGTCTTGATGCCGAGGCGGTCGAGGGTCGGCTTGAGCCGGGCGTTGATCTCCGCCGAGGACAAGCGGCGTGGCGCATCGATATGGGCCAGACCGGCAATGGCGACGTGTTGGAAGAGCATTGGCTGCTGCCGGGTTGCGAAAGGGAGCCGCATAGGGTACCGGGTTCCGGACGCTGGCGCATGTCCGGGGGCTGTCCGGGCGGCGGCCGGGCCGGGCCGGGGGGCGCCTACAATGGCCGGAGGGCGGCGCCGGGCGCCGCGGGGCGGGAGCGGGCATGGGCGGTGGCGGCCAGGACGTGCTGATCGTCGGCGGGGGCCACAACGGCCTGGTCTGCGCCGCCTACCTGGCCGCGGCCGGGCTGCGGGTGACGGTGCTGGAGCGCCGGCACCTGGTGGGCGGCGCGGCGGTGACCGAGGAGTTCCACCCCGGTTTCCGCAACTCGGTGGCCAGCTACACGGTGAGCCTGCTCAACCCGCGGGTGATCGCCGACCTGCGCCTGGCCGAACACGGGCTGCGGGTGGTGGAGCGGCCGTTTTCCAACTTCCTGCCGCTGCCGGACGGGCGCGGGTTCCGCCTGGGCGGCGGGGACGGGTTGGCCGAGGTGGCGCGCTGGTCGGCGCGCGACGCCGAGCGCCTGCCCGCGTACTACGCCATGCTCGAGCGCGTGGTGGCGGTGCTGCGCCAGCTGATGGACCGCGCCCCGCCCAACCTGGGAGGGCCGATGGGACTCGCCGACTGGCTGGCCTCGTACGACGCGGCGAAGCGGCTGGGCAGCCTGGACCTGCGCGGGCGGCGCGACCTGCTGGACCTGTTCACCAGGTCCGCCGGCGATCTGCTCGACGACTGGTTCGAATCCGGGCCGCTGAAGGCGGCGCTGGGCTGGGATTCGGTGGTCGGCAATTTCGCCAGCCCGTACACGCCCGGGTCGGCCTACGTGCTGCTGCACCACGTGTTCGGCGAGGTCAACGGCAAGCAGGGCGTCTGGGGCCACGCCATTGGCGGCATGGGCGCGATCACCGCGGCGATGGCGGCCGAATGCGCGGCGCGCGGGGTGCGCATCGAGACCGGTGCGGCGGTGGCGCAGGTGCTGGTGGAGGGCGGGCGCGCGACCGGGGTGGCGCTGGAGGACGGGCGCGAGCTGCGCGCGCGGGTGGTCGCCTCCAACCTCAACCCGAAGCTGCTCTACACCCGGCTGCTGGCGGGCGAACACCTCGACGACGACACCGCGCAGCGCATCGGGCGCTACCGCTGCGGCTCGGGCACCTTCCGCATGAACGTGGCGCTGTCGGAGCTGCCCGACTTCACCGCCGCGCCGGGCACGGCGCTGCAGCCGCACCACCAGAGCGGGATCCTGGTGGGGCATTCGCTGCAGTACTTCGAGCAGGCCTGGTTCGACGCGAAATCGAAGGCGCACAACGCCGGCTGGGCGCGTGCGCCGATCGTGGAGCTGGTGATCTCGTCCACGCTCGACGACACCCTGGCGCCGCCCGGGCGGCACGTGGCCAGCCTGTTCTGCCAGCACGTGCATCCGCAGGTCGACGGCGGCTGGGACGCGCACCGCGAGACGGTGGCGAAGCTGATGATCGATACCGTCGACGCGGTGGCGCCCAACTTCGCGCGCAGCGTGCTGGGCTACGAGGCGCTGTCGCCGCTGGACCTGGAGCGGCGCTTCGGGCTGGTCGGCGGCGACATCTTCCACGGCGCGCTGGGCCTGGACCAGCTGTTCTCGGCGCGGCCGCTGCTCGGGCAGGGCCGCTACCGCGGCGCCGTGCCCGGGCTGTACCTGTGCGGCTCGGGCAGCCACCCCGGCGGCGGCGTGACCGGCCTGCCCGGGCGCAACGCCGCACGCGAGATCCTGCGCGACCTGGGGCGCCGGCCCAGGCCCTGACCTGCCGCCGCCGCGGCCGACGTTGGTCCGGAGGACTTCCGGGGAATCCACAGGACCACGCCATGGCACGCACGCCCCTGTTCCACCTGCTGCAGCGCTCGATGCGGATCGCGCGTGCGGCGCTGCGTTCGGATGCGCCGCTGGACGAGTTCTGCCAGCAGGGCGCCGAGCGCCGTATCGACCTGCGCCGCCGGCGCTTGCTGCAGGGCTCCGGCGCCGGGCTGGTGCTGGCCGGCTGCGGCACGCCGATGCGCCGGGCGTCGCCGCCGGGGAGCGAGGTGGCCATCGTTGGCGCGGGCATCGCCGGGCTGACCGCCGCGTGGCGGCTGCGCCAGGCGGGGGTGCCGGTGCGCGTGTACGAGGCGCAGACCCGCATCGGCGGGCGCATGCTGAGCCTGCGCGGGCATTTCGCCGACGACCAGGTGATCGAACTGGGCGGCGAGCTGATCGACAGCCACCACCTGCGCATCCGCGCACTGGCGGCCGAGCTGGGCCTGGTGCTGGACGACCTGCTCGACGGCGATGCCGATGCCGACACCTGGTTCTTCGACGGTCGCCGCATCGGCGAACGCGAACTCGTCGAGGCCTTCGTGCCGGTGGCCGCCGCGATCGAGCGCGACCTGGCGCTGATGGGCGAGGACGAGATGACCTACCACGGCGCATCGCCGGAGACGTTCGCGCACGTCAAGGCGTTCGATGCGATGTCGATCGCGCAGTGGTTCGACCGCAACGGCGTGTCGGGCTGGCTGCGCAAGCTGCTGGACGTGGCCTACACCACCGAGATGGGGCTGGAGATCGACCAGCAGTCGGCGCTGAACTTCATCACCTTCATCGGCACCGACCCGGAGAAGTTCCACGTCTTCGGCGAGAGCGACGAGCGCTTCCACGTGCGCGGCGGCAACGACCTGGTGGTGCAGGGTCTTGCGGAGAAGGTGGCCGATGCGATCGAGATCTCCAGCGTGCTCGAATCGCTGCGCGCGCAGGGCGACGGCTACGTGCTCGGCTTCCGCCGCGACGGCGCCAGCCGCGAGGTGCGCGCCGACCAGGTGATCCTGGCGCTGCCGTTCACCCTGCTGCGCAAGGTGCGGCTGGACCTCGAGCTGCCGGCGGTGAAGCGGCGCGCGATCGAGACCATGGCCTACGGCAGCAACGCCAAGCTGATGATCGGCTACGACCGGCGGGTGTGGCGCGCGCAGGGCGCCAACGGTGCGTCGATGAGCGACCTGTCGTACCAGACCACCTGGGAGACGTCGCGCAAGCAGGCCGGCCGCGCGGGCGTGCTGACCAACTTCACCGGCGGCCGGCATGGCGTCGAGATCGGGCAGGGCACGCCTGCGGCGCAGGCAGCGGCGGCGACGGCCGCACTCGAGCGCGTGTTTCCCGGCGTGGGCGCGGCCCGCGCGGGCATGCGCGAGGCCCGCTTCCACTGGCCGTCGAACCCCTGGGTGCTGGGCAGCTACGCCTGCTACCGCCCGGGCGACTGGGCGGGTTTCCTCGGCGCCGAGGGCGAATCGGTGGGCGGGCTGCACTTCGCCGGCGAGCACACTTCGCTGGAAGCGCAGGGCTTCATGGAGGGCGGCTGCGAATCGGGCGAAGCGGCAGCGCGCGCGGTGCTGGCGGCGATGGGCGTGCGCCCGCTGCGGATAGCCGGGATGCCCGGTGTGCCGCCGTCGGGCGTCGCCGGGGCGCCTGGCGCAGGGGCGTCGGGAGTTGCCGGGGCGTCCGCCGCGCGACCGCCCGGTGCTGCCGCGAAGGGCAAGCGGCGCAACGGATCCCTGCGCCCCGTGGTCGCCTGAGTGGTGCCGTGCTTTTTGAACTGACCGGTATCGTTTTGCGCTGCAGCGTGCATTCCACGTAACGAATCATTCACGATGTCCCTGCACCCGACGTGGGGGAGGGAGCAAAGCCCGCTGGCAGGCAACTGCAAGCGGGCTTTTTTATTGCCCTGTTCCCAAGTGCGGGAAGGCAAGAGCAGGGCTGGATCGGGGCTTGCGGACCGCGGAGCGGGCTGACCGAGCGAAGAGCGATCCCCGGCCGGCAGGGCGCGGCCTCCTTCCGACGGCGGAAGTGAAAGCAGCCCCCGAACTTGGGAGATGAACCTTCTTGTTGCCCGGTGTTTGTGGGGCGATGGCTGCTGCCGCGGGCTGCATGGCGGGCCCTGATGACCTTGCGGCTGACACTCCCCCCTCCCGGCCTCCCCCGCTGCGCGGGCGGGAGGGGTGTGTGGGCTCCGCCGGGCGGGAAAGGGGAGTGGGCGGCGCCGGGCCGGACGGGCTGGGGCGGGGGCGCCGGAGGTGGCGGAGTTCGCGGGCGACGGGGACTGCCCTGCGCGATGCACAATCCCGCAATGGCAAACATTCCCGGCGACATCGAAGCCCTCGTCCAGCGCTCGCTCGCGCGCCTGCCGGCTGCGCGGCTGGCTGATCCGGATCTTGCGGCGAAGCTGCGCCGTGTCGCCACCGCCAGCGATTTCGCGATCGACGTGCTGGCCGCCCAGCCGTCGCTGCTCGACCAGCTCGCCCGCGACGACGGCCCGGGCCCCGTCCCCGCCCCGGCGCTCGCCGCCGACGACCGCGAGTCCTGGCCGCGGCAGCTGCGCCGCTACCGCCAGGCAGAGTCGGCGCGGCTGGTGTGGCGCGATGTGCTCGGGCTGGACGATGTCGCCGACACCCTGGCCGGGACCACGCAGCTCGCCGAATCCTGCCTGCGGCTGGCGCTGGCCGCGCTCGAGGCCGCGTTCGCGCAGCGCCACGGCGTGGTCCGCGATGCCGGCGGCAACGCCGTGCGGCTGGTGGTGTTCGGCATGGGCAAGCTCGGCGGCGAGGAGCTGAACTTCAGTTCCGACATCGACCTGGTCTACGCCTTCGAAACCAGCGGCGAGAGCGATGGTCCGCGCCCGCTGGCGGCCGAGGAGTACTTCGCGCGCCTGGGCCAGCAGCTGGCGCGACTGCTCGACGAGACCACGGTCGACGGCTTCTGCCACCGCGTCGACCTGCGCCTGCGCCCGTTCGGCAACGCCGGGCGGCTGGCGCTGAGCTTCGCGGCGATGGAGCAGTATTTCCAGCGCGAGGGCCGCGACTGGGAGCGCTACGCCTGGCAGAAGGCGCGGCCGGTGGCGGGCGATCCCGACGCGGGCGCGCGCTTCCTCGAAACGCTGCGCCCGTTCGTCTACCGCCGCTACCTGGATTTCGGCGCGCTCGACGGCCTGCGCGGGATGAAGGCGATGATCGCCGCGGAAGTCGAGCGCAAGGAGTCGGCCGACGACATCAAGCGCGGGCGCGGCGGCATTCGCGAGATCGAGTTCCTGGCGCAGGTGCTGCAGCTGATCCGCGGCGGGCGCGAGCCGGCGCTGCGCGAGCGGCGGTTGCTGCCGGCGCTGCGCGCTCTGCGCGATGCCGGGCAGGTGCCGGCCGCGAGCGTGGAGCGGCTGGTGGCCGCGCACCGTTTCCTGCGGCGGCTGGAGAACCGGCTGCAGATGCTGCGCGACGCGCAGACCCACGTGCTGCCCGGGGACGCCACCGATCGCGCGCGCATCGCCCTCGGCCTGGGCTACCGCGACTGGGCCGCGCTGGAAGCCGAGCTCGACGTGCATCGCGAGGCCGTGGCCGGCGAGTTCGGCGCGCTGCTGGCCAGCCGCGAGCGGCAGCCGGCGGTCGATGGCGACCTGTCCGCCTACTGGCGCGCGCTGCCCGAGGGCGGCGGCGCGGAGGTGCTGGCGGCGGCGGGTTTCGGCGATGCCGCGGCGGTCGACGAGGCGCTGCGCGACTTCGCGCGTTCGCCCAGCGTGCGCGACCTGTCCGATGCCGCGCGCGCCCGGCTCGACCGGCTGATGCCGGTGCTGCTGCAGGCCAGCGCACCGGCGGGGCGGCCGCTGCAGGCGGTGCGCCGGCTGCTCGCGCTGCTGCACAACATCCTGCGCCGCACCAGCTACCTGGCGCTGCTGGACGAACACGCCGCGGCGCTGTCGCGGCTGGTCGACGTGGTCACGCGCAGCGCCTTCCTGGCCGAGCGGCTGGCGGCGCATCCGCTGCTGCTCGACGAGCTGCTGGACGTGCGCATCGGCGGCGAGGCGCACGATCGCGCGGCGCTCGACGCCGCCTGCCGCGCGGTGCTGCAGCACGAGGACACCGAGGCCGCGCTGTTCGCGCTCAACGAGATCCGCCAGCAGCTCAGCTTCCGCATCGCGCTGGCCACGCTCGACCGCCGTCAGCCGCCGCAGCTGGCCACGCGCCAGCTGGCGTGGCTGGCCGATGCGGTGGTCGAGGTCGTGCTCGCGCTGACATTGCGCGACATGCGCGCGGCGCACGGAACGATTCCCGGATCGCGCTTCGCGGTGATCGGCTACGGCAGCCTCGGCGGCGAGGAGCTGGGTTTCGGCTCGGATCTGGATCTGGTCTTCCTGTACGACGCGCCGGCCGAGGCGCAGTCCGATGGCGCGCGGATGCTGGATGCGCCGCGCTGGTTCGCGCGGCTGGCGCAGCGCATTGTTTCCCTGCTCGGCGCGGTGACCGGCGGCGGGCGGCTGTTCGACGTCGATGTGCGCCTGCGCCCGGACGGCGGGCAGGGGCTGCTGGTGTCGTCGCTGGCCAGCTACGGCGAATACCAGCGCGAGCGCGCATGGACCTGGGAGCACCAGGCGCTGGTGCGCGCCCGTGCGGTGGCCGGCGATGCGTCGCTGCGCGAGGATTTCGCGCAGGTGCGCGCGCAGACGCTGGGGCGGGCGCGCGATGCGGCGGCGCTGCGCGAGGACGTGGTGGCGATGCGCCTGCGCATGCGCGGCGAGCTCGACCGCAGCACGGCCGACAGGTTCGACCTCAAGCAGGGCGAGGGCGGGCTGGTCGACCTCGAGTTCCTGCTGCAGTTCCTGGTGCTGCGCCACGCCGGCGAAACTCCGTCGCTGCTGGTGCCGCGCGCCACGCCGCTGCTGCTGGAGGCGATGGCGGAGGCGGCTGTGCTCGACGGGGCGACAGTGGAATCGCTGCTGGCGGCGCACGCGGTGCTGCTGTCGGCGGGGCTGGACTGCATGCTGGACCGGCGCAAGCGGATGGTGGAACCGGAGGCGCGGATCGAATCGGCGCGGGCGGCGATACGGGATGCGTGGCGGGGAGCGGGCTTGCTGCAGGCTGGCTGAGGCGTGGCGTTGCGCGCTGCCGGGCTGCGGGCCTGTGGTGGGAACTCCGGCTGCGTGGCGGCTGACTGGCCCCCCACCCCGATCCTCCCCCGCATCGCGGGGGAGGGAGAAGGGCGACCGGTCCGCTTTTGCTCCCTCCTCCGCGAAGCGGTGGAGGGCCGGGGTGGGGGCCCGGCTTTTCGCCCCGCTACCCCCGCTCGGCCCGCAGCAGCGCCCCCGCCACGGCCACGCGCTCACCACCTTCGAAGGCGGGCTCGCCGTTCACCACCACCAGATCGAAGCCCTCCGCCAGCCGGTAGGGATCGACGTAGTCCGCCTTCGCCCGCACCTTCGCCGGATCGAACAGCACCAGGTCCGCCTTCGCGCCGGCGCGGATCGTGCCGCGATCGCCCAGGCCGAGGATGGAGGCGGGCAGGCTGGTGGCCTTGCGCACCGCTTCCTCCAGCGGCACCCGCGCACTGCCCGCGGCGAATTCCTCGATCCACCTGGCGAAGGTGCCGTGCCCGCGCGGGTGGCGGCCGCCGGGCGAGCCGTCGCTGGCCACCGCCACGTAGGGGTCGAGCAGCAGCCGCGACTGCAGCGCCTCGTCCATCACGAAGTGCGCGGCCTGGCCGCCGCGCGGACCCAGGCGCACCAGCACCTCCGGGAACGGCAGGCCCATCGCCTCCGACACCTGCGCCAGGGTCCTGCCGGCGTGCTCGCCGGGGCCGAACAGCAGCGCGCCCGGGCCGCCACGGCGGATCATGCGCGTTTCCACCGCGCCGAGCAGTTCCTCGCGGCGGGTTTCGATCACGGCCGCGTAGTCGGTCGGCGGCAGCGCCCATTCCGGGAACAGGATGCCGATGGTGGTGTAGCTGGCGGTGTAGGGATAGACGTCGGCGGTCAGGGCGACGCCGCCGGCGCGGTGGCGCTGCAGTTCGGCCAGCAGCGCTTCGGCGCGCGCCTCACCCCTGCCGTACACCACCTTCAGGTGCGAGATGTGCGTGCGCGCCGGCCGGCTGGCCTCGACGTGCTCGCGGATCGAGGCCTCGACCTCGCCGTCGTCCTCCGAGCGCATGTGGCTCGTCGCCACGCCGCCGTGGCGCGCGACCACGCCGGCGAGCGCGGCGATCTCGGCGGTCTGCGCGTAGCGGCCCGGCACATACTCCAGCCCGGTGGACAGGCCGAAGCCTCCTGCGCGCAGGTCGGCGTCGAGCAGGGCGATCATGCGTTCGATCTGTTCGCCAGAAGGAATGCGGGTGGCGTCGTCGATGCCGGCCAGGCGGCGCAGGCTGCCGTGGCCGGTGGTGGTGGCGACATTGATGTCGGGCGCCGCGCGCGACATCGCCTCGAACCAGGCCGGCAGCCCGGCGGCGTCTTCCCCCGGCACGCCCGGACTGCTGCCGTCCTGGCCGAGCACGATGGTGGTCGCGCCCATGGCCAGGTGGCTGACGTAGGACTGCTCGAGCGGATTGCCGTGCGCGTGCAGGTCGATGAAGCCCGGCGCCAGCACCCGCCCGCCCCCGTCGACGATGCGAGCGCCGCGGGCGGCGCCCCGGTCGATCCTTCCGATGCGCTCGATGCGGTCGCCGCGGACCAGCACGTCGGCCGCCTGCGCGGCGGCGCCGGTGCCGTCGATGAGCCTGACGTCGCGGAGCAGCAGGCCGCCCGCCTGCGCCCGCGCGCCCCGCGGCAACAGTGCGCAGGCCGCGCCCGCCGCCGCCGCTCCCAGGACATCCCGCCGCGACCACGCCGATCCGTTCATCCCCAAGCCCCCGCCCCCGACAGGACTGCGAGTATGCGACCGTCGCCGGCGACGGCTCCAGCCCGGCCGTCGGCGGCTCAGGCCAGCTGGCCCGAAGCGACCACGTGCGCGCCGGGGCGTGGCGGGAGCACCGCCTCGGCCAGCGCGGCGGCAATGCGTCCGGCGGGATTGATCCGCCAGCGCCGCGGCAGCACCGGGCCCAGCACCCGCAACGCGAAAAAGTCCCGCACTCGGCGGGCGTTAGTGCTGCACTAAAAAACGTATCTAATTGATTATTCTAAAGAAAGTGCGATTGTCCGAATTTCGGACAGTTCCTGTTCTCATGGTGCCAGGCGCGCGCGGACGAGCTCGGCCACGCGCGCGGTTTCGCGCAGTGGCGTGGCCTCGAACGGGGCGAGGGTGGCATCCATCGCGCGGATGCGGCCGCGTGCGAGCAGGCCGTCGAGGAACCGGCGCGGGCCGCCGCGGGCGGTCTCCGGTTCGAACACGAACACCGGCGCGGCGGTGGCGCAGGCTTCGGACACCATGTTGACCGAATCGGCCGAGCAGAGGATGCGGTCGGCCCAGGCGAGCAGGCCGGGGTAGGGGTTCGGGCCGTCCTCCGGCCCGCACCAGACCAGGTGCGGGGCGTGGCCCCAGCGCTGCTCCAGCGCCGAACGCAGCTCGGGCGGGCTGCGCCGCGAGGCGGTGGCCATGATGCTGCCGTCTTCGCGAGCGATCACGCCATCGAGTACGTCCGCCAGCCGCGCGAAGCCGGCGGCGCCGAAGTCCAGGTGGCGGCTGCCGCCGCCGAGCAGGACCGCGGTGCGCGGCCGCGGCAGGTCGGCCAGGGGCGCGAACGCCGCCCGCGCCTGCGCCAGCCAGGTCTCGTCCACCGGATGCAGGCTGCCCAGGGCGGTGAGTACGCGTCCGCCGCGCAGGCGGTCGTGCTCGGGCACCACCAGCAGGTCCCAGTGCCCCGGATCGATCCGCGGATCGAGGATCTGCACCGCGCGCGCACCGGCGCCGCGCAGCAGGCGCGTGGCCAGCGCCGCCTGGCGGCCGCAGCCGACCGCGATCCGCGGCGGTGCCGCCAGCAGGCGGGCGAAGCCGGGGCCGAACGCCGCTCCGGCGCCGGGCAGGTGCCGCGGCGCGGCCCAGCGCCAGGGCGCGCGCGGCGTCAGCAGCAGGCGGCCGATCTCCGCGCCCCCGGCCAGCGCCTCCGCCAGCGCTTCGGCCTGGCGGGCATTGCCGGCGCGCCCGTCGCTGATGGCCCAGATCTGCGCGGATTCCGGGGGATTGAGGCCCGATTGTTCCATTGGTGCGATCATCCGTTCCGACGGCGGCGGGGCGGGCGCGGAGGCTGAACTCTACACTGCGGGCCCCGGCGTCCAGCCAAGACACGAGATCCGGACTACCCGATGAGCAATCCCCTGACCGACGCCGCGCTCGACCAGCTGTTCCTGGCCGCGCGCAGCCACAACGCCTTCTCCGGCGAGATCGACGATGCCACCCTGCACCGCCTCTACGACATCGTGAAGATGGGCCCGACCGAGGCCAACTCCTGCCCGGCGCGGTTCGTGTTCGTGAAATCGGCCGAGGCCAGGGCGCGGCTGGAGCCGGCGCTGAGCGAGGGCAACCACGACAAGACCATGTCCGCGCCGGTGGTGGTGATCGTCGGCTACGACATGCGCTTCCACGACAAGCTGCCGGTGCTGTTCCCCCACACCGACGCGAAGTCCTGGTTCGAGGGTTCGCCGGAGGAGCGGATGTACCGGGTGGCGCTGCGCGGTTCGAGCATGCAGGCGGCCTACCTGATCCTGGCCGCGCGCGCGCTCGGGCTGGACGCCGGACCGATGTCGGGCTTCGACACCGCCAAGGTCGACGCGGCGTTCTTTGCAGGGACTTCCATCCGGTCCAATATCCTCGTCAACCTTGGCCGGGGCGACCCGTCCGCGATCTTCCCGCGCTCGCCGCGGCTGTCGTTCGACGAGGCGGCGCGCATCGAGTGATCCATCCCGGCGGTGCCGGCCGCGATCGCGGCCGGACCCGCAGGGCGCCACAGGCGGCGGCATGCCCGATCATGTCGCCGCGCACCACCCGGGGCCGGCCGCCGCGTCGGCCCGGGCCTTTCCCGAGCACACCCCCGGAGGATTCCCAGATGAAGAACCAGACCAGACTGCTGCTGCTCCCGGCCGCCCTGGCCTTCGCCCTGGCCGCGTGCCAGCCGGCGAGCGCCCCGGCCGATACCGCCGTGACGCCCGCGGCGACCGGAACGCCGTCCACCGATGCCGCCGTTTCCGAACCGGCGGTCGAAGGCGTGTCGGGCACCTACGTGATGGATCCGACGCACACCACGGTGATCGCGCAGTGGAACCACATGGGCTTCTCCAACCCGGTCGCCAACTTCGGCGACGCCGAAGGCACCATCGTCTACAACGCCGACGACGTCAGCCAGTCCTCGGTGGAGGTGACCCTGCCGCTGTCGGGCCTGAACAGCTTCACCGACAAGTTCGACGAGCACCTGCGCAGCGCCGATTTCTTCGACGCCGCGACCTTCCCGGTGGCGACCTTCCGCAGCACCTCGGTGGAATCGGCCGGCGGCAACCGGCTCAAGGTGACCGGCGAGCTGACCATCAAGGACATCACCAGGCCGGTGACCCTGGACGTGACCATGAACCGCTTCGCCGAGCACCCGATGCTCAAGCGTCCGGCGGCCGGCTTCGACGCCACCGCGACGTTCCTGCGCAGCGACTTCGGCGTGGGCGCCTATGCGCCCAACGTCGGCGACGAGGTGCAGCTGCGCATCACCACCGAGGCGGTGACCGCGGCACCGGAAGAGGCTGCGGCCGACGCCGGCTGACGGCGTTGCGCGTCTTCCGCAGCGCAGGATCGCGCGGACACCAGTGCGCCGGCGGCATCGACCGCCGGCGCACGTTTTCGTCCGGGGACTATCACGACCCGGCATGGATGGGCTTCGGCACGCTGCGCGTGCTGAACGAGGAGCGGCTCGCGCCCGGCGCGGAGATCGCGCCGCAGCGGCGCGCGAACATGGAGATCCTGGACTGGGTCGTCGACGGCGCGCTGGTCCACCGTGACGCGTCCGGCGCCGAACACCTGCAGCGTGCGGGCGAACTGCGCTGGACCGGCGCCGGACACGGCATCGAATACGCCGCCCGCAACGCCTCGGCCACCGCGCCGGCGCATGTCCTGCAGCTGTGGATCCAGCCCGACCGCGTCAACGCGCCCCCGGCGACTGCGCAGCGCGCCTTCGATCCTGCGGCGCCGGCGGGCCGGTGGACCACGCTGGCGTCCCCCGACGGCAGCGACGGCAGCCTCGCCATCCGCCAGCGCGCCTGGCTCCATGCCGTGCGCCTGGCGCCCGGCGAGGAAGCCGTCTGGCCGCTCGACCCCGACCGCCGCTGCTGGCTCCACCTCGTCCAAGGCGCCGCGGACGTGGACGGAACCCCCTTCGCCGCAGGGGACGCCCTCGGCATCACCGCCGAATCGGGAACCCTGCGGATCATCGCCACTGCTCCGAGCGAAATTCTGTTCTTTGCACAAGCGTCCCCCGCGTAGGGGGAGCGGCGTTTGCAGCGTCCGGTGGCGTTGTTCTGCATTCCGCGCGTCCGCCGGGCAAGGAAAGCGGCAGCGAGGAGAGTCCGGACACGCAACTCGTGCGCAGTGTTGCTGCTTCGCTCCTCCCCGCTTGCAGCGAGGCTGGACGCGTCGCCCCCACACAGTGATGAAGTTTTTCGCTCCTCACCCGCTTGTGGGGGGAGGAGCGAATCGGGGGGAGAGAAGCTGGCGCCGTCGCGTTTCTGGCTCCTCCCCCGCTTGCGGGGAAGGCCGGGTGGGGGCCCGCCGGAGCCACCGCCTCCGTCAGCGCAGCAGCGCCTGCTCCGATGCGTCGCGCGACGGCTGCCCGGCCTGCTCCTGCCCTTCCGTCACCTGTGCGCCCGCAGACAGGTCCTGCTGGACCGCCTGCAGACGCTCCCGGCCGGACTGCAGCCACGCCTGAGCCGCACCACTGCCCTGCAGCCCGGCCAGCCACGACGACATCCGCTCCCCGGCGTTCCCGTCCCGCGCCATCAGCCCGGACAGCGGGGTCTCCCCAAGGCCGTCGAACAGCGATCGCGTTGCCGGCGGCTGTTCCGGCCCCGTCCGCGCCCGTTCCCCATCGCTCCCGGCAAGCGGCGGCAGGCTGCGCGACTGCTGTTCGCCCAGGATCGGCAGCGGCTGCCGGTCGCCGCGCTCCTGCCGGCGCACCGCTTCCTCGAACACGCGCACGATGCGCCCCATGTCGTGACGGTCGAACGCGTCCACGCCGTGCTGGCTGCCGTGCGCGATGGACATGACCGTCGAGGCCATCCGCGCGCTGCCGGTCGTCTTCAGCGCCTCCCCCAGCAGCGGCGTCTCGGCGATCCCGCCGCCGACGATGCCGACGGCATGGCGCGCATGCGAGGCCAGCCCTTCACGCCCCACGAAACTGGAGATCGACTGCACCTGTCCCAGGTGCTCCCCGGTCTTGTGCGAGACCACGCTGTTGTTGACCGCGTAGTTGAGGAAACCGCTGTCGAAGGGGGCCGGCTTGAAGCGCGGCACACCGGCGGGTGTCACGTCGTTGGCCTGCAGCCAGTCGCGGTAGCCGCGTGATCCGGTGACGTTGGCCGCGCCCGGGGCGTCGAACGAGCGACCGCCCCAGCCGAAGGTCTCGCTGATCAGCTGGGCCCCGGCACCGCCCTGCGAGTGCCCGGTCCCTTCGATGGTGTAGCCGCGCGGTTCGTACGTGTCGCGGATCTCCTTCGCGAAATCCAGCAGCTGCCCGAACTGCGGATCCCAGGCCTCTCCGGGCAGCAGCTTGTCCTGTATCCACGCCATCTGCCGGCGGGTCCGGTCGGTCTGCGGGGACATCACGTTGGCCAGGTCGAGCCATTCGGCATCGCGCGCCACTGCCGCATTCGGCCCCGTCCAGTCGACGAGGTTGTCGCTGCCGCGGACGGCGATGACGATGCGCCTGTCGGGCTCGTTGCGCATGAAGGCGTGTGCGACCAGGCCGGTGCTGTCGTTGAAGTCGCGGGTGGTGAGGTGCTCCCAGCGAAACTCTCCAAGCTCTTCCGCGAGCAGATGCCGGTAATCCGGATTGACCGATCCATCAGGATCGTGGATGGCCGCCTTGTCCAGATAAGCCATTCTGCTGAAGCGGGCCGACTCAAGTTCACGGCTGTAGTCGACCTGCGTGAAGGGGGACCGGGGCATGTCGCTCATGGCGTACTCTCCTCGATGCCGGATTCTGGTGGCAGCGTGGTTCCGTGGTCGTACAGATCGATCTGGATTCGCCGGGTATGATCCTTCACGTAGTGCAGGGTCTTGTACCGGGCGAACTCATTGCAGGTGAACATGTCGTCGCCGATCGCATCCTTGCCCACGCGCCATCTGCAGTGGACCTGGACGGGAATCGATTCATCGGCATTCTGTACACGCAGACGGCGGGCATCGTCGCAATTGCGCATCCCTGGCCTGCACTGTGATGCCGTCTCATCCCAACCCCTCGCGTCCCCGATCACGGTACGAGCGCCGCCCAGCACCGACTTGCCTTCCGGACGATCGTAGGGGGCAACCACAAGCATGACGCTGGCCCCGATCCTCCAGCCGCAGCGTCCCGGAAGATAACGATCCACGACGAAATCCGCTTCCCAGCTCTCGCCTTTCCGGACCGGATAGAGATCATAGGACCAGACTTTCTCGCCGCCGCCTTCCCAGAACCCCTCGTGATTCCAGCAATCGCCTTCGGGATTGGTAGACGCGAACCCGATCCGGAACCGGAAATCCAGGGTCGCAGGCGCGCGGCCGTGCAGGCGGATGATGTGCTTCGGATCGGGGTTGAGCGGCGGGTCGGAGTCTTCGATGTCCGACGGCGTCACGATCCTGCCCAGCGGCTGGGTGGACTGGCATGCCGCCAGGACCGGCAGGCACAGCAGGCAGCCGAGCGCGGCGCGGGCCAGCGTCATGTCCATGGCGGCAGGCTCCTGGGGCGGGCCGGCTGTCACGGCGGCACGGCTGCGCCGGGGCTGCGGCAGTCGGGCGGAGGGGGCGAGCGGGTTCGACGATAGCGCATCGCACAGGGGCACGCGAGCACGCAGGCGCCGCGGGTGCGCATGTACCGGGTCGGGAGGACCGGAAGTGAAGGCACGAGGCTGGTGACGCACCACCACTCCGACCCGTCCGGTCCGGCGCAGCGCGCCGGGCGTCCGGATGGCCTGCGCGGCAAGGCCGCGCACACAGGCCTTCCTCACCTCCGCAAAGCGGGGGAGGGAGCAAAGCGCAGCGATGCCGTTTCCACCTCTTCCCCCCCACGGCGGGGAAAGTCCTCGCGCAGCGGGGGATGGGGGCCGGCCGGCTCGGCTAGCATGGTCGGGTTCGCTTCCAGCCCGACCGCCATGACCGCCACCGCTTCCGCGCCGACCCAAGCCAACGCCGAACGCCGCTACGAGGTGCGCCGCAGCGACCTGCCGCTGCCTTCGATGGCGCTGTGGAATTCGCATCCGCGGGTGTACCTGCCGATCGAGAGCGATGGCGGCAAGGCCGACTGCCCCTACTGCGGCGCGCATTTCGTGCTGGTCGACTGACCGCGCCGGCGGCGCCGGGCGCATGCCGCGACCGCTGACCGTCCTGCAGCTGCTGCCGGCGCTGGAATCGGGCGGCGTCGAGCGCTCCACGCTTGAGGTCGCGTCGGCGCTGGCGGCGGCCGGCCATCGCGCGCTGGTCGCCTCCGCCGGCGGCCGCCTCGTGGCGGCGTTGACGGCCAGCGGCGCCACCCATTTCGAACTCGACATCGGCCGTGTGCCACCAGGCCGGTGCTGTCGTTGAAGTCGCGGGTGTTGAGGTGGCGCCACGCGGTCGGGCCCAATCCCTCCTCATCAAAAAGATATTGATAATCGGGGTTCACGCGGTTATCTGGATTGGTGACGTTCACCCTGTCGAGATAGGCCACCCGACTGAACCGTGCCAGCTCCAGCTCACGGCTGTAGTCGACCTGCATGAAGGGGGACCGGGGCATATCGCTCATCGCAGAGTCTCCTCGATGCCGCCCTCTGGCGGTGCTGTGGTCCCGTGGTCGTAAAGATCGATCCGGATGCGTCGGGTGTGATCTTTCACATAGTGCATGGTCTTGTACGCGGAAAACTCGTCGCAGATGAACATGTCGTCACCGATCGCATCCTTGCCTACCCGCCGCCGGCAGTGGACCTGGACGGGAATCGATTCATCGGCGTTCTGGGCGCCCGCGCGACGGGCCTCGTCGCAGTTGCGCATTCCCGGCTTGCACATCGGTGCAGTCTCATCCCAATACCGGGCATCGCCGATCACGGTACGCATGCCGCCCAGCACCGATATGTCTTCGGGACGATCAAGGGGCGCCACCAGGATCAGGACGTTTGCGTCGATATTCCAGCCACAACGGCCGGGCAGATAGCGATCCACGACGAAATCCGCTTTCCAGTCCTCGCCCTTGCGCACCGGATACAGGTCATAGGAGAAGGCCTTCTCGCCGCCACCCTCCCAGAATCCGGCATGGTTCCAGCAGTCGCCTTCCTGGCTGGTGGACAGGAACCCGATCCGGAACCGGAAATCCAGGGTCGCAGGCGCGCGGCCGTGCAGGCGGATGATGTGCTTCGGATCGGGGTTGAGCGGCGGGTCGGAGTCTTCGATGTCCGACGGCGTCACGATCCTGCCCAGCGGCTGGGTGGACTGGCATGCCGCCAGGACCGGCAGGCACAGCAGGCAGCCGAGCGCGGCGCGGGCCAGCGTCATGTCCATGGCGGCAGGCTCCTGGGGCGGGCCGGCTGTCACGGCGGCACGGCTGCGCCGGGGCTGCGGCAGTCGGGCGGAGGGGGCGAGCGGGTTCGACGATAGCGCATCGCACAGGGGCACGCGAGCACGCAGGCGCCGCGGGTGCGCATGTACCGGGTCGGGAGGACCGGAAGTGAAGGCACGAGGCTGGTGACGCACCACCACTCCGACCCGTCCGGTCCGGCGCAGCGCGCCGGGCGTCCGGATGGCCTGCGCGGCAAGGCCGCGCACACAGGCCTTCCTCACCCCCGCAAAGCGGGGGAGGGAGCAAAGCGCAGCGATGCCGTTTCCACCTCTTCCCCCGCACGGCGGGGAAAGTCCTCGCGCAGCGGGGGATGGGGGCCGGCCGGCTCGGCTAGAATGGCCGGGTTCGCTTCCAGCCCGACCGCCATGACCGCCACCGATTCCGCGCCGACCCAAGCCAACGCCGAACGCCGCTACGAGGTGCGCCGCAGCGACCTGCCGCTGAGCTGCCCGCTGCCTTCGATGGCGCTGTGGAATTCGCATCCGCGGGTGTACCTGCCGATCGAGAGCGATGGCGGCAAGGCCGACTGCCCCTACTGCGGCGCGCATTTCGTGCTGGTCGACTGACCGCGCCGGCGGCGCCGGGCGCATGCCGCGACCGCTGACCGTCCTGCAGCTGCTGCCGGCGCTGGAATCGGGCGGCGTCGAGCGCTCCACGCTTGAGGTCGCGTCGGCGCTGGCGGCGGCCGGCCATCGCGCGCTGGTCGCCTCCGCCGGCGGCCGCCTCGTGGCGGCGTTGACGGCCAGCGGCGCCACCCATTTCGAACTCGACATCGGCCGCAAGTCGCCGCTGGTGCTGCGCCACGTGCGCGCGCTGCGCGGACTGTGCCTGCGCGAGGGCGTCGACATCGTGCATGCGCGGTCGCGCCTGCCGGCGTGGATCGGCTGGCGGGCGCTGCGCGGGATGCCGGAGTCCGCGCGGCCGCGTTTCGTCACCACCGCCCACGGGCTCAACTCGCCCTCGCGCTACAGCGCGATCATGGCCCGCGGCGAGCGCGTGGTCTGCGTGTCGGACACGGTGCGCGAACACCTGCTGCGGCACTATCCCGACACCGATCCGGCGCGTCTGCGCGTGATCCCGCGCGGCATCGATCCGGCGGACTTCCCGCGCCGGCCGCACCCGGATCGCGACGCGCGCGCGCGCGTCGCCGCCCTGCATCCGCAGCTGGCCGGCGACGGACCGCTGCTGCTCCTGCCCGGCCGTGGCACCCGCCTCAAGGGCCATGCCGATGCGCTGGCCCTGCTCGCCGGCCTGCGCGGCGAGGGCGTCGATGCGCGGCTGTGGATGCCCGGGGCGCGCGAGGCGGGCCGCGAACGCTATCTCGCCGACCTCGAAGCCCGGGCCGCCGCGCTCGGCGTCGCCGACCGCTTGGCGATCACGCCGCCGACCTCCGCCATCGCCGAAGCCTATGCCGCCAGCGACCTGGTGCTGCAGCTCTCGCGCAAGCCCGAGGCCTTCGGGCGCACGGTGATCGAAGCGCTGTCGAGCGGCCGCGCGGTGGCGGGCTGGGCCCACGGCGGCGTGGGCGAACTGCTCGCGCAACTGCAGCCCGGGGGCGCGGTGCCGCCGTTCGATGCCGCCGCCCTGGTGCAGGCCGCGAAGGCGCTGCTCGCGCGGCCGCCGTCGCTTCCCGCTACGATGCCCTATACCCTGCAGGCGATGCAGGACGCCACGCTGACGGTCTATGACGAACTCCGCGACGGGCGCAGACCGCGCCGCTGACGCCTCCGCCGCGGTCCCCGGCTGGCGCTGGGCCCCGCACTGGGTGCTGGCCTTCGTGGCGCTGTGGCCGGCGCCGGGCTATGCCGAGGCGGTGATGGTGCTGGGCGCGCTGGCGGCGATCGCGCGCCTGCTGCTCGACCGCTTCCGCGGCAGCTCGCTGCTGCTCAGCCAGCAGGCCTGGGCGCTGACCAGCGTGCTGTTCTGCGCCTACTGGCTGCCGCAGCTGCTGTCGGCGATCGGCGCGGTCGACCACGGCCGCGCGCTGCGCGAGTCGCTGGTCGACCTGCGCTACCTGCCGTTCCTGTGGCTGGCGGCCTCGGCGGTGGCCAATCCGCGCGGGCGGCGCATCACCTTCGTCGGGCTGGCGGTGATCGTCGCGGTGTGGACCGCCGATGCGCTGCTGGAAATCCTCGCCGGCACGAGCCCGCTGTTCTGGGGGATCGACTCGCTCAAGCAGGCGATCAGCGGCCGCCCGATGTGCACCCTCGAACAGGTGGCCGCGGCCGACCGCGCCGGCGGCGTGCTCGGCCCGTGCAACCTCAAGCTGGGCCTGGTGCTGGCCAGCCTGTCGCCGTTCGCGCTGTTCGCCGCCGGGCGCCGCTTCGGCAACACCGGCTGGCTGCTGGCCGCGGCGGCGGTGGGGATGGTGGTGCTGTTCGCCGGCTCGCGCGCGTCGTGGATCACCTACGCCCTGGTGCTGGCGTTCTCGGGCTGGCGCCTGCTGGGCTGGAAGCGGCTGCTCGCCGTGTTCGGCCTGGGTGCGGTGCTGCTGGTGGCCTCGGCCCTGGTGTCGCCGCAGGTCGAGCAGCGCCTGCTGCGCACCGCGCAGGCGTGGACGGCGGAGGAGTCGGGCGTGGACACCGCGCTCTCGGGCCGGGCGCGGATCTGGGGCGCGGCGCTGTGCATGATCGCGGAGAATCCGGTCAACGGCGTCGGCGCGCGCGGCTTCCGCCGCGCCTTCCCCGGCTGCGATCCCGATCCCGGCGAGCAGGCGGCCTGGGGCGAAGGCCCGGCCTTCCACGCCCACCAGATCGTGCTCGAGGTGCTCAGCGAAACCGGCATCCTCGGCCTGCTGCTGTGGCTGGCCGGCGCCGCGCTGGCCTGGCGCGCGTGGCGCTACGCGGAGCAGGCCGCGCGCGAGGCGGCGCGGCCGGCGATGCTGGCACTGGCGGTGACGGTGTTCCCGTTCAACACCCACCTCGCGTTCTATTCCACCTTCTGGGGCGGGCTGACCCTGCTCCTGGCCGCGCTCTACGCGGGCAGCCTGCTGGCCAGCGGCGGCCATGCCGCTGCCGTCGACGAAGGTCGGCAGGCCCGCGCGCGCACCTGATCCGCAGCCGCCCTCAGTAGACCGATTCGCCGTCCGGCTGGCGCTTGAAGCGGCGGTGGATCCACAGGTACTGCGCGGGCGCCGCGCGCACCATCGCCTCGATGCCGGCCATCACCCGCGCGGTGTCGGCGGTGGCGTCGGCGGAGGGGAAGTCCTCGAGGGCGGGCGAGAGTTTCAGCGTGTAGCCGCCGTCGGGCCTGCGCGCGTGCTGGAACAGCATCACCGCCGCGCCCGACATCCGCGCCAGCTGGTGGGTCGAGACCAGGCTGTGCGCGGGGCGACCGAAGAACGGCACGTACACCGCTTCGCCGCGGCTGGGGTCCTGGTCGGGCGCGTACCACAGCAGGCCGCCGCGCTTGAGGTGGCGGACCACGCCGCGCAGGTCCTGCTTGGGGAACATCGCCCGGGCGTAGCGCAGGCGCCCGCGGCGCACCGCCCACTCCATCGCCGGCTGCGCGTGCATGCGGTACATGCCGGCGAGCGGGATGTGCTCGCACATCAGCCGGCCGCAGATCTCCAGGGTGGAGAAATGCCCGGACACCACGATCACCCCGCGGCCGCCCTCGCGCGCCGCCGCCACGTGCTCCAGGCCTTCGACCACCACGTTCCCGCGCACCGGTGCGATCGAGCCCCACCAGGCGCGCGCGAATTCGAACAGCCCGATGCCCAGCGCGGTGAAGTTGTCGCGCAGCAGCGATGCGCGCGCGCCGGCGTCGAGTTCGGGAAAGCACAGCTCGATGTTGCGCGCCGCCACCCGGCGCCGCTCCGCCAGCAGCCCGCGCAGCAGCTGCCCGAGCATGCGGCCGAGGACGCGCTGCACGCCCCAGGGCAGGCGCGCAGCCAGCGCCATGGCGCCGATGCCGATCCAGGTCGGCCAGTGCCCGGGGCCTAGCGGCGGCCCGGGCGCGTCGGAATCGCGTGCGCTCATCCGGCGATTGTAGTCGCCGCCCGGCACGCGCATGCGCCGGCGCGATGCGATTCCCGGCTATGCTTGCCCGATGCCGCCCGAACCCCTCGAACGATTGCTGCGCGGTCTGTATTCGGCGGTGCTGTACGTGCTGGTGCCGGTCACCCTCTACCACCTGATCTGGCGCGGTTTCCGCCAGCCGGCGTACTTCGAGCGCTGGAACGAGCGCTACGCGCGCTACCGCGATGCGCCGGTGGAAACGCCGGTCTGGCTGCACGCGGTGTCGGTCGGCGAGGTCAACGCCGCCGCGCCGCTGGTCGACGCCCTGCTCGCCGCCTTCCCGCAGCAGCGGATGCTGGTCACCACCATCACCCCCACCGGCTCGGAGCGCGTGCGCGCGCTGTGGGGCGACCGGGTCGAGCACGTCTACCTGGCCTACGACCTGACCGGCGCGGTGCACCGTTTCCTGGCGCACTTCCGGCCGCGCATCGCGCTGGTGGTCGAGACCGAGCTGTGGCCCAACCTGCTGCTGTGCTGCCGCGACGCCCGGATCCCGTCGTACATCATCAACGCGCGCCTGTCCGAACGCTCGCTGCGCGGCTACCGGCTGCTGCGGCCGCTGCTGTCGCGGGTGCTGCGCACGGTGCGCCGGGTCGCGGCGCAGTCGGCCGACGACGCCGCGCGCTTCGTGCGCCTGGGCGCGCCGCCGGACAAGGTGCTGGTCAGCGGCAACCTGAAGTACGACATCGAGATCGACACCGCGGCCTATGCGCGCGCCGGGCGCGAGTTCCGCGGGCGGATCGGCGAAAGGCCGGTATGGATTGCCGCCAGCACCCACCCGGACGAAGAGCCGCTGGTGCTGGCGATGCACGCGCGCCTGCGCCAGCGCTGGCCAGAGCTGCTGCTGCTGTGGGCGCCGCGCCACCCCGAACGCTTCCGCGGCGTGATCCAGCAGTCGGTGGAGGCGGGCTGGCGGGTGGCCACGCGCACGCTCACGCGCTGGCCGGACGCGCAGGACGCGGTGTTCGTGGTCGACACCCTCGGCGAGCTCAAGCACTTCTACGCCTGCGCCGATGTCGCCTTCGTCGGCGGCAGCCTGCAGGACATCGGCGGCCACAACCTGCTCGAACCGGCGGCGATCGGCACCGCCATCGTCACCGGCCCGCACCTGCGCAACTTCGCCGAGATCGCCATGCGCCTGGAACAGGCCGGCGCGCTGCGCGTGGGCGCCGACGCCGACGCGGTGGCCGCGCGGATCGAGGCCCTGCTCGCCGATCCGGCCGCGCGCGGGGGGATGGTCGAAGCCGGCCTGCGCCTGGTGGAGGACGGCCGCGGCGCGGTGCAGCGCACCCTGCGCCTGATCGCCCCCGACCTGCCGCCCAGCCCCGCGTAGGCGCGGCGCCGGCCGCGCCCGTTACTGCACGGGCGCGACGACGTCGACGGTCAGCAGGCGGTTGATGTCCTGCACGTTGGCGACGTCCAGGGTGCCGGCGGCCTGCTCCAGCGCCAGCCGGCTGCGCAGGTAGTTGTAGCGGGCGCTGGCGTAGTTCTGGCGGGCGACGAACAGGTTCTGCTGGTTGATCAGCACGTCGATGACGGTGCGGGTGCCGACTTCGAGCCCGACCTGCGAGGCCTCGTAGGCGCTCTGCGCCGAGACCAGGGCCAGGCGGCGGGCCTCGATCTCGCTCACGCCGGCGACCAGCGACTGGTAGGCGTTGCGGGTGTTACGCACGATCGCGCGCCTGATCTGCTCGTTCTGGTCCTGGGCCTGGTCGCGCCGGGCGATCGCGGTGCGCACGCCGGACTGGGTGGCGCCGCCGGCGAAGATCGGCACCGAGAGGGTCAGGCCGATCGAATGGCCCTCGTCGCGGCCGGCGAGACCGGGCTGGTTGTCCCAAGCGGTGCTGTTGTTGTAGCTGGCGCCGGCCGACAGCGACGGCAGGTGGCCGCCGCGGGCGGTCTGCACGCTGTGCTCGGCGGCGCGGACCGCATGCGCGGAGGCGCGCAGGGTCGGGTTGGTCTCCAGCGCGACCGCCACCCACTCGTCGACGCCGCCGCCGGCAGGCACGGCGGGGCTGAAGTCATCGGGCAGGCCGCGGAAGCTGTTGATCGGCTGGCCGGTGATCTCGGCCAGGGCCTCGACCGCGTCGCGCAGCGCGTTGCGGGCGAGGATGGTGTTGGCGCGGGCGCTGTCGTACTGGGCGCGGGCCTCGTGCACGTCGGTGATCGGCGCCAGGCCGACTTCCAGGCGCTTGTCGGCGTAGTCGAACTGCTTCTGGAACGCCTCCTCGGCGGCCTCGGCGGCGGCCAGGGTCTCGGTCGCCTCGAGCACGCGGAAATAGGCGTCGGAGGTGCGCACGATGAGGTCGTCGTTCGCCGCTTCCAGGTCGTAGCCGCCGGCGGCGTCGAGCTCGCGCGCGCTGCGGTACTGGTTGATCGTGCGCCAGTCGAACAGCGACTGGCTCAGGCGCGCGCCGTAGCTGCGGCTGCTGCCCTCGATGCTCGAGCCGGCGGTGTAGCCGCGGCCGAAGGTGACCGTGCCGTCGAGCTGCGGCAGCAGGCCGGCGCGGGCCTGCACCGCGCCCTCGCGGTCGATCACGCGGGCGGACTCGGCGACCGAGAGCACCGGGTCGCCCTGCCGCGCCAGCTCATAGGCCTGCATGAGGTCTTCGGCGAAGGCCGGCGCGGAGAACAGCGCGGTGGCCAGGGCGAGGGCGAGGGTGCGGCGGATCATGGGCAATCCTTTGGGTCAGAACCTGAATTCCGGCGCGGGGGCGGCGCCGGCAAGATAGGGGAGCTCGGTTTCGAACAACGATTCGATGCGCGCGGCGTTGACATCCGCTCCCTCGCGGTGGAGCAGGACCGCCTCCATCACCGGCACGCGGCCGCGGACGATGAACATCCGGCCACCCGGGCGCAGCCACTCCACGAAGCGCGCCGGGATGGTGTCGACCGCGCCGCCGACGCAGATCGCGTCGAAGCGGCGCCCGGTGTCCCATTCGAAGGCATCGGCGGTGACCACGTCGACGTTGGCGATCACCTGGCTGTCCAACCGCGCGCGGGCCGCGTCGGCCAGCGCGGGGTGGCGCTCCAGGCTGACCACCTCGCGCGCCAGCCGGCCCAGGCAGGCGGCCAGGTAGCCGCTGCCGGTGCCGATCTCGAGGATCTCCTCGTGGTCCTGCGGCAGCAGCGCCTGCAGCGCACGGCCCTCGACGACCGGCTTGAGCATGTATTCGCCGTGGCCCAGCGGAAGCGCGGTGTCGGCGTAGGCCAGCTTGCGGTGGGTGTCGGGCACGAAGGCTTCGCGCGGCACGGCCGCGAGGGTCTCCAGGACGCGGATGTCGAGCACGTCCCAGGGACGCAGCTGCTGCTCGACCATCAGTTCCCGGGCTTTGGCGAAGTCGAAGTTCATGTCTGGCTCTGAAGGTGTTGACCGGAGCGCCATTCTACGGCGCCCGGGCGCATTCACCGCGGCTGGATGATCGCCCGGGCCGGGTCGGGGCCTGAGTGCCGGAAGTCACCGGCGCGGATATCGCGCGGAATCCGGGCCGGTGCGGTCATCTCCGGTTCACCGCGTAGGCGCGCAGGAACATGTCCACGGCCGCTTCCAGCTGGCGCGCGGCCGCTCGGGTGTCGCTGCCGTGGCCGCAGCCGAACACCAGGCGGGCGTGGGCGTCGCCCTTGGCCAGCACGAAGAACTGCGAGGCGGCGGCGGCGATGTCGGGGATGTCGAGCTCGCCCACCGCCGCGCGCCGGCGCAGCAGCTCGGCCAGCTCCTCCTGCAGCCGCCGCGGGCCGGCTTCCCAGTACAGGCGCGGCAGTGGCGAGTCGGTGATCCGCGGCATGCACATCACGCGGTGGCCGGAGATCGCCTCGGGCGAGCTGACCATGGCGAAGAAGGCCTCGCCGATCTGCAGCAGGCGTTCGCGCAGCGGGGTGTCGGGCGAGGGCTCGAACAGCGCCGAGGGCAGCGACTGCTCGCAGTAGGTCTTCACCACCGTCGAGAACAGCGTCTCCTTGTCGCCGAAATGGCTGTAGACGGTGAGCTTGGAGACCCCGGCCTCGGCCGCGATCTGGTCCATGCTGGTGCCATGGAAGCCCAGGTCGGTGAACATCCGCTTGGCCGCGTCGAGGATCGCGGCGCGCTTGGCCAGGTCCTTCGGGCGGCCCGGTCCGGCGGCAGCCGGGCGCTGCGACGCGCGCTCGCGGGACGGGCGGGGAGCGGATTTCAGGGACATTCCCTAATACTATACTATTAAGTACACATATGTCCCGCGCCCCGCCGGGGGCGGGTTGCCGCGCAACATGACCGCGCGATGACATCGGCGCTAGACTCGGCCCGGCGAGCGAACGGCCGACGCCATCGGCCGAGCCAGCACACGAGCCTGACGCGGTGGAAGCAACCGATATCCGTGATCCCCAGGTTTTCCACCGCGTGGTGGACTGCCAGTGGGCCTGCCCGGCGCACACGCCGGTTCCCGAATACATCCGCCTGATCGCCGCCGGCCGCTACGCCGACGCGTACATGGTCAACTGGCGGTCGAACGTCTTCCCCGGAATCCTCGGGCGGACCTGCGACCGTCCCTGCGAGCCGGCCTGCCGGCGCGGGCGGGTGGAGGAGAACAACACCGGCGCGCCCGAGCCGGTGGCGATCTGCCGGCTCAAGCGGGTGGCCGCCGACCACAAGGGCGACGTGCGCGCGCGCATGCCGCGCCCGGCGGAGCGCTGGAACGGCAGGCGCATCGCCTGCGTCGGCGCCGGGCCGTCCTCGCTCACGGTCGCGCGCGACCTGGCGCCGCTGGGCTATGCCGTGACCATCTTCGAGGCCGAGGCCAAGGCCGGCGGCTTCATGCGCACCCAGGTGCCGCGCTTCCGCCTGCCCGAGGAGGTGATCGACGAGGAGACCGGCTACGTGCTCGACCTCGGGGTGGAGTTCGTGGCCGGCCGGCGCATCGATTCGATGCGCGCGCTGCTCGCCGAGGGCTTCGATGCGGTGTTCGTGGGCAGCGGCGCCCCGCGCGGGCGCGACCTCGACCTGCCCGGGCGCCAGGAGGCCGCCGGCCAGATCCACGTCGGGCTGGACTGGCTGGCCAACGTCTATTTCGGCCACGTGACCCGGGTCGGCAAGCGCGTGCTGGTGCTCGGCGGCGGCAACACCGCGATGGACTGCTGCCGCAGCGCGCGGCGCCTGGGCGGCAGCGACGTCAAGGTGCTGGTGCGCTCGGGCTTCGACGAGATGAAGGCCAGCCCCTGGGAGAAGGAGGACGCGATGCACGAGGGCATCCCGATCCTCGACTGCCGCGTGCCGCGCAGCTTCGTCCACGCCAGCGGCCGGCTCACCGGCATGACCTTCCAGAAGGTGCGCGTGGAATACGACGGCGACGGCCGCCGCCAGCTGCTGCCGACCGGCGAGCCGGACGAGTTCCATCCCTGCGACGAGGTGCTGATCGCGGTCGGGCAGGAGAACGCCTTCCCCTGGATCGAGCGCGACCTGGGCATCGAATTCGACCGCCGGGGCATGCCGGTGGTCGACGCCGCCACCCACCAGTCGACCCTGCCGCAGGTGCTGTTCGGCGGCGATGCCGCGTTCGGCCCGAAGAACATCATCTGGGCCGTGGCCCACGGCCACGCCGCGGCGATCTCGATCGAGCGCATGCTGCAGGGCGCGGACCCGCGCGAGCGTCCGCCGCCGGAGGTGCGGCTGGACTCGCAGAAGATGGGCATCCACGAGTGGAGCTACGACAACGCGGTCTCGCCCGACGAGCGCTTCGCGGTGCCGTGGTCGGAGGCGGCGAAGAAGCTCGACAGCATGCATGTCGAGGTCGAACTGGGCTTCGATGCCGCCACCGCCTGGAAGGAGACCCAGCGCTGCCTCAACTGCGACGTGCAGACGGTGTTCAGCGCAGACAAGTGCATCGAGTGCGACGCCTGCGTCGACATCTGCCCGACCGACTGCATCACCTTCACCGGCAACGGCGAGGAGGCCGGGCTGCGCATGCGCCTGACCGCGCCGGCGCTCAATGCCGACCAGCCGCTGTACGTGTCGGCACCGCTGAAGACGGCGCGGGTGATGGTCAAGGACGAGGACGTCTGCCTGCACTGCGGCCTGTGCGCCGAGCGCTGCCCGACCGGGGCCTGGGACATGCAGAAGTTCCTGCTGCTGGAGGCGCATGCCGGCAGCGGCGGCTGCGGCGACCGGCGCAGGGAGGCGGCGTGATGGCGGAGGACGACGAGGCCTGCTTCCACGCGAGCTGGGTGCCGCCCTGGCGGGGCGCGCGGAACGCCGGTGCGCCGCCGGCCGCGGGCCGTGCGGAGGGCGCGGCATGACCCCGGTCCACGCGCCGCTGGAGTCGGTCAACGACTTCGTGGTCAAGTTCGCCAACGTCAACGGCTCCGGCTCGGCCTCGGCCAACGAGCTGTTCGCCAAGTCGATCCTGCGCATGGGCGTGCCGGTCAGCCCGCGCAACATCTTCCCCTCCAACATCCAGGGGCTGCCGACCTGGTACGAGGTGCGGGTCAGCGAGCGCGGCTGGCTGGGGCGGCGCGGCGGCGTCGACCTGATGGTGGCGATGAACCCGCAGACCTGGGACGCGGACGTGGCCGAGATCGAGCCCGGCGGCTACCTGCTCCACGACAGCAGCAAGCCGCTGCCGCGGTCGAAATTCCGCGACGACATCACCGTGCTCGGGGTGCCGCTGACCGAACTGTGCAACGCCGCCTACGACGATCCGCGCCAGCGCCAGCTGTTCAAGAACATCATGTACCTGGGCGCGCTCAGCGCGCTGCTGGACATGGACGTGTCCGCGATCGAGGCGCTGATCGGCGAGCAGTACCGCAGCAAGCCGAAACTGCAGGCGCCCAACGTCGAGGCGCTGCACACGGGCCGCGACTGGGCGCTGCGCAACCTCGCCTGCCCGATCGGCCTCACGGTGCGCCGCGCCGACGCCGTGGGCGGGCGCATCTTCGTCGACGGCAACACCGCCGCGGCGCTGGGCTGCGTCTACGGCGGCGCCACGGTCTGCGCCTGGTATCCGATCACGCCGTCGTCGTCGCTGGCCGAGGCCTTCCAGAAGTACTGCGAAAAATTCCGCAACGACGCCGACGGCGGCAGGCGCTACGCGATCCTGCAGGCCGAGGACGAGATCGCCTCGATCGGCATGGTGGTCGGCGCCGGCTGGAACGGCGCGCGCGCCTTCACCGCGACCTCGGGCCCGGGCATTTCGCTGATGAACGAGTTCATCGGCCTGGCCTACTTCGCCGAGATCCCGGTGACCATCATCGACGTGCAGCGCGGCGGGCCTTCGACCGGCATGCCCACGCGCACCCAGCAGTCGGACGTGCTGGCCTGCGCCTGGGCCTCGCACGGCGACACCCGGCACGTGCTGCTGTTCCCCGCCGATCCGCGCGAGTGCTTCGACTTCTCGGCCGAGGCGCTCGACCTGGCCGACCGCCTGCAGACGCCGGTGTTCGTGATGACCGACCTGGACATCGGCATGAACCAGCGCCTGTGCGCGCCGCTGGAGTGGGACGATGCGCGCGGCTACGACCGCGGCAAGGTGATGACGGCCCAGGATCTGGAGTCGGGCCGCGAGTTCGCGCGCTACAAGGATGTCGACGGCGACGGCATCCCGTGGCGCACCTGGCCGGGTACGCATCCGGACAAGGGCGCGTACTTCACCCGCGGCACCTCGCGCAATCCGCAGGCCCAGTACTCCGAGCGCGGGGCCGACTACGTCTACAACATGCAGCGGCTGCAGCAGAAGTTCGACACCGCCAGGGCGCTGGTGCCGCAGCCGGTGCTGGCGCAGGCGGACGTGCCGGCGAAGTACGGCGCGATCTTCTACGGCTCGACCGCGCCGGCGATGGACGAGGCCATGGCGCAGCTGCGCGAGGCCGGGGTGGCGCTGGACACGCTGCGCGTGCGCGCCTATCCGTTCCCCGATTGCGTACGCGCGTTCATCGATGTCCACGAGCAGGTGTTCGTGATCGAGCAGAATCGCGACGGCCAGCTGCGGACGCTGCTGATCGACGCCTTCGACACCGATCCGGCGCGCCTGGTCGCGCTGCTGCACTACGACGGCACGCCGATCACCGCGCGCTTCATCTCCGATGCGATCCGGGCCCGCGTGCAGCCCCACGTGCGCCGGGAGGACGTGGCATGACCTGGCTGGCCAAACCGAAGATCCGCCACCCGACGCTGGCCTGCAACGCGATCGGCTTCACCCGTCGCGACTACGAGGGCAAGATCAGCACCCTGTGCGCCGGCTGCGGCCACGACTCGATCTCGGCCGCGATCATCCAGGCCTGCTGGGAGCTGGACATCGAGCCGCACCGGGTGGCCAAGCTCTCGGGCATCGGCTGCAGCTCCAAGACCCCGGACTACTTCCTCGGCCAGTCGCACGGCTTCAACACCGTGCACGGACGCATGCCCAGCGTGCTCACCGGCGCCAACCTGGCCAACCGCGACCTGATCTACCTGGGCGTGTCCGGCGACGGCGACTCGGCCTCGATCGGCATCGGCCAGTTCGTGCACGCGATCCGCCGCGGCGTGAACATGACCTACATCGTCGAGAACAACGGCGTCTACGGCCTGACCAAGGGCCAGTTCTCGGCCACCGCCGACCGCGGCTCGGTGTCCAAGAAGGGCGTGGTCAACGCCGACGCGCCGCTGGACATGGTGACCATGGCGCTGCAGCTGGGCGCAACCTACGTCGGCCGCGGCTTCTCCGGCGACAAGCGGCAGCTGGTGCCCCTGATCAAGGGTGCGCTGTCGCACCGCGGCGCGGCCTTCATCGACGTGATCAGCCCCTGCGTGGCCTTCAACAACCACGCCGGCAGCACCCGCAGCTACGACCACGTGCGCGAGCACAACGAGGCGGTCAACCGGCTCGACGTGATGCCGCCGCGCGCGGAGATCGTGGTCGACTACGGCTCCGGCGAGAGCATCGATGTCGAGCAGCACGACGGCTCGATCCTGCGCCTGCACAAGCTCGACGCCGGCTACGATCCGCGCGACCGGATCGCGGCGATGAACCTGATCCAGCAGCGCCACGCCCGCGGCGAGGTGGTCACCGGACTGCTCTACATCGATCCGGGCGCCGACGACCTGCACGGCCACCTGGGCACCGTGGCGGCGCCGCTCAATTCGCTCGAGGCGGCCGAGCTCAGCCCCGGCGCGGCGGCGCTGGAGAAGATCAACGCCGCGCTGCGCTGAGCCGCCGGCTGCCCGGCGGCTTCGCTTCCTGCGCGGGGAGGATCAGTACACGCCCTGCGCGAGCATCGCGTCGGCGACCTTGATGAAGCCGCTGATGTTGGCGCCGTCGACGTAGTTGACGCTGCCGTCCGCGCGCCGGCCGTGGCGCACGCACAGGGCGTGGATCTCCTTCATGATCGCGTGCAGGCGTTCGTCGACCTCGGCGTGGGTCCAGGCCAGGCGCAGGGCGTTCTGGCTCATCTCCAGCCCGGAGGTGGCCACGCCGCCGGCGTTGCTGGCCTTGCCCGGCGCGTACAGCACGCGCGCGGCCTGGAACACCTCCACCGCTTCGAGCGTGCTGGGCATGTTCGCGCCTTCGGCCACGCAGACCGCGCCGTTGCCCACCAGGGTGCGGGCGTCGTCCTCGTCGAGCTCGTTCTGGGTGGCGCAGGGCAGCGCGATCTCGGCCGGAATATGCCAGGGGCGCCTGCCGGCGAGATAGTCGTAGCGCGGGTCGCCGGCCAGTTCGGACAGGCGCCCGCGGCGCTCGTTCTTCAGCGCCATGATCTCGGCGATGGCCTCCTCGCCGAAGCCGTCCTTCGCGTACAGGGTGCCGCCCGAGTCGGAGAAGGTCAGCACCCGGCCGCCCAGTTCCACCGCCTTGATCGCGGCGAACTGGGCGACGTTGCCCGAGCCGGAGATCAGCACGCGCGCGCCGCTGGTCCCGCGACGGGCGTGGTGCAGCATCTGCTCGACGAAGTAGACGGTGCCGAAGCCGGTGGCCTCGGGCCGCATCAGGCTGCCGCCGTAGGCGATGCCCTTGCCGGTGAACACGCTGCCGGCGTGGTTGCAGAGCTTCTTCATCATGCCGGCCATGTAGCCGACCTCGCGCGCGCCGACGCCGATGTCGCCGGCCGGCACGTCGGTGTCCGGGCCCAGGTGGCGGTACAGCTCGAACATCAGCGCCTGGCAGAAGCGCATCACCTCGCCGTCGCTGCGGCCCTTGGGGTCGAAATCCGAACCGCCCTTGCCGCCGCCCATGGGCAGGGTGGTCAGCGCGTTCTTGAAGGTCTGTTCGAAGGCCAGGAACTTCAGGATCGACAGGTTCACCGAGGGGTGGAAGCGCATGCCGCCCTTGAACGGGCCGATCGCGCTGCTGTGCTGCACCCGCCAGGCGCGGTTGACGTGGGTGCGGCCGGCGTCGTCGACCCAGGACACGCGGAACTGGAGCACGCGCTCGGGTTCGACCAGCCGCTCCAGCAGCCCCTGTTCGCGGTAGCGCGGGTTGGCTTCTATGAACGGCCACAGGCTGGTCATGACCTCGCGCACGGCCTGCAGGAACTCGGGCTGCAGCGGATCGCGGGCAGCCACGCGCGCGAGGAATTCCTCCATCGCCGGGATCGAGGGCAGGACGCTCAACCGCGCACTTCCGCGACGCGGCAGTGGCTGCCGATGCGCTCGATCACCGATGCGGTCACCGCCTCGGTCGACAGCGCCACGCCGCCGTCGGCGATGTCGGCGCTGAACACGCCGTCGGCCAGGGCGGCATCCACCGCCAGCTCGATGCAGTCGGCTTCGTCGGCCAGGCCCAGCGAGTGGCGCAGCAGCAGCGCGGCGCTGAGGATGGTGCCGTAGGGATTGGCGATGCCCTTGCCGGCGATGTCCGGGGCCGAACCGTGGATGGGCTCGTAGATGCCCTTCACGCCGGCCCCGGTTCCGGCCTCGCCGAGCGAGGCCGAGGGCAGCAGGCCCATCGAGCCGGCCAGCATCGAAGCCTCGTCGGTGAGGATGTCGCCGAACATGTTCTCGGTCACGATCACGTCGTAGGCGCGCGGCCTGGCCAGCAGGTGCATGGCCATCGAGTCGACCAGCTGGTGCTCCAGGGTCACGTCGGGGAATTCGTCGCGCACCACGCGGGTGGCCACGTCGCGCCACAGCCGCGAGGTCTCAAGCACATTGGCCTTGTCGACCGAGGTCAGCTGGCCGCGGCGCGCGCGCGCCAGGGTGGCGGCGCGGCGCACCACGCGCTCGATCTCGGCGACGCTGTAGTAGCAGCGGTCGCTGGCGCCCTCGGCGTCGCGGGTCTTGTCGCCGAAATAGATGCCGCCGGTGAGCTCGCGCACCACCAGCAGGTCCACGCCCTGCAGCAGGTGCGGCTTGATCGGCGAGGCGCCGATGGTCGCCGGATGGGGGCGCACCGGACGCAGGTTGGCGTACAGGCCCATCGCCCGGCGGATCGCCAGCAGGCCCTGCTCGGGGCGCACCGGTGCATTCGGGTCGGACCACTTCGGTCCGCCGACCGCGCCCAGCAGCACCGCGTCGGCGGCCTGGCAGGCGGCCAGGGTCGACGCCGGCAGCGGTTCGCCGTGGCGGTCGATGGCGATGCCGCCGATGTCGTGTTCGCTGAAGCGGAACGCGTGGCCGTGGCGTGCGGCCACGGCCTTGAGGACGGAGACGGCGGCGGCGGCGACCTCGGGGCCGATTCCGTCGCCGGGCAGTACGGCGATGCTGGCTTGCATGGGGGGGTCCTGCGGCGTGGGCGGGGAGGTGTGTGTGGTGTCGACAGTCTGGCGGTTGCGGTTTACGCCGTCCCTACAGCGCGGCGGCCTGTTCGTAGCGGGCGATGTCGTCGCGGCGGGCGAGCAGGTAGCCAAGTTCGTCCACGCCCTCGAGCAGGCAGGTGCGGGCGAAGTTGTCGAGCGGGAAGGAGAAGGACTCGCCGGCGGGCGTGCGCAGGGTGCGCGCGGCGACGTCGATTTCCAGCGCGTCGTCCGGGCGCTGCATCAGCTGCTGCACCACGGCCTCGTCGAGGATGATCGGCAGCAGCCCGTTCTTGAGCGCGTTGTTGCGGAAGATGTCGGCGATCTCGCTGCTGACCACCGCGCGCAGGCCAAGGTCGCGAAGCGCCCAGGGCGCGTGCTCGCGCGAGGAGCCGCAGCCGAAGTTGCGGCCGGCCAGCAGGATCTCGCGGCCGGCATTGTGCGCCTGGTTGAACGCGAACTCCGGGTTGGCGGTACCGTCGCCGCGCCAGCGCCAGTCGTTGAAGGCGTGCCTGCCCAGGCCCTTGCGTTCGGTGGTGGAGAGGAAGCGCGCGGGGATGATCTGGTCGGTGTCGATATTGGTCTGCGCCAGCACCACGCTGGACGAGACCAGGCGGGAGAATCCGGACATCAGGCCACCTCCCGGCGTGCGTCGAACAGGTCGCGTGGATCGCCGACCCTGCCGTTGACCGCCGCCCAGGCCGCGCTCAGCGGCGACGCCAGCAGGGTGCGCGAGCCGGGGCCCTGGCGGCCCTCGAAGTTGCGGTTGCTGGTGCTGACCGCGAGCTGCCCCGGCGCGACCAGGTCGCCGTTCATCGCGATGCACATCGAGCAGCCCGGCTCGCGCCATTCGGCGCCGGCGGCGCGGACGACCTCGTCGATGCCTTCGGCCTCGGCGTCGCGCTTGACCCGTTCGGAGCCGGGCACGACCAGCATGCGCACGTTGGCCGCGACCTTGCGCCCGCGCAGCACCTGGGCGACCTCGCGCATGTCGCGCAGGCGGCCGTTGGTGCAGGAGCCGACGAACACCACGTCCACCGGGGTGCCCTCGAGCACCTCGCCGGCGCGCAGGTGCATGTAGTCCAGGCCCTTCTGCGCGGCGGCGTCGCCGGCGGCCGGGATCGGCGCGTCGACCGCGATCGCGGTGCCCGGGTGGGTGCCCCAGGTCAGGGTCGGGCGGATGTCGGCCGCGTCGATCCGCACCTCGGCGTCGAAGCGCGCCCCCTCGTCGCTGGCCAGCGCCTTCCAGCGCGCCACCGCGGCGTCGAAGTCGGCGCCCTGCGGCGCGCGCGGGGTCGCGGCCAGCCATGCGAAGGTGGTCTCGTCGGGCGCCACCATGCCGGCGCGGGCGCCGGCCTCGATCGACATGTTGCACAGGGTCATGCGCTGCTCCATGTCCATCGCGCGGATGGTGGAGCCGCGGTACTCGATCACGTGTCCGGTGCCGCCGTTGACGCCGATGCGGCCGATCACGTGCAGGATCACGTCCTTGGCGCCGACGCCCGGGGCCAGTTCGCCCTCGACGGTGATCGACATGGTCCTGGCCTTGCGCTGCAGCAGGCACTGGGTGGCCAGCACGTGGCCGACCTCGCTGGTGCCGATGCCGAAGGCCAGCGCGCCGAAGGCGCCGTGGGTGGAGGTGTGGCTGTCGCCGCAGACGATGGTCATGCCCGGCCGGGTCAGCCCCAGCTCGGGCGCGATCACGTGGACGATGCCGCGCTGGTCCGAGCCCATGTCGAACAGCTCGATGCCGTGCCGGGCGCAGTTGCGCGCCAGGGTGTCAACCTGCTTCTCCGAAGCCTCGCTGGCGTAGGGCAGGCGGCCGTCGGGGCCGGCGGGGAGGGTCGGCGTGGAGTGGTCCATCGTCGCCTTGGTGCGGTCGGGCCGCGCCGGCGACAGGCCGCGCGCATCGAGTTCGGTGAACGCCTGCGGCGAGGTGACTTCGTGGATCAGGTGCAGGTCGACGTACAGCACCGCGGGCGCGTCGTCGCTCTCGGGCACGACGACGTGCGCATCCCACAGCTTGTCGTACAGGGTTCTTGGCGTCTGGCTGGTCATGGTTCTCGTGGCTGCTGGCGTTTCCCCTTCCCGCGCGGGCGGGGGAAGGGCGGAAGGGACGGGGGGCGGGGACGGATCCCTGCGGCTGCCCCCGCCCCGGCCCTCCCCCGCGCGCGGGGGGAGGGGGCTGGCGTCTCAGGCGGTCGCG
The DNA here is from genome assembly GCA_934541015.1 of uncultured Luteimonas sp. Taxonomy (GTDB): domain Bacteria; phylum Pseudomonadota; class Gammaproteobacteria; order Xanthomonadales; family Xanthomonadaceae; genus Luteimonas. The sequence goes on from CAKTDC010000007.1 coordinate 78,173, forward strand.
GCGATCCTGGCCGGCGCGCGCGTGCGCAGGATGCGGTTGGCGACGTCGAGCCAGGCCAGCGCGCTGGCCTCGATCACGTCGCGGCTGGTGCCGCTGCCGGTGTACTCGGTGTCCTCGTGGCGCACGCTCAGCGTGGCCTCGCCGCGGGCGTCGGTGCCCATGCCGACGCTGTGCACGCTGTAGCTTTCCAGCGACAGCTGCACGTCGGTAGCGGCGGCCAGCGCCGCGAACAGCGCGTCCACCGGGCCGTCGCCGAGCGCGCTCTCGCTGATCTTGCGGCCCTCCGGGTCGGACAGTTCGACCTGGGCGCTGGCGCGGTGGCCGCGGTCGCTGACCGTCATCGAGGCCAGGCGGTAGCCCTGGCCGCTGATGCCGCCGGTCATCAGCGCCTCCAGGTCGTCATCGTCCACCGTGCGCTGCTGCTCGCACAGCTGCTTGAACTGTTCGAACACCTGGTCGAGCTGCTCGTCCTCGAGGGTGTAGCCGATCGCGCGCAGGCGGTGGCCGACCGCGGCGCGGCCGCTGTGGCGGCCCAGCACCATCTTCGAATCGGGCCAGCCCACGTCGGAGGGGTTCATGATCTCGTAGGTGTTGCGGTTGCGCAGCATGCCGTGCTGGTGGATGCCCGACTCGTGCGCGAACGCGTTCTCGCCGACGATCGCCTTGTTGTGCTGCACCGGCATGCCGATCAGGCGCTGCAGCAGCTTGGAGGTGGCCACCAGCTTGCGGGTATCGATGCGGGTGTCGACGTTGTAGTAGGCGTTGCGCACCTTGAGCGCCATCACCAGCTCTTCCAGCGCGGCGTTGCCGGCGCGTTCGCCGATGCCGTTGATGGTGCATTCGATCTGGCGCGCGCCGCCCTCCATCGCCGCCAGCGAGTTGGCCACCGCCAGGCCCAGGTCGTTGTGGCAGTGGGCGCTGAAGACCACGTCCCTGGCGCCGGGGATGTGGGCGATCATGCGCTCGAACAGGCCGCGGATCTCGGCGGGCGTGGTGTAGCCCAGGGTGTCGGGCACGTTGATCGTGGTGGCGCCGGCGGCGATCGCCACGCCCACCGCCTCGTGCAGGAAGTCCTCTTCGGTGCGGGTGCCGTCCTCGGGCGAGAACTCGACGTCGTCGACGTAGCGGCGCGCCAGCGCGACGTGGGTGCCGATCGAGTCGACCACCTGCTGCCGGCTCATCTTCAGCTTGTGCTCGCGGTGCAGCGGGCTGGTCGAGAGGAAGACGTGGATGCGCGGCTTCGCCGCGCCCTCCAGCGCCCTGGCCGACACCTCGATGTCGCCGGGCAGGCAGCGCGACAGCACCGCCAGGGTGGTGCCGCGCAGCTCGCCGGCGATGGTGGCGGTGGCTTCGCGGTCGGACTGCGAGCTGGCGGGGAATCCGGTTTCGATGATGTCCACGCCCAGCTCGGCCAGGGCGCGCGCCATCACCACCTTCTGCTGCGGGGTCATGCTGCAGCCGGGGGACTGTTCGCCGTCGCGCAGGGTGGTGTCGAAAATCCGTACGTGGTCGGGTGTAGCGGTCATGCGAGGGCTTCCTCGTGCAGTTTGTCGCGGGTGTCGCGGGTGTCGCGGGTGTCGCGGATCGGGTCGGGTGTTGCTGGTGTCTCCGGCGGCGCCTTGGGCGCCGGGATGCCGGCGGGGAGTGGAGAGGACGTCCCCGCCGGCATCGGAAGTCGGTCGCGGCTGCGCCGGCGCGGCTTGCGCGGCGGGCGCGGACGCACCTCCGACAGCAGCCTGGCCAGCACCCCCGCGTCGACGTTGCCTCCCGACACCACCGCGCATTTTCGCTTACCTGCGACCCGTTTGCCCGCCGCCAGCGCCAGGGCCCCCGCGCCCTCGGCGATCACGTGCTCCTCCAGGGCCAGCCGGACCAGGGTTTCGCGCAGTTCGGCCTCGCGGACGATGACCACGTCGTCGATCAGCTCGCGCAGGATCCTCTCGGTCAGGTAGCCCGGCTCCTTGACCCGCACCCCGTCGGCCAGGGTGGGGCGGGGCTCCACCAGGCTGCGGTCGCCCTTGAGGGCGCGGACCATGGCGTCGATGCCCTCGACCTGGGCGCCGATGATGCGCACGCCCTGCGACTTCAGCGCCAGGGCCACGCCCGAGGCGAGGCCGCCGCCGCCGATCGGCACCAGCACCACGTCCGGGTTCATCGCCGCGGCGATTTCCAGGCCTACGGTGCCCTGGCCGGCGATCACGTCCGGGTCGTCGAAGGCCGAGAGCAGGCGGAAGCCGTTGTGCTCGGCCAGCTCCGCGGCGAAGGCCTTGGCCTCGTCGTAGGTCTCGCCGTGCAGGCGCACGGTGGCGCCCCAGTGGGCGACGCCGGCAACCTTGGTCTCGGGCGCGTTCTTCGGCATCACCGTGATCGCCGGGATGCCGAGCCGGTACGCGGCCCAGGCCATGCCCTGGGCGTGGTTGCCGGCCGAGGCGGTGATCACGTAGCGGTCGTCGCCGCGTTCGCGCGCGGCCAGCAGGGCGTTGAGCGCGCCGCGCACCTTGTACGAACCGGTGCGCTGCAGGTTCTCGAGCTTGAGCCAGGTGCCGAAGCGCTCGGCGTAGTGCGTGGGGGTGACGTCCAGGTACTTGCGCAGCCGCGCCTGCGCCGCCAGCACGTCGCTGGCGGACACGTCGATGGTGCTGGCTACGGCGGGGCCCATCAGACGTCCGTCAGCCAGTGGCGCCAGGCCGCTTCCTGGCCGCGCACGACGCGGCCGTACAGCGCCTGCAGCTCGCGGGTGACCGGGTTGTCGCCGTACTCGCGGCCCTCGATCTGCGCCACTGGCGCGATCTCGGCCGCGGTGCCGCAGGCGAAGACCTCGTCGGCCTCCAGCAGTTCGGCCAGGGTCACCTTGCGCACGGCGGCGCCGGTCAGCTGCAGCAGGGTGTCGCGGGTGATGCCGGGCAGGGCGTCGCGGTGCTCGACCGCGACCAGGGTGCCGCCCTTGACCATGAACACGTTGGCGCCGGTGCATTCGACCACGTTGCCCTCGCGGTCGGTGAACAGGGCCTCGTCGAAGCCGCGCGCCTTGGCCTCGCGCTTGGCGAGGATGGAATTGACGTAGGCGCCGCACAGCTTCAGCGGCGGTAGCGAATCGGCCGGGTTGCGCCGCCACTTGCCCACGCCCAGGCGCGCGCGGGTGCCGTTGAGGTGGACGTTGGTGGCGGTGGTGGCGACCATCAGGTGCGGCACGTGGCCCTCGACGTCCAGGCCGAAGCTGCCTTCGCCGAACCAGGCCAGCGGGCGGATGTAGGCGTCGCGGTGGCGGTTGGCGCGCAGCGTGGCCAGCGTCGCCGCGGTGCACGCGGCCGCATCGAACGGCAGGCCGAACATCTCCGCGCCCTTGCGCATGCGCTCCAGGTGCTCGGGCAGGCGGAACACCGCCGCGCCATCTTCGGTGGCGTAGGCGCGCACGCCTTCGAACACGCCGCTGCCGTAGTGCATGGCGTGCGTGGTCAGGCCGGCCTGCAGCGTGTCGCTTTCGACCAGGTCGCCGTCGAACCAGGCCAGCGGCTTGTGGGCATGGGCGGCGTCGGCGATGGGGGTGATGGTGGCGGTCATAGGGGGCTCTGGGGAGAATCAAGGGCCTCGATTCCCGTCATTCCAGCGAAAGCTGGAATCCATTGGCGTTTGCCTTTTCCAACTGCATCGAAGATGCAAACGCAAAACGGATTCCAGCCTGCGCTGGAATGACGGGGACGGGCCAAGGCGGGCAGACGCGGCGCGTTCACGGGCAGGGCTGCACCGAAACCGCCAGGCAGTCGTGCATCTTCGCCAGCTGCTGCTGCAGGGAGGCGTCGGAGCGTTCGCCCTCCACGGTCATGCGCAGCTGCCACCGTTCGGCCTCGGGCTGGGCCTGGCCATCGAGCGTGAGCGGCTTGAAGCCGCGGCGCTCGGTGGCGCCGAGCACGCGCGCCAGTGCGCCTTCGGCATGGCGCAGGGTCAGGTCAAGCTGATAGCGCATTGCGGGCCTCCCCGGGGCTGCTTGCGGTGACGGTCGCCTGCCTGGGCGTGGATTCGCCGGTGTCGAGCGTGCCGGCGTCGTCGGGATCCATCATCTGGGCGTTGTTGTGGTTGGGCGGCACCAGCGGCCAGACGTTGGCGGCGGTGTCGATGGCCACGTGCAGCAGGGCCGGGCCTTCGGCGGCGAGCAGCGCCTGCAGTGCGGCATCCACCCCGGCGGCCTTGTCCACGCGCAGCGCCTCGATGCCGAACGCGCGCGCGACCTCGGCGAAGTCCGGGTTGTCGGACAGGTCGATCTCCGAATAGCGCTTCTCGAAGAACAGCTCCTGCCACTGGCGGACCATGCCCAGCGCCGAGTTGTCCAGCAGCACGATCTTCACCGGCAGCCGGTAGCGGCGGATGGTGGCCAGCTCCTGGATGTTCATCATGAACGAGCCGTCGCCGCTGACGCACACCACCTGCGCCTCGGGATTTTCGGCCTGCGCGCCCAGCGCCGCCGGCAGGCCGAAGCCCATCGCGCCCAGCGCGCCGCTGGTCAGGTGCTGGCGCGGATGGTGGAAGCGCCAGTGCTGCGCCACCCACATCTGGTGCTGGCCGACGTCGCAGGCGACCACCGCGTTCGGCGCCAGCTCGCTCAGGCGTCTGAGCAGGGCCGGCGCGTAGACCTTGTCGCCGGGTGCGTCGTAGCGCGCGGCGTGGCGGGTGCGGCGCTCGACACAGGTGTCGCGCCAGGCCTTGCGCGCGGCGGCGTGGCGGCCTTCCATCTGCGCCGCCAGCGGCGCCGCCAGGCGCGACAGGCTGGCCGACAGGTTGCCCGGCACCGAGACGTCGGCCGCGCGCAGCTTGCTGATCTCGCAGCAGTCGCCGTCCAGGTGGACCACGCGCGCGTTGGGCGCGAACTCGGCCAGCTTGCCGGTGGCGCGGTCGTCGAAGCGGGCGCCGACCACGAACAGCAGGTCGCATTCCTGCACCGCCATGTTCGCCGCGCGGCTGCCGTGCATGCCGAGCATGCCCAGGTTGGACGGGTGGCTCGCCTCCAGCGCGCCCAGGCCCTTGAGCGTGAGCACCGTGGGCAGGCCGGTCAGGTCGACGAACTCGCGGAAGGCCTCGACCGCATCGCCCAGGACCACGCCTCCGCCGGCGTAGACCACCGGCTTCTGGCACTGCGAGACCAGCGCCGCGGCCTCGTGCAGGGCCGCGTCAGGCGGCGCCGGCACCGGTTCGAGCGGCAGCGGCGAATGCACCGGCAGGTGCGAGGCGTCGGCCATCTGCACGTCCTTGGGCAGGTCGATCAGGACCGGCCCCGGGCGCCCGCTGCGGGCGATGCGGAAGGCTTCGGCGAACATCTTCGGCAGCTCGTCGACGCTGCGCGGCAGGAAGCTGTGCTTGACGATCGGCATGGTCATGCCGAACACGTCCAGCTCCTGGAAGGCGTCGGTGCCCATGAGGAAGGTGGGCACCTGGCCGGTGAGGACGACCATCGGCACCGAGTCGAACATCGCGTCGGCGATGCCGGTCACCAGGTTCGAGGCGCCCGGCCCCGACGTCGCCACGCACACGCCGACGCGCCCGCTGGCGCGCGCGTAGCCGTTCGCGGCGAAGGCCGCGCCCTGCTCATGCCGTACCAGCATGTGCTTGAGCGACGCGCCGTGCAGCGCGTCGTAGAAGGGCATGATCGTCCCGCCCGGATAGCCGAACAGCGTGTCCACGCCTTCGGCTTCCAGGGCCTGCACCAGCCAGTGCGCACCGTTCATCACGCGGCCTCTTTCTGATCCTTCGGGGAGTTGTCCAGCCACACCATCTTTGCGCGGAGCTGCCTGCCGACCACTTCGATCGGGTGCTCCAGGTCGGCCTGCTTGTACTTGTTGTAGTTGGGCAGGCCGGCTTCGTACTCGGCCACCCAGTTCCTGGTGAACGTGCCGTCCTGGATGTCCTTGAGGACTTCGCGCATGCGCTCCTTGGTGCCGGCATCGATCACCCGCGGGCCGGAGACGTAGTCGCCGTACTGCGCGGTCTCGGAGACGAACTCGAGCATGCGGGTGATGCCGCCCTCGTAGAACAGGTCGACGATCAGCTTCAGCTCGTGCAGCACTTCGTAGTAGGCGATCTCCGGCTGGTAGCCGGCTTCCACCAGCACCTCGAACCCGGCCTGCACCAGCGACGAGGCGCCGCCGCAGAGCACGGCCTGCTCGCCGAACAGGTCGGTCTCGGTCTCTTCCTTGAAGGTGGTCTCGATCAGGTTGGCGCGCGCGCCGCCGAGGCCGCCGGCGTAGGCCAGCGCCAGGTCTTTCGCCTTGCCGCTGCGGTCCTGGTGGATCGCCCAGATGCAGGGCACGCCGCGGCCGATCTCGTACTCGCGGCGCACCAGCGCGCCCGGACCCTTGGGCGCGACCAGCACCACGTCCAGGTCCTCGCGCGGCGCGATCATGCCGAAGTGCACGTTCAGGCCGTGCGCGAACAGCAGGCAGGCGCCGGACTTCATGTTCGGCGCCAGCACCTCCTCGTACAGCTTCTTCTGCACCATGTCCGGGGTCAGCACGGCAACCAGGTCGGCGTCCTTCACCGCTTCGGCGGGGGCCTTGACGCTGAAGCCGTCGGCGGTGGCCTTGGCCTCGGTCGGGCCGCCGGGCCGCAGGCCGACGACGACGTCGAATCCGGAGTCGCGCAGGTTGAGCGCGTGCGCGCGGCCCTGGCTGCCGTAACCGACGATGGCGATAGTGGGACGGGGGAGGGACTGCTGGGTCATCGGAATATCTCTACGGGTGGGTGGCAAGAGGGTCGTTCAACAAAAAACCCCACACCTCTCGGTGCGGGGTTTCGCGATTCTGGCGTTGTGTTCTGCTTACGCGCCGGATCGTCCCGCACCTGTGGGCGAGGTAATAAGCACGAGTACAAGCACGGACGCGGCGCTGGAGTGCGCGTCGAAGGCGTCGGCAGGGGGCGTGTGGCAATGCAGCATTGAGCCAAACTAAACCCTCGCGTTCGCCGGTGTCAAGCGAAAACCCGCAGAAAACCCTTCGACTTTGGTTGCGCGCGCAATCGTTGCAACCGTAACGTTGCAAAGTGCCCAGAATCTCCGGTCCACCGCTGACGACTGCATTGCCGGTTCCCATGCCCGAATACCGCTCCAGGACTTCCACCCACGGCCGCAACATGGCCGGCGCCCGCGCGCTGTGGCGCGCCACCGGGATGAAGGACGACGACTTCCACAAGCCGATCGTCGCCATCGCCAATTCCTTCACCCAGTTCGTGCCCGGGCACGTGCACCTGAAGGACCTGGGCCAGCTGGTCGCGCGCGAGATCGAACGCGTCGGCGGCGTGGCCAAGGAGTTCAGCACCATCGCCGTGGACGACGGTATCGCCATGGGCCACGACGGCATGCTCTATTCGCTGCCCAGCCGCGAGGTGATCGCCGACGCGGTGGAGTACATGGTCAATGCCCACTGTGCCGACGCGCTGGTGTGCATCTCCAACTGCGACAAGATCACGCCCGGCATGCTGATGGCCGCGCTGCGGCTCGACATTCCCACGGTGTTCGTCTCCGGCGGGCCGATGGAGGCGGGCAAGACGCGCCTGGCCGACCAGAAGCTCGACCTGATCGACGCGATGGTGATGGCCGCCGACCCCGACGCCAGCGACGAGCAGGTGGCCGAGGTCGAACGCAGCGCCTGTCCGACCTGCGGCTCGTGCTCGGGCATGTTCACCGCCAACTCGATGAACTGCCTGACCGAGGCGCTGGGGCTGTCGCTGCCCGGCAACGGCACCCTGCTGGCGACGCACGCCGACCGCGAGCAGCTGTTCCTGCGCGCCGGGCGCACCGCGGTCGAGCTGGTGCACCGCTGGTACGGCGGCGAGGACCCGACCGCGCTGCCCCGCGGCATCGCCACCTTCGAGGCCTTCGAGAATGCGATGACGCTGGACATCGCGATGGGCGGCTCGACCAACACCATCCTGCACCTGCTCGCGGCGGCGCAGGAGGCGGAGGTGCCGTTCACCCTGCGCGACATCGACCGCCTGTCGCGGCGCGTGCCGCAGCTGTGCAAGGTGGCGCCGAACACGCCCGACTACCACGTCGAGGACGTGCACCGCGCCGGCGGCATCATGGCCATCCTGGGCGAACTCGCGCGCGGCGGCCTGCTGCATACCGGTGTCGCCACCGTGCACGCGAAGACCCTCGGCGATGCAATCGCGAAGTGGGACGTCGCGACCGCCGGCAACGAGGCCGTGGCGACCTTCTACCGCGCCGGTCCGGCCGGCATCCCGACCCAGGTCGCCTTCAGCCAGGACACGCGCTGGCCGACGCTCGACACCGATCGCGCCGACGGCTGCATCCGCAGCGTCGAGCACGCGTATTCGCGCGAGGGCGGCCTGGCCGTGCTTTACGGCAACCTCGCCGAGGACGGCTGCGTGGTGAAGACCGCCGGCGTGGACGAGTCGATCCACGTGTTCGAGGGCAGCGCGCGCGTCTACGAGAGCCAGGATGCGGCGGTGCAGGGCATCCTCGGCGACGAGGTGCGGCCGGGCGAGGTGGTGGTGATCCGCTACGAGGGCCCGAAGGGGGGGCCGGGCATGCAGGAGATGCTGTATCCGACCAGCTATCTCAAATCCAAGGGACTGGGCAAGCAGTGCGCGCTGCTGACCGACGGACGGTTCTCCGGCGGCACCTCGGGGCTGTCGATCGGCCACGCCTCGCCCGAGGCGGCGGCTGGCGGCGCGATCGGCCTGGTCCGCGACGGCGACCGCATCCGCATCGACATCCCCGCGCGCACGATCGACCTGCTGGTGCCCGACGACGAACTCGCCGCGCGCCGCGCCGCGCAGGACGCGAAGGGCTGGAAACCCGCGCAGCCGCGCCCGCGCAGGGTCAGCGCGGCGCTCAAGGCGTATGCGCTGCTGGCGACCAGCGCAGACAAGGGCGCGGTGCGGAACCTGGCGATGCTCGACGACTGAGGCTGGCGCGCCTGGGCTTTTCTCCTCCCCCGCTTGCCGGGGGAGGCCGGGTGGGGGCCCGTCCGCAGCCGTGCAGGCTGCATCCGCTCCCCTGTCACCCGCCATGAACCGCCTTCACCCCTGTCCCGATGCCGCTGCCGGCAACGCCAGCTCCACGCAATCGGAATCGCAGCGCGCCGGATCCGCCGGCGTCGGCGCCGGCCGCGAGCGGTGCAGCACGGCGCGCGTCGGCGCGATCCGCAGGACATCATCGACCACCGCCGCCCGGCCATCGACGATCAGCGTGTAGCCGTCCTCCGCCGCCGGTGGCCAGACCAGGCTGACCGCCGGCCGCGCGAGCGCGAACTCGCGCGTGCGCCTGCCGATCGGGCCCACTGCCAGCGCGCCGTCGCGCAGCACCGGCGACGCCGGCACCGCGTGCGGTGCCCCCTTGCCGCTGACGGTCAGCAGGTAGGCGAAGCGGTAGCCGGCGATGGCCTCGGCCATGGTTCCGGGCTGGGCAGGCTGATCCATGGTCTGTTCCTCCGGTGAGCGCTGGATGGCGTGTGGGCGGGGACGGGCATTGTCCCTGACACTATTTCTGCTGCTGCAGCCGGCGGAAATTGTCCCCGGCACCATTTTTGCCATGCCTGCGATCAGGCGGGATAGATTCCGCCCAGCACCCGGGCGCCGTCGGCGCCGGTGACGCCGGGGACGTTGCCGGGCAGACCGAGCCGGGTCTGGCGCGCGAGCCAGGCGAAGCCCATGGCTTCGACGAAATCCGGGTCGATGCCGTGGTCGGCGGTCGATTCGACGACCGCATCGGGCATGGCGGCGGCCAGCGCGGCCATCAGCACCGGGTTGTGCACGCCGCCGCCGCAGGCGATGACGCGGCGGGTGCCGGCCTGGGTGGCGGCCAGGGCGGCGGCGACGGTGCGTGCGGTCAGGGCCAGCAGGGTCGCCTGCACGTCGGCCGGGGATTCGCCGCCGAGCAGGCGGGAGTCCAGCCAGCACAGGTGGAACTGGTCGCGGCCGGTGGACTTGGGCGGCGGGGTCGCGAACCAGGGCTCGCCGAGCAGGCGCGCGAGCAGGGCGTCGTCGATCCGGCCGGAGGCGGCGAAGGCGCCGCCGGCGTCGTAGTCGGCGCCGGTGTGGCGCCGGCACCAGGCGTCCATCAGGCCGTTGGCCGGGCCGGTGTCGAACCCGCGGACTTCGCCGCGGGCGGGCAGCAGGGTCAGGTTGGCGATGCCGCCGAGGTTGAGCACGGCGCGGTCTTCATCGTCCGCATGCAGCAGGGCGGCGTGCAGGCCCGGCAGCAGCGGCGCGCCGTGGCCGCCGGCGGCGACGTCGCGGCGACGGAAGTCGGCGACCACGGCGATACCGGTGTGCTCGGCGATGGTGCTCGGGTCGCCCAGCTGCAGGGTGAACGGGTGCGGGCCCTGCGGGCGATGGCGCAGGGTCTGGCCGTGCGAGCCGATGGCCGCGACCTGGCGCGCATCGGTGCCGCTGTCGGCCAGCGCCTGCAGCGCGGCGTCGGCAAAGCCGCGGGCGATGCGCACGTCGAGCTCGCCGACCTCGTCCAGGCCGAGCGTTGCCGAGTGCTGGCCCAGCTCGACCAGGCGCGCGCGCAGCGCGGGATCCCAGGGATAGGTGCGGCCGAAGGCGAGCCGGGCGTGGCCATCGTCGAAGCGCACCAGCGCGGCGTCGATGCCGTCGGCGCTGGTGCCGGAGATCAGGCCGAGATAGAGGTCGGACATGCCCGTGATTCTAGGTCACGGGGCTCGCCGCAGCCCTGCCCCGATCCCGCCTTCCCCGCCGGGGAGAAGGACGATCGGCGGGATCAGCCGCCCCTGCCGGCGCCGGTGACGGCGGCGGCGACCTGCGGATCGTCCTGCGACGGGCGCGCCGGAACGGTGGCGTAGATGATTTCCTCGACCTCGCGGATGCGCTCCAGCGCCGGCGCCGTCTGCTTGCGGAACTGGGCCAGCATCGGGCCGTTGAGCGGCTCCGGCGGCGGCATGGTGTGCTGCAGCGGATTGCGGTGCACGCCGTTGATGCGGAATTCGTAGTGCAGGTGCGGGCCGGTGGACATGCCGGTGCTGCCGACGTAGCCGATCACCTGGCCCTGGCGCACGGACTGGCCGCGCTTGAGGCCGGCGGTGCGCGACATGTGCGCGTACAGGGTGGTGTAGCCGCGGCCGTGGTCGAGCACGACGGTGTTGCCGTAGCCGCCGTGCCAGCCCGAGGACACCACGCGGGCGTCGCCGGCGGCCATGATCGGGGTGCCGCTGCGGGCTGCGTAGTCCACGCCCTTGTGCATGCGCATGGTGCCCAGCACCGGGTGGCGGCGGGCGCCGAACTTCGAGCTCAGGCGCGCGTACTGGATCGGGCTGCGGATGAAGCTCTTCTTCAGCGGCCGGCCCTCGGCGGTGAAGTATTCGGGCTTGCCGTTGCGCTCGAAGCGCACTGCGGTGAAGGGCTTGCCCTTGGCGGTGAAGATCGCGGCGGTGACCGGGCCGGTGCGGATCAGCTCGCCCTCGCGCCAGGTCTGCTCGACGACGACGCTGAAGCGGTCGCCGGAGGTGACGTCCTTGGAGAAGTCGATGTCGTACTGGAAGATGTCGTCGGTCAGCGTGTTGATGGTGCTGCCCGAAAGGCCCAGCTTGCGCGCCGAGTGGAACAGCGACCTGCCGACCTCGCCGCTGATCACCGCGGTGCGGATCTCGACCGGGCGCTGGACCACCTTCTCGGTGACGGCCTCGCCGGCCACGGCCACTTCCACCCGTTCGGTATCGCCGCGGTCGTAGCGCAGGCCGCGCAGGGTGCCGTCGTGGGCCAGGTCGAAGCCGAGCACGGTGCCGGGCTTGAGCCGGGTCAGCAGCTGCCGGTCGCTCGAGTTCTCGAGGATCCGGTGCATGGTCGCGGCGGGGACGGCGAGCTGTTCGAAGATCGACCCGAGCGTCTGGCCCTTCTCGACCGTGACCAGCTGCCAGTGGGTCTCCGGCTCGCGCGCCGCGCCGGGCGCCAGCGGCGGCAGCGGCAGCGCCAGGGTGGTCAGCTGCACCTGGTCGGTGCCGTCCTGCATGGCGTTGGAGAAGCCCGGGACCAGGGCGACGACCAGGGCGCCGAGGGTGGCGAAGATGCTGGCGTGGGCCCAGTCGCGCCGGGTCCAGCGCCCGCTGAAGGGCGCGCGTGCGGCGATATCGGCCGGGTGGGCGTAGTTGCTTTCGTTTGCGGTATTTGCGGCAGCTGCCTGGAGGTTGCTGCGCCGGACCGATTCGTTGTGCGCGTCGTCCGGCGACGTCGGAGGCGGCTGCGTCATGGCAAATCCCGGATGGCGTGAAGGACGCGTCAGCGCAGTACCATAAGGACATGAGGTGGACGCGTCAAATGGTTGATGGGGCAGGTTTTTCCGCCCCCGCCGATTAACCTATATTTAATATTCCAGCCTGCGACGGCGTTCACGGCGCATTGCCGCCCGCCGTCGCACTTCGACTTTCCGCGAGCGATTCCGATGTCACAGCCCCCTGCCCTCGACCTGATCTGCCGCGGCGCCGACGAGATCCTCAAGCGCGAGGAGCTGGCCGCGCGCCTGGCGGCGGGGCGTCCGCTGCGGGTCAAGGCCGGCTTCGACCCGACCGCCCCCGACCTGCACCTGGGCCACACGGTGCTGCTGAACAAGATGCGCCAGTTCCAGGACCTGGGGCATACCGTGATCTTCCTGATCGGCGACTTCACCGGGATGATCGGCGACCCCTCGGGCAAGAGCGCCACCCGCAAGCCGCTGACCCGCGAGGACGTGCTGGCCAACGCCCAGACCTACCGCGAGCAGGTGTTCAAGGTGCTCGACGAGGCCCGGACCGAGGTGCGATTCAACAGCGAGTGGTTCGGGACGATGGCGGCGGCCGACATGATCCGCCTGGCCGGACAGCACACGGTCGCGCGCATGCTCGAGCGCGACGACTTCGCCAAGCGCTTCGCCGCGCAGCAGTCGATCGCCATCCACGAGTTCCTCTACCCGCTGGTGCAGGGCTACGACTCGGTGGCGCTGGAGGCCGACGTCGAGCTCGGCGGCACCGACCAGAAGTTCAACCTGCTGATGGGCCGCGGCCTGCAGGAAAGCCACGGCCAGGCGCCGCAGGTCGTGCTGACCATGCCGCTGCTGGTGGGGCTGGACGGGGTCAACAAGATGTCCAAGTCGCTGGGCAACTACATCGGGGTGACCGATCCGGCGATCGACTTCGTCAACAAGACGATGAAGGTCGGCGACGACCTCATGTGGGAGTGGATCGAGCTGCTGAGCTTCGAGATCGGCATCGACGAGGCGGCCCGGCTCAAGGCCGAGGTCGCCGCGGGCGCGCTCAACCCGCGCGAGGTGAAGCTGCGGCTGGCGCGCGAGCTCACCGCGCGCTTCCACGACGCGGCGGCGGCCGAGACCGCGATCGCCGGCTGGCACGCGGCGGTGACCGGGCAGGGCGACACCTCGTTGCTGCCGCTGCAGGAGGTGGCGGTGCCGGCCGGGGGGCTGCGCATCGCCGCGCTGCTGACCGCGGCCGGGATCACGCCGTCCAACTCCGAGGCCAGCCGCAAGCTCCGGGAGCGCGCGGTGAAGGTCGACGGTGCGGTGGTCGAGGATCCGGTCGCGACCTTCGGCCCCGGCTTCGAGGGCGTGCTCCAGGTGGGCAAGCGCAACTTCGCCCGGGTGCGGCTCGTCACCGCGGCATGACGCGGCGCCCGCCACGCTGGCGGGCATGGAACCGGGCATCGCGCAGCAGTTCGGGGTGGTCGCCGCCATGGCCGTGGCGATGCTGCTCGGCGGCGCGATCGGCTACGAGCGCGAGCTGAAGCAGCGCCCCGCTGGTTTCCGTACCCACATGCTGGTCGCCGGCGCGTCGGCGCTGCTGGTCGGGGTCGGCCAGCTGGCGGTGGATGCGCAGACCGGCGGCGCGGCCGGCGCCGGGGTGCTGCGGGTGGACCCGCTGCGGCTGGTGGAGGCGGTGATCGCCGGCGTGGCCTTCATCGGCGCCGGCACCATCTTCAGCGTCGGCCGGCGCGGGGGCGGGACCATCGCCGGCATCACCACCGCGGCCTCGCTGCTGGTGGTGGCGGTGATCGGCGTCGCCACCGGGCTGCGCTACTACTTCACCGCGGCCGTGGCCACGGCGCTGGCGCTGTTCGTGCTGGTGGCGCTGTCGTGGTGGGAGCGGCGGCTGCCGTCCACGCCGCCAGCGGGAGAGGATCCGGGCTGAGCCTCAGGCGGCCAGCGCCGCCAGCGCCAGCAGCGCCACCACGCAGCCGAAGCCGCCCAGCCAGGCCAGGCTGCGCATCAGCGGCACGTCCGCCAGGTAGAGCAGGCCGTGCAGCACGCGCAGGGCGACGAAGGCGATGGCGAGCAGGGCGATGCGCGCGGGATCGACGCCTGCCAGCTGCGCCAGCACCACGCCGGCCGCGAACGGCGCGAACGCCTCGATCGCGTTGAGGTGCGCCCCGTAGGCGCGCTGGACCCGGTAGTTGCCTGCCTGCTTGGCGATCCACGCGCGCGGGTTGCGGTTGTTGTAGCCGGGTGCGCCGGTCTTGGCGAAGAACACCCAGACGTAGGGCAGCAGCGCGGCGATCAGGATGCACCAGTAGGCGGTGGCGAGGGTCATGGCGGGGTCTCGTGGTCGGGTGTTCAGGGTAGGGCAGCGGGGGGCGTGCTGTCGCGAGCGGGGCGGGGGCCGGCCGGAGCCGGGGCCGGCAAACGGAAACGGCGCCCGAAGGCGCCGTCCCGCGAAGCCGCAGCAGGGCGGATGGGCCTACTGTGCGCCCGGCCGCATCGCGTCGCGCGCGGCCTTGAACGGATTGCCCTCGTACCAGTTGGGCCAGCGCTCGCCGGTGGCCAGGTCGTGGCCGACTCCGTACACCGCCTCCAGATCCTCGACGATGCCGTCGTAGCGCCAGCCGTCGTGGATCTCGTCGCTGGGCTGGTGGTAGCGGCGGGCGTAGTCCTCGTTGACGGCCTTGCCGGCGTCGGTGCCGCCGTCGACCAGGTCGCTGCCGCCCTTGGCGTACAGCGCCGGCACGCCGGCCTTGGCGAAGTTGAAGTGGTCGGAGCGGAAGTAGAAGCCGCCGGCCGGATTGCCTTCCTCCACCAGCACCCGCTGCTGCGCCGCGGCGTGGGTCCGGAGGATGTCCTCGAGCTCGGAGCTGCCCAGCCCGTTGACCACCAGGTCACGCGAGCGGCCGCCGACGCTCATCGCGTCGAGGTTGATCACGCCCACGGTGCGGTCGAGCGGGAAGGTGGGCTTGGCGACGTAGTACTTCGAGCCCAGCAGGCCCGATTCCTCCAGGGTCACGGCCAGGAACACCACCGAACGCGCCGGGCGCTCGCCCGCGGCGAACTTCCCGGCGATCTCGAGGATGCCGGCGATGCCGGTGGCGTTGTCGATGGCGCCGTTGTAGATGGTGTCGCCCTCGCCCTCGTGCTTGCCCAGGTGGTCCCAGTGGCCCATGTAGACCACGGTCTCGTCGGGGCGCTCGCTGCCGCGGAGCACGCCGATGACGTTGCGCGAGCTGCTTTCGCCCACCGTGCTCGCCAGGTCGAACGAGACCTTCGCCTTCAGCGGCACCGCCTTGAAGCCGCGCTTGCCCGCGGCGGCGTACATCGCGTCCAGCTCCAGGCCCGAATCGGCGAACAGCTGCTTCGCGGCCTCGCCGGTGATCCAGCCCTGCGCCGGCAGGCGCGGCTCGGGATCGTCCTCGGCGCGCAGGTCGAACTGCGGGCCCGACCAGGAGTTCTTCACCACGTCCCAGCCGTAGGAGGCGCCCTCGGTGTCGTGCACGATCAGCGCGGCGGCGGCGCCCTTGCGTGCGGCCTCCTCGAACTTGTAGGTCCAGCGCCCGTAGTAGGTCATGCGGTTGCCTTCGAACAGGCTCTCGTCCTTCGCGTGGAAGCCCGGGTCGTTGACCAGGATGACCACGGTCTTGCCGGTCACGTCGATGCCGGCGTAGTCGTTCCAGCCCTGCTCGGGGGCGTCGACGCCGTAGCCGACGAACACCAGCTCGCTGTCGGCCACCGACACCTCGGCCTGGCCGGTGCGGGTGCCGATCACCATGTCGCTGCCGAAGACCAGCTCGCGCGCGCTGCCGTTGCTGTCGATGCGCAGGGTGGTCGCTTCGTCGGCGGTGGTCTCGATCATCGGCACGCTCTGGTACCAGCTGCCGTCCTCGCCGCCCGGCTCCAGGCCGATGCGCTCGTACTGCGCGCGGATGTACTCGACGGTCTTCTCGCCGCCGGGCGAACCGGGCGCGCGGCCTTCGAATTCGTCCGAGGACAGCGCCTCGACCATCACCCGGAAATCGTCCGGGTGGATGTCGGGGCTGAAGGCGTGCGCGGTGGCTGCCGCAGTGGTTGCGGCCGGCGCGGCGCCGGTCTGGTCTTGGTTGCATGCCGCCAGCAGCAGGCTGCCGGCGCACAGCAGGATCAGGGAAGGTCGCATTCAGTGGACTCCAGGACAGGTGGCGGCAATTCTACGCCGCCCGGCAAAACCGGGGCCCGGGCCGGGGTCGACGCCGGCTTTTCCGCCGGCGCTCACGAGCTGTCCGGAGATCGGCGGGAAACCGGGTTCGACCCCGGTTTGCCGGTGGTCGCTCAGTCGCGCGGCGCCTGCGGCGTGCTGTAGGCGATCGCGGTGGCGCCGGTGATCGCGCCGGTGCGCGCGCTGTCGTGCACGTACAGCGTCACCTCGCGTTCGAACACCAGCGGGCCCTCGACCACCGCGTCCGGGCCGATGATGATCCGCGGCTTGCGCCGGTTGACCTGGATCGGGAACCAGCTCGAGCCGGGCCTGGCCACGCGCAGGCCGCCGCCGACCCGCGAGCCGACGCCGACGGTGACGTCGCCGTTCACGGTTTCGATGCCGCCGGCGAGCTGCGTGGACACCAGTCCGATCGCGCCGTTGACGGTCTCGATGCTGCCGCCGACGGTGCTGCCGCGTCCGACGAAGATGCCGCCGTTGACGGTTTCCACGTCGCCGGCGATGCGCGCGCGCTCGCCGGTCCGGATCCCGCCGTTGACGGTGGCGAGCGAGCGGGCGGAGACGTCGTCGCCGGCGCGGATGCTGCCGTTGACCGTCTCCACGTCCCCGGCCTGGGCGTCCGCTTCCAGGGTGATGCTGCCGTTCACCGTTTCCAGGTCGGCGTAGCGCTGTCCGGCGTCGGCGGTGATGCTGCCGTTGACCTTGCTGATGTCTTCCTGCGCCGCTGCCGGGCCGGCGGTCAGCAGCAGGCACAGGACGGGGAGGGCGATCAGGCGGGGGCGGGACATGGCGCGATCTCTCGGTGGCGGAGTCGGGCGGCGACGCAGCGCTGGCTGCGGGACCGGTACGGCCAGCTTGCCCCGGCTTGGCTACAATCGCACCTGTCATACGTCACTGGGCCCATCGTCGTGTCGAACGCACCCCCCCGTTCACCGTCCGCCGGGCGCCGCCCGCGTCCGGTGGTCCTGCTGATCCTCGACGGCTGGGGCCATCGCGACGATCCGGTCGACAACGCCATCGCCCTGGCCGACGTGCCCAACTGGCGCCGCCTGCTGGCGGACCACCCGACCACGCTGATCCACACCGAGGGCCGGTTCGTCGGCCTGCCCGACGGGCAGATGGGCAATTCCGAGGTCGGGCACATGAACATCGGCGCCGGCCGCATCGTCTACCAGGACCTGACCAGGATCGACGCCGCGATCGCCGACGGCAGCTTCTTCGCCAACGCCGAGCTGCGCGCCGCCTGCGACGCCGCGACCGCTGCCGGCGGCACCCTGCACGTGATGGGCCTGCTCTCGCCCGGCGGCGTGCACAGCCACGAGAACCACCTGTTCGCGATGCTCGACCTTGCCGCGCGCCGCGGCGTGCGCCGGGTGGCGGTGCACGCCTTCCTCGACGGCCGCGACATGCCGCCGCGTTCGGCCGCGCCGAGCCTGCGCGCGCTGCAGGCGCGCTGCGACGAGCTGGGCAACGCGCACATCGCCACCGTGTCCGGCCGCTACTACGCCATGGACCGCGACCACCGCTGGGAGCGCGTGCGCCGGGCCTGGGACGCGATCGTGGACGCGGCCTCGGACCAGCACGCGGCCGACGCCCTGTCGGCGCTGGACATGGCCTATGCGCGCGGCGAGAACGACGAGTTCGTGGCGCCGACCGTGCTCCACGACGCGCTGCCGGTCGACGACGGCGACGCGGTGGTGTTCATGAACTTCCGCGCCGACCGTGCGCGCCAGCTCGGCGCCGCCTTCGTCGCGCCGGATTTCGACGGCTTCGGTGCCGGCGTGCGCCGGCCGCGGCTGTCGCGCTTCGTGTGCCTGACCGAGTACGACGCCAGCCTGCCGGCGCCGGTCGCGTTCGCGCCCGACAACCTCGCCAACACCCTGGGCGAAGTGCTCGGCGCGCACGGCCTGACCCAGCTGCGCATCGCCGAAACCGAGAAGTACGCCCATGTCACCTTCTTCCTCGGCGGCGGGCGCGAGGCGCCGTATCCGGGCGAGGAGCGCATCCTGGTGCCGAGCCCGAAGGTCGCCACCTACGACCTGCAGCCGGAGATGAGCGCGCCGGAAGTGTGCGCGAAGCTGGTCGAGGCGGTGGAGGCCGAACGCTTCGATGCCATCATCTGCAACTTCGCCAACCCCGACATGGTCGGCCACACCGGCGTGCTGGAGGCGGCGATCGCCGCGGTGGAAACCGTGGACCGCGCCGTGGGGCAGATCATCGAGGCCGTGCGCGCCAGGGGGGGCGAGCTGCTGGTCACCGCCGACCACGGCAACTGCGAGATGATGCGCGACCCGGACACCGGCGAACCGCACACCTCGCACACCGTCGGCCCGGTGGACCTGGTCTACGTCGGCAGCCGCGACGCCACCCTGCGCAGCGGCGGCGCCCTGCGCGACCTGGCGCCGACGCTCCTCGATCTGCTCGGCATCGACACGCCCGCGGAGATGACCGGCAGCAGCCTGCTCGTCGACCGCACATGAGGCGACGCTGGCCGCGCCTGCTGGTGCCGGCCCTGGTGCTGGTGCTGCTGGCGCCGGCGGCGTGGGCGCAGCGGGACAGCCGCGACGCCGAGCGCCGGCTCGAGCGGGTGCGCAAGGAGCTGCGGGACGTCGCCGCCGAGCGGCGCAGGCTGGAGGGCGAGCGCGGCGACGCCGCGCGGCAGCTGCGCCAGTCCGACGAGCAGGTCGCCGCGTCCTCGCGCGCCCTGGGCAGCACCGAAGCCGAACTGGAGGCGCAGGCGCTGGCGCTGGCCGGCCTGGAAGCCCGTCGTGCCGGGCTGCAGGCGGGGATGGCCGCGCAGCGCGCCCAGCTGCAGGCGCTGCTGCGCGCCAGCTATGCGACCGGCCGTGCCGCGCCGCTGAAGCTGCTGCTGTCGCAGGACCAGGCCGGTGATGCCGGCCGCACCCTGGTCTACCACCGCTACCTGCAGCGCCAGCGCAGTGCGCGCATCCAGGCGCTGCAGGGGGAACTGGCGGAACTGTCGGCGCTGGAGCGCGAGATCGGCGAGCGCCAGGCCGCGCTGCAGGCTGCACGCGCGCAGCAGCAGGCGCAGGTCGCCACCCTGGAGCGCGACCGCCGGCAGCGCGCGCAGACGGTGGCCCGGCTCGACCAGCGCTACCGGGAGCGCGGCTCGCGCGAGAAGGCGCTGGGGCGCGATGCGCAGGCGCTCGAACAGGTGCTCAAGCGCCTGCGCGCGGCCGCGGCGAAAGCGGAAGCCGAGCGCCGCGCTGCGGCCGCCAGGCCGGCGCCGGCGCCGGCGGGAGC
>CAKTDC010000008.1 GCA_934541015.1 uncultured Luteimonas sp.
CGAACGCCCGGCGCGCTGCGCCGGGCCGGACCGCGGAGCGGGGCTGACCGAGCGAAGAGCGATCCCCGGCCGACAGGGCGCGGCGTCCTTCCGAAGACCTGGGGTGAGTACGGACTGCTTGCGCGGCATGCCGCGCGCTCGTGCGAACGCCCGGCGCGCTGCGCCGGGCCGGACCGCGGAGCGGGGCTGACCGAGCGAAGAGCGACCCCGGCCGGCAGAGCGCGGCGTCCTTCCGACGGCGGAAGTGAAAGCAGCCCCCGCACGTGGGAGAAGCACCAGAAAGTTGCCGCCCGCCGGCACATCCTGTGCCCGCGGGCGGCGGGAACTTCCCTGTCGCGGCATCCGTGCCGCCGGTGGCCTTCCTTGCCCCTTGCCGCCGCACGTCCCTGCGCGGCGGCAATCACCGGGCGCCTCAGCGCTGCTTCCCGGCGCCCTTGCCCGCAGCGGCGGTGGGAGCGGACACCGTCCGCCGCACCGCCGGCGTGGTGAACTCGATGCGGTCGCGGTTGCGCTCCACGGTCTTCAGGCCGATGCCCTTGACCAGGGCCAGCTGCTCGGCGCTCTTGAACGGGCCGTTGGCCTTGCGGTATTCGACGATGGCCTCGGCCTTGGCCGGGCCGACGTTGTGCAGCACCCGCGCCAGGGTCTGTGCGTCGGCGGTGTTGACGTTGACCTTCTCGTTGGCGAACGCCGTGCCGAGCAGCGACAGGGCGAGCAGCACGGTGGCCAGAACGGTCTTGATCGATTGCATGGTCCTCTCCTTGGGTTGGGTTCCTCACCCGCCGGCGGGCCTGCCGGGCGGTGGAAACAGTCTTCCCCGGGGCGCCCGCGCAGCCTATCGCCGCAATTCCCGGGCGGAAGCCGGGAAACCGCGCACCGTCGTGTAGGAAATTCCCTACACCGGCGAAGGGATTAGAATCGGCAGACCAATTCCGATCGGATCCGAAAGATGGACAGCAGCAGAATCGACCGCTACGTCGCGGAAAAGTGGGACGACGAGATCGTCCCGCAACTGGTCGAGTACATCCGCATCCCCAACAAGTCCCCGATGTTCGACGCCGACTGGGTGCAGCACGGCTACATGGACGATGCGGTCAGGCTGATGGAATCCTGGGCGCGGGCGCAGCCGGTAGCCGGCATGCAGCTCGAGGTGGTCCGCCTGGAAGGCCGCACGCCGCTGATCTTCATCGAGATCCCGGCCGCCAACGGCGGCAGCGACGACGACTGCGTGCTGCTCTACGGCCACCTCGACAAGCAGCCGGAAATGACCGGCTGGGACGACGACCTCGGCCCCTGGAAGCCGGTGCTGCGCGGCGACAGGCTGTACGGCCGGGGCGGCGCCGACGACGGCTACGCGATCTACGGCTCGCTGGCCGCGATCCTGGCGCTGCAGGAGCAGGGCCTGCCGCACTCGCGCTGCGTGGTGCTGATCGAGGCCTGCGAGGAATCGGGCAGCTACGACCTGCCGGCCTACGTCGACCATCTCGCCGACCGCATCGGCCAGCCGTCGCTGGTGGTCTGCCTGGATTCGGGCTGCGGCAACTACGACCAGCTGTGGTGCACCACCTCGCTGCGCGGGCTGGCCGGCGGCAACCTGAGCGTATCGGTGCTCGACGAGGGCGTGCACTCGGGCGACGCTTCCGGCATCGTGCCGTCGAGCTTCCGCCTGCTGCGCCAGCTGCTGTCGCGGATCGAGGACGAAGCCAGCGGCCGCATCCTGCTCGACGCGCTGTCGGTGGAGATCCCGGCCGAGCGCCTGGCGCAGGCGCAGCGGGCGGCCGAGGTCCTGGGCACGGCGGTGTACGACAAGTTCCCGATGGTGCCCGGCCTGCAGCCGATGAACGACGACCTGGCCGAACTGGTGCTCAACCGCACCTGGCGCCCGGCGCTGTCGGTCACCGGCGTCGGCGGCGTGCCGTCGCTGGATTCGGCCGGCAACGTGCTGCGCCCGCACACCGCGGTGAAGCTGTCGCTTCGCCTGCCGCCCACGCTCGACGGCAAGCGCGCCGGCGAGATGCTGCAGGCCGAGCTGCTGCGCGATCCGCCTTCCGGTGCCAGGGTCACGCTGGCGCTGGAGAAGGCCTCCAGCGGCTGGAACGCACCGGCGATGTCGCCGTGGCTGGAGCAGGCGATCGACGCGGCCAGCCGCGAGTTCTTCGGCAAGCCGGCGATGTACATGGGCGAAGGCGGCTCGATCCCGTTCATGGGCATGCTCGGCGAGAAGTTCCCTGGCGCGCAGTTCATGATCACCGGCGTGCTCGGCCCACACTCCAACGCCCATGGGCCGAACGAGTTTCTGCACATCCCGATGGGCAAGCGGGTGACCGCCTGCGTCGCGCGGGTGATCGCCGACCACCACCACGCCAGCCAGCGCGGGGAAACCAGCGGTTCGGCGGTGGCGGCCGACAGCGGCACGCGCCACGGCGACCACGGCTGCTGCTGAGGGTCGCTCCGGCGGCGCCGCGACCGGCGGCGCCGCCGCGAATCCATCCCGGCCGCCGGCACGGGGCTGGCGCAACAGCACCGGGGCTGCCAAGCTTGGGCGCATCATCCAGACGGGGAGGAGCATGATGGAAGGCGTATTCGGCGGCAGCAGCTGGCTGTGGATCATCCTGGTGGGCTTCGTGGTCGGCGTGCTCGCACGGCTGCTCAAGCCCGGCCGGCAGAACATGGGCATCATCCTGACCACCCTGCTGGGCATCGGCGGCGCCCTGCTCGCCGGCTGGGTCGGGCGGACGATGGGCTGGTACAGCCCCGGCGCACCGGTCGGCTTCATCGCTTCGCTGGCCGGCGCGATCGTGATCCTGTTCATCGTCGCCTTCCTGCGCAAGAAGCGCTGAACTTCCCGCGCAAGCAGACTCGAAAGCCGGGCCTTGCCCGGCTTTTTTTGGGTTCTTCTCCCAGGTAAGGGAGCCGCTTTCACTTCCGCCGTCGGAAGGACGCCGCGCCCTGCCGGCCGCGGGATCGCCCTCTGGCTCGGCCAGCGTTCCCCTGCTTCGGATGAAGAAATCCCGCCTTGGCGTGTAGAACCATGGGAAAGGCCCGCGGGCGGCCGGAAACGGAAGGAGGAACAGGCGTGGACAGACTGACGAAATGGGGCGTGGCGCTGGCCGCCATCGCCGTGCTGGCAGGTTGCGGCCGCGAGGGCGCCCGGGGGCCGGAGGCCGAGGCACCGGCGGTGCAGATCTACGAGGTGCCGCCGGCACAGCTGCAATCAGTGCAGAGCGCGCTGCTGGACGTGCTGAGCGCAAACAAGACCGGCTCGGTGTCAGCCAGCGACGGGCGCCTGGTGGTGCTGGCCCCCGCCAGCACGCAGGCCTCGATCGGCAAGGCCATCGCAAGCCTGTCTCGGGACGCCGAGAATGAGGCGCCGGCCGGCGATGCGCCGATCCGCCTGCGCTTCTGGCTCCTGGAGGGCGGGACCGAAGCCGCTCCGCCGGACCCGCGCCTGGCCATGCTGAAGCCGGCGCTGGACGAGGCCACCGAGGGGCTCGGGCTGCAGGGCTATACCCTGCAGGGCTTTGCCGACGTGCTGGCCTCACCCGGAAAGAACTTCATCTCGCGCACCAGCCATGTGATCATCGACGGCTACGCCAGCCGCTCCGCTGCGGGCATCACGCTCGGCGCAAGCCTCGACATGGTGCAGTCGAATGCCAGCTGGGCCGGCCAGGTCCAGACCAACGTTCTGCTGGAGCCCGGCCAGTTCCTGGTCCTGAGCACCAGCGCGGCGCCCGACGGCAGCATGAAGCTGGTCGTGGCCCAGGCACAGCTGCCTGCCGACGAAGCCTGACCGGGATGCCGGTCGGCGAGACCGAGCTTGTCGCGTCCTACCGCCGCGTCGAGCATCCACTGTACAACGCGCTGTACCGCATGCTGTGGGACGAACAGGAATGCCAGGACATGATCCATGATGCATACCTGCGTCTGTGGCAGCGCAGGGAGCGCGTGGATCCGGAGCGCATCGATGCACTGGCCTGGACCACCGCGCTCAATCTCGCGCGCAACCGCCTGCGCTGGCGCAAACTGCGGGGCGCGAATGCGGCACCGGAAACGCCGGAAGCCATCGCCGGCGGCGAGGATCCGCAGGCGGCCGCGGAACAGGCACGCCTGCATGCCGCGCTGCGGCGGCTGCCGGTGGCGATGCTGGAGGTGGTGCTGATGGCCGAATTCAGCGGCATGGGCACGCGCGAAATCGCGCTGGCGCTGGGCATCCCCGAGGGCACCGTGGCCTCGCGCAGGCACGGCGCGGTGCGGCGCATGAAGCAATGGCTGGGAGAGCAACGATGAGCGACCACATGCCGACCCTCGGGCTCGCCAGGCTGACGCCGCCCCCCGGCGGCGAACGCCGGTTGCGCGAGTCACTGGACGCCAGGACCGCGGACGCGCATGGCTGGCGCCCGCGCCTCGCGCTTGCCGGCGCGGGCCTGTGCGCACTGCTACTCGCCTTCGTGCTGCGGACCGACCCCATGAACGCCGAAATCAGGCAGGCAATCAACGCGGCCGTTGCCTCGTCCGCGGAGGTCCGGATCGCGGATGCACGCGCCGAACGCGTCGCCACCCGGAATGCGAACGTGCGCATCTACCGTTTCGCCGGCGAACCGGATGCGCGGTAGCAGGTTCCGTCGATGCCGTCATCCTGCCCCTCGATCGCGACGTTCAGTCCAGCAGCCGGGCGATGACCTGCTCCGCCAGCGCTTCGGGGCTGGCTGACATCGTGTCGAGCACCAGCTCGGCCGACTCCGGCGGCTCGTAGGGAGAATCGATGCCGGTGAAGTTCGGCAGCTGGCCGCCGCGGGCCTTGGCGTACAGGCCCTTCACGTCGCGGCGCTCGGCTTCGGCCAGCGGCGTGTCGACGAACACCTCGATGAAATCGCCCGGGTCGAACAGCGCGCGCGCCGCCGCGCGCTCGGCGCGGAAGGGCGAGATGAAGCTCACCAGCACCACCAGGCCGGCGTCGGTCATCAGTTTCGCCACCTCGGACACGCGGCGCAGGTTCTCGACGCGGTCCTCGTCGGTGAAGCCCAGGTCGCGGTTGAGGCCGTGGCGCACGTTGTCGCCGTCGAGCAGGTAGGTGTGCAGGCCGCGCGCGAGCAGGCCGCGCTCGACCAGGTTGGCGATCGTCGACTTGCCCGCGCCCGACAGGCCGGTGAACCAGACGCAGCGCGGGCGCTGGCCCTTGAGCGCGGCGCGCGCGGCGCGGTCGACGTCCAGCGCCTGCCAGTGGATGTTGTCGGCGCGGCGCAGCCCGTGGCGGATCATGCCCGCGCCAACGGTGGCGCGGGTGAGCGGATCGACCAGGATGAAGCCGCCCAGCGTGGCGTTCTCCGCATAGGGCGTGAACGCCACCGGCGCGTCCAGCGACAGCACCACGTGGCCGATGTCGTTGAGCTCCAGCCGCTTGGCCGCCAGCGGCTGCAGGCTCTCCGGATCGTGCCGGTGCTTGAGTTCGACCACCCGCGCGCCGACGCTGCGCGTGGCCAGCTTGAGCTGGTGCCGCCGGCCGGGCAGCAGCGGCGCCTCGTCGAACCAGAGTACGTCGGCCACGAACTGGTCGCTGCTGTCCGCGGGCGCGTCGGCGGCGACGACCACGTCGCCGCGCACCGCATCGACCTCGTCGGCGAAGCGTATCGAGACCGCCTGGCCCGTGCGCGCCTCGGCGACCGGCTCGCCGGCCACGGCCACCGCCGCCACCCGGGTCTGGACGCTGCCCACCCGCACCGCATCGCCTTCCGCCAGCCGGCCCGAGGCCAGCGTGCCCGACAGCCAGCGCGCGCCGTCGCCGCCGCGCAGCACCACCTGCAGCGGCAGCCGCGCCGGGGCATCGCGATCGGCATCGTGCGGTTCGACCGATTCCAGGTGCTCGAGCACGCTCGGGCCGTCGTACCAGCCGATCGCGGCCGAGCGCGTGGTGATGTTGTCGCCGATCGCCGCCGCCACCGGGATCACCGCGACATCGGCGATGCCCAGGCGCGAGGCGTGGTCGCAATAGGCGGCGGAGATCGAATCGAACACCGCCTGGTCGTAATCGACCCGGTCCATCTTGTTGACCGCCAGCAGCACGTGGCGCACGCCGAACAGGGACAGGATCGCGGTATGCCGGAAGGTCTGCGGCAGCAGGCCGCGGGTGGCGTCGACCAGCACGATCGCAAGATCGGCCACCGACGCGCCGGTGGCCATGTTGCGCGTGTACTGCACATGCCCGGGGCAGTCGGCGATCAGGAAGCGGCGTTTCGCCGTCTGCAGGTGGCGCCACGCGACATCGATGGTGATGCCCTGCTCGCGCTCGGCATCCAGGCCGTCGAGCAGCAGCGCGTAATCGATGTCGCCGCCGCGCGTCCCGTGGCTCGCGCTCGCCCGCGCCAGCGCCGCCCGCTCGTCCTCCGGCACCCGCCCCGCCTCGTGCAGCAGCCGCCCGATCAGCGTGCTCTTGCCATCGTCGACGCTGCCGCAGGCGATCAGGCGGAGGAACCGGGAATCGGGAACCGGGAATCGGGAATCGGGAAAAGCGCCATCCGGCTCCGGGAGTTGTTCAGATGCCAGACTGTTCATTGCCGTTCTTCGTGTCGAATGATCGCGTCATGTGCGCGCCCCCGGCGCGGAGACAACCGGACTCGCGCCCTTCCGATTCCCGATTCCCGATTCCCGGCCTCATCAGAAATACCCCTCACGCTTCTTCTTCTCCATCGAGTCGCCATCGGCGTGGTCGATCAGGCGGCCGGCGCGTTCGGACAGGACGCTGGCTTCCATCTCGGCGATGATCGCGTCGAGATCGGCGGCACCGGATTCGACCGCGCCGGTCAGGGGATAGCAGCCCAGGGTGCGGAAGCGCACGCGGCGCTGCTCGATGGTTTCGCCCGGGAGCAGTTCGAAGCGGTCGTCATCGGCCATGATCCAGGTGCCCGAACGGCGCACCACCGGGC
Organism: uncultured Luteimonas sp.; assembly: GCA_934541015.1. Classification (GTDB taxonomy): domain Bacteria; phylum Pseudomonadota; class Gammaproteobacteria; order Xanthomonadales; family Xanthomonadaceae; genus Luteimonas. The sequence continues at coordinate 6,921 of CAKTDC010000008.1, forward strand.
GCTCGGCGGCGAAATACAGCGGCACCACCGGGATGTCCTCGCGGCGGATGTAGCGCCACACGTCCAGCTCGGTCCAGTTGGACAGCGGGAACACGCGCACGCTTTCACCCTCGCCGACGCGGGCGTTGTACAGATTCCACAGCTCGGGGCGCTGGCGGCGCGGGTCCCAGCGGTGCCTGGCGTCACGGAACGAGAACACCCGCTCCTTGGCCCGCGACTTCTCCTCGTCGCGGCGCGCGCCGCCGATCGCCGCGTCGTAGGCGCCGGCCTCCAGCGCCTGCTTGAGCGCCTGGGTCTTCATCACCTCGGTATGCACGCTGGCGCCGTGGCTCTGCGGGCCGACGCCGTCGCGCACGCCCTCGGGATTGATGTGCACGCGCAGCTCGACGCCGGTTTCGGCCGCGCGACGGTCGCGGAAGGCGATCATCTCGCGGAACTTCCAGGTCGTGTCCACGTGCAGCAGCGGGATCGGCGGCAGCGCCGGGGCGAAGGCCTTGAGCAGCAGGTGCATCAGCACCGAGCTGTCCTTGCCCACCGAATACAGCATCACCGGCCGCCGGCACTCGGCGGCGACCTCGCGCAGGATGTGCAGGCTTTCGGCTTCCAGGCGGTCGAGATCGCCCAGGTGCGTCGATGTCGCGGCGGATGGATCGGTCATGGTTCCAGCGGTATGCGGCGGCATCCGGGGGTGCCGTGCGGGCCGGCATTGTAGCCAGCCGGCCCCGCGCGCAGATAAATGACCTCAGGGCATGTCCGCATAACCGACCGTCCTTTCCCGCCCGGAGGCCGTCTCCCTACCCTGCCTCCTGTCTTCTGGATACCGGACCACCGGCCCCGCACGATGTCCACACCTGCCGCCCTGCCCGCCCTGCCGATCCCCGCGGAGACGGTCGACGCCATCTCCGGCCTCACCCGCGGTCTGGATCCGCCGGGGCTGTGGTGGCTGTCGGGCTTCGCCGCCGGCCTGGCGACCGCGCGCACCGCCCAGCCGCAGCCGGCGCCGGCAGCCGCTCCGCGCGCCGATGCGCCGCCGGCCGGACGGCTGACCATCGTCTACGGCAGCCAGACCGGCAACGCCCGGCGCGTGGCCGAGGCCCTGTTCGACAAGGCGCAGGCGGCCGGACTGCCCGCGCGGCTGCTGCGCGCCGACGCCTACGCCACCCGCGAGCTGGCCGGCGAGCGACTGCTCTATGTCGTCATCAGCACCCAGGGCGAGGGCGACCCCCCGGACGATTCGATCGGGCTGGTGGAATTCCTCAACGGCCGCCGCGCCCCCAGGCTGCCCGAGCTGAAGTTCGCCGTGCTCGGCCTGGGCGACACCAGCTACGCCGACTTCTGCGGCATCGCCCGCCGGATCGACGCGCGCCTGGCCGAACTGGGCGCGCAGCGGATCGTCGATGTCGGCCAGGCCGACCTGGATATCGACACCGTTGCCGTGCCCTGGCGCGACAGCGCACTGGCCAGGGCCGGCGAGCTGCTCAAGGCGCCGCCGGCTGCCGCGACCGGCCACCTGGCCACGGTCACTCCCCTGCGCCCGGCCGCGGCCTGGTCGCAGGAGCGCCCGTTCCCGGCCGAACTGCTGGCCAGCCAGTCGCTCAGCGGGCGCGAGTTCAGGGGCGCCGGGTTCCGGCAGTACGGCACCGTGGACAAGGACGTGCGCCACATCGAGCTGTCGCTGGAGGGTTCGGGCCTGGCCTACGAGCCCGGGGACGCCCTGGGCATCCGCCACCGCAATCCCGAGGCGCTGGTCGAGGCGGTGCTGGCGGCGACCGGGCTCGACGGCGATGCCGCCGCCACCGTCGGCGACGACACCCTGCCGCTGTCCGAATGGCTGGCCTCGCGGCGCGAGCTGACCCGCCTGTCGCGCCCGCTGCTGGCGGCGCTCGCCGAGCGCAGCGGCGCGGCCGAACTCGCACAGCTGCTCGAGCCGGGCAACGCCGGCTTCGCCGCGCTCCTGGCCGACCACCAGCTGGCCGACGTGCTGCGCCGCTGGCCGGCCGGATGGGACGCCGATGCCCTGCTCGCCGCCCTGCGTCCGCAGGTGCAGCGCCTGTATTCGATCGCCTCCAGCCGCAAGCGCGTGAGCGAGGAAGCGCACCTCACCGTCGACATCCTGCGCTACGCCGCCCACGGCCACGACCACCTCGGCGCCGCCAGCGGCTTCCTCGCCGCGGTGGAGGAAGGCGGCCAGGTGCCGGTCTACGTCGAGCACAACGAACGCTTCCGCGTGCCCGCCGACGGCGCGCGCGACATCATCATGGTCGGCCCCGGCACCGGCGTTGCGCCGTTCCGCGGCTTCGTGCAGGAGCGCGCGGAGGAAGGCGCGAGCGGCCGCAACTGGCTGTTCTTCGGCGCCCAGCACTTCAACACCGGCTTCCTCTACCAGGTCGAATGGCAGGACGCCCTCCGGCGCAGGGAACTGCATCGCCTCGACCTGGCCTTCTCCCGCGACCAGGCCGACAAGGTCTACGTCCAGCACCGCCTGCGCGAGCGTGGCCGCGAGATCTACGACTGGCTGCAGAACGGCGCCCACTTCTACGTCTGCGGCGCGATCGCCATGGGCAAGGACGTGCACGCCGCCCTGCTCGACATCGTCAGCGCGCACAACGGCGGCGACCCCGAAGCGGCAGCCGAATATCTCACCTCGCTGCAGACGGGGGGGCGGTATGCGCGCGATGTGTATTGAGGGCCGGGATCGGGGATTGGGATTGGGGATTCGAAAGAGCGGGCACTTTGATCCTGCCCGCTCCCTGATTCCCGCTCCCTGATTCCCGATCCCTGATTCCCGACCCCGAATCCCCAATCCCCAGTCCCGAATCCCTGCCCTCATGAGCCATCCCTCCGTCGAAGACATCAAGACCAGCAGCCGCGGCCTGCGCGGCACGCTGCTTGAAGGCCTGGCCGATCCGGTCACCGGCTCGCTGTCGTTCGAGGACCAGCGCCTGGTGAAATTCCACGGCAGCTACCAGCAGGACGACCGCGACATCCGCGACGAGCGCCGCCGGCAGAAGCTCGAGCCCGCGCACCAGTTCATGATCCGCATCCGCGCGCCCGGCGGCGTGTTCACCCCGGCGCAGTGGCTGCAGCTCGACGACATCGCCACCCGCTACGCCAACCACTCGCTGCGCGTCACCACCCGCCAGACCTTCCAGTTCCACGGCGTGATCAAGCGCGAACTGAAGGCGACGATGCAGGCGATCAACGCCAGCCTGCTCGACACCGTCTCGGCCTGCGGCGACGTCAACCGCAACGTGCTCGGCGCCAGCAACCCGCTGCAGTCGCGCCTGCACGCGCAGGTTTACGAGTGGGCGCAGCGACTGTCGCAGGCCTTCCTGCCCAAGACCCGCGCCTACTACGAGATCTGGCTCGACCAGGAGAAGCTGGCCGACAGCGGGCAGGAAGAGGATCCGGTCTACGGCACCGCCTACCTGCCGCGCAAGTTCAAGATGGCCATCGCCGTGCCGCCGCTCAACGACGTGGACGTGCTCGCCAACGACCTCGGCCTGATCGCCATCGTCGACGAGGCTGGCGGACTGGCCGGCTTCAACGTCGCCATCGGCGGCGGCATGGGCGCCAGCCACGGCGACCCGAAGACCTATCCGCGCCTGGCCAGCGTGATCGGCTTCGTCACCCCCGACCGCCTGCTCGACATCGCCACCGCCGCAGTCACCGTGCAGCGCGACTTCGGCGACCGCGTCGAGCGCAAGCACGCGCGCTTCAAGTACACCATCGACGACCATGGCCTCGATTTCATCGTCGACCAGATGCAGCAGCGCGCAGGATTCAGACTCGAGCCCGCCCGCCCCTTCCACTTCGACCACAACGGCGACCGCTTCGGCTGGAACGAGGGCGAGGACGGCCGCTGGCACCTGACCCTGTCGCTGCCGACCGGCCGCATCGCCGACCGCCCGGGTACGCCGCACCTGACCGGCCTGCGCGAGATCGCCCGCGTGCACCAGGGCGAGTTCCGCCTGACCTGCAACCAGAACCTGATCATCGCCGGCGTTCCGGCAGGCGAGCGCGCACGCATCGACGCCCTGGTCGCACAGCACGCGCTCGACGCCGAGAACCGCGCGCCGACCGCGCTGGCACGTACCGCCGTCGCCTGCGTCGCCCTGCCGACCTGCGCCCTGGCGATGGCCGAAGCCGAGCGCTACCTGCCCGACTTCACCGCGAAACTGCAGCCGCTGCTGGACAAGCACGGCCTGGCCGAGGCACCGATCCTGCTGCGCGTGTCCGGCTGCCCGAACGGCTGCTCGCGCCCCTACCTGGGCGAGATCGCCCTGGTCGGCAAGGCGCCCGGCCGCTACAACCTGATGCTCGGCGCAGACCACCGCGGCCTGCGCCTGAACACCCTGTACCGCGAGAACATCACCGAGCCCGAGATCCTCTCCGCACTCGAGCCGCTGTTCGAGCGCTACGCGCAGTCGCGACACGGCGACGAAGGCTTCGGCGATTTCCTGCTGCGCGCGGGCGTCGTCGATATCCCCGAGCGGGACCGCAGGAGCGGCATCCCCATCGCAAGCACGCTGGTAGAGGCAACCGCATGATTCCCCCCGATCCCATCGCCGCCGCCGAGTCCGCATCGGCGCTGGCCGAACTCAACCGCTGGCTGGAGCAGCGCAGCGCCGCCGAGCGCGTCGAATGGGCGCTGCGCAATACCGCCGGCACCCATGCCCTGTCGTCGAGTTTCGGCGCGCAGGCCGCGGTGTCGCTGCACATGGTCACCCGACAGCAGCCGCGCGTTCCGGTGATCCTGATCGATACCGGCTACCTGTTCCCGGAAACCTACCGCTTCATCGACGAACTGACCGAACGGCTGTCGCTGAACCTGAAGGTCTACCGGCCGCAGATCGGCATCGCCTGGATGGAGGCGCGCATGGGCCGGATCTGGGAAGAGGGCGTGGACGGCATCACCCGCTACAACCGCCTGCGCAAGGTCGAGCCGATGCAGCGCGCGCTGCGCGAGCTCGAGGTGCGCACCTGGATCGCGGGGCTGCGCCGCGACCAGGCCAGCACCCGGGCGAACATCGACTTCCTCGAACTGCGCGACGGGCGCTGGAAGCTGCATCCGCTGGCCGACTGGAGCGACCGCGACATCCATGACTACATGCGCCAGCACGACCTGCCCTATCACCCGCTGTGGGAGAAGGGCTACGTGTCGATCGGCGACGTGCACACGACGCGGCCGCTGGACGAAGGAATGAGCGCCGAGGCCACGAGGTTCTTCGGCCTCAAGCGCGAATGCGGCCTGCACTTCGACGACGAGGCCGACGTCGCCGCCGCCTGAGAGGGTGGGCGCACCTGCGCCCGCGCTCGCGTAATCGGCAATAGATCCTGCAGAGGGCGATCACGCCCGGCGGCACGCCTGCGGAACGCTGGGCGAGGCTCAGACGGTGATCGGCTGGCTCAGCTCGGTCCAGGTCGGCGCTGCAGGCCATACCGGTTCGAGGTTGCCCTCCAGGATCCGGCGCAGGTCGCGCCGGTCGATCTGCGGGGCGACGCCGTGGAGCAGGGCCAGCGCGTAGTCACGCAGTACCCGGCCGCGCGGGATCACCGCCCAGGTGATGCATTCGGGCAGGGCCTCGGGGGCCGGGAGCACGCACAGATTGGCGTCCTCGTAGGGGCCGATGGCCATCTCGGCCAGCAGCCCGGCACCCAGGCCGGCGCCGACATAGGTCTTGATCAGGTTGGCGTCGCGGGCGGTCATCGCCACCTGCGGCTCGACGCCGGCGGCGGAAAATGTGCGCTGCAGCGAGGAGTCGGCGCGGGTCGAGGATTCGTAGCTGATCAGCGGATGCCGGGCAAGCTCGGCCAGGCTCGGGGCGCGGTCCAGCCCCGCCAGCGGATGCGACTTCGGCACCAGCAGCACCCGCCGCCAGCGGTACAGCGGCGCCGCCAGCCCGCCCTGCGGCACGCTGCCGGCGGTGCTGACCACGGCCAGGTCGGCCTCGTCGCGCGCCAGCCGCTGCAGCACTTCGGTCTCGCCGGCGGCCTGCAGGTCGATGTTGACCTGCGGGAACTCCTGGCGCACCGCGGCGATGACCGGCGGCAGCACGTAGCGGGCCTGGGTGTGGGTGGTCGCCAGCGACAGCCGGCCGCTGTGCTCGCCGCGCTCGTTGGCGGCGTAGCTGCGGATGTTGGCCGCTTCCTCGAGAATCCGCCGCGCGTGCTCGATCACCTGGCGGCCGGCCGGGGCGATGCCCTCCAGGCTGCGCCCCTTGCGCACGAACAGCTGGAAACCCAGTTCGTCCTCCAGTTGCTTGAGCTGCTTCGACAGCCCCGGCTGGGTCGCATGCACGCGCTCGGCCGCGAGCGTGATGTTCAGCCCGGAGTCGACGATCGCGATCAGGTAGCGCAGCTGGGTGAGGGTCATGACAGCGGCTCCGGCGGGCGCGCGGCCTCCGGCTAATATCTTTTTATCATGATGAAAGGATAGTCGAGCATATCGGCCACGCAAACCGCTGTCCAGCCGGCCGGAGCCCGGGCTTATGCCGATCGGGCATAAGCGCAGAAACGCAGGCCATTTCCTCCCCGCGGGTGCCGTGGATAGCGTCTAGGCATCCACACATGGCCGTCCCGATGATTCCTGCCCCCGCCACCGCCGAGCGCCTGTTCCCGATGTTCGCCGACCTGCGCGGCCGCACCGTGCTGGTGGTGGGCGGTGGCACGGTGGCCGCGCGCAAGGTCGAGGCCCTGCTCGGCACCGGCGCACGGATCGTGGTCGGTGCCCCGGCGCTGGAGCCGGCGCTGGCGGAGCTGGCCGCGGCGGGGCGGCTCGAGCATCTGGCCGGCGGCTTCTCGCCCGACTGGCTGGACGAGGCCTGGCTGGCCATCGCCGCCACCGACGATACGGCGGTGAACCGGGCCGTCGCCGAAGCCGGCGAGGCGCGCCGGGTCTGGGTCAACGTGGTCGACGACGCGGCGCTGGCGCGGGTGCAGCTGCCGGCGCGGGTCGAACGCGGCCCCCTGCAGATCGCGATTTCCAGCGGCGGCGGCGCGCCGATGCTGGCGCGGCTGGTGCGCGAACAGCTGGAAGCGCAGTTCGACGAGTCCTTCGGCGCGCTGGCCAGCCTGCTCGCACGCCAGCGCGCGCGCATCGTCGCCCGCTGGCCGGACCTGGGCGCGCGCCGCCGCGCGTTCGAACGCCTGCTGGCCGGGCCGCTGCAGGGCCTGCTGCGGCGCGGGCGCCACATCGAGGCCGGGCGCGTCTTCGACCAGGCGCTCCGGGCCGACGCACCGGACAGCGCCGCGCGCGGCCACGTCGCCCTGGTCGGCGCCGGCCCCGGCGATGCCGGCCTGCTCACCCTGCGCGCGCTGCGCCTGCTCAACGAGGCCGACGTGATCCTGCACGACAGCCTGGTCAGCGCCGAGGTGCTGCAGCTCGCGCGCCGCGACGCCGAGCGCATCGGCGTCGGCAAGCGCGCCGGGCACCACGCCACCCCGCAGGATGCGATCAACGCGCTGCTGGTCGAACACGCCTCGGCCGGCAGGCGGGTGGTGCGGCTCAAGGGCGGCGATCCCTTCGTGTTCGGCCGCGGAGGCGAGGAGCTGGAGGCGCTGCGCGCCGCAGGCATCGACTACGAGGTCGTGCCCGGCATCACCGCGGCCGCCGCCTGCGCCGCATATGCCGGCATCCCGCTCACCCACCGCGACCACGCGCAGTCGCTGCGCCTGGTCACCGCGCACGCGAAGGATTCTCTGGACACGCTCGACTGGCCGGCGCTGGCGCAGGAGCGGCAGACCCTGGCCTTCTACATGGGCGTGTCGCGGCTGGACGTGCTGCAGGCGCGCCTGCTGGCCCACGGCCGGGCGCCCGACACTCCGTTCGCCCTGGTCGAAAACGGATCGCGCCCGGAACAACGGATCGTCAACGGCCGGCTAACCGATTTGTCACAACTCGCCCGCGATCACGCCGTACAGTCGCCTGCCCTGCTGATCGTCGGCGAGGTGGCCGCGCTGGCGGGCGCGCTGCACTGGTTCGGCGCCGCCCCGCTCGGCACCGCCGACGTCCCGCTCGCGGACGCCGCCTGATCATCTCCACTTCACGCAAAGAGGCACGACCATGGCCATCTACGACAGCATCCTCGACACCATCGGCAACACCCCGATCGTCAGACTGCAGCGCATCGCCCCCGCGCACGTGACGCTGTACGCGAAAGTCGAATCATTCAATCCCGGCGGTTCGGTCAAGGACCGCCTGGCCATCGCCATCGTGCTCGACGCCGAGCAGCGCGGCCTGCTCAAGCCCGGCGACACCATCGTCGAGGCCACCAGCGGCAACACCGGCGTGGCCCTGGCCCAGGTGGCGGCCGCGCGCGGCTACCGCTTCGTGGCGGTGATGACCGAGACCTTCTCGGTCGAGCGCCGCAAGCTGATGCGCGCCTATGGCGCCAAGGTCATCCTCACCACCGCCGCCGAGCGCGGCACCGGCATGGTGAAGAAGGCTCGGGAACTGGCCGAGAAGCACGGCTGGTTCCTGGCCTCGCAGTTCACCAACCCGGCCAACCCGGCCTACCACCGCCAGACCACGGCGGCGGAGATCCTGCGCGACTTCGCCGGCCGCCGCCTGGACTACTTCGTCAGCGGCTGGGGCACCGGCGGCACGCTCACCGGCGTCGGCGAGGTGCTCAAGGTCGCGCGCCCGGAGGTGAAGATCATCGCCACCGAGCCCTCCGGCGCGTCGCTGCTCGGCGGCAAGGACTGGGCGCCGCACAAGATCCAGGGCTGGACCCCCGACTTCCTGCCCGAGGTGCTCAGCCGCACCGTGCACGACCAGCTGGTCAACGTCGGTGACGACGAGGCGATCGAGACTTCCCGCCGCCTCGCCGCCGAAGAGGGCGTGTTCGTCGGCATCTCCGCCGGCGCCACCGTCGCCGCGGCGCTCAAGGTCGCCGCCGACGCGCCGGAGGGCTCGGTGCTGCTGGCGACCCTGCCCGACACCGGCGAGCGCTACCTGTCGACGGTGCTGCTGGCCGGCGTCAACGAGGGCTCCGACGACGAGTGGCTGGCCGAACTCGACGCGCAGCGCGACGCCGCCTGACAGCGATCCCCGGAGAGCCGCACATGAGTCGTCCCTCCAGCATCGCCTTCCCCAGAGTTCCGGAACACAACGACTCCGAGCCGATCAGCGAGGCCGAGCGCGCAGTGCTGGACGCATTGCGCGAGCTCGCCTACGGACAGGTCGAAGTCGTCGTGCATTGCTCGCGCATCGTGCAGATCACCCGCAGCCAGAAGCTGCGGCTGGGCCTGGACTGATGCGCGTCCCACCGCCCTTCCCCACCCACGGTGCCCACCGGACAGCCGGAGGCGCTTCTTCACGCCACGAGGAAACGCCATGCGACTGTCCGATCGACCCTTCCCGCCCGCCCGGGCAAAGACCACCCGGCGGGGACGGCTCGCCCTCGCCGTGACCCTGGCCGCGCTCGCGGGCCAGGCCGCGGCGCAGCACCCTGCCTCCGCGCCAACGCCCGAATCGCTCGCCGAGCGCCTGCAGGCGGTCGAGCGGCGGCTGGGCATCGCCGCCGGCGGCGCCACCGCCCTGGACCTGGCGGCACTCGACCAGCGCCTGCGCGCGGTCGAGCAGGACCTGGCCGAGCGCGACTCCCCGGCCGCGGTCGTCCCGGCAGCGCCCGCGAAGGACACCTCCGCCCCCGAGATCACCCTCCCGGTCGACAAGGGCCCCTCCATCCGCAGCGCGGACGGCCAGGTCCAGCTCAGGCTCGGCGCGACGGTGCAGGCCGACCATCGCGTCTTCATCGACGACGAACAGCGGCCGCAGAACGACACCTTCCTCTGGCGCCGCATCCGGCCGACCCTGGAGGGCAGCTGGGGCGAGCTCGTCGGCTTCCGGCTCACGCCCGAATTCGCCGGCGACAGCGCGTCCCTTGTCGACGCCTGGATCGACCTGAAGTTCAGCCCGGCGGCCACCGTACGCCTGGGCAAGCTCAAGGGCCCGGTGGCCCTGGAGCGCCTGCAGTCCGCCAACGCCCTGGCCCTGATCGAACGCGGCTTCCCGACCGAGCTTGCGCCCAACCGCGACCTGGGCGCGCAGCTGCAGGGCGTGCTCGCCGGGAACAAGCTCAACTACGTGCTCGGCGTCTACAACGGCGCACCCGACGGCCGCGACAGCGCCACCGCCAACGCGGACAACAACTTCGAATTCGCCGGCCGGGTGTTCGTGGAGCCGTGGAAGGGCAGCGACGGCGCGCTGTCGGGCCTGGGCTTCGGCATCTCCGGCAGCATCGGCGACAAGGAAGGCGGCGGCAACGGCTTCCTGCCGCGCTACCGCACCCCGGGGCAGGCGACCTTCTTCAGCTACCGCTCCAGCGTGCTGGCCGATGGCGAACACGCGCGCTGGTCGCCGCAGGCGTACTGGTACGCCGGGCCCGTCGGCGTGCTGGGCGAATACATCAGCTCGAAGCAGGAAATCACCGACGCCACCACCGGCATGCGCGCCTCGCTCGACCATCGCGCCTGGCAACTGGTCGGCCATTGGGTGCTGACCGGCGAACCCGCCAGCTACCGCGGCGTCGTTCCGGACCGGCCGTTCTCGCCGGGCAGCGGCGGCTGGGGCGCGTTCGAGGTCGTTGCCCGCTACGGCCGTCTCGGCATCGACAACGACGCGTTTCCCGTGTTCGCCGACCCGGGCACATCGGCCTCCTCGGCGGCCAGCTGGGGCCTGGGGCTGAACTGGATTCTCGGCCGCAATCTCAAGCTGGTCGCAAACTATGTCCACGCCGACTTCCGCCAGGGCGCACCGGGCGGTCACCGCGAGGACGAAAACACCTTCTTCACCCGCGCACAGCTCTCGTTCTGACCCTCTCCCCACAAGGCGGACATCCCATGTACAGGACCATCGCAACGCTGCTGCTCGGTCTCTCGCTGGCCGGCGCAGCACAGGCTAAAGACATCGAATTCCTCAACGTCTCCTACGACCCGACGCGCGAGTTCTACGGCGAGTTCAACGCCGCCTTCGCCGACAAGTGGCGCAAGGAGACCGGCCAGACCCTGAAGATCCGCGCCTCGCACGGCGGCTCGGGCAAGCAGGCGCGCTCGGTGATCGACGGCCTGGAGGCCGATGTGGTGACGCTGGCGCTGTCCGGCGACATCGATGCCATCGCCGCGAACAGCGACCTGCTCGCGGCCGACTGGCAGAAGCGCCTGCCCAACAACAGCGCGCCCTACACCTCGACCATCGTGTTCCTGGTGCGCAGGGGCAATCCGAAGCAGCTCGCCGACTGGGGCGACCTGGCCAAACCCGGCGTGGCCGTGATCACCCCCAACCCCAAGACCTCCGGCGGCGCGCGCTGGAACTACCTGGCCGCCTGGGCCTGGGCCTCGCGCGAGTACCGCAAGGGCGACCAGGTGCTCGACTATCTGCGCAGGCTGTTCGCCAACGTGCCGGTGCTCGACACCGGTGCCCGCGGCTCGACCACCACCTTCGTCGAGCGCGGCATCGGCGACGTGCTGCTGGCCTGGGAGAACGAGGCGCTGCTGACCCTGGCCGATCCGGAGGTCCGCGACCGTTTCGAGATCGTCTACCCCAGCCTGAGCATCAAGGCCGAACCGCCGGTGGCCTGGGTGGACGGGAACGTCGCCCGGCACGGCACGGCGGCGCTGGCCAAGGCCTACCTGGAGCACCTGTACACGCCGGAGGGACAGCGCCTGGCGGCCCGCCACCATTACCGCCCGTCACGTCCCGACAGCGTGCCCGCGGCGGAGCTGGCGCGATTCAAGCCGATCCTGCTGATCACCATCGACGACGCCTTCGGCGGCTGGAAGCGGGCGCACGCGACCCACTTCGCCGACGGCGGCTTCTTCGACCGGATCTACCGCCCGCGCTGAGCGAACGCATGCCGACCTGCCGCCGCCACCGGACCCCCGCATGAGCGCGATCCCGATGCCGCCCTTCACCCGGCCGAGATGGCGGCGGCCGCTGCCCGGGTTCGGGTTCAGCCTGGGCCTGGGCCTGACCTGGCTGGGGGTGGTCGTGCTGCTGCCGCTGGCGGCGCTGGCGATCCACGCCGCCGGGCTGGGCGCGGAGGGCTGGCTGCGCGCGATCCAGGATCCGCGCGTGCAGGCCTCGCTCAAGATCAGCTTCGGCGCTTCGCTGGTGGCGGCGCTGATCGCGCTGTTCGCCGGCGCGCTGATCGCCTGGGTGCTGGTGCGCTACCGCTTCCCGGGCCGGCGCCTGCTCGATGCGCTGGTCGACCTGCCGTTCGCGATGCCGACCGCGGTGGCCGGCATCGCCCTGACCGCGATCTACTCGCGCAACGGCTGGGTCGGGCGCTGGCTGGAGCCGCTGGGCATCGAGGTGGCCTACACCAGCACCGGCATCGTGATCGCACTGGTGTTCATCGGCCTGCCCTTCGCCGTGCGCACCGCGCAGCCGATCCTGGAGACCCTGGGCCAGGAGCAGGAGGAAGCGGCGGCCTCGCTGGGCGCCTCGCGCTGGACCACGCTGCGCCGGGTGATCCTGCCCGAGCTGCTGCCGGCGCTGCTGACCGGCTTCTCCCTGGCCTTCGCCCGCGCCCTGGGCGAGTACGGTTCTGTGATCTTCATCGCCGGCAACAAGCCCTACATGACCGAGATCGCGCCGCTGCTGATCACCATCCGCCTGGAGGAGTACGACTACGACGGCGCCATCGCCATCGCCGCGCTGCTGCTGGCGGCCTCGTTCCTGTGCCTGCTGGCGATCAACCTGATCCCGTCGCTGTTCGCCCACGAGCGCAAGGGGCGCCGCCGCGATGGCTGACCGCGTCCACGCCAATCCGCTGCAGGAGCCGGCCTGGGTCCGCAACGGCCTGATCGCGCTGGCGGCGCTGCTGATGGGCCTGCTGGTGGTGCTGCCGCTGCTGATGATCCTGTTCGCCGCCTTCGGCAAGGGCTTCGGCGAATGGATCGCGGCGCTGCGCGAGCCCGATGCCATTGCCGCGCTGCAGCTGACCCTGTTCACGGCGGCCATCGTGATCCCGGTCAACGGCGTGTTCGGCCTGCTCACGGCCTGGGCGGTGACCCGCTTCGAGTTCTTCGGCAAGCGCGTGCTGCTGGCGCTGATCGACCTGCCGTTCGCGGTCTCGCCGGTGGTCGCCGGCCTGTGCCTGGTGCTGCTGTTCGGCGCCCAGGGCTGGTTCGCCGAAATCCTGCGCGAGCACGAAATCCGGATCCTGTTCGCACGCCCCGGGATCGTGCTGGCGACGCTGTTCATCACCTTTCCCTTCGTGGTCCGCGAGCTGATCCCGCTGATGCAGCAGCAGGGCAGCGAGGAGGAGATTGCCGCGCGTTCGCTCGGCGCCAACGCCTGGACGATGTTCTTCCGCGTCACCCTGCCCAACATCAAGTGGGGCCTGCTCTACGGCGTGCTGCTGTGCGGCGCGCGGGCGATGGGCGAGTTCGGCGCGGTGTCGGTGGTCTCGGGCCACATCCGCGGGCTGACCAACACCCTGCCGCTGCACATCGAGATCCTCTACAACGAGTTCAACAGCACCGCCGCGTTCGCGGTGGCGTCGCTGCTGGCGGGCATGGCGCTGGTGACCCTGGTGCTGAAGTTCTGGCTGGAGGCGCGGCACGGCGATGCGCTGGCCCAGCCGCAGGGGAGGCGGCGCGATGCCTGAACACCCGCTTCCCTCCCGCGCCCTGGTACCGGGGCCGGGCCCGGATTCCTCCGGAGATCCTCCAGACCATGACCGCCATCGCGGGAACGCCGGCCCCGACCCCGGTTTTTCCTTCACCCCGCCACACCGGACGCCCTGACATGCTGCTCCTTCACGAAGCCACCTCTCCGCGCGATCCCGGCCGGGATCCCCCCGTACCGCCGGAGCAGGCCGATGCCGGCGACGCCGGATTCGGCGATCATCGCGCTCCCGCCACCGCCGGACAGGGCATGGACCTGCACATCCAGGGCGTCAGCAAGGGCTACGCCGGCACCGCGGCGCTCGACGGCATCGACCTGCACATCGCCTCGGGCGAACTGGTCGCCCTGCTCGGCCCGTCCGGCTCGGGCAAGACCACCCTGCTGCGGGTGATCGCCGGCCTGCTGCCGGCCGACCGCGGCCGGGTGCTGTTCGGCGAGCGCGACGCCACCCGCCTGAACCTGCGCGAACGCAACGTCGGCTTCGTGTTCCAGCATTACGCCCTGTTCCGGCACATGACCGTGGCCGAGAACATCGCCTTCGGCCTGCGCAGCCGGCCGCGCAGCCGGCGTCCGGACAAGGCCACGATCCAGCGCCGGGTGGAGGAGCTGCTGACGCTGATCCAGCTGGCCGACCTCGGCGGCCGCTATCCGGACCAGCTTTCGGGCGGACAGAAGCAGCGCGTGGCGCTGGCGCGCGCGCTGGCGATCGACCCCACCGTGCTCCTGCTCGACGAACCCTTCGGCGCGCTCGACGCCAAGGTGCGCGTGGAGCTGCGCCGCTGGCTGCGCCGGCTGCACGACCAGACCGGGCAGACCACGGTCTTCGTCACCCACGACCAGGACGAGGCCATGGAGCTGGCCGACCGGGTGGTGGTGCTGCGCGAGGGCCGGATCGAGCAGGTCGGCACGCCCGGGCAGATCTACGCCGAACCGGCTTCGGCCTATGTCTTCGGCTTCATCGGGCGGGCGAACATCGTCGACGGCCAGGTCGCCGGCGGGGTGTTCACCGCCAACGGCCAGGCCCTGCGCCTGCCTGCGGCCGCGGTCGCCGACGGCCCGGCGCAGCTGTACGTGCGCCCCCACGACCTGGCCCTGTCCACCGCCGCGCAGGGGCTGGCCGGGCAGGTCCTGGCCGCGCACCGCTCCGCCGGGCGGCTGACCGTGGAGCTGCAGCTGCCGGAGCAGCCGCGCACCCTCGAACTCGAGCTTGCCGGCGCCCCCGGCACCCCGGTGCCCGACGCCGGCAGGCAGGTGGCGCTCGAGCCGCTGCGCTACCAGGTCTATCCGGCCTGACACCGCCGCCGCGCCCCGGGACCGGCGGGGGCGCCGGCCCCGGTGGGCCCGCGACCGGGCAGGGCGCGATCCGCGCACTCGCCCCGTCGCGGCCCAGCGTTTACCCTGTGCCCCGCCCGGCGTCGGCCGGGGGGAGATTCCATGACCGCACACACCGCCGAGCAGACCCGTGAACAGCAGCGCCTGGACTGGGCGAGACAGGCCACCGGCAAACCCGGCATCGGCCTCGAACGCGCCTCCGTCGACGCCGGATTCCGCAGCTACTGGCGCACCACCGGCATGTCGCCGTCGCGGATCGTCATGGACTCGCCCCCGGACAAGGAGAACGTGCGCCCCTGGCTGAAGATCCGCGACCTGCTGCTGTCCGGCGGCGTGCGCGTGCCGGCCGTGCTCGGCAACGACGCCGACCAGGGCTTCATGCTGCTCGAGGACCTCGGCCCCGACACCTACCTGCACGTGATCGGCCCGGACAACGCCGACGCCCTGTTCGACGCCGCCATCGACCAGCTGCTGCGTATCCAGGCGATCCCGGTGCCCGCGGGCTTCCCCGCCTACGACGCCGAACTGCTGCTGCGCGAGCTGCGCCTGTTCGACGAATGGTTCCTCGGCACCCACCTGGGCATCACCCTCGACGCGGGCGAATGGGACGGCCTGCAGTCGGTGTACCGGGTGCTGATCGACGCCGCGCTGGCGCAGCCGCAGGTGCTGGTGCATCGCGACTTCATGCCCCGCAACCTGATGCCCTGCCGCCCCGAGACCGCGGTGATCGACTTCCAGGACGCGGTCGCCGGGCCGATCGCCTACGACCCGCTGTGCCTGTTCAAGGACGCCTTCCTGAGCTGGCCCGAAGCCGACGCCGGCCGCTGGCTGGACCACTACCATGCCCGCGCCAGCGCTGCCGGCCTGCCGGTGCCGCCGCTCGAGCGCTTCCGCCGCGACGCCGACCTGATCGGCCTGCACCGGCACCTGAAGGTGATCGGAATCTTCGCCCGGCTCAACCACCGCGACCACAAGCCGCGCTACATCGCCGACGCCGCGCGCTTCATCGCCTACATCGACGCGGTGCTGCCGCGCCATCCGCAGCTGCGGCCGCTGGCCGACCTGCTCGACCGCCGCGTGCGCCCGGCGCTGCGCCGGATCGCCGAACCGGCCTGAGCCGCCCGATGAAGGCCCTGATCCTCGCCGCCGGCCTCGGCGAGCGGATGCGCCCGCTCACCGACACCACGCCCAAGCCGCTGCTGGCGGTGGGCGGCAGGCCGCTGATCGTCTGGCATCTTGAGAAACTTGCCGCGATCGGCGTGCGCGAAGTGGTGGTCAACATCTCCTGGCTGGCCGAGCAGTTCCCCGCCGCGCTCGGCGGCGGCGAGCGCTTCGGCCTGCGCATCACCTGGTCGCACGAAGGCCCGGTGCCGCTGGAAACCGGCGGCGGCATGTGGCACGCCCTGCCCCTGCTCGGCGACGCGCCCTTCATCGCCGTCAACGGCGACATCTGGACCGACTGCGACTTCGCCCGCCTGCCGCGCGAACCGGCCGGCGACGCCCATCTGCTGCTGATCGACAACCCCGGACACAACCCGCGCGGCGACTTCGCCCTGCGCGACGGCCGCGTGGAGTCGGACGGCGACCCGCGGCTCACCTTCTCCGGCATCGGCGTCTACCGCCCGGAGCTGTTCGGCAACTGGCGCGCCGCGATCGGCGACGCGCCCGGCGCCACCGAACGCCCCCCGCGCTTCCGCCTCGCCCCGCTGCTGCGCCACGCCATGCGCCGCGGCGCCGTCAGCGGCGAACGCTTCGATGGCCGCTGGACCGACGTCGGCACGCCGGAGCGGCTGCGGGAGCTGGAGGCACGCCTCGCGGACAACGACTGACACGTCTACGGGCAGCTCTGACTGCACCCGTCTGACACCGCATCCCATTGTCGAAAGCCACCCGAAAAAGTGCTTCTCCAAGGTACTGGAAAGATTCTTACTTCGGCTTTGGAAGGACGCCGCGCCCAGTCCTGCGCAATGCACGAAGAAGTAGGCGTCTTCGAGCGTAAGCGTCCGGTCGCGCCACCTGTACGAGCATCGGCCCCTGCATTGATATAGCGCGTTTCCAACAGGAGCGCGAGATGACGAGCAAGCAGGCGCAGTGGGCGGGGCGGGTGGCGCAGTGGCGGTCGAGCGGCCTTAGCCAGGCGGCGTGGTGCCGCGAGGCGGGCCTGTCGCTGTCGAGTTTCGGATACTGGCAGCGCAAGCTGTCGCGGCCGTCGACGCCGGGTGGGCTGCTGCCGATCCGCGTGTCGAGCGCGCCGGAAGGGCTGCAGGTCCGGTTTCCCAACGGGATCGTGGTGGGGATGCCGGTTCCGGCGGATGCGGCGGGGTTGCATGGGCTGCTGCGGGCGCTGGGCGGATGCTGAGTCCGACATCATGGTGGCTGGTGACGACGCCCACCGACTTGCGCTGCGGGATGGATCGGCTGCTGCTGCAGGTGCAGGCGGTACGTGGCAGGGCAGCGCTGGAGGGCGAGGCCTACGCGTTTGCCAACCGCGCGCGGACGCGGATCAAGCTGCTGTGCTGTGACCGGCATGGGGTGTGGCTGGCGGTGCGCCGCCTGCATCGGGGCCGGTTCGTCTGGCCGCGCCCGGACGAGGCGGTGTGGACCTTGAGCGCGGACCAGTTCGCCTGGCTGTGCATGGGGGTGGACTGGCAGCGCCTGTCCATCGCACCGATGGCCCATGCGGGCGCGGTGTAGGCATGGCATCGTGACCGCATGGACGCCGCCGCCCTCGCCGCCATCACCGATCCGCAGACGCTGCGGCGCCTGCTGGCGACGGTGCTGGTCGAGCGCAATGAGGCCGTGCTCGAACGCGATGCGGTGAAGGTCGAACGCGATGCCGCGCTGGGCACGGTGGCCCGGCAGTCGGCGCTGATCCACACGCGCGAGCGCACGATCAGCCTGCGCGATACCCAGATCGCGGCGTTGACCGCCGAGATCGCCCGGCTGCGGCGGGTGCAGTTCTCGGCCCGGACCGAGCGCATGGACCCGGACCAGCGCGAGCTGTTCGAGGAGACCATGGCGGCGGACCTGGCGGCGGTGGAGGCGCAGCTGGCCGCGATCCAGGCCGAGGCCGCAGATGCGGCGACCACGCAGCACCGCCGCAAGGCCGGCAGCGCCGGGCGCAAGCCACTGCCCGAGCACCTGGAGCGGGTCGAGACCCGGCACGAGCCCCAGACCTGCAGCTGCCCGCAGTGCCAGGGTGCGCTGATCGCCATCGGTGAGCACGTGAGCGAGCGGCTGGCGTGCAAGCCGCTGCAGTTCTACGTCAGGCGCGACGTGTACCCGCAGTACGCCTGCCGGGCCTGCGAGCAGGTGGTGGCCGAGCCGGTCGCAGCGGCGATCATCGAGCGCGGCCAGGCCGACGCCAGCCTGCTGGCGCAGGTGGCGGTGGCCAAGTACGTGGACCACCTGCCGCTGTACCGGCAGGAGGCGATCTACGCCCGTTCGGGCATTGCCCTGTCGCGCACGACGCTGGCCGAGTGGATCGGGGCGATCGGCGTGGCCCTGCAGCCGCTGGCCGACCGGCTGGGGGCGCAACTGCGGCAGCAGCCGGTGCTGCACGCCGACGAGACGCCGGTGGCGCTGCTCGATCCAAAGGCGGGCAAGACCCGGCGCGCCTACCTGTTCGCCTATACCAATGCCCGCCACGCCGGTGCCGACCCGCCGCGGGTGGTGTTCGAGTTCCAGACCAGCCGCAGCGGTGCCCACGCACGTGAGTTCCTGGGGGACTGGCGCGGGGCGCTGATGGTCGACGACTACAGCGGCTACAAGGCCTCGTTCGCGCAGGGCGTGACCGAGCTGGGCTGCTGGGCGCACGCCCGGCGCAAGTGGTTCGACCAGCACGCAGCCAGCGGCAGCCCGATCGCGGCCGAGGCGCTGGTGCGCATCGGGCAGCTGTACCGGATCGAGGAGGCGGCCAGCGGGATGGACGTGGCGCAACGCCAGGCCTGGCGGCAGGAGCACGCCGTGCCGGCGCTGGCCCGGCTGAAGGCTTGGCTGGAGGCGCTGCAGCCGACGGTGATGGGCAACAGCGGCACGGCCAGGGCGCTGGCCTACACCCTGCACCGCTGGGAGTCGCTGGCGCGCTATGCCCAGGACGGACGCCACCCGATCGACAACAACGCCATCGAGAACGCGATCCGCCCGGTGGCGCTGGGGCGCAAGAACTGGCTGTTCGCAGGATCCGAACAAGCCGGAAGGCGGGCCGCGGCGATCATGAGCCTGCTGGCCACGGCCAAGGCCAACGGCATCGATCCGCATGCCTGGCTGACCGACACCCTCACCCGGCTGCCGAGTACCCTGGACCGCGATATCGACAATTTGCTGCCGCTGCGGAGTGGGGATGGATTACGGCCGGATCCTTGAGGCGCTGCGGGAGGCCTCTGCGTTCGACCTGTACCGGCTGCGCTGGGCGATCGACCGGGAGTTGGACGACCCGCGATGGATCGCGACGGTCCGTCAGCGCGTGCACCCGGGACAGGCGCTGACGTTCTTCGACGAGCGTGACAACCGGTTGCGTTCGGGCGTCTTGCTTGAGTGCAGGCGCAAGCAGGCGGTGGTGCTTGATCGCGAGAGTGGGCAACGCTGGCTGATCAGCTATGCGGCGTTGAATGTCGAGCAGGCCGATGCCCACATCCGCGAACGGGCCGGGCAAGGCCTTGGGCGCCATGAGGTCCAGGCGGGCGAGACCGTCGGCTTTCAGGACCGTGAAGGCCGCCCCCGTACCGGCAAGGTGCTTCGCCTCAACGACAAGACGGTAACGCTGGAGTGTGACCAGCAACGCTGGCGAGTCAGCTATGGCTTGCTTTATCGACTCATCGAGACGAGCTGATTTGGTCAGGTGACGTCACCGGACGCTTACCTTCGAGCTGCACGAAGCCTTTGAGTTTCCTGGAGTCTTCACGTTCGGACATGGCCTCGACGGCAACGCCATCGAGCAGCGCGAGTGCTGCGAAGGTGAGGAAGGATTTATGCAGGCTCAGCGCGACGGCGCAGCGTGGTTGCAACAGCACGGCAGCGACGGCATCAGCCAGTGGATGGCGCAGGCCGCGCAGGCGCCGAAGCGCATGGCGTGGGATCACGACTATTGCCATGCGGCGAGCAGGCACGGGTTCTGACAGAAGCAACAGCAGTGGCCAAGAAGAAGCTTCCGCGGATGCGGAGCTTCTCAAGGTTTTCTCATTGTTGCGAAGCCTGCAATGACCTTTGGATTTCTTCGATCAGCCGTCGCGTGGCTGCATCATTCCTTCCTTTACTTGAGCGCAAGGCCACATCCTGAGCACTTCTAAGCATACGCTGCTTTTCAGCCGGATCCGTTTCTTGTTTCGAGCTAGTTAGTAATCTTGCGGCGTAGTAATAGAGTTCGTCCGGATCACCAGTCGCCCTTGCTCGCTCCCTCCACATTTCAGCGACGGAATCGCTCTCCGGCGATGCCTCATAGTGAGCTATCAGGCGCTTTATTGCCTCCAGATCACCCGCTTCTGCTTTAGCCGTTACAACAGGGAGTTCGTCCTCTGAAATCACGAATGCTTCGCTTGGAGAACTTGCTCGACACGAGAATAAACCGCACGAAAGAACAAGCACCAACAACAACGCTTTGATATTCATGGCCCAAGAACCGGCGACATGGGATAGAAGACGTTGTATTGCCCAATGTCAGAAGAGTTAAGACTCCGGTCAGAGTTCATCCCCATTGGCCCCAATACTCCCTGACTGGTGAACCACACGTAATTGTTTGCACCATAGACAAGAACACCGAGTTCATTGGCCAGCTGCTGCGCAAATCCATTCGGGTCTTTCCCGGTATTACATGCTTTAAGCCATACCGGGTCCTTACCATTCCAATTGCCTTGCCGGATCGCATCGGCAAGCTGGCCAGCGTTTAGCCTGTCCCCATATCGGCTAACGAACGACGGTCCATTCACCGCATTTGGCCCGCCATGAGCATAGATCGTCAAAATCCCGGGACGATCTCGATCAGAAAGAGCCCCCATGTAGATCCTTCGATCGCGAATGGGCGACACCCATATCCACTTCTCCAGTCCAAGTCGATCAACGAACGAGATTGGATCCCCCCCAACATAGGCATACGTACTGACCCCACCATCCAGTCCAATCGGATCACTCTGCACATACCGCCCGGTCTTCGGATCATAGTCCCGGAAGTAGTTGTAGTTCAGCCCGCTGCCGCGGTCGTAGCGCTGCCCCGGGAAGCGCATGTCGAACACGAACCCGGTGCCGTCGTTGTCCGGGTCCAGGTCCGGCGCGCTGCCGCCGAACGCCTCGCCCTTGAGGTCCCAGCGCCATACCGCCACGTCCCGGACCGGATCGATCACGGCTCTTGGCGTCCCCAGGTGGTCGGGCTGGATGTAGTGCAGCAGCGGCGCGCCTGACACCTCCGCGATCACCCCCACCGGCAGGCTGTCCAGCCAGATGACCTGCTGGATCGGGGCTCCCGTGTCGTCGTAGTCGCCCAGCCACTGCCCGGCCTCGTCGTAGACCGTGGTCACGTCCGTCCCGACGCTGAACCGCCGGACCCGCTCCCCCTTGCCGCTGTAGCGGTAGTAGGTCGGGATGGCGCTGACTTCCGAGGTCGCTTGTGCAAGCCTGCCAGCCGCGTTGTAGCCGTAGCTCCGCGCCAGCCCGATCTGGGTGGTGTTGCCGGCCGCATCGTACAACCGACCCTCTCCGTCCCGGTCCACCAGCCGGTGGCTGGTGGTCTCGTACAGGTTCGGCTCCGGAGCGCCGCCCATCCTGATCAAGGCACGCCGGTTGCCGGTGGCATCGTAGACATACTGTTCGATGGGGTCGCCTGTCGTGCCATCCCGGAACGCCTTCAGGCGGTCCAGGCCGTCGTAGTCCAGGGTCGCTTCCGGGATCGCGAACAGGGCCGCGGTGTGCAGCGCCGTCGGGTTCCCCGCCGCGTCATAGCCGAAGCCCAGGTCCAGTCCGCCCGTCGAACCATCCAGGATCGTCTCCGGCCGGTATTCCAGGTCGTAGGTCCGGCCGAGGGTTCTGGTGTTGCCATAGGTCCAGCCGGTGACCGGACCGAAGGGAAGGTAGGTGGCTCCCGTCAGCAGCACCTCCCGGGAATTGCCCGAGCGTGTCACCCCGACCTCGGTAATCCGCCCCTGTCCATCGCGGACGTAGTCGGCCACGGTGCCGTCAGGATAGGTCAGGCTGCTGAGCCGGCCGGCCTTGGTGTAGGCATAGGCCAGGGTAAAGGACTGGCCGTTGGTCACCTGCACCTTGCGCACCAACTCCCCGAAGCGGTTGTAGCAGTACCGGGTGCTGCCGCTGGGATCGGTCATCGCCACCAGCCGGCCGGCGGCGAAGGTCTCGCCGGTCTGGCAGCCGGCCTGGACGGTGTCGTAGGCGTAGGTGACGTTCTGGTCGGAGGCGCCGGCGTAGCCGATGGCGGTCAGGCGGCCAAGGGCATCATGGGCATAGGTACTGGCCTGGCCCCGGGCGTCGGTCTGGCCGGTGCGATTGCCGGCGCTGTCATAGGTGAACGTCGTGGTCCCCGTGTCCGGGCTGGACAGCTGCAGCAGATCGCCGAAGGCGTTCCAGGTGTACTCCGTCTCCAACTCCTTGGGGTCGGTGACCTTGGTCAGCCGGTCCAGCGCGTCGTACTCAAGCTGGGTGTCGGCGTAGATGCCGGCCACATCCTGCAGGGTCCGCGTCAGGCGATCGAGCGGATCGTACTCGCTGCCGTCGATCCGGCCCAACGGATCGGTGGCGGTGAAGATGTTGCCATTTGCATCGTAAGTGAAGGTGATGGCGTGATTGCCCGCATCGGATTGACTGGCCAGTTGGCCGAGCTGGTTATAGACGCGGGACAGGGTGCGGCGGAGCACGTTGCCCGGATCACGGACCTCTTCGCCGACGCGGTTGCCCGCGTTGTCGAGGGTGTAGGCGAGGGTGTTGCCGGCGTTGTCCTCGATCCCCGTGAGACGGTGGGCGGCATCGTAGGCGTAGGCGGTGAAGCTGCCATCGGGCTGGGTGACCTGCTTGACCAGGCCGGTGGGCCAGTACTGGATCAGGGTGATGCGGTCATCGGTCTCGACTAGGTCGTCGGGGCCGCGGACCTTGACCGCGGCAAGCCAGCCGCGCAGGTGGTAGGCGTAGTCGGTGATGACGCCGGTGGTGTCCTTGACCGACAGCGGCCGGCCAGCGCCGTCGTAGCGGAGGGTCTCGGTGACCTGTCCCATCGCGTTGGTCACCTTCCACAGGTCGCCTTTGCGGTACTGGCAAGTGACAGGGGACGTGTCACAGCCCGCGGCATCGGCCGCACGGTAGAGATAGATGGTGACGTCAGACACATCGGTGCGCGGGCCGTCGACGGTTTTCGGCAGGCCCAGGATCGGGCAGTTGCTGCCAGGGGTGGAGACGTCCGCCGCCTCGCAGTAGGTATAGGTCGTGACCCGGGTCTGACCGGAATCCAGATCCTTGACCGTCATCGTGGCCGGCTGCATCCGGCTGTTGTAGGCGTAGCGCACCTCGCGCGCGCCCGCTGTCGTGGACAGCAGGCGATTGCTGGCTAGGTCGCGGCGCTCCTCGGTGACCCGCTGGGCCGGCAGACCAAAGGCTTCGGTAATGGTGTGGACGCTGGCCGGTTGGCCAGTCACCGGATCGACGACTTCGGAGTAGGCGTGTTTGGTCTGCGTTCCGTTGCGGTCGGTAGCGGTATCCAGGCGACGACGGAAGTCTGTCGATTCCGCGCGATAGGTTCGGCTGAGCGTTCCTGCGCTGTCGGCAATGCCGGCTACCCTGCGCGGCCTGCCCGGTGCATCTCCCTGGGTCAACGAGTGATTGACCAGGTGACCGAGTGCGTCCTGCACGATCGCGCCACCGTTTGCGGTGTAGGTCAGGGTCACCGCGTCCGCTCCACCGGCATGCGCGCTCGATATCACGCGCCCTTTGGCATCATAGATGAACGTGCTGTAGCGGATACTACTCTCGTCCGTGATACCGGTCAGGTATTCGGGAAACTGGGTGTTCTCATAGTGGTAGCTTCGCGTTTCGCCACCTGGATAGATCGCGGCCTCAAGCCGTCCTTCCGCGTCATGCAGGTAGCTGACAAGCGGAACGCCATCCAGACGGATGGCCTCGATCGGAGCGTCGACGGTGTTGTCGCCATAGGAAAACTCAATCGCCCGTCCACCCGAATGGGCGATGGATGCCAACCGCCGGATGCCGTCATGATGGTATGTCAGCACACTGCCATCGCCGGAGTGATGTTCGAGCAGTCGGCCATCGGACGCAAACACCAGCCGGACGTCCGGACCGTGCAATATCCATTGGTCGCCATCCGCAACCACCCGATCTCCCGAACCGTCGGTG
The DNA here is from genome assembly GCA_934541015.1 of uncultured Luteimonas sp. Taxonomy (GTDB): domain Bacteria; phylum Pseudomonadota; class Gammaproteobacteria; order Xanthomonadales; family Xanthomonadaceae; genus Luteimonas. The sequence continues at coordinate 31,231 of CAKTDC010000008.1, forward strand.
GCCTCGAAAACGTCGACACCGACCGACCGGAAGCTGATCTGCGCCCCATCCCGCCGGATCAATCCCACTACCGTGCCGCCCGAGCCGGTACTGATCGCCAATCGCGAATTGTGGCAATGGCTCCAACCGCGCCCGAATCCGGTCCTGACCGCCGTTGCAGACGAGTGGTAGTGACGGGAAAACGACATCCAGCCAAGATCAAAATCGGTCTCCGCCTGGTACTTTGAACCGGTGGTCACGTCAACCGGATTGCCCACCCTGGCGCAGGCCTCACTGGGAAGCGACGCGCTGGCCTGGACGACAATCTCGAGTCCGTTCCGGGCTGTGCAGGCACCGTAGCTGCTGCTCCAATCCCACAGCAACAAAGGCCCTCCTCCGGGAAAGGACATCTGCCTGGTTCGCCGCCATCGACTCGACAGGGTCACAATGTTTCCACAGACTTGTGGATTCGTTTTTTTCTGCAGGTAGGTGATCGTGATCTCCTGGTTCTCCGTGAGGCTGTCGCCGTTGTCCCAGGTCGACAGCGGAGTCCATCCGTGCTTCTCGATCGTGATCTGCGCGCCTTGCGCCTGACACGCGGACTGGAAAATCCGCGCCATCGTCTTCGCCTCAATGCCCGCCTCGCTGTCGGAGTTGTACACACCGTAGTAGGTCCAGTTGTACGACCAGTCGGTCTGTACCGGGTGTCGCGCACCCTTCCAATAGGTGTATTCGACGCCGTCCTCTGCGATGCGTGCCTTTGGACCGCCCAGCCTTTCGTAGACACCCGCAGGCCATAATTCATGGCTACAGCAGAGGTGTTCATGAGCAGCAAGCGATACACGGATGAGTTCAGGGCCGAGGCGGTGAAGCAGGTGCTCGAGCGCGGCTTCACGGTGGTGGATGTGGCCGCGCGCATCGGGATCCCCAAGCACACGCTGTACGACTGGGTGCAGAAGGCGAAGAAGGCCGGCGGGCCGGGCTCAGGCTCTGCGCCGCCGGGGACCGACTCGGCGGAGGTGCGCCGCCTCAAAGCCGAGCTGCGGCGCGTGACCGAGGAGCGCGACATTCTAAAAAAAGCCGCCGCGTACTTTGCCAAGGGGTAAGGGCGAAGTACGCGTTCATGCATGCGCATATTTGCGAGTTTCGGCTGGTCGCGATGTGCCGGGTGCTCGGCGTGCACCGGAGCGGCTACTACGCCTGGCTTCGGCAGTCGGCCAGCCTGCGCGAGCGCGAGGATCAGCGGTTGCTCGGCTTGATCAAGCACTTCTGGCTGGCCAGCGGAGGCGTGTATGGCCACCGCAAGATCACGCTGGATCTGCGCGAAGCGGGCGAGACCTGCAGCCGCCACCGCGTGCAGCGGCTGATGAAGGCCGAAGGGCTGCGCGCGCAGGTCGGCTATGGGAGCAAGCCCCGCCATCGCGGTGGCCCGGTCGGTGTGGTCGACAACGTGCTGAACCGCGACTTCGCCCCCGACGCGCCGAACAAGGTCTGGGTCACCGACATCACCTACATCCGGACCTACGAGGGCTGGTTGTTCCTTGCGGCCGTGATGGACCTGTACTCGAGGCAGATCGTGGGCTGGGCTACGGCGCCGACAATGACCAGCGATCTGGTGCTGCAGGCCCTCGTGGCAGCGGCGTGGCGACGCAAGCCGGGGGCGGGCGTCATGGTGCACTCCGACCAGGGCAGCCAGTTCACCAGCAGCGACTGGCAGTCGTTCCTGAAGGCGCATCGGATGGTTCCGAGCATGAGCCGTCGCGGCAACTGCCACGACAACGCGGTGGCCGAGAGCTTCTTCAGCGTCCTGAAGAAGGAGCGGATCAAGCGGCGGATCTACCCGACCCGGGCCGCCGCAACCTCGGACGTGTTCGACTACATCGAGATGTTCTACAACCCGGTGCGTCGCCATGGTTCCGCCGGCGACGTCTCACCGGTAGAGTTCGAAAGGCGCTACGCGCAAAGCGGCCGATGAGTGTCTATGAAACCTTGGGCGGTCCACTTCTTCAAGTACGCGTACTCCGACCCGTATGTCGTACGCACATGGGCGGCGGCCTCACTCTGGGTATTGAACGTCGCAGAGCCGACACTCCAGGTCAGCCCGCTTTCCTGCGCATCGGCGGCAGGCGCACTGCACAATATCGCACCGGCAACAAGCAACAGAGTCAACGATCTCATTGCAGCTTCCCCGATCAATCACCGCCCACGAAAACGACGACGTCCAAGGCACGAAGGACTGGTACGAACAAACGCCTCTCCGGAATGACGATGCCGCACGCGTGTGACACCAGTTCGACGGCTGGCGCCACGTTCGGGAAGACGGTTGCGGGTGGAGGGTCCCAGGTATCTGCAGGCAGGCCGCGAAACAGCGGCAAGATGATCCGCCACTGCCGTCAGAGGACGGCAGCCGCCTTTCGCACAACGCGGCGAGAGTGACCCCTCCGCGCAGGCGGCCGGCCATCAGCCGGGACTGCCCGGCAAGCCCCTGCGCCAGCACCCCGCCGCGATCCACGCCGCCACCAGCAGATCGAAGCCGATGCACACCGTCGCGTACCACGGCGGCGCGAAATGCCGCCCGGCGCCCGTCAGATGCAGGGCGACATCCCAGACCACGTGCGCCGCCCAGCCCAGGGCCAGCCAGCCGCGCGCGCGGCGCAGGCCGAGCCAGGCGAGCAAACCGTAGACCGCCACGCCGATCGCTTCGACCCCGATCCAGCGCCATGGCGCCCCGCCGGCAAGCGCGAAGCCCACGTAGATCGCGGCCGCCACCACCAGCCCGATGGCGAACACGCGGCGTTCGTCCAGGCGCCGGGCGAGCGCGATGAATGCGGCTCCGAGCACGAGGCCCGCGGCAAGCCAGATCCAGAAGCGGTCGTCCATTGCAGTGATCCCTCGCAGGGCCCGCGTCGCGGCAGCCGGTGCGCCGGCCGCCGGGTCAGCCCAGCACGTCGCGCAGGAACGGCACCGTGATCCGCCGCTGCTCGGCCAGCGAGGCGCGATCGAGCCGTTCGAACAGCGCGGTGAGGCTGACCGGGTCGCGGTCGACGCGGCGCAGCAGCCAGTCGATCGCCGGCCCGTCGAGCTGCAGGCCGCGGCGGCTGGCGCGCAGGCGCAGCAGTTCGCGGCGGCCGGCGTCGTCCAGTGGCGGCAGGACGATGCGCGCGCACTGGGCCAGGCGCGAGCGCAGGTCGGGCAGCGACAGCGTCAGTGCGTCGGGCGCGGCGCGGCTGGCGTAGAGCAGCGCGCGGTCGGCGTCGTGCATGCGGTTGTGGAAGTCGAACAGGGCGACCTCATCCCCGCGCGCGCCGGCAACGGCATCGATGCCGTCGAGCGCGACCAGGTCGAAGCCGTGCAGCGCGTCGAGCGCCTCGCCCAGGCGCCCGCCCGCGCTCGCGGCGTGCAGGTAGGCCACGCGATGGTCGTGGGCCTGCGCCTCGGCGCAGGCGGCGATCAGCAGGTGGGTCTTGCCGCTGCCGGCCGGCCCGGTCAGCAGCAGGCCGCCGCGGCGCGGCTGCAGCGCCAGCGCCTGCAGCGGCGCCAGCACCAGCCCGGCGTCGGCGGCGACGAAGGTCTCGAAGCGCTGGTCGGGTGGAAAACGCAGCGCCAGCGGCAGCTGCGGCGTCGGCTCAGCCATCGTGCATCCGGCTCAGGCGCCGCTGCCGCCGTTGCCGGGCTCCGATGCGTCTGCGATGTCGTCCCCGAGCGCGATCCCGCTCCCGCCCGGACGCCCGTCGACCACGATCTGCGACGAGCCGCCCGCATACAGCCTGCTGGCGGTATAGCGCTCGTTGGCGAAGCGCAGCAGCACGTTGACCACCGCCGCCACCGGCAGCGCCAGCAGCATGCCCAGGAAGCCGAACAGCTGGCCGCCGGCCATCACCGCGAAGATCACCGCCACCGGATGCAGGCCGATCTTGTCTCCCACCAGGCGCGGGGTCAGCACGTAGCTCTCGGCCAGCTGGCCGATGGTGAACACCGCGCTGACCAGCAGCAGCAGGGTCCAGTTGAAGCCGCCCTCCTGGACGACCGCCGCGATCAGCGCCAACAGGATGCCGACGGTCGCGCCCAGGTAGGGCACGAAGCTGATCAGTCCGGCGATGATGCCGATCAGCAGTCCCAGGCGCAGCCCGACCGCCGACATGCCCACCGCGTAGATCGCGCCCTGCGCCAGCATCACCAGGAACTGGCCGCGCAGGAAGCCGCCCAGCGACTCGCTCGATTCGCGCGCCAGGCGCGATACCGTGTCGACGTGGTCGCGCGGGACCAGCGCGGCGATCCGCGCGACCAGCTTGTCCCAGTCGCGCAGGAAGTAGAAGGTCAGGATCGGCACCAGCACGATGTTGACCGCCAGCACCACCAGCGCCATCCCCGAGCGCGACAGGTAGCCGAAGACGAAACCGAAGGTGGACTTGGCCACGCCGCCGGCCTCCTGCCAGTGGCTGCGCACCAGGGCCACGATCTGTTCGGTGTCGAACGAGCGCAGCGAATACTCGCCCAGCCCGGCCATGCCCAGCGCGCGGTCGATCCAGGGCTTGGCGTTGGTCTCGAACCAGGTGCTCATCCAGGCCTGGTAGTTCGGCCAGTTGGCGATCAGCTCCTTGACCTGGCTGACGATCATCGGCACCAGGATCAGCAGCACCAGGGTCACCAGCAGCAGCATCAGCAGGAACACCAGGGTCACCGCGACCCCGCGCGAGCGCCCCCTGCGTTCGAGCCGGTCGACCAGCGGGTCGCCGAGCCAGCCCAGCAGCGCGGCGAGCACGAACGGGGTCAGGATCGGCCCGAGCAGCCACACCACCCACAGCGCCGCGAACGCCACCAGCCCCCACTGCAGGCGCCGGAGGAAGCGGGCGATGTCCTCGCCGGCCGAGATCTGGTTCATCGTGAGGACTCCGGCTACTGCAGCACGAATTCGGGAACCAGGGCGTCGGCGGCGCCTTCGCGTTCGACCAGCACGGCGCTGTCGGCGATCTGGCGGAAGCCGGCCAGGCCGGTGAGCAGGTCGAGCTCGACCTCCAGGCCTTCGGGCGTCGCCCGCATCGGGCGGATGCCGCGCACCACGGACATCCGCTGCAGGGCGGCGGACAGGCGGATGTAGTCGGCGCTGCTGCGGATGCCGGTGAACACCACCCGCTCGAGCGCCGGCTGCGCCGCGGGGCTGACCTTGGCGTAGCGCCGGGTCAGGGCGTCGGCGGTGCCGTCGGCGCCGGTGGCCATGGCCAGGCGCGCGTCGCCATGGCTCTCCGACCAGCGCGAGAGCACGCGGCCGTTGTCGACGAAGATCCAGTCCGACTTCCAGCCCGCCCCGCTGCGGTAGAGCTTGCCGATCAGCTGCATCGGCGGGCTGTAGCGCGCCGAGAGCCGCGCGATCGCGGCGGTATCGCCGCGCCAGATCGCGCCGACCGCGGCCTGTTCGGCAGCGTTCCCGGCCGGGAGGCCCAGGCGGTAGCCGCGCTCGATCGCCCGCTGCAGCACCGGACGGGCGGCGTTGCTCTGGGCCAGGCCGACCATGCGCGGCCCGCTGCCGTCGTCGATCGCCAGCCACAACACCGGCTTGGGCCGCGGCTGCGGCCAGACCGGCAGACCCAGCGCGGCCGCGATCGCGTCCACGGCTTCGGGCTCGAAGCGCACCACCATGATGGTGCGGTGGACCGGCGCGCCGGAGGCGCCGGTGGTCGAATCCTGGCGGTAGTCGTAGCCCTCGACGTAGTCCCCGGCGCGGCGCAGCTCCTGGCCCACACCCGGCCGCCCCGACACGCTGCGGTCGCCGGACAGCTTGGCGAACACCTGCGCCAGGGCGCGGGCGAAGGCCGAATCGCGCTCGCTCTCGGCCTGGCTGCGCACCGGGACTTCGGCCTCGTAGGGGCTCTGCGCCTCGGCACGATCGCCCTCGACCCGCTGCGCCATCGCCCCGCCGGCACCGAGCAGCATCAGCAGACCCAGGCATGCGGCCATCCACGCCGTCCTGTTCGCGCAGCCTCTGGCAAAACCCATCTTCTGTCCCTGGAACCCGCGGAGGATGCGCAAAATGGTGCCACAAAGCGCGTTTCCCGGCCCGCACGCGGCGGCTGCCACCCCATCCCCCGCACGGCGGGGGAAGTGGGCGACGCCGCCACGCGCCCCACCCCGCCCCTCCCCCGCGAAGCAGGGAAGGGAGCAGAGCCACCGCTGTTGCGACTGCCCTTCCCCCGCACGGCGGGGGAAGTCCCCGCGCAGCGGGGATGGGGGCAACGCCGCCACGCACCCCCACCCGGCCTCCCCCCGCAAGCGGGGGAGGAGCGGTTGCAGGCTCCAGTGATCGACCTGGCTCCTGCAGCCTCCCCCGCACGCGGCAGAGAAGCTGACGGTTCCGCCCGGCGGCGAGGACGCATCGCCAGCGTCCCCCGCACGCGGGGGAGAAGCCTGCCGAGGTCTACTTTCCGCCGGGCATCTTGACAGCGTCCCCCGCTCGCGGGGGAGAAGCACTCGCGCGGCACGGGCAGCAGCGCAGGCGCCGCGGTCTCCGCCGCAAACGGGAAAAGCTGCCCGCCGTGCGGAGGGAGGCGTGAACCAGGCTTGCGCCGGACCCACGACAGCGGCCGGCCGCGGCCAACTGGTAAAATGCGCGATGACCCGCCTCCCGGCAGCGCCCCCGTGACGACCAGCCCCGCAGCTCCCTCCTCCGGCATGACCTACCGCGAGGCCGGCGTCGACATCGACGCGGGCAACGAGGTCGTCGAACGCATCAAGCCGCTGGTGAAGCGCACCTTCCGGCCCGAGGTGATGGGCGGGCTGGGCGGCTTCGGCGCGCTGTTCGACCTGTCCGGCCGCTACCGCGAGCCGGTGCTGGTCTCGGGCACCGACGGCGTGGGCACCAAGCTCAAGCTCGCCCAGCAGCTCGGCCGCCACGACAGCATCGGCATCGACCTGGTCGCGATGTGCGTCAACGACGTGCTGGTGCAGGGCGCCGAGCCGCTGTTCTTCCTCGACTATTTCGCCACCGGCAGGCTCGACGTGGACACCACGGTGGCGGTGGTCGCCGGCATCGCGAAAGGCTGCGAGCTGTCGGGCTGCGCCCTGATCGGCGGCGAAACCGCGGAGATGCCGGACATGTATCCGCCGGGCGAATACGACCTGGCCGGCTTCTGCGTGGCCGCGGTGGAAAAGTCCGAACTGCGCGACGGCTCCGGCGTGCGCGCCGGCGACCTGCTCATCGGCATCGCCTCCAGCGGCCCGCACTCCAACGGCTACTCGCTGATCCGCCGCATCTACGACCGCGCCGGCCGGCCGGCGGAGCTGGACCTGGGCGGCGTGAGCCTGGCCGACGCGCTGATGGCGCCCACGCGGCTGTACGTCAAGCCGGTGCTGGAGCTGCTGCGCGGCGCGCACGGGCCCTCGATCCAGGCGATGGCGCACATCACCGGCGGCGGCCTGACCGAGAACATCATCCGCGTCATTCCCGACGGCCTCGGCCTGCAGGTCGACGCCTCGTCGTGGCCGCTGCCGCCGGTGTTCGAATGGCTGCAGCGCGAGGGTGGCGTCGCCCGCGAGGAGATGTGGCGCACCTTCAACTGCGGCATCGGCTTCGTGCTGGTGGTCGATCCGCAGGCGGCCGCGGCGATCGAGGGCGAACTCGACCGCATGGCGCTTGCGCACTGGCGCATCGGCGAAGTGGTCGCCGCCGGCGAAGACCGCGTGCGGATCGGGTAAGCGCCGGGAATGGGAAACCGGGCATCGGCAATCGGGACGGCCGGCGCGCCGCGCCCGCTGCGGCTGGCGGTACTCGCCTCCGGTCGCGGCAGCAACCTGCAGGCGATCATCGACGCCATCGCCGCCGGCACGCTGGAGGCGGAGCTGGCCGGGGTGTTCTCCGACCGTCCCGACGCCCTTGCCCTGCAGCGCGCCCGCGACGCCGGCATCGCCAGCGGCGCGCTGCGCGCGCGCGGCTTCGGCTCCAGGGAGGAATTCGACGCCGCGTTCTTCGCCCGGGTCGCCACGGTCGCGCCCGACATCGTGGTCTGCGCCGGCTACATGCGCATCATCGGCGCCGACGCCGTGGCCGGCCTGCACGGCCGCATGATCAACATCCACCCCTCGCTGCTGCCCGACTTCAAGGGCCTGCACACCCATCGCCGCGCGCTGGAGGCCGGCGTGGCCGAACACGGCGCCAGCGTGCACTTCGTCACCGCCGATCTCGACGGCGGCCCGGTCATCGCCCAGGCGCGGGTGCCGGTGCTGCCCGGCGACGACGAGGATCGCCTGGCCGCGCGCGTGCTCGAGCGCGAGCATCCGCTGCTGCTGGAGGTGCTGCGCTGGCTTGCGGCGGGGCGCATCGCGCTGCATGAACACAGCGTTCACGTCGACGGCACGGCGCGAACCGCCCCGCTTCAGCTGGGGTCCAACAACCGCTTTGCATGATCTGCAGTCATCACAGCCGCGTCCCGCGCCTCACCTGCCCGTGATCCGCCGACGCCCATGATCCCCTTCCACGGCCCGACAGCACACTCCGGAGTCCACCTGATGAGCAGTCCCCGCAGCCGCAGCCTGGTGTCGCGTTCCGCCGCCCTCCTGGCCACCGCGGCGCTGCTGGCGCCCGCCTCTGCGGCGCTGGCGATCCAGCCGTTCTCGGCCGACTACACCACCAGCTACATGGGCCTGAGCGGCAAGGGCCGGATGAGCCTGGCGCGCGAGGACGGCAACCGCTGGAAATACAGCCTGGAGGTCTCCGGCGCCGGCGCGCGGCTGGTGCAGAGCACCGTGTTCGAGAACAGCGGCGACCAGTGGCGCCCGCTGTCGAGCGTCGACACGACCCGCGGCGAGAGCGGGCTGGCGGCGATGCTGGTCAAGAACCGCGAGGTCAGCGCCACCTACGACTGGAGCCGCAGGCAGGCCAGTTGGAGTGGCGACATCAAACCCGAGCGCGCCGGCCCGGTGAAGCTGCAGCCGGGCGACGTCGACGGCATGCTGATGAACCTGGCCCTGGTGCGCGACTTCCAGGCCGGCAAGCCGCTCAGCTACCGCCTGGTCGAGGACGGCCGCGTGCGCCAGCAGGAGTTCAGGCCGGCCGGCACCGAGGCGGTCAGCATCGACGGCAGGCAGCAGCAGGCCACCAAGCTGGTCTGGGACGGCAACAACCGCAGCATCACCGCCTGGGTGGTCGAGGGGCTGCCGGTGCCGGCGCGCATCCTGCAGCGGCGCGACGGCCGCGACCACATCGACCTGCGGCTGCAGTCGCTGCGCTAGGGGTCCTCCGCCCGGCGGCGGCGACGGGATTCAGGGGGCCGACGGGGCGAATTCGACGCGGCAGTCCACGCGCAACGGGTTGGCGCTGTCGCCGAGGCGGGCGTAGCTGCGACAGCTGCGCCGGCCCTCGACGGTGTCGCGCACCGCGATCGTGGAATAGCCGCGCAGGATCTCGCCGCGGGTCACGGTGCCGTCGCTGTCCCAGTCCATGTCGCGCAGTTGGGTGCCGCTGAAGCCGGCCACGCCCAGCCAGCGCGCGGCCGCCATCAGCGCCAGCGCCGCCAGCACCGTGGCCAGCAGCGCCTTGCGCCGCCCGGACATGGCGCGGAAGCGCTTCAATCGATCCGCCGGATGCGCGCGCCCAGCGCCGAGAGCTTCTGCTCGATGCGCTCGTAGCCACGGTCGAGGTGGTAGATGCGGTCGACGACGGTTTCGCCCTCGGCCACCAGGCCGGCCAGGATCAGCGACGCCGAGGCGCGCAGGTCGGTGGCCATCACCGGCGCGCCGCTCAGGCGCTCTACCCCGGTCACCGTCGCGCGGTTGCCCTCGATGCGGATGTCCGCGCCCAGGCGCAGCAGCTCGTTGACGTGCATGAAGCGGTTTTCGAAGATCGTCTCGTCGATCGTCGCGCTGCCCTCGGCCACGCAGTTGAGCGCCATGAACTGGGCCTGCATGTCGGTCGGAAAGCCGGGGTGCGGCTCGGTGACGATGTCCACCGCCTTCGGCCGCCGCCCGCGCATGTCCACCGAGATGCGGTCGCCGTCGACCGCGACCTGGGCGCCCGCCTCGGCCAGCTTCGCCAGCACCGCGGCCAGCGTGTCCGGCCGGGTGCCGGTGGCGACCACGTGGCCGCCTGTGATCGCCGCGGCGACCAGGAAGGTGCCGGTCTCGATGCGGTCGGCGATCACCTGGTGGCTGGCGCCGTGCAGGCGCTCGACGCCGCGCACCACGATCCGCGAAGTCCCGGCGCCCTCGATATCGGCACCCATCGCAACCAGGCAGTCGGCAAGGTCGACGATCTCCGGTTCGCGCGCGGCGTTGTCGATGACGGTGATGCCGCGCGCCAGCGTCGCCGCCATCAGCGCGTTCTCGGTGGCGCCGACGCTGACCATCGGGAACTCGATGTTGCCGCCCTGCAGCCGCCCCGCGCGCGCCTTGATGAAGCCGTGCTCGACCACGATCTCCGCACCCAGCGCCTCCAGCGCGCGGATGTGCAGGTCCACCGGGCGCGAGCCGATCGCGCAGCCGCCGGGCAGCGAGACCTCGGCCGCGCCGTGCCGCGCCAGCAGCGGCCCCAGCACCAGCACCGAGGCGCGCATGGTCCGGACCAGCTCGTAGGGCGCGATGTGGCTGTCGACCGTGGACGGATCGACCCGCACCACGCCGGCCGCCTGGTCATGGCCGATCCCGGCGCCGAGCCCGCCCAGCAGCCGCGCCGTGGTGCGCACGTCGTGCAGGTGCGGGACGTTGCCGATCTCCATCGCCTCCTCGGCCAGCAGGGTCGCGCACAGGATCGGCAGCACCGCGTTCTTGGCGCCGGAGATGCGGACTTCGCCGCTGAGGGGGGTACCGCCGGTGATGGAGATCTTCTGCATGGGGCTGGAAGCAGGCCTGGAGGTTGCGGAACGGGAAGGGGGAAATGGCCGGATGCGTGCCGGCACCCGGGAACGGTGGCGCGGGGGCGCATATCGACGCGGACGACCGCGTCCCCGCCCTCAGCCCCGCTCCGCCTCCTGCGGCGTCAGCGTCCGCAGCGCCAGCGCGTGGATCTCGCCGCCCATGCGCTCGCCGAGCGTGGCGTACACCAGCCGGTGGCGGGCCAGCGGCAGCTTGCCGGTGAAGGCGTCGGACACGACCAGCGCCTCGAAATGCACCCCGTCGTCGCCGCGCACCTCGACGCGGGCACCGGGGAGTCCCTGTTCGATCAGATCGCGGATGGTATTGGCGTCCAAATCCTGGTTGTCCTGCTGAAGCACGGATGAGTTGCCCGGCGCGCGGCCCGCGCAATCGCGGTTTTCCGGGCCGGTTAACCCCTAAAATGAACGCTATAGCCTAACGGAAAGCCCGCCCCCCCCGATATGTCCGCAGTCCAGCCCGGCCCCCCGCAGCCCACGCCGCTGGCCACCAGCGGCCGCCGCGTCATCGAGACCGAGATCCGGGCGCTGGAGGCCATCGCCGCGCGCATCGACGGCGCCTTCAGCGACGCCTGCGGGCGGATCCTCGCCTGCCGCGGCCGGGTGGTCTGCACCGGCATGGGCAAGTCCGGCCATATCGCGCGCAAGGTCTCGGCCACCCTGGCCTCCACCGGTACGCCCTCGTTCTTCATGCACCCGGGCGAGGCCGGGCACGGCGACCTGGGCATGGTCACCGACGCCGACGCGGTGCTGGCGCTGTCGTACTCGGGCGAATCCGACGAGATCCTGATGCTGCTGCCGGTACTCAAGCGCCAGGGCAACGTGCTGATCGCGATGACCGGCCGCCCGCAGTCCACGCTGGCGCGCGAGGCCGACGTGCACCTGGACATCTCGGTGCCGGCCGAAGCCTGCCCCTTCGACCTGGCGCCGACCTCCAGCACCACCGCCTCGCTGGCGATGGGCGACGCGCTGGCGGTGGCCCTGCTCGAAGCCCGCGGCTTCACCGCCGACGACTTCGCCCGCTCGCACCCGGCCGGCGCCCTCGGCCGCCGCCTGCTGCTGCACATCGCCGACGTGATGCACGTCGGCGACGACGTGCCGCGCGTGCGCGCGGACGCCACCCTGGCCGACGCGCTGTTCGAGATCAGCCGCAAGCGCCTGGGCATGACCTCGGTGGTCGACGCCGACGGCCGACTGCTCGGCCTCTACACCGACGGCGACCTGCGCCGCACCCTGGCCGACCACAGCGTCGACCTGCACGGCACCCGCATCGACCAGGTGATGACCCGCAACCCGGTGACGATCGGCGCCGACGCGCTGGCGGTGGAGGCGGCGCGGCTGATGGAGACCCGCAAGATCAACGCCCTGCTGGTGGTCGACGGCGACAACCGGGTCGCCGGCGCGCTCAACATCCACGACCTGCTGCTGGCGCGCGTGGTCTGAACCGCCTGCCCCGAGCCGTGACCCGTCCCGACGCCCCCTCCCCCGACCTGCTCGCCCGCGCGGCGCGGATCCGCCTGGCCTGCTTCGACGTCGACGGCACGCTCACCGACGGCCGCCTCTACTTCAGCGACGACGGTCGCGAGATGAAGGCCTTCCACGTGCACGACGGCCAGGGCCTGGTGCTGCTGCGCAAGGCCGGCGTGGCGGTGGCCCTGGTCACCGCGCGCAGCAGCCAGGTCGCGCGCCGACGCGCACAGGAGCTGGGCATCGACTGCTTCGACGCGGTCGCCGACAAACTCGCCTGCGTGCACGATCTGCGCGCGCGACTGGGCATCGCGATGGACCAGGTCGCCTTCATGGGCGACGACCTGCCCGACCTGCCGGTGCTGCGCGAAGCCGGCCTGTCGGCCGCGCCCGCCGACGCCCATGCCTTCACCCGCGGCCAGACCCACCTGGTCACCGCGGCCGGCGGCGGCCAGGGCGCGGCGCGCGAGCTGTGCGACCTGATCCTGCAGGCGCAGGCCGCGGCGGTGCACGACGCGGGAACCCGGGCATGAGCACGCGCATGGCGATCCTGGTCGTGCTGGTGCTCGGCGCGATCACCCTGGGCTGGCTGCAGCTGCGCGACTCGCGCAGGGATGACGCCGCCGCGTCCGCGCCCGGGCGCTCGGCCTACGTGCTGCGCGACTTCGAACTGGTGACGCTCAACGGCGAGGGCGTGGAATCGTTCTCGCTGCGCGCACCGGAGCTGCGGCAGACGCCGGGCGCGCGCTCGCTGGAGCTGGCCACGCCGCTGTTCCTGATGCCCGACCAGGACGGCAACTACTGGGAAATCCGCTCGCGCTCGGGCGAGGTCAGCGAGGACAGCAGCCTGATCCAGCTGCGCGACGAGGTCGTCGCGATCAGCCCCGGCAGCGGCGACCGCCGCACCACCGTCACCACCGACTCGCTGAACGTGTACCCGAACGAGAGCCGCGCGGCCACCGAGGCCGCGGTCATCGTCGTCTCCCCCGGCACTACAATGCGCGGGACCGGGATGCAGGCGAACCTGGCCGACAGGGACAAGCGCATCCAGCTGCTATCCGAGGTAGGCATCACCTATGAGCCCAGAACCCGCTAGGCCCGACAGGCGCCAGCGCGCCGCCGGCGGCGCCCGCAGAAGCCGCGGGCTGTCGCTGCTCGCCGCCGCGCTCGCGCTGGCCTGCGCCCAGGCCGCGTTCGCCAAGAGCTCCGACCGCAACCAGGTCATGGAGGTCGACGCCGGCCGCGGCGACTGCTCGATCAACGACTCCGGCACCTGCGTGCTGTCCGGCGGCGTGCGCATCACCCAGGGCACGCTCGACATCCAGGCCGCGCACGCCGACCTGCGCCGCGTCGGCGGCGACCCGCGCAGCGTCAAGCTCACCGGCACGCCGGTCAAGCTTACCCAGGAGATGGACAGCGGCGGCAGCATGCACGCCACCGCCGCCCGGGTCGACTACGACCTGCAGGAGGAAACCGTGGTGCTCACCGGCGGCGCGGTGGTGCAGCAGCCGGGCCAGAGCAGCATCTCCGGCGAGCGCATCGTCTACAACATGCGCACCGGCCAGGTCCAGGGCGGCGGCGACGGCGGGCGGGTCAAGATCCAGTTCCAGCCGCGCAACCGCAGCCAGCCCGGCGCCGGCGGAAACAACTGATGCTGGTCGCGCGGGGCCTGCGCAAACGCTACAAGCAGCGCGAGGTGGTCAAGGACTTCGGCCTGAGCCTGGACGCGGGCGAGGTGGTCGGCCTGCTCGGCCCCAACGGCGCCGGCAAGACCACCTGCTTCTACATGATCGTCGGGCTGGTGCCTGCGGACGCGGGCACGATCACCCTCGACGGCCACGACATCACCGACGAGCCCATGTACACCCGCGCCAGGCGCGGCGTGGGCTACCTGCCGCAGGAGCCGTCGGTGTTCCGCAAGCTCAGCGTGGCCGACAACATCATGCTGGTGCTGGAGCTGCGCGAGGACCTGGACCGCAAGGGCCGCCAGGCCGAGCTGGACAGCCTGCTCGACGAGCTCCAGGTCAGCCACGTTGCCGACCAGGCCGGCGCCAGCCTCTCCGGCGGCGAACGCAGGCGGGTGGAAATCGCCCGCGCGCTGGCGGCGCGGCCGCGGCTGATCCTGCTCGACGAACCCTTCGCCGGTGTCGACCCGATCTCGGTCGGGGAGATCCAGCGGATCGTGGAACACCTCAAGCACCGCGGCATCGGCGTGCTGATCACCGACCACAACGTCCGCGAAACCTTGGGCATTTGCGACCGGGCGTATATCCTCAATGACGGCAGCGTGCTCGCGCAGGGGGCTCCGGACGCGCTGCTGGCCGATCCCGACGTACGCCGGGTCTACCTGGGGGAATCCTTCCGTCTGTAGGCCGCACGTCGCCCCGAAAGCGCGACCGAGACGATGAAGCCACGCTTGCAGACATCGCTGGGGCAGCACCTGGTCCTGACGCCACAGCTGCGCCAGGCCCTGCACCTGCTGCAGCTGTCGGCGGTGGAACTGGAGGCGGAGATCGCCGCGGCGATCGAGAGCAACCCCCTGCTCGACTGGGCCGAGGATGGCGAGGCCGCTGCGCCCGGCGAGGAGGCAGCGGCCGAGGCCCCGGCGGATGACCGCCGCGACCAGGACGAAAGCGGGAACGAGGACTGGGGCGACGCCGACGAGAGCTGGTACGAGCACAGCCTCCAGGGCAGCAGCGGCGGCGAGCGCGACGAACGCGACGACCCGGCCATGCGCGTCGCCCAGGCCGACACCCTCCGCGACCACCTGCTCTGGCAACTCAACCTCGGCCACGCCTCGCCGCGCGACCTGGGCATCGGCATGGCCCTGGTCGATGCGATCGACGACGACGGCTACCTGCGCGAATCCTTCGAGGCCATCGCCCAGGCGCTGGCCCCCGAGATCGACGCCGGCCACGACGAGATCCTGAGCGTGCTGCGGCGGATCCAGCGCTTCGACCCGGCGGGCGTCGGCGCGCGCGACCTGGGCGAATGCCTGCTGCTGCAGCTGGACCTGCTGCCGGAGGACACGCCCGCCCTGGCGCTGGCCCGGCGCGCGGCCGCGGGCCCGATCGAACGCCTGCCCAAACTCGGCGCCCCCGGCCTGGCCGAGGTACTGGGCTGCAGCGTCGAGGACGCCGATCTGGCCCTGCAGCTGCTGCGCTCGCTGGACCCGCGCCCGGGCGCCCAGGTCGGCGAGCTGCCCGGCGACAGCTACATCGTCCCGGACTGCGTGATCAGCCGCGACAAGGGCGTCTGGCGCGTCGCCCTGGCCGGCGGCCACCTGCCGCGGCTCACCATCCACCGCAGCTACGAGCGGATGATCCGCCACGCCTCGGCCGGCGATGCCGGCTACATGCGCGGCTGCCTGCAGGAGGCGCGCTGGCTGCTCAAGAACCTGGAGGCGCGCGGCGAAACCCTGCTCAAGGTGGTGCGCTGCCTGGTCCGCCAGCAGTCGGGCTTCCTCGAGTTCGGCGAGCGCGCACTGCGCCCGCTGACCCTGCGCGAGGTGGCCGCCGAGATCGGCATGCACGAGTCCACCGTCTCGCGCGCCGTCGCGCGCAAGTACGTGCTGACGCCGCGGGGAACCATCGCGCTGCGCGATTTCTTCGCCTCCGGCATCGACACCGAGGGCGGCGGCGCCTCCAGCGTGGCCATCCAGCAGATGATCCGCGGGCTGATCGAGGCCGAGGACCCGCGCAAGCCGCTGTCGGACGCCAGCATGGCGCAGTCGCTCAAGGCCGCCGGTATCCCGGTGGCGCGGCGCACGGTGGCCAAGTACCGCGAGGCGATGAACATCGCCGCTTCGCACGAGCGGGTGCGGATCGTCTGAACCTTCCGGCGACGCCGGGGTCTATTGCACAAGGACCCGTGCCGACGGGCGGGGCCACGGCCCGCCGGCCGCAGCCGCCGGACCTTCCACCTTCGCCTGATTCCTCCCGCCCATTGCCTTGGGCTACCCTTGACCTACCGGCGGCGCTGCGCACGCCGGATCCATCGCAGGAGATCGCCGATGAGCATCGAAACCTACGGGCAACAGATCGAAGTCACCCCCGCACTGCGCGAATACGTCGAGACCAAGTTCGAACGGCTGTCGCGCCATTTCGACCGTCCGTTCGATGCCCGCGTGCAGCTTGGCCTGGACAAGCCCAACCACCGCGCCGAAGCCACGATCTCCATTTCCGGCAAGACCCTCCACGCCGATTCCGCGGCGGTCGACATGTATGCGGCCATCGACCTGCTGGTCGACAAGCTCGACCGCCTCATGCTCAAGCACCGCAAGAAGAGCGTCGACCACCACCGCGGCGAGAACCCGGCGCGCGACGGCAGCTTCGGCTGACCCCGCGCACGCCGGCCGCGGGGCTCCGCCCATGCCCTGGACCAGTCTGCTGAGCGCCGAACGCATCGTCCTGCTGGCCGGTGCGGTCTCGCGCGACGAAGTCCTCGACGCCGCCGCCCGCCTGCTCGGCGGGCGCTCGGCGACGGCGACCCCGCTGATCGCCCGGGCGCTGCGCGAGCGCGAGGCCATCGGCACCACCGCGATCGGTCGCGGGGTGGCGATCCCGCACGCGCGCAGCGAGGCGCACCACAGCGCGCGCGGCGCGTTCCTGCTGCTCAGGCCCGCGGTCGACTTTTCCGCGCACGACGGCCAGCCGGTCGACCTGGTGTTCGCCATGGCCGCTCCGGACGGGCGGCCCGAGCTGCATCTGCAGGTGCTGTCCGGAATCGCCGAGCATTTCGCCGACGCGGCCTTCCGCGACGCCCTGCGCGGCGCCGACGGCATCGCCACGCTGCGCCGCCTGCTGCTCGATCCGGACCGGCGGCGAAGCGCGGCCTGACCCGATGGACGCCCGCCTGACCGCGCAGGACCTGTTCGACCAGCACCACGAGCGCCTCGGGCTGCGCTGGCAGGCCGGGCAGCAGGGCCAGCAGCGGGTGCTCGAGTCGGTGGAGACCAATGCCCGCCGCCCCTCGCTGGCCGGCTACCTCAACATCATCTATCCCAACAAGGTGCAGATCCTGGGCAGCGAGGAGCTGAGCTGGCTCGACGGCCTGGACTCGCGACTGCGCTGGGAAACGATCGAGAAGATCATGCAGTACCGGCCGCTGGCCGTGGTGCTGAGCAAGAACCAGCCCTGCCCGGAGGATCTGCGCGAGGCGGCGGAGGAGTCGCAGACGCCGCTGTGGAGCTCGCCCCGGCGCGGCCACGAGCTGCTCAACCACCTGCAGTACCACCTCGCGCGGGCGCTGGCGCCGCGGATCACCCTGCACGGGGTGTTCATGGAGATCTATTCGATGGGCGTGCTGATCACCGGCGAGTCCGGCTCGGGCAAGAGCGAGCTGGCGCTGGAGCTGATCACCCGCGGCCACCGCCTGGTCGCCGACGATGCGCCGGAGTTCACCCAGATCGCGCCGGACGTGCTCGACGGCGCCTGCCCGGATCTGCTGCAGGACCTGCTGGAGCTGCGCGGGCTGGGCGTGCTCAACATCCGCCAGATGTTCGGCGACACCGCGGTGAAGCGGAACAAGTACCTGCGCATGATCGTGCACCTGAGTCGCCCGGGCGCCGAGCCGCAGCACGCGCAGGACGGCATGGTGCGCCTGACCGGGGACCTGGGCGTGCGCCGCGTGCTCGACCTGGACGTGCCGATGATCACCCTGCCGGTGATGCCCGGCCGCAACCTCGCGGTGCTGACCGAGGCCGCCACCCGCATCCACGTGCTGCGCGTGCGCGGCATCGATCCGGCCGCGGCCTTCCTGGCCCGCCATTCCCACTTCCTCGAACACGGCGAGGACCTTCCGCCATGACCGCCGACAGCCCCCCGCCTTCCCTGCTCGTGGTCACCGGCATGTCCGGCGGCGGCAAGACGGTCGCGCTCAACACGTTCGAGGACCTGGGCTTCTACTGCGTCGACAACCTGCCGGCCGAGCTGCTGCCGGAGTTCGTGCGTGCGGCCACCGCACCCGAGCGCGCGATCGAGCGCCTGGCGGTCGGCATCGACATGCGCAGCCGCGGCGACCTGGCCAGCCTGCCCGACTGGCTGTCGGCCGTGGGCGCGATGGGGGTGGATCCGAAGCTGGTGTTCTTCGACGCGCACGACGAGATCCTGCTCAAGCGCTACGCCGAGACCCGCCGCCGCCACCCGCTCAGCCACCTGGGCCTGTCGCTGTCGGACGCGATCGCGCTCGAGCGCCAGGCCATCAAGCCGCTGCTGTCGCTGGCCGACGTCAGCATCGACACCAGCGAGCTCAACGTGCACCAGCTGCGCCGCCGGGTGATCACCGAGCTGGGGCTGACGCTGGATTCGTCGCTGTCGCTGCTGTTCGAATCCTTCGCCTACCGCCGCGGCGTGCCAGCCGACGCCGACTTCGTGTTCGACGCCCGGGCACTGCCCAATCCGCACTGGGACGCCCGCCTGCGGCCGCTGTCCGGGCGCGACACGACCGTGCGCGAGTATTTCGAGGCGCAGCCGGACGTGCAGGAGTACGTGGGCCAGGTTGCCGCCTTCCTCGACACCTGGCTGCCGCGGATGCAGTCGGACACGCGCAGCTACGTCACCGTCGCCTTCGGCTGCACCGGCGGCCGCCACCGCTCGGTGTACCTGGCCGAAAAGCTGGCCGAACATGTCCGCAGCCGCGGCTGGCGCGACGTGGCCATCTTCCACCGCCAGCTCGACTGAGCGGCGCGGATCCTCGCAGCGGTGGCCCCCATCCCCCGCTGCGCGGGTTCTTCCCCCGCCGTGCGGGGGAAGAAAGAGCAGCCCGCCCCGTCGCTCCCGCCTCCCGCAAAGCGGAAGAAGACGCCCTTCGCACAAGGCGGAGCAGACCTCCTCCCGGCACAAGGCGGAGCAGATTCCCTCCCCCGCGTTCGCGGGGGAGGGTCGGGGTGGGGGTGCGTACCCGCGTCGAAGGTCCGGCGCGCCGCGCCAGAGCGGACGCCACGGGGTCGGCGTCCACCGCTTCCGGACGGTCACCGCACTCTGTTAAGTTTGCGGCATGGCCGTTGGCGTCCTCCTCATCACCCATGCCGGGATCGGCACCGCGCTCAAGGCGGCGGCGGCGGGCATGCTGCGCAACCTCCCGCTGCCGCTGGAGGCCTTCGAGGTGCCGTTCGAGGGCGATCCCGACACGCTGCTGCCGCAGGCCAGCGCCGCGATGCGCAAGGTCGACGGCGGCGAGGGCGTGCTGATCCTGACCGACCTCTACGGCGCGACCCCGAGCAACCTGGCCGACCGCCTCTCGCGGCTGGGCACGCCTGCCCGGCGCGTGTCGGCGCTCAACCTGCCGATGCTGCTGCGGGTGATGAACTATGCTGAACTTCCGCTCGACGAGCTTCCGGCGATCGCCGCCGCCGGCGCCCGCAACGGCGTGATCCTGGACGACGCATGACTTCCCCCGAGGCCCGAGGATGATCGAACGCGAACTGCTCATCGCCAACAAGCTGGGCCTGCACGCGCGCGCGACCGCGAAGCTGGTGCAGCTGCTGTCGGGGTATCGCGTCAACGCCACGCTCACCGCCAAGGGCCGGGAAGTGAACGCCAAGAGCATCATGGGGGTGATGCTGCTCGCCGCCGGGCATGGCACCCGGGTGACGCTGCGCGTCGACGGCGAGGACGAGCAGGCGGCGATGGATGCCTGCGTCGCGCTGTTCGAGCGCAGGTTCGACGAGGGAGGCTGAGGCGTGCATGCCCCCGCATCCCGGCCCGCCGCGTTCCCGCCCGGCGCCACCCCGTGAGCCGATGCCCGCGGCCGTCACGGCCCGGCAAGGCACCCTCGCCGCTCCGGCGGCAGCGCTCCATTGCCAGCGGCCGGCCGCAGCCTCCGGCCCTTGCGGAACTCCCGCGATGACCGGCAGGCCCTGGTCCCGTTTGCGCGACGCCATCACCGGCGCGGCCCCTCCGGAAACCCGTCCATGCGCAAGACCCTGACCGGCCACGGCGCGTCGCGCGGCAGCGCCCTGGGGCGCGCGCGCGTCCGCCAGCCGCATGTGCTGGAAGTGTCCGAGACCAGCATTTCCGCCGCCCAGGTGGAGCGCGAGCTGTCGCGCCTGCACGCCGCCATCGACGTGGTGCGCGCCGAGATGCGCAGCATGCGCGAGCAGCTGCATGGCGCGCTGGCGCACGAGGTCGGCGAGTTCCTCGACCTGCACGCCCTGCTGCTGGACGACCCGGAACTGCTGCAGGGCCTGGACGATCTGATCCGCAAGGGCCTGTACGGCGCCGACTACGCCCTGCGCCTGCAGCTCGACCGGCTGGCCTCGGTGTTCGAAGGCATGGACGACGCCTACTTCCGCAGCCGGATCGAGGACATCGACCATGTCATGGGCCGGGTCCACGCCGCGCTGCACCGGCGCGAGGCCGAGAAGAGCGGCGTGGCCGGCGAGATCCTGGTCGCCGACACCGTCGCGCCCGCGGAGCTGGCGCGCCTGCAGTCGCGCGGGGTGATGGCGGTGGTCACCGCCACCGGCAGCGCGCTCTCGCACAGCGCGATCCTGGCGCGCAGCCTGCATCTGCCGATGGTGGTCGGCGCGCCGCAGGCGCTGCACGCGATCAACGACGGCGACGTGCTGGTGGTGGACGGCAGCAGCGGCGAAATCGTGGTCGAGCCCAGCGCCGCCGACCTGCGCGCGCACCGCGCGCGGATCCGCGAGGAAAAGCGCGAGCGGCAGCAGCTCGGCCGCCTGCGCCGGGAGCCCTCGCGCACGCTCGACGGCGTCGACATCCTGCTCTACGCCAACGCCGAGTCGCGCGGGGATGTAGCCGAGGCGCACGCGCTGGGTGCGGCCGGAGTGGGGCTGTACCGCACCGAGTTCCTGTTCCTGCAGCGCGATGCCCTGCCCGACGAGGAGGAGCAGTTCCGCGCCTACCGCGACCTGGTGATCGGCATGACCGGGCGCACCGTCACCATCCGCACGCTCGACATCGGCGCCGACAAGGCCGACGACACCGGCCTGGCCCTGGCCGACGAACCCAACCCCGCGCTCGGGCTGCGCGGGATCCGTCTGTCGCTGGCCCAGCGGCCGCTGTTCGAGACCCAGCTGCGCGCGATCCTGCGCGCCTCCGGCTACGGCCCGGTGCGCATCCTGCTGCCGATGGTGACCATGCGCGAGGAGATCGTCGAGGTCGCCGCGCTGATCCGCACGCTGCGCCTGCAGCTGGAGCAGGAGGGCCACGAGATCGCCGCACAGGTGCCGCTGGGCGCGATGATCGAGGTCCCCGCCGCCGCCATCGCCCTGCCCGGCTATGTCGGCCTGGTCGACTTCGTCTCGATCGGCACCAACGACCTCACCCAGTACCTGCTCGCCGCCGACCGCGGCAACGACGCCCTCGGCGAGCTCTACACCCCCCTGCATCCGGCGGTGCTGCGCCTGCTGCACTGGACCATCCGCACCGCCCGCGCCCGCGGCAAGCCGATCGCCATGTGCGGCGAAATGGCCGGCGACGCGACCTTCACCCCGCTGCTGCTGGCGCTCGGGCTGCAGGAGTTCAGCCTGCACCCGGGCACCCTGCTGGAAGTGCGCCGCGCGATCCGCGCCCACGACCTCTCCCGGCTGCGCAGCCGCACCCCCGCCCTCCTCCGCGCCCGCGACCGCGCCGCCATCGAACGCTGGCTGGCCAACGTCACCGCGTAGCAGCGGCACCAGCCGCGACCGCGGACCCGATGACGCCCGGTCGTGCCGCCGCGCCGGCGGCTGGGCACACGCGGCCGCGGCTACCTGCAGCAGGCGGGGTGGGCAGATGCGCCGGGCGCGGCGATAATGCCGCGATGAACGCCTGACCTGCCGCGCCCGCCGTCGCGCGGCCCCACGCCGACCCAACCGGAGCCGCCGCGCATGGCAGAGGCCGTCCGCCACGACAAGACCGCGCGCCAGCTGCGTCTGCTCTCCGACGCGCTCGACAGCGGCCGCCTCGGGCCGGTGCGGCGGATGGTCAACACCCTGGCCCCGGCCGAGATCGGCAACCTGCTCGAATCGCTGCCGCTCGACAAGCGCATGGTGGTGTGGGGCCTGGTCGACACCGAGGACGACGGCGAGGTGCTGGTCCACGTCGGCGACGAGGTGCGCGAGAGCCTGATCGCGGACATGGACCAGGACGAGCTGGTCGCCGCGGTCGAGGACCTCGACATCGACGACCTCGCCGACCTGGTCGAGGACCTGCCCGACGCGGTGATCGACGCGCTGCTGCGCTCGATGGACCGCGAGAACCGCGAGCGCCTGGAGCAGGTGCTGTCCTATCCCGAGGACACCGCCGGCCGCCTGATGAACCCGGACGTGGTGACGGTGCGCGCCGACACCACGGTCGACGTGGTGCTGCGCTTCCTGCGCCTGCGCGGCGAGCTGCCCGAGCACACCGACCACCTGTACGTGGTCGACCGCCGCCACCAGCTGATCGGCTGGGTCGCGCTGCAGGATCTGGTGACCCGCGAGCCGGGCACGCCGATCAACAAGCTGATCGACGACGAACTCGAGGCCCTGCACGTCGACACCTCGGCGCAGGAGGTCGCGCGCCGCTTCTCCGACAACGACTGGGTCTCGGCGCCGGTGGTCGACGACGGCAACGTGCTGCTCGGCCGCATCACCGTCGACGACGTGGTCGACATCATCCGCGAGCAGGCTGAACACCAGGCCCTCGGCGCGGCCGGCCTGGACGAGGACGAGGACCTGTTCTCCCCGATCCGGCGCGCCGTGCGTGGCCGCGCGGTATGGCTGGGCATCAACCTGCTCACCGCGTTCATGGCCTCGCTGGTGATCGGCCGCTTCGAAGCCACGATCGAGCAGATCGTGGCCCTGGCGGTGCTGATGCCGATCGTCGCCGGCATCGGCGGCAACGCCGCGGTGCAGGTGCTGACGCTGATGGTCCGCGGCATCGCGCTGGGCCAGGTGGGCGCCAGCAACGCCCGCATCCTGCTGTGGAAGGAAATCCGCGTCGCCCTGATCAACGGCCTGCTGATCGGCGGCCTGGTCGGCGCGGTCGCGCTGCTGTGGTTCGGCTCGCTGTCGCTGTCGCTGGTGATCGCCGCCGCGCTGGTGATCAACTTCTGCTCGGCCGCCCTGGCCGGCGTGCTGCTGCCGCTGCTGCTCAAGCGCATGCGCATCGACCCGGCCGTCGCCGGCACCGTCGTCGTCACCGCCGTCACCGACGTGATGGGATTCTTCAGCTTCCTGGGCCTGGCGACCCTGGTGCTGATGCACTGACCGATGATCCGTTCCGGAGCACGTCCATGCGATTCCTGCCCGCGCTGCTGTTGCTGCTGATCCTGCCCGTGCTCTCCGGCTGCGCCTCCGCCCCGCTGCACCCCGCGACCGCTGCCTTCGTGGACCGCGAG
This sequence comes from uncultured Luteimonas sp., assembly GCA_934541015.1. Classification (GTDB taxonomy): domain Bacteria; phylum Pseudomonadota; class Gammaproteobacteria; order Xanthomonadales; family Xanthomonadaceae; genus Luteimonas. Next base: position 54,858 of record CAKTDC010000008.1, read on the forward strand.
GTCAGGGTCGATGGGGGCCTCCACCGCTATCAGGTGTTCGTGCCCGCGCGGGCAGCAACCACCGCCAGGCCACCCGTGATCGTGTTCCTGCACGGCTCGGGCGAGCGCGGCGATGACAACCGCAGGCAGGTTGCGGTCGGTCTGGGTCCGCACGTTCGCCGGCACATGGCCGATTTCCCCGCGATCGTCGTGTTCCCGCAGGCGCCGGATGGTAGCGAGTGGAGCGACAACACCGGGCTGGTGCTGGCGGCGCTGGATGCGGCGATCGCCGAATTCGACGGCGACGCCTCGCGCGTCTATCTCACCGGCATGTCGATGGGCGGCTACGGCACCTGGGAGCTTGCCGTGCGCGAGCCCGGCCGCTTCGCGGCGCTGGTGCCGGTGTGCGCAGGCGTCACCTCGCCCGGCGCGCGCCGCCCGACGCTGCGCGTCACCGCGGTCGACGGCGCGAGCGATCCCTTCGCCGCCGTTGCCGGGCGGGTGAAAGACATCCCGGTGTGGATCTTCCACGGCGCGAAGGACGACCTGGTGCTGCCGGAGCAGTCGCGGCGCATGCACGCGGCGCTGCAAGCCGCCGGCGCCCGCGACCCGCGCTACACCGAGTTCCCCGACGCCAACCACAACAGCTGGGATCCGGCCTACTCGCACACGCCGGAGCTGTGGGAGTGGCTGTTCGCGCAAAGGCGGCGCTGACGCTGCCGCCCCCATCCGGGGCCATGCGTGTGGCCTTGGGCGAAGGATCGGGGCGCATTCGCCGGAACCGGTGTCGTCCTCGCTGGCGAAGATCAGCGCAGCGCTGCGGCCAGCTTCACCAGCTTGACCACCGGCACGGCGCGGTTGCAGTTCACAAGCACAGGAAAAGCACCCCCATCCCGGCCTTCCCCCGCAAGCGGGGGAAGGAGCAGAACCGGACCGTGGAGCGAGCGGCACAGCGCCCCGGCCTTTCCCCGCAAGCGGGAAGGAACAGACGGGTGCTCCTATGCGGGCCCGGCCAGCAGCGTCTCCAGCACCGCCATGCGCACCGCGACGCCGTTGGCGACCTGGGCGAGGACGCGCGACTGCGGGCCGTCGGCCACGGCGTCGTCGATCTCGACGCCGCGGTTCATCGGTCCCGGGTGCAGCACGACGGCATCGGGCGCGGCGCGGCGCAGGCGGGCTTCGCCGAGGCCGTAGTCGCGGTGGTAGTCGTCGAGCGATTCGACCAGGCCCTCCTCCATGCGCTCGCGCTGCAGGCGCAGCATCATCACCGCGTCGACGCCTTCGAGCGCGGCGTCGAAATCGTGGGTGACCGTGCAGCCTGCCAGGGTGGCGGCGTCCGGCAGCAGGTTGGCCGGGCCGCAGACGCGGATCTCGCCGGCGCCGAGGGTGCGCAGCGCGTGCAGGTCCGAGCGGGCGACGCGCGAGTGCTTCACATCGCCGACGATCAGGAAGCTGCGGCGCGAGAAATCCCCGCCGAAGGCCTGGCGCAGGGTCAGCATGTCGAGCAGGCCCTGGGTGGGATGGGCGCTGCGGCCGGCGCCGGCGTTGACCAGGACGGTGCCGGCGCTGGCCGCCGCGGCCAGTTCGTCGACTGCGCCGTCGCCCGAGTGGCGCACGACGAAGCCGCGCACGCCCATGGCCTCGATGTTCTTCAGGGTGTCGCGCGCGGTCTCGCCCTTGGTGGTCGACGAGGTGGCGGCGTCGAAGCCGAGCACGTCGGCGCCCAGCCGCTGCGCGGCGCGCTGGAAACTCAGGCGGGTGCGCGTGGACGGTTCGAAGAACAGGGTGCAGATCGCGGTGCCGGCGAGGGCATCGCGCGCGTCGGCGCCGTCGGCGAACTGCTGCGCACCCTCCAGCAGGGCCAGCAGCGCCGGCCGCGGCAGCCCGTCGAGGGTCAGCAGGTGGCGGAGCCGGCCCGCGGAATCGATCTGTCCGTTCATGGGTGGCTATTGTCGCGGAAACGGGCTCCCTGCAGGAGCACCGCAGGGCGCGCCGGCGGCCGCCGGCGATGCTCCGGAACGTTCCGCCCGTGGATCCGGGACATCGCGGTCGCGCCTTACGGCGCTCCGGCAGGGAACACCGGGGTGGCGTCGGCAGGGGCGGCCAGCCAGCGCTCGATGATGACCGCGGCGGCGACGGCGTCGAGGGCGGCGGCGTCGCGGCGGCGGCGGCGGCCCTGGGCGCGATCGACCGCGAAGCGCTGCGCGGCCTCGATGGAGCTGGAACGCTCGTCCACCAGCACCGCAGGGCGGCCGTAGCGCCGCTGCAGCTCGCGGGCGAAGGCGTGGGCCCGCTGGCGGATCGGCTGGTCGCCGCCGTCCAGGGTCATCGGGTCGCCGACGATGAAGCCGCCGGGCCGCCATTCGCCGTGCAGGCGGTCGATGCTCGGCCAGTCGATCGTGTCCTTGTGCACATCCACCACCGCCAGCGCACGGGCGCCATGCCCGAAGGCGCTGCCGACGGCGACGCCGATGCGCCGCGCGCCCACGTCGAACCCCAGCACCGTCGCGTCCGGAGGGATGGTGCTGTCCCGGCTCACGCGTGGCCGGCGTAGTCGGGAATCCAGCGCATGTCGACGCCCAGCTGGCCGGCTGCGGCCTGCCAGCGCAGGTCCAGCGGCAGCCCGAACAGCACCTCGGCGTCCACCGGCGCGGTCAGCCAGCTGTTTTCGGCCAGTTCGAACTCCAGCTGGCCCGCGCCCCATCCGGCGCAGCCCAGGGCGACCACGGCGCTGCCGGGCCCCTCGCCGGCGGCGATGGCCTCGAGGATGTCGCGCGAGGTGGTGACCGACAGGCCTTCGCCCACGGACAGGGTCGAATCCCAGGCGCGGCTGCCGTCGTGCAGCACGAAACCGCGCTCCTGGTGCACGGGACCGCCGGCCAGCACCTGCATCGACAGCAGGGCGCCATCGTCGGAATCGATGCCCATCTGCCGGAACACGTCGCCGAGGGTGTATTCGGACGGCCGGTTGACGACCACGCCCATGGCGCCGTCCGCATCGTGCTGGCAGATCAGCGCGACGGTGCGCGAGAAGTTCGGATCGGCCAGCGAAGGCAGCGCGATCAGCAGCTGGTTGGCGAGTGGCGTCGGCACGGTCGACATGGCCGCATTCTAGGCCGATCCGGCGGTTCGCGCAGGGCGCAGGCGCCGGCCGCCGCTTCCACCGCCGGGGAACGCACCTGCTTTCCACGCGGCCGGGACCAGACGCGGCGGGTCATCTCGAGCGACCGCCTTGCGCTGCGCAGCCCCGGGGCGGAAGGGGGCCCCGAGCCTGCCGTGGCGAAAGCGGCGCGCTCCTGCAGACGCGGCCACCGCCGTCCCGGCCTCGCCGGGCCGGGATGGCGGATCATCCTCCGGGGAACCGCGGAGGCCGGGCGGAACTCAGCCCTTCAGCGCTTCCTGGTAGCGGCGCTCGACCTCGTTCCAGTCGATGACGTTGTAGAACGCACCGATGTAGTCCGGGCGGCGGTTCTGGTACTTCAGGTAGTAGGCGTGCTCCCACACGTCCAGGCCCAGGACCGGGGTGTTGCCCGAGCCGATGCCGGTCATGAGCGGGTTGTCCTGGTTGGCGCTGCTCTCCACCGAAAGCTTGCCGCCCTTGTCGACCGACAGCCAGGCCCAGCCGCTGCCGAAGCGCGTGAGCGCGGCCTTGGTGAAGGCGTCCTTGAAGGCGTCGAAGCCGCCGAGATCGCCGTCGATGCGCTCGGCCACCTTGCCGACCGGCTTGCCGCCGCCCTGGGGCGACATCACCGTCCAGAACAGCGAGTGGTTGGCGTGGCCGCCGGCGTTGTTGCGCAGCGGGCCGCGCTTGTCCTCGGGCAGGGCGTCGAGGTTGGCGATGATCTCCTCGGCCGACTTGTCCGCCCACTCGGTGCCCTCGAGCGCGGCATTGGCGTTGTTGATGTAGGTCTGGTGGTGCCTGGTGTGGTGGATTTCCATCGTCTGCGCGTCGATGTGCGGCTCGAGCGCGTCGTAGGCGTAGGGCAGCTTGGGGAGGGTGAAAGCCATGCTCGGTCTCCGGTGCGGAATACGGGACGCCTATTGTGCCGCCTGCGATGTAAAAACGGCATGCCCGCCGGGCAACCGTGCGTTCCACCGGCTTGCGCCTGATCCCCGACCGGCGCGCCGGCCGCAGCGGAAAGGGGCGCCTGCGCGCCCCTTCCCTGCATCGCGGCAAGCGGCGTTCCCGGTCAGCGGACCTCCGCGATCTCCACGCCGTCCAGACCCTGCGCCAGCGTGTGCGCGTCGCCGCCCTGGGCGAGCTTGATGCGCAGGCGCACCTCGTTGGCCGAGTCGGCGTAGCGCAGCGCGTCCTCGTAGGAGATCTCGCCGGCCTGGTAGAGCTCGAACAGGCTCTGATCGAAGGTCTTCATGCCCAGGTTGGTCGATTCCTTCATCACTTCCTTGAGCTTGTGGATCTCGCCGTCGCGGATGTAGTCCTGCACCAGCGGCGTGCCGAGCAGGATCTCCATCGCCACCCGGCGCGCCTTGCCGTCCGGGGTCGGGATCAGCTGCTGCGCGACCACGCCCTTGAGGTTGAGCGAGAGGTCCATCAGCAGCTGGCTGCGGCGGTCCTCGGGGAAGAAGTTGATGATGCGGTCCATCGCCTGGTTGGCGTTGTTGGCGTGCAGCGTGCACAGCACCAGGTGGCCGGTCTCGGCGAAGGCGATGGCGTGGTCCATGCCCTCGCGGGTGCGCACCTCGCCGATCATGATCACGTCCGGCGCCTGGCGCAGGGTGTTCTTGAGCGCGTTCTCCCAGCTGTCGGTGTCGATGCCGACCTCGCGCTGGGTGATGATGCAGCCCTCGTGCTTGTGCACGAACTCGATCGGGTCCTCGATGGTGATGATGTGCCCGGTCGAGTTCTGGTTGCGGTAACCGATCATCGCCGCCAGTGAGGTCGACTTGCCGGTGCCGGTGGCGCCGACGAAGATGATGATGCCGCGCTTGGTCATCGCCAGGGTCTTGACGATCGGCGGCAGGTTCAGCTCCTCGATCGAGGGGATCTTGGTCTCGATCCGGCGCAGCACCATGCCCACCTGGTTGCGCTGGTAGAAGCAGCTCACGCGGAACCGGCCCACGCCGGACACGCCGATGGCGAAGTTGCACTCGTGGGTCTTCTCGAACTCCTCGCGCTGCGGCGGACTCATCACGTTCAGCACCAGATCGCGCGACTGCTGCGGCGTCAGCGGGTTCTGGGTGATGGGCGAGATCTTGCCGTGGACCTTGATCGACGGCGGCATGCCCGCGGTGATGAACAGGTCCGAGGCCTTCTGGTGGGCCATCAGTTTGAGGAAGCTGGTGAAATCGATGCTGCTCATGGTGGCTCCTGCGGAGCCGGGGATTCGGAATTCGGGATTCGGGATTCGAAAAAGCGCCTACGCGATTCTCTGGACCCCGCAATCCTCAATTCCTCCCGGCTTTTACCAATCCCAAATCCCGAATTCCGAATCCCGGCGGTTGTTCACTCGAACAACCGTTTGTCCTTCGCATATTCCTTGGCCTGCGCGCGCGTGACCATGCCGCGCTTGACCAGGTCCTGCAGGTGCTGGTCGAGGGTCATCATGCCCGCGGCCTGGCCGGTCTGGATGGCCGAGTACATCTGCGCGACCTTGTCCTCGCGGATCAGGTTGCGGATGGCGGGGGTGCCGACCATGATCTCCCAGGCCGCGGTGCGGCCGCCACCGACCTTCTTCAGCAGCGCCTGCGAGATCACCGCGCGCAGCGATTCGGACAGCATCGAGCGCACCATCGGCTTCTCGCCGGCGGGGAACACGTCGATGATGCGGTCGATGGTCTTGGCCGCGCTGGAGGTGTGCAGGGTGGCGAACACCAGGTGGCCGGTTTCCGCGGCGGTCAGCGCCAGGCGGATGGTCTCGATGTCGCGCATTTCGCCGACCAGGATGTAGTCCGGGTCCTCGCGCAGCGCCGAGCGCAGCGCCTCGCTGAAGCCATGGGTGTCGCGGTGCACCTCGCGCTGGTTGATCAGGCACTTCTGCGCGGTGTGCACGAACTCGATCGGATCCTCGATGGTGAGGATGTGGCCGTACTCGTTCTTGTTGACGTGGTCGACCATCGCCGCCAGCGTGGTCGACTTGCCCGAGCCGGTCGGCCCGGTCACCAGGATCAGGCCCTGCGGCTGGTCGATCAGTTCGCGGAAGATCGGCGGGCAACCCAGGTCCTCGAGCGTGAGCACCTCGGAGGGAACGGTGCGGAACACCGCCGCGGCACCGCGGTTCTGGTTGAAGGCGTTGACGCGGAAGCGGGCCAGCCCAGGGATCTCGAACGAGAAGTCGACCTCGAGGAACTCCTCGTAGTCGCGCCGCTGCTTGTCCGACATGATGTCGTAGATCAGCGCGTGCACCTGCTTGTGCTCCAGCGCGGGCACGTTGATCCGGCGCACGTCGCCGTCGACCCGGATCATCGGCGGCAGGCCCGACGACAGGTGCAGGTCGGAGGCCTTGTTCTTGACCGAGAACGCCAACAGTTCGGCGATATCCATGCATGCTCCCCTGCGCCGCTGTGTGATGCCGATCCGGCCGGCGCGCGGCGGCCCGGCCCAGCCCCTGTCGCCGAGTATAGCCCTGTCGGCGGACGCCGACGGCGCGCCGGCGAAGCGGCGCGATCCGGTCGATGTTCTCCGCCCGGACACAATCCCCCGTGCCTCTGGTTGAACGCGATCCGGGGGGCGGCGAGGCCAGGCGGCGCTGACGTCTGCGATCGCCTGCTCTACCATCCGGGCATCCCCCGCCGGAGGTATCTCCCCATGTCCAGCCCGTCGCCCAGCGAAGCACCTGGCGAGCGCATCGCCTTCATCGGCGGCGGCAACATGGCCCGCAGCCTGATCGGAGGCCTGGTGCGCGCCGGCAGCGATCCGGCGGACATCCGCGTGGCCGAGCCGGAGGCCGGCGCGCGGCAGGCGCTCGAGCGCGAGTTCGGGATCATCACCTCCGAAAATACGCAGAAGATCGTTGAAGATGCAGGCATCTGGGTGTTCGCGGTCAAGCCGCAGGTCATCCGCCAGGTGTGCTGGGGCCTCGCTTCCGTGGCCCAGGCCATGCGCCCGCTGCTGGTGTCGATCGCCGCGGGCATCACCTCCGGCCAGATCGACCGCTGGTGCGGCGGCGGCCTGCCGGTGGTGCGGACGATGCCGAACACGCCGGCCCTGCTGGGCGAAGGCGTCACCGGGCTGTTCGCCAATGCCGCGGTGGACGCCACCGGTCGCGGGCGCGCCGAACGCATCCTGCGCAGCGCCGGGGCGACGGTGTGGATCGGCGACGAGGCCCTGATGGATGCGGTCACCGCCACCTCGGGCAGCGGCCCGGCCTACGTGTTCCTGCTCGCCGAGGCGATGGAGCAGGCCGCGATCGCGCAGGGACTGCCCGCCGACGCGGCGCGCACGCTCACCCGGCAGACCCTCCTGGGCGCGGCGCGCATGCTCACCGGATCGGACGAAGCCCCGGCGGAGCTGCGCAGGCGCGTGACCTCTCCCGGCGGCACCACCCAGGCCGCGATCGAGACCTTCGAGGCCGGCGGCTTCCGCGACCTGGTCGCCGCGGCGATCACGGCGGCCACGCGGCGCGGCGGCGAGCTGTCCGCCGCCAACGACTGAGTGGCGATGCGCAGGACCGTCGCCGGGCTGGCGCTGCTGGCGCTGCTTCCGGCCTGCGGCGGCGAGCCCGGCCTGCCCGATCGCGCCGCCCGCGCCGACGCCTCCCGGCAGCCGGCCGAGCTCCAGGTCGGCGCTGCCCGCATCCACGCCAGCCTCGCGCCCACCGCGACGCTGAATGCCACCGTCGCCGCCCGCTATGGCATCAGCCCGGCGCGCAGCGCCCAGCTGCTGCTGGTCGGCGTGCGCCAGGGCCCGCTGCACCAGGAGACGGCCATACCCGCCCGGGTCACCGCCCGCGCCCGCGACCTGCGCGGCGTCTGGCAGGACGTTCCCCTGCGCGAAGTGCGCGAGGACGGCTTCATCGACTACGTCGGCACCGTGCGCGCGACGCCACCGGACACCCTGACCGTCGAGATCACCGTGCGCCGCGAGGGCGCCGAATCGCCCGACCTGCTGCGCTTCGACCGCGACATCTTCCCGCTGTAGCCACCCCCGGCGATCCGGCAGCAGCCCCGCAGCCGCCGTCCCGGATCACCAGTCACCAGTCACGGATACAGCATCCGCTTCCCCGCCCCCTCCGCAGCGAACTCGTACGCCCAGCGCTCGTGCAGCCGGTAGCCACCGGCATACCAGAACTCCATGCGCGCGGGCCGCACGCGAAAGCCGGTCCAGCGCGGCGGACGCGGCACCGCGCGCCCCCGGTACTCGCGCTCCAGCTCCGCGACCCGGCGCTCGAAGATCTCCCGCGCCTCCAGCGTCTGCGACTGCTTCGAGGCCAGCGCGCCGAGCTGGCTGGCGCGGGGGCGGCTGGCGAAATAGGCGTCGGCCTCCACGTCGGAGACTGTCTCCACCCCGCCCTCGATCCGCACCTGCACGCCGTCGCGCACGCGCGGCCAGTGGAAGACCAGCGCCGCCTGCGGGTTGTCCTGCAGCTCGCGCCCCTTGCGGCCGTCGAGATGGGTGTAGAAGACGAACCCCCGCGCATCGAAGTGCTTGAGCAGCACCATGCGCGCCGACGGCCGCCCGTCGGGGGTGGCGGTGGCGACCGTCATCGCGGTGCGGTCGGGCTCGCCGGCGTGCTGCGCCTCGTCGAACAGGCGGGCGAAGGTGGCGAGGGCTTCTTCGAGCAGGTCGCTGGCGTCCATTGCGCTATTGTCCCGCGATGACGGTCGATGCGCATCCTGCCGGCGCCGACGGCTTCGCGCCGGATTTCGTCCGCAGCGTGCTCGATGACGCGCTGGCGGCCGGCGCACGCGTGCTCGGCGTCTCCGGGCTGCAGGGCAGCGGCAAGTCCACGCTGGCGGCGCAGGTCGCGGCCGCGGCGCAGGCGCGCGGGCTGGTCGCGGTGGCGGTGTCGATCGACGATTTCTACCTCGACCGGCCGCTACGCGAGCGCCTGGCGCGCGAGGTACACGCGCTGCTGGCCACGCGCGGCCCTCCCGGCACCCACGAGGTGGACCTGGCCTGCGCCACCCTCGACGCGCTGCGCAATGGCCAGGGTACGCGCTGGCCCGGCTTCGACAAGCTTGCCGACCGCCGGATGGCGGATGCGCGACGGCAGCCTGCCGCGGACCCGGACCGCGTGCTGGTGGTGTTCGAAGGCTGGTTCCTCGGCACCCCGGCCGAGGAGGACGGGGCCCTGGTCGAGCCAGTCAACGCGCTGGAACGCGACCAGGACCGCGATGGCCGCTGGCGCCGCTGGTGCAATGCGGCCCTGGCCCGCGACTACCCCGCGCTGTGGCGGCGCATCGACCGCCTGCTGTTCCTGCAGCCACCCGGGTTCGCGATCGTGCCCGAGTGGCGCTGGCAGCAGGAGCAGGCGCTGCAGGCCGCCGATCCGGCGCGCCCGGCGATGCGCCGCGCGCAGGTCGAACGCTTCGTGCAGCACTACGAGCGGGTCAGCCGGCAGGCGCTGCGCACGCTGCCGGGGATCGCCGACGCGGTGCTGACGCTGGACGCCCGGCGCCGGCCGATCCAGTTCCCGTAAGCGGCCTGACCGCCCCCGGGATCACGCGCCGTGGCCATGCGGACCGCCCACCGCGCAGCGGCGAGGCCGCAGCGAAGCGGCGCGACTGCCGCATCCGCCGGTCCGCCTGCCGCGGGCGGGACGCCACCCGGCGACCCGAGCGCGGATCCGGGAAGGGCCTATTCGACGAGGAAGGTCACCCGCATGTTGACCCGCCACTCGGTGACTTCGCCGTCGGGCCCGGTGACGGCCTTGATCTCGTTCACCCAGGCGCCCTGGATGCCCTTGACGGTTTCGGCGGTCTTCTTCAGACCGGTCCTCACGGCGTCCTCGACGCTGGTGGACGACGAAGCGTTGAGTTCGATGACCTTCGCAACAGCCATGCCTGTTCTCCTGGAAACGCACCACGGTGCGGAATTCCCAGCATGCGCCCGGCGGCGTTAAGAAGGCGCAAGCTGCTAGCATCGCGCCCATGAAATCCGCCCCCAACCTGGTGCTGGTCGGCCCGATGGGGGCCGGCAAGTCCTCGATCGGCAAGCGCCTGGCCGCGCGCCTGGGCATGGCCTTCGTGGACGCCGACCGCGAGGTCGAGGAGCGCACCGGGGCCAGCATCAACACCATTTTCGAGTGCGAGGGCGAGAGCGGCTTCCGCGCGCGCGAGTCGGCAACGCTGGCCGATCTGCTGGAGGGCAAGGGCCAGGTGATCGCCACCGGCGGCGGCGCGGTGCTGGACCCGGAAAACCGCGCCCGGATGAAGCGGCACGGCTTCGTGATCCACCTGCAGGTCGGAGCGGAGCGGCAGCTGGAGCGGCTGGCGCGCGACCGCAGCCGGCCGCTGCTGGCCACCGAGGATCGCGACGCGGTGCTGCGCCGGCTGTCGGAGCAGCGCGCACCGCTGTACGCCGACGTCTCGGACCTGGATTTCGATACCGACCACATGTTCCCGCCCCAGGCCTCGGCCAGGCTCGCGCAGCTGCTGCCGCAGCTGTGGGACCGCGCCGGTGCCTCCGCACCAGAGGATCCCGCATGACCCCCGCTGCACGTACCGTCGACGTCGGCGGCGAGCGCCCCTACCGCATCAGCATCGCTCCCGGACTGCTCGGCGACGGCGAACTGCTCGCCGCCACCCTGCGCGGCCGCGACGCCTTCATCGTCAGCGACGACCAGGTCGCGCCGCTGTACCTGGGCCGGGTGGAGCAGGCGCTGCGTGCGGCGCGCCCGGAGCTGCGGATCGGCAGCTGGACCCTGCCCGCGGGCGAGGCGTCCAAGACGCTGCAGTCCTTCGCCGCCGCGATCGACGCCATCGCCAGCGCCGGCATGCGCCGCGACGCCTGCCTGTTCGCCCTGGGCGGTGGCGTGGTCGGCGACCTGGCCGGTTTCGCCGCCGCGGCCTGGATGCGCGGGATCGACTGCGTGCAGCTGCCGACGACGCTGCTGGCGATGGTCGACTCCTCGGTCGGCGGCAAGACCGCGGTCGACCTGCCGCAGGGCAAGAACCTGGTCGGCGCCTTCCATCCGCCGCGCGCGGTGGTGGTCGACACCGCCGTGCTGCGCACCCTGCCGCCGCGCGAGCTGCGCGCCGGGCTGGCTGAAGTGGTGAAGTACGGTGCGATCGCCGACGCCCCCTTCCTCGACTGGCTCGAGGTCCACGCCGAAGCGCTGCTGGCGATGGACGACGCCGCGCTGGCCGAGGCGATCGCGCGCAGCTGCGCGCACAAGGCGGCGATCGTCGAGCGCGATCCGTTCGAGCACGGCGACCGCGCCCTGCTCAACCTCGGCCACACCTTCGGCCACGCCATCGAGACCGGACAGGGCTACGGCGGGCTGGTGCACGGCGAGGCGGTGGCGGTGGGCATGGTGCTGGCGGCGCGGCTGTCGGAGCGGCTGGGGCTGGCCGACGCCGGGGACACCGCCCGCCTGCGCGCGCTGCTGCAGCGCTTCGGGCTCCCGGTCGACCTGCCGCGCGGACTCGACCCGCAGGCGCTGCTGGCGCACATGCGGCTGGACAAGAAGGCCCAGGCCGACGGCCTGCGCTTCATCGTCTGGGACGGCATCGGCCGCGCGCGGGTACTGGCGGGCGTACCGGAAGCCGCGGTGCTGGACGTGCTGCGCGGCTGAAAAAGTTCTTCCCCCAATTGCGGGGAAATCGCAAGAGCAGAGCGGGATCGGGGCTTGCGGACAGAGGGGCGCCCCGGGCCGGGGATTGCTCCCCGGCCGACAGGGCGCGGCGTCCCTCCGACGGCGGAAGTGAAAGCAGCCCCCGCACTTGGGAGATGAGCCGAAACAAAGCCGCGCGCCGGTACAATGGCGGCGATCTCCTGTCGCCGGCGGCCGCGCCACGACCCGCCGCGGCGGGCGGCAGCGGCGCGCCGGCATCCCCCTGAATCCGGGACGCCATGACCGCCACCGCACTCCAGAACGACCGTTTCCTGCGCGCCCTGCGCCGCCAGCCCGTGGACCGCACGCCGGTGTGGCTGATGCGCCAGGCCGGCCGCTACCTGCCCGAGTACCGGGCGGTGCGCAAGACCGCGGGCAGCTTCATGGCCATGGCCACCAGTCCCGAACTCGCCTGCGAGGTCACCCTGCAGCCGCTGCGCCGCTTCGACCTGGACGCGGCGATCCTGTTCTCCGACATCCTGACCATCCCCGACGCCATGGGCCTGGGCCTGCACTTCGTCGACGGCGAGGGCCCGAAGTTCGAGCGCCCCGTGCGCAGCGCCGCCGACGTGGCCAGGCTCGGCGTGCCCGACATGGACACCGGCCTGCGCTACGTGATGGACGCGGTGCGCACCATCCGCCGCGAGCTGGACGGCAAGGTGCCGCTGATCGGCTTCTCCGGCAGCCCCTGGACCCTCGCCTGCTACATGGTCGAGGGCGGCGGCAGCAAGGACTTCGCCCGGATCAAGGCGATGGCGCTCAACGACCCGAAGGCGCTGCACGCGCTGCTGGCGGTCAACACCGACGCGGTCGTCGCCTACCTCGCCGCGCAGCGCGCGGCAGGCGCGCAGGCGCTGCAGGTGTTCGACACCTGGGGCGGCGTGCTCTCGCCGGCGATGTACCGCGAGTTCTCCCTGCCCTACCTCGTGCGAATCGCGCGCGAGCTGGAGCGCGGCGAGGGCGCGGAGCGCACTCCGCTGATCGTGTTCGGCAAGGGCAACGCGGCCTACCTCGGCGAGCTGGCGGACTCGGGCGCCGAGGGCGTCGGCGTCGACTGGCTGATCGACCTCGGCGACGCGGCGCAGCGCACCGGCGGCAAGGTCGCGGTGCAGGGCAACCTCGACCCGGCCACGCTCTACGGCTCGCCGGACGCGATCCGCCGCGAGGTCCGCCGCGCGCTCGACAGCTGGCGCGAGGGCAACGGCGGCTCGCGCGAGGGCCACGTCTTCAACCTCGGCCACGGCATGTCGCCGGACATGGACCCCGACCACGTCGCGGTGCTGGTCGACGAGGTGCACGCCTACAGCGCGCGCTGATCTCCGCGCGGCGCGGCCATCGCCGCGTCGATCGCATCCTCGAGCATCTCACCGGTCAGCGGCTTGCGCAGGAAGCCGTCGAAACCGGCCTGCGCCACCAGCGCCTCGACGTCGGCGTCGGCGCGCGCGGTCACCGCCAGCAGCGGCCGGTCGAAGCCCTGTCCGCGCAGCAGCGGCACCAGCGCCAGTCCGTCGATGCCCGGCAGGTCGAGGTCGAGCAGGCCGATGTCGAATCGCCGCGTGGCGCTCTCGGCCAGTGCCGCCAGTCCGTTGGCGACGTGGGCCACGCGATGCCCGCGCGCGGCCAGCAGGCCTGAAATCACCTCGGCGACGGTGGCGTCGTCCTCCACCAGCAGCACCTGCAGCCCGCTGGTGCGCTCCGCGGCGCGCACCGCGGCGGGCGCGGGAGCACTCACCGCTGGCGCGGCCGGGAGCGGGAGATCGACGATGAAGCTGGTGCCCTCGCCCGGCGCGCTCAGGACCTCGATCCGCCCCTCCATCGCCGCGGCCAGCTCCTGGCAGATCGCCAGGCCCAGGCCGCTGCCGCCGTAGCGCGCCGCGGTGCGTGCGCCCTCGGCCTGCTCGAAGCGGCGGAACAGGCGCTGCTTCTGCTCGTCGCTCAGCCCCGGGCCGGTATCGCTCACGGTCAGCCGCACGCCGACCGGCGCCAGCCCCTCCACGCGCAGGCCGACGCTGCCCTTGGCGGTGAACTTGACCGCGTTGCCGATCAGGTTGAGCAGGATCTGCCGGATGCGCACCACGTCCCCGCGCAGCCAGCGCGGGGCGTCGGCGGCGATGGCATGGCGGAATTCCAGCCCGCGCTGGCGCGCCGGCGGCGCGGTCAGCGCGACCACGTCCTGGACCAGCGCGTGCAGGTCGAACGGCTGCAGGTCGAGCTCCAGGCGGTCGGCCTCGATCCGGGCCAGGTCCAGCGCATCGTTGACCAGCCGCAGCAGGTGCTCGCCGGCGCGGCGGATCGCCTCGGCATGTCCGCGCTGGGTGGCGTCCAGATCGGTCCGCAGCAGCAGCTCGCTCATGCCGAGCACGCCGGTCATGGGCGTGCGCACCTCGTGGCCCAGCGTCGCCAGGAAGCGGGTCTTCGCCAGCGAGGCCTGCTCGGCGAGCTCGCGCTTGTGCTCGGCCAGCTGCCAGGCGCTGCGGCGCTTGACGCGGGTGCGGTAGCCGTGGGCCATCCACAGCAGCGACAGCAGCAGGGTCGCCGCCATCGCCAGCAGCGCCCAGCGGCTGCGCCACCACGGCGGCAGCACTTCGAAGGAAAGCTCCTGGTCGGCCGCGGCGTTGCCGGCCGCATCCATCGCGCGCAGCCGCAGCACGTAGCGACCGGCCGGCAGGTTGCTGAACACGCGCTCGCCGCTCGCGCCCTGCGCCACCCAGCCCTCTTCGTGCCCCTGCAGCCAGGACCAGTAGCGGTTCGACAGCGGATCGTCGAACGAGAGCACGCGCGTGCTCACGCGCAGTTCCTGGTCGCCGGGGGACAGCACCAGCGGCGCGCCCGGCGCCAGCGCGTGCCACTCGCCGCTGCGGCGCACTGAGAGGTTGTCCAGGCGCAGCTCGGGGGTGACCGGGGTCGGGTCGTCGGCGACGGTGTCGACCAGCACCACGCCGCCGTCGGAGGTCGAACCGACCAGCATGCCCGAGGGCTCGAGCACCAGCGCCCGCTCCAGGAACTCCTGGCTGCTCAGTCCGTGCTGCACGCCGTAGTGGCGCAGCACGCGCACGGCCGGATCCCAGCGGTACAGGCCGCGGGTCGACGACAGCCACACCCGCTGCCGCGAATCCACCAGCAGTCCGTAGCCCTGCACCACCGGCAAGCCCTGGGCGGCGCCAACCTCGGCGGTGCGCTGCCAGCGGCCGTCGATGCGCTCGAAGCGCTCCAGCCCGGTCAGGCGCTGCAGCCACAGTGCGTCCAGTCCGTCGAAAGCGAAGGCGTGCACCGCGCGGCCGCGCATCTCCTCCACTTCCTGCGGCTCGCCGTCCGGAGGCAGCCGCACCAGGCCGGTTCTGCTGGCGATCCACAGCGCGCCGTCGGGGCCGAAATCCATCCAGTCGTTGTCGCTCTCGTCGCCCACGCGCACGTTGCGCAGCACCTTGCCGGTCAGGCCGTCGCGCTGCTGCACGCCGTAGTCCTGGATCCCGATCCACAGGGTGTCGCCGGGACCGGTGCGCAGGATGTTGGCCAGGCCCTGCTCGGGAAGCCCGTCGGGCGTATCGTCCTCGCCCCAGACATCGACCGTGCCGTTGCCGATCCGGGTCAGCCCGCGCCGGCCCAGCGTCCACAGCATGCCGCTTTCGCTCTCGGCGATGGCCCTGATGCGTCCGTCGAGCATGGCCTCGGCCGCGACGCCGTCGAGCCGCTCGATGGTGCCGCCGCTGCCCATGCGCTCGATCGCGCCGTTGTACGCACCCAGCCAGACCCCGCCGCCGCGGGCCAGGCCGATGCCGCGATAGCGGTCGCCTTCCAGCCCCTCCGGACTGCGCTGGAACTGGGCGACGCGGTGCCAGTCCGAGCGCAGGTAGCCGATGCCGGCGCCGAACACCGGCACCCACAGCGCACCATCGTCCTGCAGCAGCAGGGCCTTGACCGGCGCCACCACGTTGCCCGGCCCCATCTGCACCGCCATCGGGATGTCGCTGCCGGCGGCGACCCGCCACAGCCGGCGCCCGGAGGCCAGCCACATGCCGCCGTCGCTGTCGCGGGCGACGGCGAGCACGTGGTTGGGGCGCTCGAACATCGGCGCCCACGACGGCGACCACCAGCGGCCGTCGCCCCCGGTCACGAACAATCCGTGCCCCGCGCCCACCCAGATCTCGCCGCCAACCCGGCTGACCGAATACACCAGCGGGGCGTCCTCGCCGCCGGGCAGGCGCATGCGCTCGACGCGGCCGTCGACGATGCGGGCAACGCCGCCGAAGGTGGCGGCCCACAGCGCCCCGCCGGCGTCGGTGGCGACCGACAGGGTGATGTCGGCGGGCAGGCTCGCCGGATCCTCCGGATCGTGGACGAAGGCGGTCACCTGTTCCTGCGCATCCAGGCGGTAGACGCCTTCGTAGGTGCCGAACCAGATCTCGTCGCCGTGGCTGGCGATCGAATAGACCTCGTCGGTGCGCATCTGCGGATGGTCGTCGCGGCGGAAATGCCGGAAGCCGGTGCGCGCGGCGTCGAGCACGCTCAGCCCGCTGCCCTGCCCGCCCACCCAGATGCGGTCGCGGTGGTCGACGTGGACGGCATACAGGGTGTTGCCGGCGAGCGAGGCCGGATCGTCCGGGTCGTGCCGCCATACCTTCATCCCGGTGCCGTCGTAGCGCGCCAGGCCGTCGTTGGTGGCGATCCAGACATAGCCGGCGGCATCGCGGGCGATGCCGTAGATGTCGGTCGCCGGCAGGCCGTCGGCGCTGCCGATCACCCGCAGCCGCGGCGTTTCCGGAACCACCGCGGCCACGTTCGCGCACAGCAGCAACAGCACCCAGGCCACCAGCGCACGCAGCATGCCGCCCTCCTTGCCGTTCCCCTTCCCCGTCGACGGATGCTCGCAATGCCGCGGGTCGCGCGCAAGTCCGCGGCGTCCGCGCAAATGCCGGGCCTTCCCCGCGCGTGAACTCCGGCTGGTCAGAACTTCCCTAGAATCGAACCGTCCGTCTTCCCAGGCCCCGCCTTCGCATGTTCCTGTCGCGCACGCTGCTCCCCTTGGCAACGGCCGCCCTGCTGGCGGCCGCGCCGGCGCCCGCCTCGCCGCCGGTGTGGGAGTTCGATCCGGTGCACACGCGGATCGCCTTCGCGGTCGACCACGCCGGCTTCTCCCGGTCGCTGGGCACGTTCTCGGGGGTAACCGGCACCCTGGTGTTCGATCCGGAGCAGCCGGCGCAGGCGCAGGTCCAGGTCGAGGTTCCGGTGGACGGGCTCGATTTCGGCGACGAACGCTGGAACCGGGCCGCGCTTGCCGGGAACCTGCTCGATGCCGCGACCCACCCGGTGGCCAGGTTCCGCTCGACCCGCGTCGAACCGCTCGACGACGGCCGCACGATCGTCCACGGCGTGCTCGAACTGCGCGGCGTCAGCCGCGAGATCCGGCTGGATGCGACGATCAATGCCGTCAGGCGGCATCCGCTGCCGCCGTTCCGGCGCACCGCGGGATTCTCCGCCACCGCCACCCTCAGCCGCGCCGATTTCGGCATCAGCGCATGGCGCTCGCTGATCGGCGATGCGGTGGAGCTGCGGATCGAGGCCGAAGCGACCCGCATGCGCGACCCCGGCCCGGCCACGGACCCCGCGCCGGCGCAGGACGAGTCCGATCCGGCACCGGATATCGAAGCCGATCCGGAAACCTGAGGCACTGCCGCTCCGGTTCCGCCACGACGGTCGCCCCGCCGGGGATCCTCTGGACAGCTGCCGTCATCCCCGCAAGTGCGGGAACGATGAGCGCGGCAAGCCTGCGCGACAGCACGCTAGCGGCGCCCTGCCGACCCCGTGGCCGCGGGCGGCGGCGCCAGCATCCGCATCCCGCCGGGTGCGGTCGCCACGTCCAGCAGCGCGGCGGTGTCCACGTCCGGTTCCCCGGCGATGTCGGACGGGCGGTATTTCATCTGGAACGTGCTCAGCACGTCGCGCGTGGCCTGGTCCAGCTCGCCGCTTCGCGGCACCGCGTAGCCCACTTCCGCCAGCCGCGCCTGGAACCAGGACACGTCCGGCAGCGGTCCGGCGCGGCGCGCCGCGAGCCGCTCGTCGAACATCGCCGCATCCGGCCAGGGAATGATCCCGGCCTCGGCGAAGCGCTTCCAGGGAAACATCGGACCCGGATCCTGCTTGCGGCCCGGGGCGATGTCGGCATGCCCGAGCACGAACTCCGGCGCGATCGAATGGCGGGCGACGATCTGCCGGCTCAGTTCGATCACCGCATCGATCTGTGCCTCGGAGAACGGCGCATAGACCCGCCCCCCGGGCGTATCGACGTAGCCGGGATTGACGATCTCGATGCCCACCGACGCGGCGTTGAGCGTGGCCCAGCCGGCCCAGTAGCTGACGCCGGCGTGGCGCGCCAGCCGGCTCTCGTCGACCAGGCGGTAGATCTCGACCGGATCGTCGCGCACCAGGTAGTGCGAGGACACCCGGCCCTGGCGCGCCAGGATGTCCAGCGATTCCTCGAAGTCGGCCACCGTGTAGTGCAGGATCAGGAACTGCACGCGGCTGGCCTGCACCACCGATTCGTGGCGGGTGTCGATCCTGGGCGAAGTCGTCGTGCAGGCCGCGAGCAGGCTGCAGGCGAGCACGGCGATCCATCGGTTGCGCATGACCGGATTCCCTTTTCGGACGCAGCGGGCAGGGTAACCGACATCGCGCCCGGGGCATGTCCTGCGCTCTCAGCCGGCACGGAACACGCCACGCCTCCGGTTCCGCACGGATCGAAGCGATCGCCCTTGGCACCGCTCCTGCAGACGCAGCGCACGCCGGAACCCGGCGACCGACACATCCCTTACATCCAGCTGCCACACGCCTGGGACATGCCGAGCCCACACTGGCGCACAGGCCGCACCGGAACCCGCATCGACATGACCGCACCCAGGACGCGCATCGAGGTCCAGCCCGACTCGGACGGCGGCTGGAGCGTCACCCGCGACTGCATCGTCGATGGCCACTTCGCCGATCTGCCCGCGGCCAACGGCTACGCGGCCGCCTGCGCCCGGCGGGCGCAGCGCGCGGGCATCGCCGTGATCCTGCACACCCTGCCGGCGGAACCGTCGCCGCAATCCGCGCACTGACCGGACGACCGGTCCCGACACACGATCTCCGCTGCAGTCCCGGTGCGGCAAGGCTCAGAGTGGATCGGCGGGCCTTCCGGTCCGGAAGGCCGGGACGCCGCCACCGGCAGCGCCGCGAGGCGGTCCCCATCCGCTCGAACGGTCGACTGGAATCCCCTGTCCTGCGCCGTGGCCCGCGTGCAGAGGGTTCGCACGGCTGCCGCCGACCGGCAGCGGCAGCTTCGACGGCCGGCGACCGCATCGGTATCGGCGCGGCGCATGCGGCACCGGCATCGCCGCACCGGGAAGGCGCGGCGATGCCGGGATTCGCGCTACTTCTTAGCGGCAGCCTTTCTGGCCGGTGCCTTCCTTGCGGCTGCCTTCTTTGCCGGAGACTTCTTCGCGGATGCCTTCTTCGCAACAGCCTT
The DNA here is from genome assembly GCA_934541015.1 of uncultured Luteimonas sp. Taxonomy (GTDB): domain Bacteria; phylum Pseudomonadota; class Gammaproteobacteria; order Xanthomonadales; family Xanthomonadaceae; genus Luteimonas. Next base: position 74,070 of record CAKTDC010000008.1, read on the forward strand.
CTTCGCGGGCGCCTTCTTCGCAGCAGCCTTCTTCGCCGGCGCCTTCTTCGCGGCGGCCTTCTTCTTGCCTGCGCCCTTCTTCTTCAGCTCGGCAACTTCCTTCTTCGCAGCCGCGCTGGTGGACGCCAGCTTCTTCTTGGCCGCCGAGACGCGCTTGCCGACCGCCTTCTTCGCCTTGGCCGCGGAATCGACCACCGCCTTCTCGGCCTTCTTCGCGGTCTTCTTCGCGGACTTCACCGCGCTCCTGGCTTTCTTGGCGACTTTCCCGCCGATGTCCTTCGCCGTGTCGGCGACGGCTTCGGCGGCACTGCTCAGGGTCTCCGCGACCCCATTGCCATTACTCATGGTGTGTCCTCGTCTGTGTGCTCTGGAACGGTGATCGGGTTCGGGCAAGCGCCCGTGCGAAATGTAGCGCGTCACGGGCGCCGCGCAAGCTGCCGCGCCGCAAAAAGTCGCGCGGTCTTTCCGGAGGGCAGGCGCGTTGCCCAGGGTCGAACTGCCGATGGTCGTTCCTCGCCCTGGCAATCGCGCTCCGCGGGGAACGTCGCCGGGCACGACGCGATCGCGCAGGCGCGACGGACTTCCGGTTCTTTTCCCGGGCGCAGGGAAGGCTGCCCCTCCGGACGTCCGGCCATCGGAAGGACGCCGCGCCCTGTCGACCGGGGATCGCTCTTCGCCCGGTCGGGGCCGCGCCGCGGTCCGGTCCGGCGGCGCTCCTGCCGTGGCGAAGAAGGGAGAAATGCGCGGGAGACGCGCCCGCGCTTCAGTATCGATTGTAGGATCGACACCGACACTGTCCTTCCCGGACGGCCGACCGCGATACCCGGATGAAGACCCCGCTCAAGATTCTCCTCGCCCTCACCGCAGCCGCGGCCTTCGGCGGCTTCGCCGCCACCGCATTCCACGCGGCCCTGCAGCCGCCGGCCCACGCGGCCACCGATCCGGCGCAGCCCGTGGCGCCGGCGATTCCCGCCGCCGCCGCGCTTCCGGTCGCGGTGGACGGCCAGCCGCTGCCGTCGCTGTCGCCGATGCTGCAGCGGGTCATCCCCTCGGTGGTCAGCGTGCACTCGCGCCAGCGCGTCCAGGTCAGCCCGTTCGGCAACGACCCCTTCTTCCGGCGCATGTTCCCGGACCTGTCGCAGGAGCGCATCAACGAATCGCTCGGCTCGGGGGTCATCGTCGACGCCGCGCAGGGCTACGTGCTGACCAACCACCACGTGATCGAGGGTGCCGACGCTGTCTCGGTCACCCTGTCCGACGGCCGCACGCTCACTGCGGAGTTCATCGGCTCCGACCCCGACACCGACGTGGCGCTGATGAGGATCCCCGCGCAGGATCTCAGCGCGATCCCGCTGTCCTCGGGCGACACCCTGGAAGTGGGCGACTTCGTGGTCGCCGTCGGCAACCCCTTCGGCTTCAGCCAGACCGTCACCTCCGGCATCGTCTCGGCGGTCGGGCGCAGCAACGTGCCCGGGGTCGGCTTCCAGAATTTCATCCAGACCGATGCGTCCATCAACCCCGGCAACTCCGGCGGCGCCCTGGTCAACCTGCACGGCGAACTGGTCGGCATCAACACCGCCAGCTTCAACACCCGCGGCAGCATGGCCGGCAACATCGGCCTGGGCTTCGCCATCCCCATCGACCTGGCGCGCAACGTGATGCAGCAGCTGCTGACCACCGGCGAGGTGCGCCGCGGCACCCTGGGCCTGGACACGCAGACCCTGGACGCGCGCCTGGCGGGCAACCTCGGCCTGGACGCCGGCCTGCGCGGCGCCGTGGTCACCCGCGTCCACGGCGGATCGGCCGCGGCCGCCGCCGGGCTGCGCACCGGCGACGTGATCACCGCCGCCAACGGCCAGCGCATCGACAGCGCCGAGGCCCTGCGCAATTTCCAGGGCCTGCAGCCGCTGGACGCACCGGTGACCCTGGAGGTGCTGCGCGACGGCAGGTCGATCCCGGTGTCCACGCGCCTGCGCGCGCTGCCGCGCGACGGCGCCAGCTACGACCCGCGTCTGGCCGGCGCCACCTTCTCCGACCTGCCAGAAGCGCTGCGCCGGCAGAACGCCCGCGCCCGCGGCGTGCTGGTGGAAAAGGTCGAACCCGGCAGCCGCGCCTACGACAACGGCCTGCGCGAGGGCGACCTGATCCTGGGCGCCAACAGCGGCCAGTTCCGCGATCTGGCAGGATTCCGCGATACATTGTCGGACAACCCGCCCCAGCTCGTGCTCGCGATTTCACGACGCGGTCGCATGTACGAGGCAATGATGCAGTGACCGCGGCATCCGCCGCAGCACCCGCAGGGTCCGCCCAACCGGCGCAGCCGCGCCCCTTTCCCAAGGAGACGATCGATGAGTCCCACCTCGACTGACAACGTCAAAGCCAACCTCGGCCAGGCCGGCGGCCACCTCAAGGCGGCCGCTGCGGATGCCGGCAACGCGATCAGGAACGCCGCCGGCGTCGCCGGCGACGAGCTCAAGCTCGGCCAGGCCGCGGTCAAGGCCGATCTGGCCGACTCGGCGCTGGCCGGCATCGCCGCGTTCGAGGAAGGCGGCGCGGCCGCGAAGGAACAGGTCGATGCGCTGATGGACAAGGGCCGCGACCTGATCGACAGCGCCGCCGACCTGATCCGCGAGCGCCCGATCGCCTCGTTCGGCGTGGCCTTCGCGGTCGGATTCGTCATCGCCAAGCTCGCCAGCAGCAACAAGTAACCGCCTCCCGACGTGAGTGCAGAACCGGGCAAGGGCGGCAGCGCGGCGGGCGATTCCGGCGGCACGGCGCGAGAGCCGCCCGCCGGGATCGACGAGATCCTGCGCAGCCTGCACGCCAGCGGGCGGGATACGGTCGGGGCCTCGCTCGACACCGGGCGCGCGCTGCGCCGGCTGGTCTCGGCCGACCTGGCGCTTGCGCGCAGCGCGCTCGGCCGGTCCCTGGCCTGGAGCGGAGTGGCCGTCGTGTTCGGCGCCTCGGCCTGGCTGCTGCTGATGGCGGCACTGATCGCGCTGCTGCAGGCCGGCGGGCTGTCCTGGCTGGCCTCGATCGCGCTCACCGCCCTGCTCAGCCTGGTGGTGACGGGCCTGGCGGCCTGGCGCGTCGCGGTGTTTTTCGACCTCGCGGGCATGCACGCCACCCGCCGCCAGCTGTCGCGGCTGGGGCTGTTCAACGAACCCGACGACGGCGACGACGATTCCCACGGCGAACAGCGGGAGGCGGCATGAAACTGGATGCGCTCCGGCGCCGGGTCGAACGCGCCGAGGGTCTCGTCGACGGCCGCATCGCGCAGACAGTGGCGCAGCAGCGCCGCTTCCGCGAAGACTGGCGGCTGGCCTGGTCGCCGGGGCGGATCGTGATCGTCGGACTGGTCGCCGGGTTCTTCGCCGGAAAGGTGCGCACGGCGCGCATCGTGGGCGCGGTCTCGGCCACGCGCTGGGTGCAGCTGGCGACCAGCGTGACCGGGCTGTTCGCGTCGCTGCAGGCGGCGTGGGCCGCCCAGTCCGCGGAAACCGCGGCCGAGGGCGCCGAATCAGCGGCCGAAGGTGCGGAGTCCGCGGCCGGAGTCGCCGCCACCGCGGCCGAAAGCGGCGGTGCTGGATCCGGCGCGGCCGCAGCGGCAGGCGCACCGCCCGCCGAGCCCCCGACCCGGCCCTCGGTCTCGGACGGCCGGCGCCGGCCGGACACGCAGTGGGATTCCGAACCGCGGCCTGCCGAGGCCGCGACCGAACTGTCCGAGCGCTGATCCCGCAGCCGTCCGGGCAAGGGCCGCACGCAGCATCTTCGCCATGGATCCCGACACTTCCCAAGCTGCCGCCACACCGCCCGGCAACGGCGCAACCAGCGGCGCAGCACCGCGACCGCGGGCTTCGACGGCAGTGCTGGTGCTGGCCACGCTTGCCGTGGGCTACACGCTCTGGGCGGCGCAGGGGCTGCTGCTGCCGGTGCTGCTGGCGATGTTCTTCGCCCTGATCGGCAACCCCATCATCCGGCTGCTGCGGAGGATGTGGATCCCGCGTTTCTGCGCCGCGCTGCTGGTGCTGCTCGCCGGACTGGCCGGGGCCGCCGCCCTGGCCTACCAGATGGTGCCGCCGGCGATGGCCTGGGCCAGCGAGGCACCGGCACAGATGCGCCAGCTCGCGCCCAAGCTGCGCAAGCTGGCCAAGCCGGTGCACGAGGCCAACCAGGCCGCCGAAAGCCTCGCCCGCGCCGCCGGCGGCGAGACCGGCCGGCAGCCGCAGGTGGTGCGCACCGCCCAGGACGATCCCTACAGCCTGCTGACCAGGACGCCGCGGCTGCTGGCGTCGCTGCTGGCGGTGGTGCTGCTGACCTTCTTCTTCATGGTCTACGGGCAGAACCTGCAGCGCAACGCGATCGCGCTGCTGCCCAGGCGCCAGCAGCAGAAGCTCACCGTGGGCATCCTGCAGACGATCGAGCACGAGGTGTCGCGCTACGTGCTCACCATCTGCGTGATCAACGCCCTGGTCGGCCTGGCCTTTGCCGGCGTGCTCTACCTGATCGGCATTCCGCTGCCCGAATCGCTGCTGTGGGGCACGGTGGCGGCGCTGCTCAATTTCGCGCCCTATGTCGGCCCGCTGATCGGCATGCTGGCGATGCTGCTGGTGGGCCTGGTGACCTTCGACGAACCGCTGCGCTCGCTGGCGCCGGCGGCGGCCTACCTGGTGCTGCACACGCTCGAAGGCCAGATCATCACCCCGATCGCGCTGGGCAGGCGCATGGCGCTGTCGCCGCTGGTGCTGATCCTGGCGCTGATGCTGTTCGGCTGGCTGTGGGGGATCGTCGGACTGCTGCTGGCGGTGCCGCTGCTGGTCTGCGTCAAGCTGGTGCTCAAGCGGATCGAGGGGCTGGAGGGCTGGGCGCGGCTGCTGGAGTGAGCCCTGCGCCGCGGCGGGCAAGGCCCGCAGAGGGCACTACAATGGGTCGATGAGTTTCCGCATCCGCGCGATCACCCTCGACCTCGACGACACCCTCTGGCCGTTCGCGCCGATCAGCGCGCGGATCGAGCGCGTCCTCGACGACTGGCTGGCCGAACACAGCCCGGCGACCGCGGCCATGTTCCCGATCCCGCGCATGCGCACGCTGCGCGAGCAGGTCTGGCGCGAGAACGCCCACCTCGGCCACGACATGAGCGCACTGCGGCGGATGGTGCTGGAGGTGGCGCTGCGCGACAGCGGCGCCGATGCCGCGCTGGTCGATGGCGCCTACGACGCCTTCTTCGCCGCCCGCAACGAGGTCGAGTTCTACCCCGATGCGCTCGACGCCCTGGAGCGGATCGCCCGCCGGGTGCCGATCGCCGCGCTGAGCAACGGCAACGCCGACCTCGCGGCCATCGGCATCGACCGGCTGTTCGCCCTGCAGCTCCCCGCGCGCGAACACGGTGCCGCCAAACCCGAAGCCAGCATCTTCCTGGCCGCGTGCGAGCGCCTGGGCATCCCGCCGGGGGAAGTGCTGCACGTGGGCGACAACGTCGACGTCGACGTCGTCGGATCGATGCGCGCCGGCCTGCGCGGCTGCTGGCTGCACCGCGACGACCATCCCGGCGGCCTGCGCGCCTGGCCGCACCGGGACATCGCCCCGGACCTGGTGTTCGACAGCCTGACCGGACTGGCGGACTGGCTGGAGCGGTCCGACCCGTCCTGAGCCCGGCGACACGGCCGGCGGGACAACCCCGGGGCGAATGCGTCAAACTTGGGTGATGACGCAACCGCCCTCCTCCGCCGCCACGCCCGGCAACGACGCTTCCGCCCGTCCCTTCCACCTGGTCGACAAGGCCGGCTACGCCGCCTGGCGCGACGCGCAGCCGCCGGCAATCCAGGCCTGGCTGGACGCGCAGGGCTTCGACGGTGCGCCCGGCAGCTGCGTGCTGCTGCCCGGCGAGGCCGGGGTGGCCGCAGCGGTGGTCGGCATCGGCGACCCGCTCGACCCGTACTCCCACGCCCATGCGGCGGATGCGCTGCCGCCGGGCGACTGGTTCCCGGCGGTGCCGCCGGACGAGGCCAGCGCCCGCGCCATGCGGCTGGGCTGGGGGCTCGGTGGCTACCGCTACACCCGCTACAAGCCGGCCAAGCGCGCACCGGCGCGGCTGGTGCCGGCCCCGGACGATGCCGAAACCGGCGATATCGTCGCCGCCTGCACGCGCGTGCGCGATCTGGTCAACACGCCGACCGAGGACATGGGTCCGCAGCAGCTCGAGGACATCGTCCGCACCATCGCCCGGGCCCACGGCGCCGCGTTCGAATCCACCATCGGCGACGACCTGCTGGCGCAGGACTTCCCCGCGATCCACGCCGTCGGCCGCGCCTCGCACCGCGCCCCGCGCCTGCTCCGCCTGCACTGGGGCAAGACCGACCACCCGCACATCGTCATCGTCGGCAAGGGCGTGTGCTTCGACACCGGCGGCCTCGACATCAAGCCCGCCGACGGCATGCGCAACATGAAGAAGGACATGGGCGGCGCCGCGCACGCCATCGCCCTGGCCGAACTGCTGATGGCCCGCGCCCTGCCGCTGCGCCTGACCCTGCTGGTGCCGGCGGTGGAAAACGCGATCGGGCCCGATGCCTACCGCCCGGGCGAAGTCGTGGCCACCCGCAAGGGCGTGAGCGTGGAGATCGACAACACCGACGCCGAAGGCCGCGTGGTGCTGTGCGACGCGCTGACGCTGGCCGGCGAACTCTCGCCCGACCTGATCCTCGACTTCGCCACCCTGACCGGCGCCGCGCGCATCGCGCTCGGCCCGGACCTGCCGGCGCTGTTCGCCAACGACGACCGCCTGGCCGGCGACTGGCTGGCGGCGGGCGAGCGCGTGCGCGACCCGCTGTGGCGGATGCCGCTGTGGCGTCCGTACCTGCGCTACCTCACCAGCCGCATCGCCGACATCGCCAACGCCGGCTCGCGCATGGCCGGCGCGGTGACCGCGGCGCTGTACCTGGAGCGCTTCGTGCCCGAGGGCGTGCCGTGGGCACACCTGGACGTCTACGCCTGGAACGACAGCAGCCGGCCCGGGCGGCCGCAGGGTGGCGAGGCGCTGGGCCTGCGCGCGGCCTACGACATGCTCAAGGCGCGCAGCGCCGGCTGAGCGGAACCGTGGCGCAGGGGCTGCTTTCCCGGCCGCCCGTGCCGTCGTCGCCCCGTGCCGTCATCCCGGCGGAAGCCGGAGCTGCCTTTCAACGGCGCACAGCGCCGGTCATCCATCCCGGTGTCAGTGCAGCCAGCGGCGCGCCGACGCCCGGCGCGCGTAGAAGAACAGGAACGCCGCGATGCCCGCGATCAGCAGGCTCATCGCCAGCCCGGACGCGCCCGAGGCCTGCCAGGCCGGCGTGAGCGCATACAGGGCCACCATCTGCACCACCACGGCGGCCAGCGACAGCGCAAACAGCGGCATCGACCAGCGCCGCCGCAGCACCAGCCCCAGCGATCCGAGCGCGCCGGCGAACACCGCGATGCCGTAGAAGATCGCCAGCCACGGCGGCATGGCCGCGTAGACGGCCTGCTGCGCCTCGGGCAGCGTCGCGACCTGCTCGGACGTGAGGCCGGTCTGCATGAAGAACATGGCCACGCCGAGGAGATTCCACAGCAGGGCCAGCACCGCGATCACGCGGAACGACCCCGGAACGTTCGTCGCCATCTCGACCCTCCCGGGCGCACAGTGAAGGGTCGCAGCCTACTCCCGCGCGCCGGGACGCGACAGTGCGGATCGGCATCGGACACCTCCGGACGACTGCCGCCATCCGCGCGATGGCGGAACGCGATCGGGGACGGGCGCTTCCGCCCCCCTCCCCCGGCGCACGATCGCCGTGCCGCGGATCGCCGGCCGGCAGCGGCCGCCGCACGACGGCACGGCGCATGCGCGGCTACAGCCAGCCCTTCTGCCGCGCCAGCCGGTAGGCCTCGATGCGGTTGCCCACGCCGAGCTTGCCGATGGCCTCGGACAGGTAGTTGCGCACCGTGCCGTGGGAGAGGTTGAGCCGCTGCGCGATCTCGCTCGCGGACAGGCCCTCGCCGGCCAGGCGCAGGGCCTGGCGCTCGCGGTCGTTGAGCGGATCGGCTTCCGACCAGGCCTCCAGCGCCAGCTGCGGATCGATGGCGCGGCCACCGCGATGGACCTGGCGCAGGGCGTCGGCGAGTTTCTCGGCCGGCGCGTCCTTGAGCAGGTAGCCGGACACACCCGCGTCCAGCGCCCGGCGCAGGAAGCCGCTGCGCGCGAAGGTGGTGACGATCACCACCTTCACCGGCAGCTCCTGGCGCTGGATGCGCTGGGCCAGCTCGATGCCGGTCAGGCCGGGCATCTCGATGTCGGTGACCAGGATGTCGGGCTTGAGCCGCTGCAGCTCGCGCCAGGCGCTCTCGCCGTCGGCGGCGGCACCGGCCACCTCGATGTCGTCCTCCATGCCCAGCAGCGCCGACAGCGCGCCACGCAGCATGGCCTGGTCCTCGGCGAGCAGGATGCGGATCATCGGAAGCGGTGCGCACGCGGCATGCGCGGCAAGTTACCACGGGGTGGGCGGGGTCCGGATTCGCGTGGCGGCCGATGGCACGGGGCCGCGGCTGGCGGCGTTTCTGCAGGATCGTCTGCGCGGGCGCGGGATCTTCATCGCCTCGGCGTCACGACGGGCCGGGGCCATGGCGTGAGAGGGCCGTCCGCAGGCGCGCCGCCAGGCGCTCCCGTCCCCACCCGTGCAGGCGTCCATGTCCGCACAGGGAAGGAGACAGCAGCCGCTGTTCATCCCGGGGCATCGTCGTTCGCCGCCAACGGCACGCGCGCTTCCAACCGGGTGCCGCCGGCCTCGCCGGCCTCCACGCGCAAGCGCCCGCGCACGCCCTCCAGCCGCTCGCGCATGCCTGCCAGGCCGTTGCCGGGCACGATCGCGCCGCCGCGGCCGTCGTCGGCGATGTGCAGCACCGCCTCGCCGTTTTCCATGCCGAACCGCGCCTGCGCCCGCTGCGCGCGCGAGTGGCGCTGGATGTTCGTGGCCGCCTCGCGCACGGTCAGCGCCAGCGCGGTTTCCACGCCCGGCGGCAGCGCATCGCCGGCCAGGCCTTCGTCGAAGCTGTAGTCGAAGGCGATGCCGTCGGTTTCCAGCAGCAGCCTGGCCGCGGCCAGCTCGGCGGCGATGCCCGCGGCGCGGATGCCGCTGACCGCGCGCCGCACCTGCGCCAGCGCATCGCGCGCGACGCGGCCGACCTCGGCGATCTCCCCGCGCGCGGCGGCCGGGTCGCGTTCCAGCAGGCGCGCGGCGAGATCGGACTTCAGCGCCACCATCGACAGGGTATGCCCGAGCAGGTCGTGCAGGTCGCGGCCGATGCGCTCGCGCTCTGCCAGCATCGCCAGCCGCCGCACCTCGTCCTGCGACAGCCGCAGGGCCGCGTCGCGCCGGCGGTTGCCGGCCTCGATGTGCATGATCGTGCCGACCAGGAAGGTCACGATCGGCATCCACACCAGCATCTGCCACGGATAGCCGGCCAGCAGCGCGCAGCCCACCAGCACGGCGTTGAGCAGCAGCAGCTGCAGCACGTACAGCCGGAGCGACTGCTGGCGCTGGTGGTACAGCATCACGCAGCCGAACACGAAGTAGCTCAAACCCGACGGATACCAGGGCAGCAGCGCCAGGCACAGCGCGACCATGGCGTAGGCGTACCAGCGCACGCGGTGCGGCGGCACCAGCAGCGTCTTCGCGTACAGCCAGACGAACAGCGGGTACGAGGCCAGCGTCAGCAGCGCCCAGCGCAGGTCGTAGCCGCCCGGCGCGAACAGCGGGGTGATGAAGACCCAGATCGTCCACATCAGGTGCACAAGGTCGGCATACGGCGACCTGCCCTCGCGCAGGGCCTCGGCCATCGCCGACCCCGGCGCGGGGCGCAGCCAGCGCGGCAGCCTGCCCGCGCTCACGCCGCGCTCCGCCGCTGCGCGCGGCCGCTGCCGCCGCGCCATCCACCCATGGCATCCAGGCCGGCCACGTCAGCGCAGCTCCACCTGGTCGATCAGGAACTCGAACGCGCCGGCCGGCTGGCCCGCGGTGAAGGCAATGCCGCGCACCTGCGACGGATCACCACCGGCGAATCCGGACAGCTTCAGCCGCACCTCGCTCCACTCGCCGCCGGCCACGAAGCCCTGCATGCTCGGCACGCCCTGCACCGAGGCGCCGGAGAACAGCATCACGCTGTAGCTGCGGCCGTCGCCGCGCACCTGGAACACCAGTTCGTCGCGACCGGACAGGTCCACCGGCTGCATCGGCTGCTGCGCCGGGAAGAACATCACGCCCGACCACGGGAAGGCGAACCCGGGGCGCACTTCGCCGGCGACCCGCAGCGCGCCGGAGGAGCCGCCGGCACCGCCCGCGACCAGGGCGTGTTCGACCGTGGACGCGCCGCCGGCCATCTGGTCGGTGGTCGGCTGCCAGCTGCCGAAGCGCGCGCCGATCGTGCCGTCGTCGAAATCGCTCACCAGGGCGCCGTCGGGAATCGCCGCGGCGGCCGGGCCGCGATCCGCCTGCCGCGCGACCGGGCGCCCGTTCTTCCACACGCGGTCGATGGCCCGGGTCGCGGTGATGTCGCTCAGCGGATCGCCGTCGACCAGCACCAGGTCGGCGCGCATGCCCGGCGCAATGCGTCCGCGTTCGGGAATCGCGAAGCGCGCGGCCGGCAGCGAGGTCGCCGCCGCCAGCGCCTGGGCCGGCGTCAGTCCCGCGCGCACCAGCAGCTCCAGCTCATGGTGCAGGCTGGCGCCGTGCGCGGTGCCGGGATTGGGCGCGTCGCTGCCGGCGAGGATCGTGACCCCGGCGGCGTGCAGCCGGCGCACACTTTCGATCGCGCGCTCGAGCCGTTCCGGCGAGGGCTGGCCGAAATCCGCCGCCAGCGTGCCGGTCTGCTCCGCCGTCAGCAGAGGCCCGATGCGTGCGTCCGCAGCCAGCGCCCTGCCCTCGCCGGCACCCGCCATCGAGGCGACCACCGACAGTGTCGGGATGATGAAGGCGCCGCGCTCGCGCATCGTCGCGACCAGCGCCTCGTCGGCCACCCCGTCGGCAAAGACGTGCACGAGGCCGTCGGCGCCGGCCTCGACCACCATGCGCGCATCGTCCAGCTTCGCCACGTGCGCCACCGCCAGGCGATCGCGCGCGTGGGCCGCGGCCACGACCTCCTGCACCTGCGCCGCGGACAGCGTCGGCAGCCGCTGCGGCAGCCCGTACGCGCTCAGGTCCTCGACGATCAGCTTGACGAAGTCGCCGCCCTCGGCGACGCGCTCGCCGATGAAGGCGTCGATATCGGTCTGCGCGTCGATGGCGGGCACCGGGAAGCCGTACTGGGTGCCGTGGCCGTGCGGCGCGGTGATCGCGTAGCCGGCCGCCCACAGGTCGGCGAGGCTGCCGCTGTCCAGCGATTCGCGCTGCTCGCGCAGCCCGGCCAGGCGCTCGACCATGCCGTGCATGTCCAGCCCCGAGGTCACGCCGAACCGGACCATGTCCGCCTGCGCCGCCCCCCAGGCGTGCACGTGCGCGTCGATCAGGCCGGGGAGCAGGGTCTTGCCGGCGCCATCGACCACCGGCAGCCCCGCCGGCGCCGGGGCGTCCGCCGCCACCGCCTCGATGCGGCCCTCGCGCACCACCACCGTGGCGACGCCCAGGTCGCGCTCGCCATCGAACACGCGCGCGCCCTGGACCACGAAACTGTCCGGTAAGGCGTCGGGCGCCGGGGTGTCGGAGGCCGCGCCCGGGCGCAGCGCCACCGCGAGGCCGGCGACCGCGAACAGCGCGGCGGCGGCGAGGATTTCTGGCCAGTGCTTCATCAGGAAACTCCCGTGTGTGTGGGAAGACGCCGCCGTCAGCCGGCGGCGGAAAGCCTGCGCTGCGCCAGCGCGAAGAAGGCGACCGTCACCACCGCCAGCACCAGCAGGTGCAGCCACAGCGCGCCGCCGTCGTCATGGCCGACCACCTTCAGCGCCAGCTGGCCCAGATGATAGGCCGGCCAGGCCGGGGCGAGCCTGGCCAGCACCGCCGGCAGCATCGACAGCGGCAGCCACAGGCCCGACAGGAAGGCCATCGGCAGGTACAGCACGTTGAGCAGGGCCGGCGCGGCGTTGCCGCCGACCAGGCTGCCGAAGAACATGCCGATGGCCGCGAACGGCAGCACGCCCAGCACGTTCACCGCCAGCAGCGCCGCCCACTGCCAGGGCGCCAGCGACACGCCCCCCAGGGTGGCGGCCAGCAGCGCCAGCACCAGCGAGATGATGACCGCGAACAGCGCCGCCATCGCCATCTTCGCCAGCAGCAGCGCGCCCGGCGGCACGGCCAGCGTGCGCTTGAGCCGCAGGTAGCCGTTCTCGCGATCCATCGCGATGGTCACGCCGAAGCCGAACATCGCCGCGCCGATCACGCCGAAGGCGCCGTAGGTCGCCAGCAGGTACTGCGCCGCGCCGGCGCTGCCCTTGTTGAGCACCACGCCGAACAGCAGGTAGAACATCGCCGGGAAGGCGATCACCGGAATGCCGAACGCCGGCTCGCGCAGCATGCGCAGGAACTCGCACCTCGCTTCCTGCAGGTAGCTGCGCCAGGGCGCGTGTATCCGCGACCGGACCATTGTGTTCATCACGCGGCCTCCTGTTCGGCGTTGCGGGTGATTTCGAGGAAGGCGTCGGCCAGTCCGGCGCGCTGCACCTCCAGCTCCTGCAGCGCCGGATCGGCGTCGAGCAGGCGGCGCACCACCGGTTCGGCGGTCTCGGCGACGATGCGCAGGGCGTCGCCCTCGCGCACCGCGTCGCGCACGCCCGGCCACTGCAGCACGCTGCCGGCCTCGATCGCGGTGACGCAGCGGATGCGCCGCTGCGAGACGTGCGAACGGATCTCGGCCACCGTACCCCCGGCGACCAGCCGCCCGCGGTCGACCACCGCCACCCGGTCCGACAGCGCCTCGGCCTCCTCCAGATAATGGGTGGTCAGCAGCACCGCGCTGCCGTCGGCGACCAGCTCGCGGATCGCGCGCCACAGTCCCTGGCGCGCCTCGATGTCCAGGCCGGTGGTCGGCTCGTCCAGGCACAGCAGCTTCGGCCGGCCGCAGATCGCCAGCGCGAACTGCACCCGCCGCTGCTGGCCGCCCGAGAGCCGGCCGTAGCGGCGGTCGAGCAGGCCGTCGAGCCCGGCCAGGGCGGTGCAGTCGGCGAGGCTGCGCGGATCGGGGAAGTAGCTGCGCACCAGATCCAGCAGCTCGCGCACCTTCAGCCGCTCGGGCAGTCCGGCCGACTGCAGCATGGCGCCGGTCAGCATCCGCACGCGCGCCGAGCCCGGCGCCTGCCCGAACACCTCCACCGTTCCCCGGTCGGCCTCCAGCAGCCCCAGCAGCAGCCCCACCGCCGTGGTCTTGCCGGCGCCGTTGGCGCCCAGCAGGGAGGTCACCTGCCCGGCGCGCAGGGTCAGGTCCAGCCCGTCGAGCGCCGCCACGCCGCCGTAGCGCTTGCCGACGCCGCGCAGGCTCGCCAGCACCTGCTGTTGCCGCATGTCCATCGTGTCTCCGCTCCGGTTGGCCATGGATCCATCTTCGCGGACACGGCGCGCCGGCGGCATTCCCGGGCGTCAGCCAAAGCGGGTGACAGTTGTCAGGCGCCCGCACGGCGGCGCGCTGACACACTGGCGCCACGCGGACCGGCGTCACCGCCCCGCCCGCCAGGAAGTGACTTCCGGCAAGGCCGCCCGCACGCGCCAGCGGTCACAATGGGCCACCCCCGGACATCCAGACACGATGAACACGAACGCCGACCTGCTCAGGGAACTCCGGATCGACCGCGGCGACGCCCCGCCGCCGCGGCGCAGGCGCCGCTGGCTGCTGGTCGCCGCGGGCGTGCTGGTCGCGCTGGTGCTGGCGGCCCTGCTGTTCGGCGGCGGCCGCCGCCCGCCGGAGGTGGAAACCGCCCCCGTGCTGCCGCTGGCCGGCGAAGGCGCGCCCGAGAGCGTGTCGGTGCTCGACGCCAGCGGCTACGTGGTCGCGCGGCGCATGGCCACGGTGTCGGCCAAGGTCACCGGCAAGGTGCAGGAAGTGCTGATCGAGGAAGGCATGCGCGTCGAGGAGGGCCAGGTGCTGGCGCGGCTCGAGCCGCTGGACGCCGACGCGATGCGCGAGCTGGCCCGCTCGCAGCTGGCCGCCGCGCGCAGCCAGGTCGGCAGCGTGCGCGCCCAGCTCGGGGAAGCCGAGGCCAGCGTGGCCCGGCTGCAGCCCCTGCTCGGCCGCCAGCTGGTCTCGCAGGCGCAGTTCGACCAGGCCGTCGCCACCCGCGATTCGCTGCGCGCGCAGTTGGCCACCGCCCAGCGCAACACCGAGGTCGCCGCCGACCAGCTCAGCATCTCCGACATCGGCGTGGACAACACCATCGTGCGCGCGCCGTTCGCCGGCGTGGTCGTGGCCAAGGCGGCGCAGCCGGGCGAGATCGTCTCGCCGCTCTCGGCCGGCGGCGGCTACACCCGCACCGGCATCGGCACCATCGTCGACATGGATTCGCTGGAGGTGGAGGTCGACGTGGGCGAGGCCTACATCGGCCGCGTGCAGCCGCAGATGCCGGTCGAAGCCACGCTCAACGCCTATCCCGACTGGAAGATCCCGGCCGAGGTCATCGCGATCATCCCCACCGCCGACCGCGGCAAGGCCACGGTCCGGGTGCGCATCGCGCTGAAGCAGAAGGATCCGCGGATCGTGCCGGACATGGGCGTGAAGGTCGGCTTCCTCGAATCGCTGGTGCCGCCGGACGGCTCGCCCGCGACCGGGGTGCGCGTGCCGGGTGAAGCCGTGGTGCGCCGCGACGGCCAGGACGTGGCCTTCGTCGTCGACGGCGATGGCGCCGTGACCCGGCGCGCGGTGGTCCCCGGCCGCGCCCTGGGCACCGAGCGCGAAGTGCTCGAGGGCCTGTCTGCGGGCGAAACGGTGGTGGTCAATCCACCGCCGGATCTCGCCGATGGCGGCAGCGTCGCGGTCAAGGCCGGCGCCGGCCGATGAGCAGCGCGCAGGCGCCGCGGCAGCCGCTGGTCTCCGTCCGCCGCCTGACCAAGACCTACCGGCGCGGCCCGGAACAGGTGCAGGTGCTGCACGGCATCGACCTGGACATCATGCACGGTGATTTCGTCGCGCTGATGGGCCCGTCCGGCTCGGGCAAGAGCACCCTGCTCAACCTGATCGGCGGCCTGGACACGCCCACCGGCGGCGAGATCGAGATCGAGGGCCAGCGCATCGACCGCATGAACGACCGCCAGCTCGCGCAGTGGCGCAGCCGGCACGTCGGCTTCGTGTTCCAGTTCTACAACCTGATGCCCACGCTGACCGCGCAGAAGAACGTCGAGCTGCCGCTGCTGCTGACCCCGCTGGGCGCGAAGCAGCGCCAGCGCAGCGCCGCCATCGCGCTGGCGCTGGTGGGCCTGGCCGACCGCCGCAGCCACCGCCCCAACGAGCTCTCCGGCGGCCAGCAGCAGCGCGTGGCGATCGCGCGTGCCATCGTCTCCGACCCGACCTTCCTGATCTGCGACGAGCCCACGGGCGATCTCGACCGGACCTCGGCCGAAGAGATCCTCGGCCTGCTCGCCACCCTCAATCGCGAACACGGCAAGACCATCATCATGGTCACCCACGACCCGCGCGCGGCCGAGTCCGCCGGCCGCCTGATCCACCTGGACAAGGGCGAACTGGTCGATGAGCCAGCGGGGCATTGAGGGAACGGCGATGCGCACCGGGCAGCGTGAAAAATCGCCGTCATTCCCGCGAAAGCGGGAATCCATCCGCTTTTCCCTTTCGGGAAGCCGGGAACAATGGATCCCCGCTTCCGCGGGGATGACGCCATTTCCCGGCACTTTCCACGGTGCAAAGGCGACGACATTCCCGCGAAAGCGGGAATCCATCCGCTTTTCCCTTCCGGGAAGCCGGGAACAACGGGTCCCCGCTTCCGCGGGGATGACGCCATTTCCCGGAACTTTCCACGGTGCAAAGGCACCGTCATTCCCGCGAAAGCGGGAATCCATCTGCTTTCCCCTTTCGCGAAGCCGGGAACAACGGACCCCCGCTTCCGCGGGGATGACGTCATTTCCCGGCACTCTCCACGGTGCAAAGGCGCCGTCATTCCCGCGAAAGCGGGAATCCATCTGCTTTTCCCTTTCGCGAAGCCGGGAACAACGGACCCCCGCTTCCGCGGGGATGGCGGCATTTCCCGGCACTCTCCACGGTGTATCCGTACCCTCATGCGGGGCGGGCCCATGAAATACTTCTCCCTCGTCTGGGCCGCCCTGTTCCGCAGCCGGACCCGCACCCTGCTGACGCTGATGTCGGTGATCACCGCCTTCCTGCTGTTCGGCCTGCTCGACTCGGTGCGCGTGGCCTTCACCTCCGGCGGCGGCGTCGACGGCGCCAACCGGCTGGTGGTGTCGTCGAAGCTGTCGATCACGCAGATGCTGCCGTCCTCGCTGCAGCGCGAGATCGCGGCGGTGCCGGGCGTGCGCCGGGTCGCCTCGGGCACCTGGTTCGGCGGCATCTACCGGGACGCGCGCAACTTCTTCCCCAATTTCTCGATCGGCGAGGGCTTCCTCGACCTCTACCCCGAATACCTGATCGATCCCCAGCAGCGCCGCGATTTCGACAACGACCAGGCCGGCGCGGTGGTCGGCCGGGCGCTGGCCGACGAGTTCGGCTGGAAGCCCGGCGACGTGATCCCGCTGCAGGCGACGATCTTCCCCAACGCCGACGGCAGCAACAACTGGCCGCTCACGCTGCGCGCGATCTTCGACATCCGCGATCCCAAGCGCAAGGGCGAGGAGCGCCAGCTGCTGATGCACTGGAAGTACTTCGACGAATCCAACATCTACATGAAGAACCGGGTGAGCTGGTTCGCAGTGCAGCTCGACGATCCCGGGCAGGCCAACCGCGTGGCGCAGGCGATCGACCGCATCTCGGAGAACTCCGACCGCGAAACCAAGACCCAGACCGAACAGGCCTTCAACCAGGACTTCGCCAAGCAGTTCGCCGACATCGGCCTGATCGTCACCGCGATCATGGCCGCGGTGTTCTTCACCCTGCTCCTGCTCACCGGCAACGCCATGGCGCAGGCGGTGCGCGAACGCATCCCCGAGCTGGCCGTGCTCAAGACCCTGGGCTTCGACAACCGCACGGTGCTGTGGCTGGTGCTGTCGGAGGCGGTGCTGCTGATCGTGCTCGGCGGGCTGCTGGGCATGGGCCTGGCGCGGATCATCATCCCGGTGCTGGCCAACGCCAGCGGCGGCATGCTGCCGGTCAGCGGCATTCCCGCCGAGACCTGGCTGCTGGGACTGGTGCTGATGCTGCTGATCGGCGCGCTGGTCGGCCTGCTGCCGGCGCTGCGCGCGATGCGGCTGAGCATCGTCGACGCGCTGGCGGGGAGGTGACGGCATGAAGTCGCCGGCGCTCTGGAACGCCCTGACCACGCTCGCGCTCGTGGCCGGGCTGGTGCTCTGGATCATGCTGCCGTGGCCGGGCATCGCCCTGCTGGCGGCGCTGGTCGCGCTGTGGCTGCGCTTCAGCCGCCAGGGCAGGCTGGCGCTGGCCGCGGCGGGCGTGGGCATCGCCAGCCTGCCGCAGCGCTGGGGCGCGGCCTCGGTGATCGTGGTCGGCATCGCCGGCGTGGTCGCGGTGCTGGTGGCGATGCTGGCCATGGCCTCGGGCTTCCGCTCCACCCTCAACGCCAGCGGCAGCGACGAGGCCGCGATCATCCTGCGCGGCGGCTCGCAGGTGGAGATCAACTCGGTGGTCACCCGCGAACAGGCGGTGCTGCTGGCCAACCTCGCCGGCATCGCCCGCAGCCGCGACGGCCGCCCGCTGATCACCGCCGAGCTGGCCCAGGTGATCAACCTGCCGTCGAAAGCCGACGGCAGCGACGCCAACGTCCAGCTGCGCGGCGTGGGGCCGATGGCCTGGGAGGTGCGCCCGAACGTGCGCATCGTCGCCGGGCGCCGGTTCCAGCCGGGGCTGCGCGAGCTGATCGTGGGCCAGGGCGTGGTCGCGGGCTACCGCGGCGTGGAGATCGGCGACGTGCTGCGCCTGAGCAACCAGGACTGGACCGTGGTCGGCCATTTCGCCAGCGGCGATTCGCTCGACTCGGAGCTGTGGACCGACATCGAGACGCTGTCCTCGTTCTACCGGCGCAGCGCCTACCAGTCGGTCACCGTGCGCCTGCAGGGCCGCGAAAGCCTGCCGCAGCTGCAGGCCGCGCTCGCCGCCGATCCGCGGCTGAAGCTGGACGCGCTGTCCACCCGCGACTACTTCGGCAAGCAGGCCTCGGGCATGAGCACCCTGATCGAGATCCTCGGCACCGTGATCGGCGCGATCATGGCCGTGGGCGCGGTGTTCGGCGCGCTCAACACCATGTACGCGGCCGTGGCCACCCGCGCCCGCGAGATCGCGACCCTGCGCGCGCTCGGCTTCCGCGGCCTGCCGGTGGTGGTGGCGGTGATGCTGGAAACGATGCTGCTGGCGCTGCTCGGCGGCCTGCTCGGCGGCGCCCTGGCCTGGATCGTCTTCAACGGCTACAGCGTATCCACGCTGAGCGCCAACTTCAGCCAGGTCATGTTCGCCTTCGAGGTCACCCCGGCCCTGCTGTGGACCGGCCTGAAGTGGGCCCTGGGCATCGGCCTGATCGGCGGCCTCTTCCCCGCCCTGCGCGCCGCCCGCCTCCCGGTCACCACCGCGCTGCGGGCGCTGTAGGACGCGCAGCGTTCGTCAGCCACGCAGGACACGTATCGATCGCGCCACATGTCACGCGCCGGAAGGATTCTTCAGCAACAACCACTCTTGCCGGCCAATTGTCCCTGACACTGTTGACCCGGCCCTTGACTTGCCTGCATTCGTGGGGTAGCAAGGCCATGGTGACTGCGCCGTGCAACAGGGGACGCGTTGGCACCGTTCGAAGGTGGGCGCGGGTGCGAACCAGTATTTCGCCTATGGGCCCGGCGGGCAGCTGCTGGCGGAGAACAACGGCGGCTGGACGCACTACGTGCGCCTGCCGGACGGCACGCCGATCGCGCGGGTGAAGGGCAGCGATCTGCACATGATCCACAGCGACCACCTGGGCCGGCCGGAGATCGTGACCGACAGCGTGAAGGCGGTGGTGTGGCGGGCGAGCAACCATGCGTTCGACCGGACGGTGACGCTGGACGGCATCGGCGGGCTGAACATCGGCTTCCCGGGGCAGTACCACGACGCGGAGACGGGGCTGGCGTATAACTATTTCCGGACCTACAACCCGAGGACGGGGCGGTATCTGGAGAGCGATCCGATCGGGCTGGCCGGAGGGCTGAATACCTATGCCTATGTTCGTGGGAATCCAATTAGCTTCATTGATCCGTTTGGTCTTGAACGCTTCCCCGGCTACTGCGATGCACTAAATTACATCGAAACAGCGAGATCCATCGATGGTGCACTTAACCTGGCGCAGGCCGACCGGATAGACAGGGGGTGGGAAGCACGCACTCCAGAAGGGCAGCGCCTCCGAAATGCGGAGAATTATTTGGCCGCATATGTGGCCGTAGATGAAGGTGGTAGCAGATGGGCCGGAAGAGTTGGAACTGCTGGTGCAATGTTCTGGTTTGTCCCTGGCTATCAAGCAGCAAATGCGGCGACGCTGAATAATTGGAGGCCACATTCACCAGCATCCACGGATGCAGTTCATGCAGGCTGGGCTGGTCTGAGGGATGGGAACGTCAATCGACCGCGGGCTGATCCGGACTGTGGGTGCAGAAAATGATGACTTTTGCAGACAGACAACATCTCGGGCTTTTCTTTCGTACAGTTCAGGCTTCTGGATTACTACTAGCCTTGGCGCTGGCCTTGGCGGGCGGCTATCAGATTTTTCTCGGTGATCTCTTGATTTGGACAGTAATGACCCTACTCGGAATCCTGATATTTTTTGGGGCTGCCAGGTTGAAGGCGTACTCTTTCCAGATAGCCTTTTTTGCTTACTTATTTATCGCTTTTGGCGTACTCATCAATGCATGGTCGCCACCTCCGGGACCATCCTTTTCTATTGCTCCTTATGCCTCCCTTCTCCTCATCGCCTTGCTATTGACGCTTGCGCTGGGGTCAATTTTTTTGGCTAGGCATATTTCGCTGAGCTCACATCGGTATGAGGCATAGGTTAATCTGGTCTTTACCGAAAACAGGGTGCGAAGTACGTTTTCTGGATGTGAACACGAAGAACGGCAGCACCAACATGCAGCGGCTGACCTACGCCTACGACACGGCCAACCGCATGACCGGGCTGACCAACCACGTCACCACGAGCCTGAACCAGGCCTACGGCTACGACGTGCTGTCGCGGCTGACCGCGGTCACGGCGACGGGCGCGAACCAGGCGTTCGTCTGGGACGACAACGGCAACCGCACCAGCCACACCTGGGGCGGGCTGACGGACGGGTACACCACGGCGACGGCGAGCAACCGGCTGACGGCGATCACCGGTCCACGGGCAACCACCTACACCTATGACAACGCCGGCAACACACTGGCCGGCGAGGGCGCGACGTTCACCTACAGCGTGTTCGGAAGGATGGCGACGGCCACGAAGTCGGGCACGACCACGACCTACGCAACCAACGCCCTCGGGCAGCGGGTACACAAGAAGGTGGGCGCGGGTGCGAACCAGTATTTCGCCTATGGGCCCGGCGGGCAGCTGCTGGCGGAGAGCAGCGGCGACTGGACGCACTACGTCCGGCTGCCGGACGGCACGCCGATCGCGCGGGTGAAGGGCAGCGATCTGCACATGATCCACAGCGACCACCTGGGCCGGCCGGAGATCGTGACCGACAGCGTGAAGGCGGTGGTGTGGCGGGCGAGCAACCATGCGTTCGACCGGACGGTGACGCTGGACGGCATCGGCGGGCTGAACATCGGCTTCCCGGGGCAGTATCACGACGGGGAGACGGGGTTGGCGTACAACTATTTCCGGACCTACAACCCGAGGACGGGGCGGTATCTGGAGAGCGATCCGATCGGGCAGCTCGGAGGGCTGAATACCTATGCCTATGTTCGTGGCAATCCGATTAGCCTGATTGATCCGTTAGTCCTACTGTGTCATAAATAGGATATCCTGTCGTCAGTCCCGAGATGCGATGGTTCATCATGGCCACAACCC
>CAKTDC010000009.1 GCA_934541015.1 uncultured Luteimonas sp.
AACCTGCCATCGACTGGCAATGATTGGGGCGATACCGCGATTGTTGCTATTGCCGGCGGAACTACTTCCGTGATGACCGGAGGGAAGTTCGGAAACGGCGCTGTGACTGCGACAATGCAGTACCACTTAAACCAAGTGTTCGGCAGAATTAACGGTTATTTTGCTGCTCGTGCCGCAAATAAAGTAATAAATGCAGGTGGCATGAGGGGTATCGGCTATTCGAACGAAGGAATGCTAGCGCATACGTGGGGCAGGAAGGTAATTAACATAGCAAGTCGCTATGGCGTTGAGTTGGGCGTTAGGATATATGAAAAAAACGGCTTGTATTATATTGGAGAAACTGGTAGCTCGGGAGCGGGAACTGAAGTTAGCTTGAGAGATATGCCTCATGACCCATCATTGGGGAGATGGAGTGCTGTAGCTCACACTCATCCATCTGTTATTGGTGGAAACAACCTGTCCTACGGAGAAAATATGACCGTATACAAAGAACAGGGTGTACTTGGTTACCAATATACAAGTAGAATTGGCGGTGATATTGCAACGGGAGTGGCTAATAAGCTAAACATCTATAGTTATGGAGGAAACCCCAGAGGGTTTTCTTCTTGGAACTATCAAAACGTTTACGATAGCCTTGGTGAAGGCGATGAAGTTTATGCGTGTGAAACATTGAGACCAAGAACATGTTAGTGAGGTTAATTTTCTGCGGATTTACTGTAGTATTTTTGACATGTTGCAAGCATGAAGAAAGATCTTGTGATTCAAATGATCCTCTTCACAGTTTACCCTGCCCAGTTTCTATGTATGAGGTTATTGCAAATCCTGAGAGGTATGACGGAAATTTCATTCAGGTGCACGGGTTTTTTGTGAGGTCCAAGAGGAATGTTTTGTTCTCAGATAGGGATTCCATGGAATATTCATGGATTATAAATTCTATAGACGTTATTGATTCTGATGGCGCATTGGCTGGAGTTAAAAGTGGCCCTGTATCCATAGATGGGATTCTTGAGGTAAAAGCAACAGTAGGCTCCAATGCTGGAATTGGCTCTGATGCAGTTCTTCCTTATGGAGTCATACATGCTATTAGAGGAACCTCTGGGGATCGAAGGAGGGCCTATTCGTGCGGAACGGATGAGTCTGACTTTGGTTACGTTAGGGATTTGATTGGTGAAAGTAGTTGCGGCCCAGGCGGCAGGTAGTCGCCTCTGGGATTAATGGTGTCGGATTAATGGTGTCAGAGATAATTGGTCGTCCCTGCGATTAATGGTGTCAGGGACAATTATCCAGGAACAGAGGCCGTAGCATATTTTTGGAGTCGTTGAGTAGGGTGCCTATTTCAGGCTCACTGCTCAGGTGCGCGCATGGTAATGGCCTGCTGAAGCTGATACTTCGGGGACGACTACTTCAGGGGCGACCAGCTCCATGTCTGGACGCCGCCTCGGAACTCCGGCGTAAGAGGAAACGGGCGCTGCCTCGGCGCAGCCCGCTCCCGCGGTCACCAGTCGATCACGCCCTCGACCACCGTCTGCACGCGGCCGCCGGACCAGACGTCGCCGGCCGCGTCCACGCGCAGTTCGATGATCGCGTCGTGGCCGACTTCGCGTCCCTGGCTGATGCGGTAGAAGCCGCTGTCGCCCGGGAGCGCGTCCCGGGAGGCGAGCCACGCCGCCAGCGTGGCGTTGGCCGCGCCCGAGGCGGCGTCCTCGAATGGCGCGGGCGCGCCGACCCAGGCGCGGACGGCGAGGTAGTAGACCGGATCGTCGCTGCGCGCGAATGCGCACAGGCCCATGCTGTCGGTGTCCAGGGCCAGGCGTGCGATGGCGGCCCAGTCCGGCGTCGCCGAACGCAGCGCGGCCTCGTCGGCGAGTTCGGCCAGCCACCAGCGCCGTCCGCCGTCCATCAGCGCCTGCGGCAGCGCGCCCAGGCGCAGGCCGGCAAGCGCGTCGCGCAGCAGCGGATGCGACGGGTCGGCGACCTCGACCACGCGTGCGCGCGGCGTGCGCACGGCGATCGTGCGCCGGCTGCCTTCGCCCGAGACCTGCAGCGGCAGTTCGCCGGCGATGCCGGCCTGCACCAGCAGGCCGTTGCGCGGCGTCGCCAGCCCCGCTTCGAGCACGGCGTGGGCGGTGCCGACGCTCGGGTGGCCGGCGAACGGCACTTCGCGCCGCGGGCTGAACATGCGGATGCCGTAGTCCGCGGTCGGCGTCGGTGCGGGGAACACGAAGGTGGTTTCCGGCAGCCGCGTCCAGCGGGCGATGGCCTGCATGGTGGCATCGTCCAGGCCTTCGCCATCGAGCACGACGGCGAGCGGATTGCCCGCGCCGGGCCGGTCGGCGAACACATCGAGCTGCAGGTAACGGCGTCGGGGCATGGGCGAGGGCCTTGGATTAGAATCCGGACAGTCCGGGGGCGGGAGTTGGGCGGGGAAGCGGAACCGCACGTTCCGCCTGCCGGTTCCAAACCTTCAGGTTCCGGCCTTCCACCATACTATCCAACGCGCCCGCATCCGATGCCCTCCTCTCCTCATGTCGACCCCTGGGTCGTGCTCAAGTTCGGCGGCACCTCGGTGTCGCAGCGCCAGCGCTGGGACACCATCGGGCAGATGGCGCGCAAACGCGCGGAGGAAGAGGGCGCGCGGGTGCTGGTGGTGGTGTCGGCGATGTCCGGCGTCACCAACGCGCTGGCGGCGATCGCCGATGGCGCCGCCGATGCGCAGGCACGGATCGAGGCGCTGGCCGCGCGCCACCTGGAACTCGCCCGCGAACTGGGCCTGGATGCGGAGGCGGTGCTGGCGCAGCGGCTGTCGGCCCTGCGCGGCCTGCTGTCCGATGCCCGCGCCGGCGCGCGGCCGTTCGACTGGCAGGCCGAGCTGCTGGCCCAGGGCGAGCTGCTGTCCTCGACGCTGGGTGCGGCCTGTCTGCGCGCGCAGGGGCTGGATTGCGGCTGGTGCGACGCGCGCGACTGGCTCGATGCCGTCGAACTTCCGAACCAGAGCGACTGGAGCCGGCGGCTGTCGGTGTCCTGCCGGCGCGAGGCCGACGACGGCTGGCGCGCGCGCTTCGCCGCGCAGCCGGCGCGGCTGCTGATCACCCAGGGCTTCATCGCCCGCCACGGCGACGGCGGCACGGCGGTGCTCGGGCGCGGTGGTTCGGACACCTCCGCCGCCCTGTTCGGCGGGCTGCTGGGCGCGCGCCGCGTGGAAATCTGGACCGACGTGCCCGGCATGTTCAGCGCCAATCCGCGCGATGTCCCGGATGCGCGCCTGCTGACCCGGCTCGATTACGCCGAGGCGCAGGAGATCTCCACCACCGGCGCCAAGGTGCTGCATCCGCGCGCGCTCGGCCCCTGCCGCGTGGCCGGCGTGCCGATCGCGATCCTCGACACCGGCCGCTGCGATCTCCCCGGCACGCGCATCGACAGCCAGGCCTCGCCGGTGCCCGGGGTCAAGGCGATCAGCCGCCGCAACGGCGTGGTCCTGGTGTCGATGGAATCGGTGGGCATGTGGCAGTCGGTCGGCTTCCTCGCCGACATCTTCGACCGCTTCCGCCGGCACGGGCTGTCGGTGGACCTGATCGGTTCGGCCGAGACCAACGTCACCGTCTCGCTCGATCCCAGCGAGAACCTGGTGAGCACCGACGTGCTTGCGCGGCTGTCCGACGACCTGGCCGAAATCTGCCGGGTCAAGGTGATCGCGCCCTGCGCGGCGATCACCCTGGTCGGCCGCGGCATGCGCTCGCTGCTGCACAGGCTGTCGGATGTCTGGGCCACGTTCGGCAAGGAGCGCGTGCACCTGATCTCGCAGTCCTCCAATGATCTCAACCTGACCTTCGTGATCGACGAGGCCGACGCCGACGGCCTGCTGCCGCAGCTGCACGCGGAGCTGATCGCGAGCGGCGCGATGCCGGTGGACAACGCGGAGGTGTTCGGCCCGAGCTGGCAGGAGATCCAGTTCGGCAAGCCGCCGCGCGTGCGCAAGTGGTGGGAAGGCGCCGGCGAACGCGCGCGCCTGCTGCAGGCCGCGGCGGCGGGCACGCCGCGCTATGTCTACAGCCTGGCGATCGTGCGCGAACGCGCGCGCCAGCTGCAGGCGGTGGAGGCCATCGACCGCCGCTTCTTCGCGATCAAGGCCAACCCGCATCCGGCGATCCTGCGCGCGCTGGAGGCGGAGGGCTTCGGGCTGGAGTGCGTGTCGCAGGGAGAGCTCGGACACGTGTTCGCCACGCTGCCGGGCATCGATCCGTCGCGTGTGCTGTTCACGCCCAGCTTCGCGCCGAGGCGCGAGTACGAGGCGGCGTTCGCGCGCGGGGTGAACGTCACCCTCGACAACATCGAGGCGCTGCGCAACTGGCCGGAGACCTTCCGCGGCCGCGACCTGTGGCTGCGCATCGACCTGGGCCGCGGCGGCGGCCACCACGCCAAGGTGGTCACCGGCGGCACCGCGTCCAAGTTCGGCCTGCCGGTGGCGCAAGCGGACGCGTTCGCCGCGGCGGCGCGCGCGCTCGACGCGCGCATCACCGGCATCCACGCCCACCTCGGCAGCGGCATCGATCACCCGAAGCACTGGCGCGAGGTGTATGCGGAGCTGGCCGCGGTGGCCGACGCCGTCGGCACCGTGGACACCATCGACATCGGCGGCGGCCTGACCATTCCCTACCGGCCCGACGACCAGCCCTTCGACCTGGCGCTGTGGGCCGAAGGCCTGGCCGAGATCAAGGCGGCATGGCCGCGCTACCGCCTCGCCATCGAACCGGGCCGTTTCATGGTGGCCGAGGCCGGCGCGCTGCTGGTCACGGTGACCCAGGTGGTGGAGAAGCAGGGCATCCGTCGCGTCGGGCTCGACGCCGGCATGAACGCGCTGATGCGGCCGACGCTGTACGAGGCGTACCACGGCATCCACAACCTGTCGCGGCTGGACGAGGCGGCCGACACGGAATTCGACGTGGTCGGGCCGATCTGCGAGTCCGGCGACGTGTTCGGCATCAACCGGCCGCTGCCGGCGGCGACCGCCGAGGGCGACATCGTGCTGGTGTCCGACGCCGGTGCCTACGGCTACGTGATGGCCAACACCTACAACCTGCGCGCGCTGCCGGAAGAGGAGGTGCTGGAATGAGCGCCCTGGCCTTCGGCCGCGACGCCATCGCCGCCTTCCGCTTCGTGCGCTGCGGCTTCGACCCGGCGAGCGGGGTCGCGCAGCTCGTCTATGCCTTCGACGACGGCCCGGAGCTGGTGGAGACCGTGACGCTGCCGGGCGCGCCGTTCGCGCTCGACGAAGCGCGCTCCGCGGCCGCGGAGCGCGCGCTGCAGCTGCTGCATCTGGTCGCGGGCGTGAGCTATTACAAGGCTGCGGTGCCGCCGGAGCTCCGCATCGAGTCTTACGCCATCGATGCCGCCACTGCCGCGCTGCTGGAAGATGTCTACGTGCACGGCCTCGGCGAGTTTGCATACCGCAACCACCTCGACCTGCACGGCCGGATCCGGTTTCCGGTGGCCGGCGGGCCCCCGCCCCAGCCCTCCCCGGCGAGCGCGGGAGGGGTCGTCGCCGGGAACCCTTCCGATGCCCTTCCCGCGCTTGCGGGGGAAGGTGCCCGAAGGGCGGATGGGGGCGGGGCGCCGGCGCTGTCCCTGCGCCCCCACGCCCTGGTCGCCATCGGCGGCGGCAAGGACTCGCTGGTCAGCATCGAGGCGCTGCGTGCCGCCGGCGTCGGGCAGACCGTGACCTGGATCGGCGGTTCGCAGCTCATCCGCGCCTGCGCCGAGCGCACCGGCCTGCCCACGCTCAACATCGGCCGCCAGCTGGCGCCGGAGCTGTTCGAATACAACCGCCTCGGCGCGTGGAACGGGCATATCCCGGTGACCGCGGTGAATTCGGCGATCCTGGCCTTCGCCGCGATCGTGCTCGGCGTCGACCAGGTGGTGTTCTCCAACGAGCGCTCGGCCAGCTACGGCAGCCTGATCCTGGCGGCCGATGGCAGCGTCACCGGCGAGGTGAACCACCAGTGGTCGAAGGGCTGGACGTTCGAGCACGCGTTCGCCGCGCACCTGCGCAGCCATGTCGCGGCGGACCTGTCGTACTACTCGCTGCTGCGGCCGCTGAGCGAGCTTGCCGTCGCCCGCCAGTTCGCCGGGATCGACCGTTACGACGCGCATTTTTCCAGCTGCAACCGCAACTTCCACCTGCTTGGCGAGCGTCCGGTGAACCGCTGGTGCGGCGTCTGCCCGAAGTGCCATTTCGTGTTCCTGGCGCTGGCGCCGTTCATGCCCAAGCCGCGTCTGGTGGGCATCTTCGGCCGCAACCTGCTCGACGATCCGGGCCAGATCGCCGGCTACGACGCGCTGCTCGAGTACCGCGACCACAAGCCGTTCGAATGCGTGGGCGAGGGCCGCGAGTCGCGTGCGGCGATGGCCGCGCTCGCCGCGCGCCCGGAATGGCGCGAGGATGCGGTGGTCGCGCGCTTCGCCCGCGAGATCGCGCCGCAGCTGGGCGCCGATGTGCCCGAGGTGGAAGCGCTGCTGGTGCCTGACGACGAACACGGCATTCCCGCGTCGCTGTGGGAGCGCCTGCGTGACCGCTTCTCCGCCTGATTTTCCGCAGCTTGCTGGCCGGCGCGTCGCGCTCTGGGGCTGGGGCCGCGAGGGCAGGGCGGCGTATGCGGCGCTGCGCGGTGCACGGGAGCCGGGATCGGAGCTGCAGGGGCAGGAAGCCGGAGCAGACTGCGGAGCCGGGCCGGGGGGCGAGCCGCGCATGCGGGGCGTCGCGGCGGATGGTGAAACGCGGTTTCCGGCGCGGCTGACGCTGTTCTGCACGCCGGCGGAGGCGGAGGAGGCGCGGGCGCTGGGGGACGCGGGGCTGGCGGTGGAAACCGGGGCCACGGCCGAGCGGCTGTCTGCGTTCGAGGTGGTGATCAAGTCGCCGGGGATCAGCCCGTACCGGCCCGAAGCGCTGGCGGCGGCCGAGCGCGGCACCCGGTTCATCGGCGGGACCGCGCTTTGGTTCGCGCGCAGGCCGGACGCCCGCACCGTGTGCGTCACCGGCACCAAGGGCAAGAGCACGACCTCGGCGCTGCTGGCCCACCTGCTGCGCGCCGGCGGGCACCGCACCGCGCTTACCGGCAATATCGGCCAGCCCCTGCTGGAACTGCTCGATGGCCGGGCCGACGTCTGGGTGATCGAGCTGTCGAGCTACCAGACGCGCGATGTCGCGCGCAGCGGGGTGCGCCCGGACATCGCGGTGGTCACCAACGTGTTTCCCGAGCACCTGGACTGGCACGGCAGCGAGGAGCGCTACGTCGCCGACAAGCTTTCGCTGCTGACCGGGGCGAAGCCGGAGATCGCCGTGCTCGATGCGCGCGATCCGCGGCTGGCGGCGCTGTCGCTGCCCGACAGCGAGGTGCGCTGGTTCGGGCGGGAGGACGGCTGGCACCTGCGCGGCGACGTGCTGTGGCGCGGCGACGAGGAGATCTTCGACACCGCCGGCGTGCCGCTGCCCGGCCGGCACAACCGCGGCAACCTGTGCGCGGCGCTCACCGCGATCGATGGCCTGGGGATCGATGCCGCGCCGCTGGCGGTGCATGCGCTCGGTTTCCGGCCGCTGCCGCACCGCCTGCAGCCGCTGGGGGAAGCCGGCGGCCTGCTGTACGTCAACGATTCGATCAGCACCACGCCGCACGCGACGCTCGCGGCGCTGGAGGTCTACCGCGACCGGCGGGTCGCGCTGCTGGTCGGCGGACACGACCGCGGAGTGGACTGGAGCGGATTCGGCGAAGCGATGCGGACGCAGGCGCCGGCGGGGATCGTCACGATGGGCCAGAACGGGCCGCGGATCCACGCGCTGCTCGAGCCGGTGGCGCGGCAGGCCGGCTTTGTGCTGCGCCAGGCCGACGATCTGGCCGGCGCCGTCGCCGCGGCGCGCGACATTCTGGACGGGAGCGGCGTGGTGCTGCTGTCGCCGGGGGCGCCGAGCTTCGGCGCCTACGCCGACTACACCCGCCGTGGGCGCCATTTCGCCGCGCTCGCGGGCTTCGATCCGGAGTCGATCAGCGCCATTCCCGGTATCGGCATCGCCTGAGGGGTGGCCCGGAGGGCGTGGCGACCTCGCCCCCATCCCCCGCTGCGCGGGGACTTCCCCCGCAGGCGGGGGAAGCAGGAGGTGCGGGCTTCCGTTGCGCCTGCCCCCATCCCCTGCTGCGCGGGACTTCCCCCGCAGGCGGGCGAAGAAGGCTGCGCCGCAGTTGCTCCTGCTCCTCCCCCGCGCGGCGGGGGAGGGTCGGGGTGGGGGTGCGTGACGCCGCAGCGTTTCCGCACCGCCTCCGGCTTGGGACCCGCCCCGGAATGTTCTAGAGTCGGCCCAGGCCTCCCAACGGAATCCCCGCATGCGCCTCCCCGCAATCCTGACGGTCCTCCTCGCGATCGCGCTGTGCGCCGCCCCCGCTGCCGCCGCGACGAGGGCCCAGCCGCTGGATTGGACCGTCGACGGCGACAGCTTCAGCGGCTGGCTCGTCTACGACGATGCCAGTGCCGAACTGCGCCCCGGGCTGGTCATGGTGCCCAACTGGATGGGGGTGACCGATGCGGCGGTGGAGCGGGCCCGGGCCGTCGCCGGCGACGGCTACGTGGTGCTGGTGGCCGACGTGTACGGCAAGGACCGGCGCCCCGCGAACGCCGCCGAGGCGTCGAAGCTCGTCGGCACCCTGCGCGGAGACGATCGCGCCCTGCTGCGCGCGCGCACCCGCGCCGCCGTGGACGTGCTCAAGGCCCAGGCCGGCACGGCGCCGCTGCGGCCGGGCGAGGTCGGCGCGTTCGGCTTCTGTTTCGGCGGCACCGCCGTGCTCGAACTCGCCCGTGACGGGACTCCGATGGCCGGCGTCGTCAGCCTGCACGGCGGCCTCGCGCCCGGCGCGCAATCGGCGACCGCGGCGGCCATCCCGGCGAAGGTCCTGGTGCTCAACGGCGCCGCCGACCGGGCGGTGCCGCCGGAGGACATCGTCGCCTTCGGCAGCGAGATGGACGGCGCCGGAGCGGACTGGCAGTTCGTCAATTTCAGCGGCGCGGTCCACTGCTTCGCCGAGCCCGGCGCCGGCAACGATCCGGCCAGCAACTGCCGCTACGACGAACGCGCGGCCGCGCGCGCCTACCGGATGATGGACGGCTTCTTCGGCGAGGCCTTCGGCGCCGACTGAGCCTTCGCCGCGGCGACCGCCGCCGCGATTGCGGTGCGCGCGCGGGCGGTTGCGCCAGCAGCCGGCGCCGAGCCTCTTCGCGATCTGGCCGCTGAGGTCTTCCGCCGTCGCGTCCGCCAGCTGCCGCGGCGAACCTCGCCGATCCGCTCCAGCCGCGCGCTGACGGCGGGGCCGACGCCCCGGGCTGTCAGCAGCGCTTCCCTGCGCCGGCGTCGAAGCCCAGGATCAGTAGCCGCGATCCACGGCGTAGCGCGCCAGCCCGCGCAGCGCGGCCAACGCTTCGTTCTCCGGCAGGCCGTCGAGCGCGGCCTCGGCCGCCGCGGCGTGCTCGCGGGCGCGTTCGCGGCTGTAGTCCAGGCTCTGCGCGGTGGCGATCGCCGCCAGCACCTCGGGCAGCGCGTCGACGTCGCCATGCTCGATGATCGCCCGCAGGCGCGCACGGGTGGTCGCATCGGCGTGGGCCATGGCGTGGATCAGCGGCAGCGTGGCCTTGCCTTCGGCGAGGTCGTCGCCGAGGTTCTTGCCCAGCGTGACGGCGTCGGCGCTGTAGTCGAGCACGTCGTCGGCGATCTGGAAGGCGTAGCCCAGCTGCAGCCCGTAGCTGGACAGCCGGCGCTGGACGCCTTCGTCCGCGCCCGAGGCGAGCGCCCCCAGCCGCGTCCCGGCGGCGAACAGCACCGCCGTCTTGCGTTCGATCACTTCGAGATACGCCGCCTCGCTGGTGTCGGGGTTGCGAACGTGCAGCAGCTGCAGGACCTCGCCCTCGGCGATGCGGTTGGTGGTGTCGGCCAGGATCCGCATGATCTCCATGCGGTCGAGCTCGACCATCAGCTGGAAGCTGCGCGAATACAGGAAATCCCCGACCAGCACGCTGGCGGCATTGCCCCAGATCGCGTTGGCGGTGCTGCGGCCGCGGCGCAGGTCGGACTGGTCGACCACGTCGTCGTGCAGCAGGGTCGAGGTGTGGATGAATTCGATGATCGCCGCCAGCTGGTGGTGGTCGGGCACCACCGCGCCGGTCGCGCGGCCGGCCAGGGCCACCAGCATCGGCCGCAGCCGCTTGCCCCCGGCCGAGACGATGTGTTCGGCGATCTGGTTGATCAGGACCACGTCCGAGGCCAGCCGGGCCCGGATCAGCGCGTCGATGGCGGCCATGTCCGGGGCGGCCAGCGACTGGATCGCGGGCAGGGTGAGGCAGGGCGCCTGGGGGGAGGATGCGTCCATGAACGGTCGACGGCGGTGGGCCGCCGATTATACGAAGCCGGCCGCGGCCGTGGGTCAGGGAAATCCGACGCCGCGACGCGGCGCAGTCCGATGGCGCCGGGGGCCGGGGCTATAATCCAATGCCTTTGCCGGATTCCCGGCAGACAGGAAGGAACCCATCCATGGCCCGTGGCATCAACAAGGCGATCCTTGTCGGCAATCTCGGCAACGATCCGGAAACCAGGTACACCCAGGGCGGCATGCCCGTCACCAAGATCAGCCTCGCCACGACATCGGTGCGCAAGGACCGCGACGGCAACCAGCAGGAAAAGACCGAGTGGCACCGGGTGACCTTCTTCGGCAAGCTCGGCGAGATCGCCGGCGAATACCTGCGCAAGGGGTCGCAGGTCTATGTCGAGGGCCGCATCACCTACAGCGAGTACACCGGCGACGACGGCCAGAAGCGCTACTACACCGACATCATCGCCGACGAGATGCAGATGCTCGGCGGCCGCGGCGAGGGCGGCGGTGGCGGTGGCGGTGGCGGTGGCCAGCGTCCGCAGCGGCAGTCCTTCGGTGGCGGCGGCGCCCCGCGCGGCGAGTCCCGGCCGGCGCCCGCGCCATCACCGGCGGACGACTTCCCGGACGACGAGATCCCGTTCTGAGGCCTGCCAGCCGCATGAATCCCGCACCCGACGCCGGAACCGGCGCTTCCACCTGGCTGGTCACCGGCGGCGCCGGCTTCATCGGCGGCAACTTC
This sequence comes from uncultured Luteimonas sp., assembly GCA_934541015.1. Lineage (GTDB taxonomy): Bacteria > Pseudomonadota > Gammaproteobacteria > Xanthomonadales > Xanthomonadaceae > Luteimonas. The sequence continues at coordinate 11,140 of CAKTDC010000009.1, forward strand.
GTGCTCGATGCGGTCGCCCGCGGCATCCGCATCGTCAATCTCGACGCGCTGACCTACGCCGGCAACCTCGACACGCTCGCCTCGCTCCAGGGCCACCCGGACCACGTGTTCGTGCACGGCGACATCGGCGACCGTGCGCTGGTGGCGCGCCTGCTGGCCGAACACCGGCCGGACGCGGTGGTGAATTTCGCCGCCGAGAGCCACGTCGACCGCTCGATCGACGGCCCGGCGGCCTTCATCCAGACCAACGTGGTCGGCACCCTGGCCCTGCTCGAGGCCGTGCGCGACCACTGGAGGTCGCTGGACGGCGCCGCGAAGGACGGCTTCCGCTTCCTGCACGTCTCCACCGACGAGGTCTACGGCGCGCTCGGCGAGACCGGGCTGTTCACCGAAACCACCCCGTACGCGCCCAACTCGCCGTATTCGGCGTCCAAGGCCGCGTCCGACCACCTGGTGCGGGCCTTCCACCACACCTACGGGCTGCCGGTGCTGACCACCAACTGCTCGAACAACTACGGCCCCTACCACTTCCCCGAGAAGCTCATCCCGCTGGTGATCGCCAGGGCCCTGGCCGGCGAACCGCTGCCGGTGTACGGGGACGGCAGGCAGGTGCGCGACTGGCTGTTCGTGACCGACCACTGCGAAGCGATCCGCACGGTGCTGGCCGGGGGCCGGGTGGGCGAGACCTACAACGTCGGCGGCAACGCCGAGAAGCAGAACATCGAGGTGGTTGAGACCATCTGTGCCCTGCTCGACGAGCGCCGCCCGCGCGAGGACGGCCGGCCGCGCGCCTCGCAGATCGCCTTCGTCGCCGACCGCCCCGGGCACGACCGCCGCTACGCGATCGACGCCTCCAAGCTGCGCGAGGAGCTGGGCTGGGAGCCGAAATACAGCTTCGAGCGCGGCATCGCAGAAACGGTGGACTGGTACCTGGACAACCAGCCCTGGGTGCGGCGCGTGCTCGACGGCAGCTACCGCCTGGAGCGGATCGGGGTGGGGGCATGAGCGCGCGCCGCGGCATCGTGCTGGCCGGCGGCTCCGGCACCCGGCTGTACCCGATCACCCAGGCGATCAGCAAGCAGCTGCTGCCGGTGTACGACAAGCCGATGATCTACTACCCGCTCAGCGTGCTGATGCTGGCGGGCATCCGCGAGGTGCTGATCATCAACACCCCGCACGAGCAGGCGCTGTTCCGGGCGCTGCTCGGCGACGGATCGCAGTGGGGCATGCGCATCGAATACGCAGCCCAGCCCAGCCCGGACGGGCTGGCGCAGGCCTATCTGATCGGCCGCGAGTTCCTGGCCGGCGCGCCCAGCTGCCTGGTGCTGGGCGACAACATCTTCCACGGTCCGGGCCTGACCGCGCTGCTCAGGCGCGCCGATGCGCGCGAGGCCGGCGCCACCGTGTTCGGCTACTGGGTGCGCGATCCGGAGCGTTACGGCGTGGCCGAGTTCGACGGGCAGGGTCGGGTGATCGGCATCGAGGAGAAGCCGCAGCAGCCGCGCTCGAACTACGCCGTCACCGGGCTGTACTTCTACGACGGCCGCGCCAGCGATTTCGCCGCCTCGCTGCGCCCCTCGCCGCGCGGCGAGCTGGAGATCACCGACCTCAACCGCTGCTACCTGGAACAGGGCGAGCTGCACCTGGAGCAGCTGGGCCGCGGCTACGCCTGGCTCGACACCGGCACCCACCAGTCGCTGCTGGAGGCCTCGAACTACATCGAGACCATCGAGGCGCGCCAGGGCCTGCGCGTGTGCTGCCCCGAGGAGATCGCCTGGAACAACGGCTGGATCGACGCCGACCAGCTCGAACGGCTGGCGCAGCCGCTGGCCAAGAACGGCTACGGCCAGTACCTGCTGAGCATCGCCGAGCGCGGTTTCGTTCCGTGAAAGTGATCGAAACCGACCTGCCCGGCTGCCTGGTGCTCGAGCCGAGGGTCTTTGCCGACGACCGCGGCTTCTTCTACGAATCCTTCAACCGCGACCGGCTCGCCGAACACGGGCTGGCCCCTGCCTTCGTGCAGGGCAACGTCTCGCGCTCCTCGCGCGGCGTGCTGCGCGGCCTGCACTACCAGTGGCCCAGGCCGCAGGGCAAGTACGTGTCGGTGCTGGAAGGGGAGGTGTGGGACGTGGCGGTGGACATCCGTCGCGGTTCGCCGCATTTCGGCCAGTGGACCGCCGCGGTGCTGAGCGCGGAGAACCGGCGGCATTTCTGGATCCCGGAAGGTTTCGCGCACGGCTTCGTGGTGCTCAGCGACAGCGCCCTGTTCAGCTATCTGTGCACCGACACCTACGATCCGGCCGCCGATGCCTCCATCCGCTGGAACGACGCCGACCTGGCGATCGACTGGCCGGTCGCCGCGCCGGTGCTCTCGGACAAGGACGCGAAGGCGCCGTTCCTGTCCGGGGTGGCGCCGGAGCGGCTGCCGGCGTACGTGGCCTGAGGCCGCCGGCGTGAGGATCCTGCTGCTGGGCGCGAACGGGCAGGTGGGGCACGAGCTGCGCCGTGCGCTGGCGCCGCTGGGCGACCTGGTCTGCACCACCCGCAGCGGCAGGCTTGCCGACGGCAGCGCCTGCGAGGCGGCCGACTTCGACGCGCCCGATGCGCTGCCCGCCCTGGTCGCGCGCGTCGCGCCGGACCTGGTGGTCAACGCCGCCGCCCACACCGCGGTGGACCGCGCCGAATCCGAGCCCGACGCCGCGTTCCGCGCCAACGCCGAAGCGCCCGCGGCGCTGGCCCGCACCTGCGCGCAGCGCGATGCGCTGCTGGTGCACTATTCGACCGACTACGTCTTCGACGGAACCGGGACACGGCCCTACCGCGAAGACGATGCCACCGCTCCGCTGGGTGTGTACGGCCGCAGCAAGCTGGCCGGGGAGCAGGCGATCCGCGCCAGCGGCGCCCGCCATCTGATCTTCCGCACCGCCTGGGTCTATGCCGACCACGGCAGCAACTTCCTGCGCACCATGCTGCGGCTGGCGCAGGAGCGCGACGAACTGCGCGTGGTCGCCGACCAGTCCGGCACGCCCACGCCCGCGGCGCTGATCGCCGCGGTGACCGCGACGGTGCTCGGCCGGCGCCCGCCGCAGTCGGGCCTCTGGCACCTGACCGCGGCCGGGCGCACCAGCTGGCACGGCTTCGCATCGGCGATCGTGGACCAGGCGCACGCGCGCGGCCTCATCGCGCGCAGGCCGGCGGTGGTGCCGATCGCGACCGCCGACTATCCCACTCCGGCGCGCAGGCCGGCCTGCTCCTGCCTGGACACGTCGCGGCTGCAGCGGGAGTTCGGGCTGACCCTGCCGGACTGGCGGGAAGGCCTGCAGCAGGTGCTGGGGCGGCTGTCCGGCTGAGGATCCGGCCCCGGGACCGTTGCGGCCCGCCTTCCCGGGGACCATCGGCACGCGCCCGCCGCGGCCGCGTCGGCTACCATCGGCAGCCATTGTCCGACCGGGGAGTTCCATGACCTTCCGTAGCGCCCTCCTGCCGCTGTGCCTGGCGGCACTGCTGCCTCTGCAGGCCGATGCCCGCGGCTTCGACGTCCGCGATCTGGTCCGGCTCGACCGCGTGTCCTCGCCGATCCTGTCCCCCGATGGCCGCGTGGTGGTGTTCAGCCAGCGCAGCGTCGATGGTGAGCTGAAGGCGACCACCGCGCTGTTCGCGCGCAACCTGCTCACCCGCGACGCGCGGCCGCCGCAGCGGATCACGCCCGACGGCTGGAGCGTCAGCGCGCCCGCGTTCTCGCCCGACGGCGCCACGCTCTACTTCCTCAGCGCGAAGAACGGCAGCCAGCAGCTGTATTCGATGCCGGCCGCCGGCGGCACGCCGCGCCAGCTGACCGCCTTCGCGCTCGATGTCGGCACCTGGCGGCTGTCGCCCGACGGCAGGCGCATCGCCTTCAGCACCGCGACCTTCGCCGACTGCGCGGCCGACTTCGCCTGCACGAAGAAGGCGCTCGACGCGCGCAAGGACAGCAAGGTCAGCGGCGTCGTCTACGACCAGCTGTTCGTGCGCCACTGGGACACCTGGCGCGATGGCCGCCGCAACCGGCTGTTCCTGGCCGACCTGCCCGCGGGCGCGAAAGCCAAGCCGGTGGCGAACGCCAGCGCGATCGGCGCCTCGCTGGACGGCGATGTGCCGTCGAAGCCGTTCGGCGGCGCCGACGACTACACCTGGGCGCCGGACGGCCAGTCGATCGTCGCCAGCGTGCGCATCGCAGGAAAGGGCGAACCGTGGTCGACCAACTTCGACCTTTACCGCCTGCCGCTCGACGGCGGCGATCCGGTCAACCTGACCGCGGACAATCCGGCCACCGACACCGGTCCGGTGTTCAGCGCCGACGGCGCCACCCTGTTCTACCGGGCGATGAAGCGCGCGGGCTTCGAGGCCGACCGCTACGCGCTGATGGCGATGGACGTGGCCACCGGCAGCAGGCGCGAGATCGCGCCGCAGTGGGACCGCTCGCCGAGCAGCCTCAAGCCCTCCGCCAACGGTGAAACGCTGTACGTGGCGGCCCAGGACAGCGGCCAGTACCCGCTGTTCATGGTCGAGGTGGCCACCGGCGCGGTGGAGAAGCTGGTCGGCGGCGGCACCGTGTCGTCCTTCGACGTGGCCGGCGAGACGATCGCGCTCACCCGCAACTCGATCGACAGCGGCGATGTGCTGTACGTCACCGCGTCCGGATCGGAGGATTCGCCCCGCCAGATCACGCCGACGGCGGCCGAACGCCTGCCGGAGGTCCGCCTGGGCGAATTCGAGCAGTTCTCTTTCCGCGGCGCCGGCAACGCGACTGTGCACGGCTACGTGGTCAAGCCCTGGAACTACGAGGAGGGGCGCAAGTACCCGGTCGCGTTCCTGATCCACGGCGGCCCGCAGGGCAGCTTCGGCAACGGCTGGAGCTACCGCTGGAATCCGCAGACCTACGCCGGCCAGGGCTTCGCCGTGGTGATGATCGATTTCCACGGATCGACCGGCTACGGCCAGGCCTTCACCGACGCGATCAGCGGCGACTGGGGCGGCAAACCCCTGGTCGACCTGCAGAAGGGCTGGGCCGCGGCGCTGGCGAAGTACGGCTTCCTCGACGGCGAGCGCGCCTGCGCGCTGGGCGCCAGCTACGGCGGCTACATGGTCAACTGGATCGCCGGCAACTGGTTCGACCGCCGCGGCAATTCGCCGTGGAAGTGTCTGGTCAACCACAACGGCGTGTTCGACACCCGCTCGATGGGGCTGGTCACCGAGGAGCTGTGGTTCACCGAGTGGGAGTTCGGCGGCACCGTGGCGGCCAACCCGAAGGCCTACGAGAAGTTCAACCCCGCGCGCCACATCGACAAGTGGAAGGTGCCGATGCTGGTGGTGGCCGGGCAGAACGACTTCCGCGTGCCGATCGACCAGAGCCTGTCGACCTTCACCGCGCTGCAGCGCGCGGGCATCGAGTCGAAGCTGCTGTACTTCCCGGACGAGAACCACTGGGTGCTCAAGCCGCACAACAGCGTGCTCTGGCACGACACCGTCAACGCCTGGCTCAAGCAGCACACCGGCCAGTGAACCCGGGCCTGCAGGCGCGCGCCCGGGCGCGGTGGCCTTCGCTCCGTCGCAGGCGGATGTGAAGCATCGCGCCTGGCGGCGCTGCCGCCGGGTCCTTTGATCCATCAGGAGAAGCCAGCACATGGCGACCGAATCGGCCGAAACCGCGACCGCGCTCATCAGCAACGACATCGTCGGCTTCGGCCTCATCGCCGCCACGCTCGGCGTCATCTTCTGGCTGGCCACCGGCCCCACGCCGTTCTGGAAGAAGTTCTTCGCCTGGATCCCGGCGCTGCTGCTGTGCTACTTCGTGCCGGCGTTCTACAACACCATGGGCCTGATCGACGGCGAGGGCAGCCAGCTGTACTGGCTGGCCAGTCGCGTGTTCCTGCCGGCGGCGCTGGTGCTGCTGACGCTGTCGGTCGATCTTCCCGGCGTGCTCAAGCTGGGGCCGAGGCTGCTGTTCGTGTTCTGCATGGGCACCCTCGGCATCGTGCTGGGCGCGATGGTCTCGTTCCAGCTGATGGAGTGGTTCTGGCCGGCGGCGGTTGCCGGCGACACCTGGAAGGGCATGGCGGCGCTGTCGGGCAGCTGGATCGGCGGCGGCGCGAACATGGTCGCCATCCGCGAGATCTACGAGGTCGATGCGACCCTGTTCGGCCAGTTCGCCGTGGTCGACGTGGCGCTGGCCAGCCTGCTGATGGCGAGCCTGCTGTTCCTGGCCAACCGCCAGGATTCGATCGATCGCCGCAGCGGCGCCGACACCCGCGCCCTGGACGAGATGAAGCAGCGCATCGCCGCCTACGAGGCCGCCAACGCGCGCATCCCGACCCTGGCCGACCTGATGATGATCATCGGCTGGGCCTTCGGCATCGTCGGCCTGGCGCATGCGATCTCCGATCCGGCTTCGGCCTGGTTCAAGGCCAACGCGCCGTGGTCGTCGCAGTTCAGCCTGGATGCGCCCTTTGTCTGGATCGTGGTGCTGTCGACGCTGGGCGGACTGGTCCTGAGCTTCACCCGCGTGCGCCGCCTGGAGAACGTGGGCGCGTCGCGCGTGGGCACGGTGTTCCTCTATTTCCTGATCGCATGCATCGGCATGCAGATGGATTTCCTGAAGTTGGCCAACCGGCCGGAGCTGCTGCTGATCGGGACGATCTGGATGGCGGTGCACGTGGCCACGATCTGGTACGCGGCCAGGCTGGTGAAGGCGCCGCTGTTCTATTTCGGCGTCGGCTCGATGGGCAACATCGGCGCCGCCGCCTCGGCGCCGGTGATCGCCGCCGCCTTCCACCCGACGCTGGCGCCGGTGGGCGTGCTGCTCGGCACCGTCGGCTACGCCACCGGCACCGTGGTCGCGTACTTCATCGGCCAGATACTGAGGGTCATGGCCGGGCAATAGGTTTCGCCTCCGCGCCGGACCTGCCCAGCCAGGGGAGCGCCCCGGGCAGGGCCCGTCGCTATTGGTCGTGCCCGGCCTTCCCGGCCTTCCGGGCTTCGCGCTTGGCTCGCCTTTGCTCGCGCTCGGCCCGTTTCCTGTCGCGCTCGGCCCGCTTTCCGGCAGCCTCGCGCAGCAGCTCCGCGGCCATGGCCTGCGCGCTTTCGGCGCTCGCCAGGGCCCCGGCCGCCGCAGCGGCCGCGGTCGGCTCGCCGACCCCGCGGCGCTCGCAGACCACCTGGCTGACGACGGTCATCTCGCTCCCGTTGCGATCGGGTCGCTTCGGGTGGCGGCAGCCCAGATAGTCATGGCGGCCGCAGCCCTGCGCTTCGAAGACCCTGAGATCGCCGAACAGGTCGGCGCGGTCGGCCTTCCACCTGGCCAGGCGCCCGGGATCGGCGGCGATCCCGGGCGGGGGCCCGATGTCGCCGAAGACCACGGTTTGCCAGTCCAGGTCGGGCCGGGCCTTCACCGCGATCCGCTCCCCGGGACAGCTGTGCGCCCGTGCGAATTCCTCCTTGGCGCCGCTCTCCTTCGACTTGCAGGCCGCGAGCGTGGCGGCCAGCAGGAGGCACAGGGCGATGATCCGCACGGCCGCACCCCCGGGCACCAAACCGGCCCGCAAGGCCGCTCGCGACCCCCCGGGCGGCAAGCGGATGCGGAACTCCGGGCCCCAGCCATCGGCGCATGGCCCTGGCTGGCGCCACCTCTCCCGCAGGCGGGGGAGGGGAGACGGGGTGTTCCCCTGTGCCATCGGCCTATTCGCACTGCAGCGCGGCGGCGGTCTGCGCGAAGGCGTCGTTGGCGGCGTTGCACGCCGCCGACAGGCTGGCGGGGTCGTTCAACGATGCCCATTGGGCCCGGGTCTGCTCGAGGCCGTCCTGGAACGCGGCGGCGGTCTGCGGGTTGACCCTGGCCAGGCAGGCCCTGGCGCGCGCCAGGTAGTCTTCGCAGGCCTGCGGCATGCCCGAATCCGGCGACGCGGTCGCGGCGGAGGCGGCGGTGGTGGTGGAAGCGGCGGCAGCGCCGGCGGGTGATGCCGCGTCTTCCTGTTTGGCACAGGCGGTGAGCAGGACGGCCAGTGCCGCGGCGGTGAGCAAGGTGCTGGTGTTCAAGAGCGTGTCCCCGGTGGTGGAAGGATGGGTATTGCGGAGCGTCGGACGAGCGGGCATCCGCCTGCCGTGGAGCGATGGACGGGAATGGCGGGCAAGGGCCGATGCAGGCGTCCGGGCCGGTCCTCAGGGTTGCTGGATCGACTCCATGCGCCAGCGGCCGTCGGCGCGCTGCATCACGACCTGCGCGCGGAACGGCGTGCCGGCCTCGCCGGTGTCGAGCTCGTCCCCGAACTCCCTGAACACCTGGGCGTACTTCTCCTTGACCGCCGCGCCCAGCGCGCCGGTGGTGCCGGCGACGTCCAGCAGCGCCTCGTCGCCTTCGATGGCGCCGCCGGTGACCCGGGCGTCGGCGGGCAGGCTGATCGCCATCCACACCATTTCCATCGCCAGCAGGTCGGGGGCCTTCTCCAGCATTTCGCGGCGTTCCGCGGCGGTCTCCGGCTGGCTCTCCGCGATCACCGCATCGGCATCGGCGGCATGCAGGGCGGCCACCAGCGCGATGAGGGCCTTGCCCGCATCGCCGCCGCCGGGGGGCAGTGCGGCGCCCTGCGGCGCGGAGGCGGGATCGCCAAGGATCGGCAGGTCGAAGCGCACCGTGCAGGGCATGTAGTCCTCGTCCTCGGTCATGACGAAGCTGCCGGCGATGCGCGCACCGGGTGGCGCGTCGAGGCCGAGGGTTCCGATGCGGGTGCCCGAGGTCGACATCGAGGTCCCGGGGGCGATCCAGAGCGTCATGCCGTGCACGGTGTCGCTGGCGTCGCGCATGTCGACGTAGTCGTCGTCTTCGGTCAATGCCTCGACGTCCTCCGCGGTGATCGCGGGCAGCTGGATCACGTCCAGCTCCAGCGTGGCGGCGCCGGGCTTGCCGGAGAGCTGGCTCATCAGCTCGCTCCCGCGCTGGTCGAGCGGCCTGCGCCACAGCTTGACCAGGTTCAGCGGCAGGCTGCTGAAGCTCAGGTTCCAGCGGCGTTTGCCCGGTTCGTCTCCGTCCGTTTCCATCGGCCACGCCGCGCCGTCGGTGAGCGCGACGGTTGCGCCGTCGACGGTGCAGCCGCCTTCGACCCTGGCCGGGGCAGCCGGGCTGGACGCAGCGGCGGCGGCGGTCGCGGTGGCGGCAGCGGCCGGGGACGGGCCGGGCGTCGCTTCGGCGGCGGCGGGCGAGTCGGCGGTGCAGGCGATGAGGGTCATCGTCAGGGCCATGGTCAGCGCGCTCCTGGTCATGTCCACTCCTTGAGCGTGCCGCCGGCCTTGTCGGTGAACTTGCCCAGCGCCAGCAGGACCAGGTCGATCAGCACCCAGACGCCGAGGCCGCCGAAGGTCAGCAGCTGCAGGACGCCGGTGCCGAACTTGCCGACGTAGTAGCGGTGGACGCCGAGGAAACCCAGGAAGAAGCACAGCAGGAAGGGCACGAGGATCTTCTTGTCGCTGGTGTCCGGGAGGGCGATTGCGGGTGCGCTCATGGTTCGATTCCTGTCGGTTGCAGGGGGCGGGATTGCCACCCTTGCCCGGAGAATCGAAAAGCGGCGGCGAATCCCGCCATCGCCCGCTCCGCCATTGCGTTCGCGGCCGCAGCGGACCGCCGCGGCTTGTCTCCGCCCGCGAAGGGCGTCAATCGCCGGCGCCGGCCTCGCGCGTCTCGGGGTGATCCGGGCCCAGCAGGGTCTCCAGTATCTCCACGGCGCGCCGCCGCGCCTGCGCCGCCTCGTCGGCACGGCCCAGCGCGGCCAGCACGCGGGCGCGGGCCAGCTGCGCGCTGGCGTGGCTGCGGGTGTTCTCGCCGACGCTGCCGGCGATGCGGTCGGCGGCATCGTCGGCGATGGCCAGCGCTTCGGCGGCCCGGCCCTGTCCGGCCAGCCGCAGGCCGAGGTCGGCGCGCGCGAGCTGGCAGGCGGGGGTGCTGTCCTGGCGCTTGGCGGTGCAGGCGTGCAGCGCGCGCTCCAGCACCGCGTCCGCTTCGGCGGCGTCGCCGTACCTGCGCAGCAGCCGGCTCTGGCTGGCGAGGGTGCGGCCAAGGCGCGCGCTGTCCAGCCGTTCGAGCATGGCCACCGCCTCGCCCATGCGCGCCAGGCCCGCGTCGACGCGGCCGCCGTCGGCGAGATCGGCGGCGCTGTCCGCCAGCGCCGCGGCGACCCACAGGTGGTCGCCGGGATAGGTGGCGCGGGCGATGGCGAGGCGGCGCTCGTGCAGGGCGCGGGCCTCGTCCGGCCGGTTCAGGGCGGACAGGACGCTGCCGCGGGTGGCCAGCAGCGGCACCAGCGCCGCGCCCTGCGGACCCTGGTGGCGCTCGACGATGGCGACGGCCTCGCGCAGCAGCGGTTCGGCGTCGGCATTGCGGCCGCGGTCGTGCAGCATCACCGCGAGGTTGTTCATCGCCGAATGCAGGCCGTAGTCCTGCGGGTCGATCTGCCGGCGCAGCTGCAGCGCGCGCTCCAGCAGCGGGATGGCCTCGTCATAGCGGGCCTGGTTGTGGTAGACGTTGGCCAGCCCGGACAGCGCGTTGGCGAGCATGCCCGGCTCGATGTCGGCATGGCGGTCGAGGATCGCCACCGCCTGCTCCAGGGACGCGCGCCCTTCCAGCGGACTGCCGCGCCAGGCCTGGACCACACCGAGGTTGATCAGCGACTCCGCGGTGGCCGGGTGGCCTTCGCCGTGCGCCTGCACGGCCAGGGCATGGGCTTGCTCGAACAGGCTCCGGGCTTCGTCCAGATGGCCGCGTCCGGCCTCGATCTCGCCGAAGTCGTCCAGCAGGTCGGCCTGCAGCGCGGGATCCATGCCCTCGGCGGCGGCGCGTTTGCGGGCGTCGGCGTAGGCATCGGCCAGGGTCAGCGCGCCGCGGGCGTCGCGCTTGAGCGGGTCTTCCTGTGCGAAGACCGAGATCAGGAACTCCTTGACCTGGCGCGCGCGCTCGGCGCTCGATCGCGCCAGCGCGGTCTGTGCCTCGGCGCGCTGTTTCTCGGCCAGGGCCACGCGCGTCTGTTCGCGCGCGACGCCGGCCTGCCACAGGGTCAGGCCCAGCCCGCCGAGCAGGGCCAGCAGCACCAGCCCGGCCGCGGCCACGCCGCCGCGATGGCGCCGCAGCCAGCGCCGTGCGATGTAGCCGAACACGTTGCCGCGCGCCAGCACCGGTCGCCGCTCGCGGTGGCGCTGCAGATCGTCCAGCAGCGCTTCGACGGTGGCGTAGCGGTCCTGCGGGCGGGTGCGCAGGCATTTGCCGACGATGGCGTCCAGGTCGCCATCGATCAGCTTCGGCGGCACTGGCGGGTCGGCCTGCGCCCGGGCGCTGCGGCTGGGCGGAGCGGGCTCCTGCGACAGCAGCGTTTCGACCGCGGCCGACAGCGGCCTGTGCTCGAATTTCCACGGCGGCGCGCCGCTCAGCAGTTCGTAGAGCAGCAGGCCCAGCCCGTAGACGTCCATCGCCGTGCTCGCAGGCAGCCCCTGCAGCTGCTCGGGCGCGGCGTGGTTGGGCGTCAGCGGCGCCAGGGTGGCGTCGGCGGCGCTGCCGTCCAGCAAGGTGGCGATGCCGAAGTCGAGCAGTTTGGCCTGGCCGTCGCCGGTCACCAGCACGTTGCCGGGCTTCAGGTCGCGGTGGATCACCAGGTGCGAATGCGCGTAGGCCACCGCGCGACACAGCTGCCCGAACAGCGCCAGCCGCGCCGGCAGGTCGGGGCGTTCGCGCCGCATCCATTCGCGCAGGGTATGGCCCTGCACGAATTCCATCGCCATGTACGGCCGGCCCGACGCGGTGACGCCGCCGTCGAGCAGCCGCGCGATGTTGGGATGGTCCAGCTGCGCCAGGATGCTGCGCTCGGCGTCGAAGCGCGCCAGGTGCTGCGCCGCGTCGGCGCGCACCAGCTTGACCGCCGCGTCCTGCACGAAGCCGCCTTCGACGCGCGTGGCGAAGTACACCTCGCCCATGCCGCCGCGCCCGAGCAGGCGCTCCACCTGCCAGGGGCCGATGCGGGTGCCGGCGGCGACCTCCGACGCCGGCTCCGGCGCGTCGCCGCCGCTCAGCTGCGGGATATCGTCCAGCACCCCGTGGCCTTCGGAGGCGGCCAGCAGCGATTCCAGTTCCGCGCGCAGCGCCGGGTCGCCCGCGCAGTGGCGGTCGAGGAAGGCGGCGCGCTGGTCTGCCGGCAATTCCAGCAGGTCGGGGAACAGGGCTTCGATCCGCTGCCAGCCGGGCGTGACGGGACCTGTCTCGGTTTGGTTCATGGGCGAGGCTCCACAGCGACTATCGCGAAACGGCGCCGGATTCCGCCATCCAGGCCATGGCATGATGCGCCGATCATGTCCGGACTTGCGCCGCCCGCTGCCGACGACGTCGTACTGGCCGAGCAGCTGGTGCCGCTGTTGTACGCCGATCTGCGCCGTGCCGCCCGTCGCGAACGCCGCCACGTCAGGGCCGGCGACACGCTGGCGACCACCGCGCTGGTCAACGAGGCCTATGCGCGCCTGGCCGGCAGCGGCTTCAACGACCGCGCCCATTTCCTGCGCGTGGCGGCCATCGCCATGCACCGCATCCTGGTGGAACGGGTCCGCGCCCAGCTCGCGCAGAAGCGCGGCGGCGGCCGGCAACGGGTGGAGCTGGACGAGGATTCGGTCGAGCTGCAGGTGGAGGACGATGAACGCATCGCCGCCGTCGAGGAGGCGCTGCAGCGGCTGGCGGCGCAGTCGCCGCGGCTGGCCGGCGTCGTCGAGTGCCGCTTTTTTGCCGGTTACGGCGAGCAGGAGACGGCGCAGGCGATGGGGCTGTCGCTGCGCAGCGTTCAGCGGGACTGGGCGACGGCGCGGGCCTGGCTGCAGCGGGAGATCGGGGCCTAGTGTGTCGTCCCGCAGGTTTCTTGTGCTCGTCATTCCCGCCTGCGCGGGGATGACGGGAGAAATTCTCGGTTCTTCTCCCAAGTGCGGGAGAATCGTCAAAAGCAGAGCTGGATCGGGGCTTGCGGACAGAGGGTCGCCCCGGGCCGGGGAGCAATCCCCGGCCGGCAGGGCGCGGCGTCGTTCCGACGGCGGAACTGATGATCCTCCCCGCACTTGGGAGAAGAAATTTTCTTGCGGGACAGCACACCAGCTCCACCCGGGACCGGCCCGAGGGGAAGGTCTGAAGCGGGCCTCCCGGTCCGGGCACGCCAAGACATCCGCTTCCGCCGCCGCCGCTCCTGCAGGGGAGCTGCGCCCGGGACGTGGTTCACCGCGGCGTCCGCTGCGAGGCTCCGGCGGCAGCGGCTTCGCGGCCGCGATTTCCCGGTCGCGGCCAACCCGGCCTTCCGCTGCCCGGGACCGTCAGCAGCAGCGGAAGCCGTTGCGCCCGCCGAACCGCGCCTCCTGGCGCTCGCGGAAGAAGGTCTTGTAGTCCATCGGCTCGCGGTCCGGATGCTTCTCCAGCATGTGCCTGACGTAGTTGTCGTAGTCGGGGATGCCGCAGCACAGCCGCGCGGTCTGCACCAGCCTTCGCCACACGCGCCTGTGCGTGGCGAAGTGGTCCAGCGGAACCAGCGCGGTGCTGCTCACAGCCACATCTTCTGCTGTTCGTCGCTCAGCGCCACGTAGGGCGTCTCGCGGTCGCTGCGCGCCGGGTTGGCGCGTGCCTTGCGGATGGCGACGATCGAGTAGAACAGCACCGCCAGCACCACCAGCATGAACAGCGCCGTCAGGCCGGCGTTGACGTAGTTGTTGACCATGATCTGGCTCATGCTGTCGAAGTCCTTGGACGGGGCGATCAGCTCGCCGCGCGCGATCGCATCGCGGTAGCGGTTGGCCTGCGCCAGGAAGCCCAGGGCCGGGGTGCTGTCGAAGATCTTGATCCAGCCCGCGGTCAGGGTGCAGGCCAGCAGCCAGATGGTGGGCACGATCGACACCCAGGCGTAGCGGTCCTTCTTCATCTTGAACAGGACCACCGTGCACAGCATCAGCGCGATGCCGGCCAGCATCTGGTTGGCGATGCCGAACAGCGGCCACAGCATGTTGATGCCGCCCAGCGGGTCGGTGACGCCCTGGTAGAGGAAATAGCCCCACAGCGCCACGCAGCCGCCGGTGGCGACCACGTTCGGGCCCCAGGCATCGGTCTTGCGCATCGCCGGCACGAAGTTGCCCAGCAGGTCCTGCAGCATGAAGCGCCCGGAGCGGGTGCCGGCGTCGACCGCGGTCAGGATGAACAGCGCCTCGAACAGGATCGCGAAGTGGTACCAGAAGGCCATCATCCCCTCGCCCGGGATGACCGCGTGGAAGATCTGCGCGATGCCCACCGCCAGCGTCGGCGCGCCGCCTGCGCGGGAGATGATCGAGGCCTCGCCGACGTCCTGTGCGGTCTGGGTGAGCACGTCCGGCGTGACCGTGAAGCCCCAGCTCGAGACCACCTCGGCCACGGCCGCCGGGTCGGTGCCGATGATCGCCGCCGGGCTGTTCATGGCGAAGTACACGCCCGGGTCGATCACCGCCGCCGCGACCATGGCCATGATCGCCACGAACGATTCCATCAGCATGCCGCCATAGCCCAGGTAGGGCGCGTGGCGCTCGTTGGCCATCAGCTTGGGCGTGGTGCCCGAGGCGATCAGGGCGTGGAAGCCCGAGACCGCGCCGCAGGCGATGGTGATGAACAGGAACGGGAACATCGAGCCCTTCCACACCGGGCCGCTGCCGTCGGTGAACTGGGTCAGCGCCGGCATCTTCAGCTCCGGCATCACGATCAGGATGCCGACGGCCAGGCCGACGATGGTGCCGATCTTGAGGAAGGTCGACAGGTAGTCGCGCGGCGCCAGCAGCAGCCACACCGGCAGCACTGCCGCGACGAAGCCGTAGCCGATCAGCATCCAGGTGATCTGCACGCCGGTGAAGGTGAAGGCCGGGCCCCAGGTCGGATGCGCGGCGACGTGGCCGCCGAGCCAGATCGCGGCCATCAGCAGCACGATCCCGATGACCGAGATCTCGCCGATCTTCCCGGGCCGGATGTAGCGCATGTAGATGCCCATGAAGATCGCGATCGGCATCGTCGCGATCACGGTGAACATGCCCCACGGACTTTCGGCCAGGGCCTTGACCACGATCATCGCCAGCACCGCCAGGATGATGATCATGATCAGGAAGGCGCCGAACAGGGCGATGGTGCCGGGGATCTGCCCCATCTCCTCGCGCACCAGGTCGCCCAGCGAGCGCGCGTCGCGGCGGCTGGACACCACCAGCACCATGAAGTCCTGCACCGCGCCGGCGAGCACCACGCCCGCGATCAGCCACAGCGTGCCGGGCAGGTAGCCCATCTGCGCCGCCAGCACCGGGCCGACCAGCGGACCGGCGCCGGCGATCGCGGCGAAGTGGTGGCCGAACAGCACGTGCTTGTTGGTGGGCACGTAGTCCAGGCCGTCGTTGTGGATCATCGCCGGGGTGGCCCGGGTGGGATCCAGGTTGAAGACCTTGTCGGCGATGAAGCGCGCGTAGAAGCGGTAGGCCACCAGGTAGATCGAGACCGCCGCGGCCACGATCCACAGCGCATTGATGGATTCGCCGCGCCGCAGCGCCACCGTACCCAGACAGAACGCACCGATCAGGGCGAGCGCCGCCCATGCAAGCTTGCCTGCCGCACCTTTCATGAGCCATCTCCAGCCGGGAGTCGAGGCCAAGGGTCGCGCCGACGGCGCGCCGGGTCAATGGCCCCCGGCACCTCCCTGCGCTACGCCTGGCTTCCTCCTCCGCGAAGCGGGGGGTGAGGGGCAGCGCCTACAGCGCCACGAACCGGATCGCCTGGCCGCCGCCCGGCGCGAGCCGCAGGGTCAGGGTGTCGCCGCTGCCGACCTCGCGCCGCTCGATGACGATGTCCTCGCGGTTGTGCTTCCAGTGCGCCTGTTCGCCGTCGCGGTAGATCTCGGCGCGGTAGCGCCGGCCGGCGTCGAGGAAGGACAGCGGCACTTCCAGCGTGCGGCCGTCCTCGTCGGTCAGCGCGCCCAGGTACCAGTCGTCGCCGCCGCGCTCCCTGCGCGCGATGGTGACGTGGTCGCCGATTTCGGCGGTCAGCACCCGCGTAGTTTCCCAGTCCACGGGCACGTCCTTGATGAACTGGAACGGGCCGGGATTGTTCTCGTAATTGTCGAGCAGGTCGGCCGCCATCTGCAGCGGGCTGTAGATCACCACGTAGAGGGCGAGCTGCTTGGCCCAGGTGGTGGCGATGCCGTCGGGGGCGCGGGTGCGCATGCCGAAGATCCCCGGGGTGTAGTCCATCGGCCCGGCCAGCAGGCGGGTGAACACCAGGATCGGCTCGTGTTCGGGCGGGTTGCCCGGCTGGCCCCAGGCGCTGAATTCCATGCCGCGCGCGCCCTCGCGGGTGATCAGGTTGGGCCAGGTGCGGCGCAGGCCGGTGTCCTTGATCGGCTCGTGCGGATTCATCGCGATGCGGTACCGGGCCGCGGTTTCCACCACCTTCTGGTGGTGCCGCGCCATCGCCTGGCCCTCGTGCCAGGCGTAGACCAGGTTGCCGTCGGCGTCGAGCACCTTGGCCTGGCCGGCGTCGGCGACGTAGCCGCTCTTGACCGCGCCGATGCCCAGCCGCCGGTACAGCGCGAACGCCTCCTCGATCTGTGATTCGTAGTGCGCGGCATGGCCGGAGGTCTCGTTGTGGCCGATCAGCTGCACCCCCCTGGACTTCGCGTAGGCGGCCAGGCCCTCCAGGTCGTAGTCCGGATACGGCCGGGTGAAGCTGAACTCGTGGCCGGTGCCGAACCAGTCCGCGTTCCAGCCCACGTTCCAGCCCTCCACCAGCACGCCGCCGAAGCCGTGCTCGGCGGCGAAGTCGATGTGCCGCCGCACGTTCTCGTTGGTCGCGCCGTGTCTCGGGCCGTGGGACCAGGTCTTGAGGTCCATGTGCAGCTCCCACCACACGCCGACGTACTTCATCGGCCGGACCCAGGACACGTCGCCCAGCGCGTTGGGCGCGTTGAGGTTGAGGATCAGCGACGATTCCACCAGGCCGCCGGCGCCGTCGGCCAGCTGCAGCGTGCGCCAAGGCGTGTGGAAGGGCAGGGCGCGCGACACCGCCGGGGCGTTGCCGGCGCCGGGCGTGAGCGCGGCCCTGAGCCTGCGGCCGTCGACCCGGGTGAGGTTCATGCCCGAATAGTCGACCAGCGCGGCCTCGTGGATCGACAGGTGCAGGCCGTCGCCGAAGCGGAAGGTGATCGGGGTCTGCGCGTCGCCGATCTCCTGCACCGGCGTGGTGTGGTACAGATATTCCTCGCGGTTCCATTCGAAGGCCGGGATCCACCAGCTGGTGGCGTCGGCGGCGAGCACGAATTCGGTCAGCTCCGCGGAGATGTTGGCCTGCGCCACGCCGGGCTGCTCCGGGAATTCGTAGCGGAAACCCAGGCCGTCGTCGTACAGCCGGAACACCACGCTGAAGCTGCGCCCCGGCCCGCTGCGCTCGCGGAAGCCGACGGCCAGCTCGCTGTAATGGTTGCGGATTTCGCGGCGCTCGCCCCAGGGCTGCTCCCAGGTTTCGTCGAAGCTGCGCACCTGCCGCGAGACGATCTCCAGATTGCGTTCGAACTTGGGCTGGTCGGTGAACATCACGCCCAGGCGCGAGGGCGCGATCACCGGCCGGCCCCGGTGCATGACGCTGTAGCTGGCCCGTCCCTCGGGATCGGTGGCGACCTGCACCGCGACCACGCCGCCGGGCGATGCCAGCGCCACCGCGGCAGGTGGCTCCTGCGCGGCTGCGGCCGCAACTGCAACCAGCCACCCGGCGGCCACCCAGACGATTGCGGCAAGACCCGTGCGCAGGCGCATCGGCGGACTCCTTCTGGCGATGCGCCCGATCATGTCACGACTCCGCGCGGCGGGGCCGTGCATACGTATGCGGCAGGGTCAGCGCGGGCGCGGCGCGCGCGCCAGCGTCCACGCCAGCGCAAGATGCAGCGGCACCAGCAGCGAGATCCACGGCAGGTTGCGCTGCGGCAGCGTCGGCAGCCAGTGCAGGAACAGCGCCAGCACGGTGCCGATCACCACCAGCCACGCGATGCCCCGGAACCACCTGCCCGGATCGCGGCCACGGGCGATGCGCCAGCCGCCGGGCAGCAGCAGCAGGCACAGCGGCGTGAACAGCAGCAGGTTGTGGTTGGCCCAGGCGAAGCGGTGCCCGGTGGCGGTCCACAGGAACAGCATCAGCAGGCCGAGGATGCCGCAGGCCAGCCAGAAGGGAATCGCCGCGGCAGCGATGGCGCGCGGGTGGCGCCGGGCCAGCGCCAGGATCGCCCCGGCCAGCGCCAGCCCCGCCAGCAGCCATCCCCACCAGCGGCGCGGGCGCTCGGCCGGCTCCGGTGCGAGCCGGTGGGGCAGCAGTTCCTGCGTTCCCCGCACCAGCGGCCGGCCGTCGGCCAGCTGTACCGTCGCCAGCGCATCGGCCAGGCGCATCGGCACGAAGGCGTCCTGCCACAGCGCGTTCGGCCGGTCGGCCGCCGGTCCCAGGCCGATGTCGAAGCCCAGCCACATCCACGGCGCCGGCGAGGCCAGGCGCACCGCGTCGCCGCGGTAGGTGTTGCCGCGCGAACGGCTGCTGAGCTGGCGCTGCAGTTCGCCGCCGAGCGCGGCATCGAGCGCATCGCGCACGCGGGTGGAGCAGTTGTCGGTGAAGTAGTCGTAGCGGTAGCGCGCGTTCTCGGGGCGGGCGTTCTCCGCCAGCGCGTCGGCAAGTCCGCGCGCCTGCGCGTCCGACAGGTCGAGCCACTGGATCGACACCCCGCGGCCGACCTCGCGGTAGTAGGCCAGGTCGTCGGCCAGGGGCAGCGCGACCAGCATGTAGCGCATGTCGCCGCGCACGAAGCGCGCGTTGAAATCCGGCTCGTCCAGGTCGAAGAAGCCGAAGTTGTACGACACCGGCGCGCCCGCCGCCGGATCGTCGACCACGATCGCGTTGTGGCCGAAGCGTTCGAAGAAGATTTCGCCTGGCTGCATCGTGGCCACGCCGATGCGGATCTGGGCGGTGGCCGGCAAAACAGCCAGCAGCAGGATCAGGCTCAGCATCCACCTGAAGGCCCTTCCCCCGCGTGCGGGGGAAGGGCGGGATGGGGGCAAGTCCGGCCCGGCGTGGCGCACCGGGTGCGCGGAAGGCCCGCGAGGCAGCGCCGTGCATGCCAGCTCCCCGTTTCCTTGCCTCCCGCGCAGGGGGACGGCGGCGTCAGTCGGCGGCGTGATCGGCATGCACGCCCATATGCAGCGCATACAGCCGGCGGGCGTCGGCGCGCGCCACCCGGAAGTGGAACCGCCCCAAGGTCAGCTCCTCGCCGGCTTCGGGCAGGTGCCCGATGGCAGCGGTGACCAGCCCGCCGATGGTGTCGTACTCGTCGTCGTCGAAGTCGGCGCCGAAGCGTTCATTGAAATCGGCGATCGGGATCAGCGCGTCGATCACGAAGCGGCCGTCGGCCTGGGCCGCGATCAGCGCGTCCGGATCTTCGGCGTCGTCGTGCTCGTCGTCGATCTCGCCGACGATCTCCTCGAGCACGTCCTCGATCGTCACCAGCCCGGCGACGCCGCCGTACTCGTCGATCACGATCGCCATGTGGTTGCGCGACTGGCGGAACTCGCGCAGCAGCACGTTGAGCTTCTTCGACTCGGGGATCAGCACCGCCGGCCGCAGCAGGTCGTGGATGGTGCCCGGGCCGTTGTCGGCCACCACCCCGCGCAGCAGGTCCTTGGCCAGCAGGATGCCGAGGATCTCGTCCTTGTCCTCGCCGTGCACCGGGAAGCGCGAGTGGCCGGACTCGACCACCTGTTTCATCAGCTCGATCAGGCGCGCGTCGGCGGGCAGCGCGACCATCTGCGCGCGCGGCACCATCACGTCGCCCACGCTCATCTCCGACACCGCCAGCGCGCCTTCCATCATGCGCAGGGTGTCGGCCTCGATGACCCCGTCGGCCTGGGTGTCGCGCAGCAGCTCGATGAGGTCGGCGCGGGTGTTGGGTTCGCCGGAGATCGCCGAACTCAGGCGCTCCAGCCAGGTGCGCCGCTTTTCCGGAGGTTCGGCGGCGCTGGGACTACTGTCGTCCTCGGACATTTCCGTAAATTGTTGATTCTTCGTCGCCCACGCGGGCGGCTGAACAAGTCTAGCGTGCCCGGGCCGCGGTTGCGCGCCAGGGGGGCGGGATCAAGCGTCGCGGTAGGGGTCGTCGACCCCCAGCCCGGCCAGGATCTCCCGCTCCAGCTGCTCCATGGCCTCGGCCTCGCGCTCGTCGCCGTGGTACCAGCCCAGCAGGTGCAGCACGCCGTGCACGGTCAGGTGGGCGTAATGCGCGTTGAGCGGCTTGCCCTGCTCGCGCGCCTCGCGGGCCACCACCGGCGCACACAGGACCAGGTCGCCCAGCAGCGGCAGGTGCATGCCCTCGGGCAGGCCCTGCGGCAGCTCCGCGGGGAAGCTCAGCACATTGGTGGCGTAGTCCTTGCCGCGGTAGTGGCGGTTGAGCGCGCGGCCTTCCTTCGCGCCGACGATGCGGATGGCCAGGTCGGCGTCGCGGATGCGGCCCGCGAGCGCGGCCGCCGCCCACCTGCGGAAGGACACCGCCGCCGGCAGGCCCTTGCGCGGGAGCGCGTAGCCAACGGCGATGTCGAGGTGGATGGGGCCCTGGGTCATGGAGGCGCTTGCTGGCGGGGTGGCTGCCGGACCAGCCTACGCCGGGCCGGTCTCGGCGTCCTGCGCGTCGCGGCGGTCGTAGGCGCTGACGATGCGCGCCACCAGCGGATGGCGGACCACGTCGCGCGCCTCGAAGAAGGTGAAGCTCACGCCCTCGACCCCGCGCAGCACGTCGATGGCGTCGCGCAGGCCGGATTTCACGTGCCGGGGCAGGTCGATCTGGGTGAGATCGCCGGTGACCACGGCGGTGGAGCCGAAGCCCAGCCGGGTCAGGAACATCTTCATCTGCTCGATGGTGGTGTTCTGCGCCTCGTCCAGGATCACGAAGGCGTCGTTGAGCGTGCGCCCGCGCATGTAGGCCAGGGGCGCGATCTCGATGACGTTCCTCTCCAGCAGCTTGAGCACCTTTTCCACGCCCAGCATCTCGTACAGCGCGTCGTACAGCGGGCGCAGGTAGGGATCGACCTTCTGGCTGAGGTCTCCGGGCAGGAAGCCCAGCTTCTCTCCGGCCTCGACCGCCGGGCGCACCAGCACCAGGCGCTGCACCCGCGATTCGTTCAGCGCCTCGACCGCCATCGCCACCGCGAGGAAGGTCTTGCCGGTGCCGGCCGGACCGATGCCGAAGTTGATGTCGTGGGTGGCGATCGCGTGCAGGTACTTCGCCTGGTTGGCGCCGCGGCCGCGGATGGTGCCGCGCTTGACCCGGATCGCCACCTCCTGCGGGGCGAAGCCGGCCGCGTCGTCGCCGATGCCGGCATCGCTCAGGCGCAGGTTGATGGCGTGGCTGTCGAAGGTCTCGGCCGCGGCCTCGTCGTAGAGCCGGCGCAGCAGCGCCTCGGTCCGTTCGACCACGGCGGCATCGGCTCCGCTCACGCGGAAGATGTTGCCGCGGTTGGAGATCTCCACGCCCAGGCGCAGTTCGATCTGGCGCAGGTGCCCGTCGAGCGGGCCGGCGAGGTTGGCCAGCCGCTCGATGTCGAGGGGTTCGAGGGCGAAGTCGCGCTGGTGGGCATCGGACATAGGCGGTGAAGGGTAGCGCGCGGCCCGCGCAAGGGCCATGACGGCGCTCAGCGGCGCCGACCCCGGTGGCCGGCCGCCAGCCCGCGCAGCAGCAGGGCGCCGCCGGTGGCGGCCAGCAGCAGCGAGCCGCCGAGCCAGATCCAGCCGATCGCGCCGGCCTCGCCAGCGTCGCGCACCAGGTACAGCCAGGCGCGCGCCAGGCCGAGCATGGACAGGCCGCAGAGCCAGAGGCCGAGCGGATCGAAGCGGCGGGGGCTGGCAGCGGTGGCGGCGGGGCCGGGAGGCATGTCTATCGCCCGCGCCGTGCGGCGTCGCCCATGCGCCGTGGACGGGATCGACACGCAGGCATCGGAACGACGCTCCGCTGCGGCAGGGTCCGCGGCCTGCCGCGCGCCGGGAGGCGGATGGGACGTGGAGTCTGCGGCCGGGTTGCCATGGCCCGGGCAGGGTAGCGCTGCTGGCGTGAGCGGGAGAAAAACGTCCTTGTGCCTCTCCCGTTTGATGGAATCGCACTGCCGAGCAGGGCCGAGCAGGGCAGGCCGGATCACGGCGGCGTCTGGTTCGACGTTCCGGTGTCGTGGGCCTTGCCGCCGAAGCGGCAAACAGCAATCCGGCCATTCTTCCTCCCGCAAGGCGGGGAAAGGAGCCTGAACCAGCGAAACGGGCGGGAGAATCCGGGCATTCGTCCCCCGCACGGCGGGGGAAGTCCCTGCGCAGCGGGGGATGGGGGCGACCCGGCCGCCAAGTACCCCCACACCGATCCGTCCGGTCCGGCGCACCTGCGCACGGACGCGCGGCATGCCGTGCAAGCGGTCCGTACCCACCCGCGGTCTTCGGAAGGATGCCGCGCCCCGGCGGCCGGGGATCGCTCTTCGCTCGGTCAGGGCCACTCCGCGGTCCGGCCCTGAACGAGCCGGGGGCAATCCCCGGCCCGGGACGACCTTCTGTCCGCAAGCCCCGATCCAGCTCTGCTCTGGCGACTCCCCCGCACCTGGGAGAAAAACCACAAGAAAACCCTTGCATTAAATTAATTGATTAATTAATTTAATGGGATGGCTCCGTCCCTCCCTCCTGCAGGCAAGCGCGCAGCCCCGGCACGGCGCCGGCGCGGGCGCCCGCCGGGAGAGGCGCCCGACGTGCGCGAGCGCCTGCTCGACGCCACCCTGGCCTGCTACGTGCGCAAGGGCATCGCCGCCACGTCCTTCCGCGACATCGCCGCCGAAGCCGGAGTCACGCCGGCGATGCTGCACTATTACTTCGGCGACGCCGCGGGACTGCGCGAGGCGGTGATCGCCGAACGCCTGATGCCGGTGTTCGAACAGATCCGCGGCGTCCTGACCGGGATGCCGGGGGCCCCCCTGCGCGAAGTGCTGACCGCCTTCGTCGACGGTCTCTGCGCGCTGGTGAAGCGCCATGCCTGGCTGCCGCCGCTGTGGATCCGCGAGGTGGTCAGCGAGGGCGGCAGCCTTCGCGATCTGCTGGTGACCCGGTTCGCGCCGGAGATCGCCACCGTGCTTGCCGGCCGTTTCGCGCAGGAGCAGGCCGCCGGCCGCCTCAACCCCGCGCTGGACCCGCGCCTGCTCATGGTCTCGCTGGTGGGACTGACCCTGTTTCCAGCCGCCGGCGCGCCGATCTGGCGCCAGATCTTCCACAGCGACGGACTCGGCATCGACGAGATCCGCAACCACGCGCTCGCCCTGGTGGAGCGCGGACTGGAGCTGCCCCCATGATGTGCTCCCGATTCCCCCGCCTGCCGCCCGTCGTCGTCCTGGCGGCGGCGCTGGCCCTGTCCGCCTGCGGCAACGGCGGGGCCGACGCGCTGGGCACGCTCGAATACGACCGCATCGCGCTGCCGTCGCCCGCGGCCGAGCGCATCGTCGACATCGCCGTGCGCGAGGGCGAGCGGGTCGAGGCCGGGGCGCGCATCCTCGCCCTGGAGCAGACCCGCGGCGACGCCCGGCTGGCTGCGGCACGGGCCGACGTCGCCCGCCAGCGCGAGGCCCTGCAGGAACTGCGCAACGGTGCCCGCAGCGAGGACATCGACCAGGTCCGCGCCAGCCTCGCCGCCGCGCAGGCGCAGGCGCGCGAGGCCCGCGCCTACCACGCGCGGGTGCAGCCGCTGGGTGCGCGCCAGCTGGTGGCCGCGGCCGAGGTCGATCGCGCGCGCGCCGCCGCCGGGAGCGCCGATGCGCAGGTTGCGGCCGCGCGGGCCGCCCTGGCGGAGCTGGAGAGCGGCGTGCGGCCGGAGCAGATCGCCCAGGCCGAGGCCGCGCTGGCCGCCGCCGAGGCGCAGCTGGCGGCACAGACCGTCACCAGCGGACGGCTGGACGTGCTCGCGCCGCGCGCCGGCCGCGTCGACAGCCTGCCCTACCGTCTCGGCGACGAGGCCCCGGTTGGCGCGCCACTGGCGGTGATGCTGGTCGGCGACACACCCTACGCACGCGTGTACGTCCCCGAACCGCTGCGCCCGGGCGTGCAGGTGGGCGATGCGGCCACCGTGTTCGTCGGTGCCGATGGCGAACGGCGTTTCGACGGCCGCGTGCGCATGATCCGCAGCGAGCCCACCTTCACCCCGTACTACGCCCTCACCGGCAAGGACGCCGCGCGCCTGAGCTACCTGGCCGAGGTGCAGCTGGAAGGCGAGGGCGCGGCCGACCTGCCGGCGGGATTGCCGCTGCGGGTGGAGTTCGGACCGAAGGCGGGGAGTGCTCAATGACGCTCGCCGCCGTACCGCCACTCCCACCCGTCATTCCCGCGAAAGCGGGAATCCATTTTGCTTCTGGAAGGGAAAGTGGCCTCGCCTCTTCTCCAGAGACGAAGCGAAAGCCGGAACGGATTCCCGCTTTCGCGGGAATGACGGGTGTGGATGTTCCCGGCGTGCGATCGTCATGCATGCCGACCTCCTGTGATGCCTGACGCCCCCGCCATCCGCGCCCGCGGCGTGGTCAAGCGCTTCGGTGCCCTGACCGCGGTCGACCATGTCGACCTCACGGTGCCGCGCGCACACGTCTACGGCTTCCTCGGCCCCAACGGCTCGGGCAAGTCGACCACGATCCGCATGCTCTGCGGCCTGCTGACTCCCAGCGCCGGCGGGATCGAAGTGCTGGGCCTGCGCATTCCCGAGCAGGCCGATGCCCTGCGCCTGCGCATCGGCTACATGACGCAGAAATTCTCGCTGTTCGAGGACCTCACCGTGCGCGAGAACCTCGAGTTCCTGGCCGCGGTCTACGGCCTGCCGCGCGCCGGCGCGCGCCGGCGGGTGGACGAACTGCTCGAGCACTACCGCTTCAGCGACCGCCCCCGGCAGCTGGCCGGCACCCTCAGCGGCGGCCAGAAGCAGCGCCTCGCCCTGGCCGGCGCGGTGATCCACGCGCCGGAGCTGCTGTTCCTGGACGAACCCACCAGCGCGGTCGATCCCGAGTCGCGGCGCGAGTTCTGGGAAAGGCTCTTCGAGCTGGCCGATGCCGGCACCACGCTGCTGGTGTCGACGCACTACATGGACGAGGCCGAGCGCTGCCACCGCATCGCCATCCTCGACCGCGGCGCGCTGGTTGCCGACGGCACCCCGGGCGAACTGGGCGAGGCGCTGCGTGGACGCACCGTGGAGGTGCGCGCGTCCCGCCCGCGCCAGGCGCAGCGCGCACTGGCGGCGCTGCCGGGCGTGCTCAGCGTCGCCCAGATCGGCAACAGCCTGCGCGTGCTGTCCGCACCAGGCCAGAGCGCCGCGGACACGATCGCCCATGCGCTGCGCCAGGCCTCGCTCGAGGCCGAGGTGCTGCCGGTCGAGGCCAACCTCGAGGACGTCTTCGTCGCGGCCACCCGCGGCCGCGCAGGCGCTGGGGCCGCGGCATGAAGTCGCTGCGCCGCCTGTGGTCGGTCGTGCTCAAGGAGCTGCGCCAGGTCGGACGCGACCGCATCAGCCTGGCCATGATCGTGGTCATTCCCGTGGTCGACCTGCTGCTGTTCGGCTACGCGATCAACTTCAACCCGCGCGACCTCGACGCGGTGGTCGTCGACCAGGCCAGCACCGCCGCCTCGCGCGCAGCGGTGATGGACATGCGCGCCACCGGCATCATCGCTGTCACCGGCGTCGCCGACAGTCCGCAGCAGGCGATGGAGCAGCTGCGGCGCGGCGAGGTCAGCGTCGGCATCGTGCTGCCGCCGGACTACGAGCGACGCCTGGCCGATGGCCGTCCGGCGGTGCAGGTGCTGGTCGACGGCACCGACACCGTGGTCCAGGCCGCGGCGGTACAGTTGGCGCAGCTGCCGCTGGGGCCGGCGGACGGCCGCCGCGTCGCGCGTGCCGCGCAGCAGATCGAGGTGGTGAGCTTCTACAACCCCGAGCGCCGCTCGGCGGTGAGCATCGTCCCCGGCCTGATCGGCATCATCCTGACCATGACGATGACCATGTTCACCGCCATGGCCGTGGTGCGCGAGCGCGAGCGCGGCAACATGGAGCTGCTGATCGCCACGCCGCTCAGCCGCGCCGAGCTGATGATCGGCAAGGTGCTGCCCTATGCGGCCATCGGGCTGCTGCAGACCTCGCTGATCCTCGCGCTGGGCATCTGGATGTTCGACGTGCCGCTGCGCGGCAGCCTGCTCGACGTCTACCTGGCCGCGCTGCTGCTCATCTTCGCCAACCTGGCGATGGGCCTGCTGATCTCCACCCGCGCCAGCACGCAGTTCCAGGCGATCCAGATCACGATGTTCGTGTTCCTGCCGTCGATCCTGATCTCCGGCTTCATGTTCCCCTTCGCCGGCATGCCCGACGTGGTGCAGTGGGGCGCGGAGATCCTGCCGATGACCCACTTCCTGCGCCTGGTGCGCGGGGTGATGCTGCGCGGCGCGGGCCTGTGGGAGCTGTGGCCGGGCGTGGTCGCGCTGCTGGCGTTCACGCTGGTGACGATGACGCTGGCGATCCTGCGCTTCCGCAAGCGGCTTGACTGACCAGCTACGCCGCGCCGCTCCGCTCGACGCCCGCCACCCGCCCGCGCAGCGAGTTGCTCATCGCCTCGGTGATCACCACGTCGACGAACTGGCCGACCAGCCGCGCCGGCGCGGGGAAGTTCACCGAGCGCATGTTCTCGGTCTTGCCGGTCAGCTCGTTCGGGTCCTTGCGCGACGGCCCTTCCACCAGCACGCGCTGCACGCTGCCCACCATCGCCTGCGAGATCTTCGCGGCATTGGCGTTGATCGTCGCCTGCAGGTGCGACAGCCGCGCGTGTTTCGTCTCGTTCGAGACGTCGTCAGGCAGGTCGGCCGCGGGCGTGCCCGGGCGGCGCGAGTAGATGAAGGAGAACGACTGGTCGAAGCCCACGTCCTCGATCAGCTTCATGGTCTTCTCGAAGTCGGCATCGGTCTCGCCCGGGAAGCCGACGATGAAGTCCGACGAGATCGAGATGTCCGGCCGCACCTCGCGCAGCCTGCGGATCTTCTGCTTGAACTCGATCGCGGTGTAGCCGCGCTTCATCGCCGCGAGGATGCGGTCGCTGCCCGACTGCACCGGCAGGTGCAGGTAGTTGGCCAGCTGCGGCACGTCGCGGTAGGCCTCGACCAGCGAGTCGGAGAACTCCAGCGGGTGCGAGGTGGTGAAGCGGATGCGGTCGATGCCGTCGATCTCGGCGATGGTGCGGATCAGCAGGCCCAGGTCGGCAGGTTCCTCGCTTCCTTCCATCGCGCCGCGGTAGGCGTTGACGTTCTGGCCCAGCAGGTTGACCTCGCGCACGCCCTGGCCGGCCAGCTGCACGATCTCCACCAGCACGTCCTCGAACGGGCGGCTGATCTCGGTGCCGCGGGTGTAGGGCACGACGCAGAACGAGCAGTACTTCGAGCAGCCCTCCATGATCGAGACGAAGGCGCTGGGCCCCTCGGCGCGCGGCTCGGGCAGGCGGTCGAACTTCTCGATCTCGGGGAAGCTGATGTCGACCTGTGGCCTGTCCTGCTCGCGACGGGCGCGGATCAGCTCCGGCAGGCGGTGCAGGGTCTGCGGGCCGAACACCAGGTCGACGTAGGGCGCGCGCTTCACGATCGCCTCGCCCTCCTGCGAGGCCACGCAGCCGCCGACGCCGATGATCACCTCGCGGCCGCCGGCCTTGAGGCGGCTTTCCTTGAGCACACGCCAGCGGCCGAGCTGGCTGAACACCTTCTCCTGCGCCTTCTCGCGGATCGAGCAGGTGTTGACCAGGACCACGTCGGCTTCCTCGACGTTCGCGGTCAGCTCCAGGCCGTCGCTGGCGGCAAGCACGTCGGCCATGCGCGCCGAGTCGTACTCGTTCATCTGGCAGCCGTGGGTCTGGATGAAGAGCTTGCCCCGCGCCGGCCGGGCGGCGCCCGGGGGCAGGGCGGCATCGGCGGGGCCGGCCGCGAGCGCAGGGGCGGCGGATGTTTCCGCGAGGACGGGCAGGCTGCCCTCACCCCGCCGTCCGCTCTGCGGACGGCCCACCCCTCTCCCGCCGTGAGTGGGAGGGGCATCGGTCGGCGACCTGCGGTCGCTGGATTCCTGTCTGATCATGGCGTTTCCGGGGCGCGGCGGTGAGTCCGGGCCGGATGGCGGTGCGGGGCGGGGAGCTTAGCAGAAGCCCCACAGGCGCCTTCGGGCCCCCACCCCCGAACCCAGCCGGATCAGGCACTTGGCAGCGCACCTGGAAAGGAGGACACTCGCGCCCATGAATGGGGGCCCAAGCGTCTTCGTTGCGGCGTGCCTGCTGCTTGCCTGGCCGGTCGGGCAGGCGCATGCCGGCACGATCTACCGCTGCGACACCGCCGACGGCACGCGCAGCTACGTCAGCAAACGCATCCCCGGCGCCAGCTGCACGGTGGCCAGCCGCTACAGCCGCTCCGCCGCGGCGTCGCGCCCGAAGCCGGCTCCCGCAGCTCCCGCAGCGCCGGTCGCAGCAGGCGGCGCGAACCCCGCCAACGTCGTGGCCGGATCCCCGGCATCCATCGACAGCAACGCGCCGGCGACCTTCATGGGCGCGAGTATGCGGGTCTCGCCGACCCCGCCCCCGCCGGCCACCCCGCCGCCGGCGGTTCCGCGCCCGGCCGGCACCGGCAAGCTGCAGCAGGGGCAGGTGTATTCCTACATCAAGGACGGCGTGCGCCACTACTCCAGCGTCCGCCCGCCGGGCGGGAGCGTGGAATCGCTGCGCACCATCCGCTACAGCTTCATCGAGACCTGCTACGCCTGCGCGATCCAGCCGGGGGTGAATTTCGGCTCGGTGCGGCTCAACACCGCGGCCTACTCGGCCGAGATCTCGGCCGCCGCCCGCCGCTTCGGCGTCGAGGAGGCGATCGTCCGCGCGGTCATGCACGCCGAGTCGGCCTTCAATCCCAATGCGCTGTCCCACGCCGGCGCGCAGGGCCTGATGCAGCTGATGCCGGCCACGGCCAGGCGCTTCGGCGTGACCAATGCCTTCGATCCGGCGCAGAACATCCAGGGCGGGGTGGAATACCTGGCCTGGCTGCTCAAGCGCTTCAACGGCGACCTGACCCTGGCGGCAGCCGGCTACAACGCCGGCGAGGGCGCGGTGGACCGCCACAAGGGCGTTCCGCCCTACGCCGAAACCCGGCGCTACGTGCAGCGCGTGGCCATGCTGGCCGAGCGCTACCGCGGCAATCTGGCGGCCAATTGACCGCTGCGGCCGCGGCGCGGCGCCGCTGAACGCCTGCCTCGGCCGGTTCACCATTGTCGGCGCGTTCAGCGTTCCGTTACACTTCCGCAGTCATTTTGCGCCCGCTTCTCCCGTCGGGAGGGGGCGGCCCGCGGCAGCCACGTGTTCAGCTACCGAAAGTTTGCGGAGTTCCGGATGTCCAACGAAGCGGTGATCTCCCCTGCCGATGAGGCGGGTCCAGACAACTCCGGGCGACGCCGGTTCCTGACCGGGACCACGGTGGTGGTCGGTGCGGTCGGGGCCGGATTCGCGGCGGTGCCGTTCATCAAGTCCTGGTTCCCCAGCGCCCGCGCCCAGCTGGCCGGCGCGCCGGTGACGGCGGACATCACCGCCCTGCAGGAGGGCGAGCGCCTGGTGGTCGAATGGCGCGGGCAGCCGATCTGGATCGTCAAGCGCTCCAGGGCCATCCTCGAGGCCCTGCCCACCCTGGACGACCAGCTGCGCGATCCGCAGTCGGAGAACCCCGACCAGCAGCCGGCCTACATCCAGGAGGCCAACCCGCAGCTGCGCTCGCTCAAGCCCGAGATCTCGGTGCTCGTGGGCCTGTGCACGCACCTGGGCTGCGCCCCGGAGATGGTCGCCCAGATCGGCCCGGCGCCGTTCGACCCGGAGTGGAAGGGCGGCTACTTCTGCCCCTGCCACAAGTCGAAGTTCGACATGGCCGGCCGCGTCTTCCAGGGCGTCCCCGCCCCCACCAACCTGGTGGTTCCCCCGCATTACTTCGCTGACGACAACACCATCGTGATCGGTGTCGACCCGTCCGCCGCCAGCACGGGAGCCTGATGCGATGTCGAACGTGATCGTGCGTACCGCCAACAACGTGATGGACTGGGTCAACGAGCGGGCACCGGCGCTGATGCCGATGTACCGCAAGCACATGTCCGAGTACTACGCGCCGAAGAACTTCAACATCTGGTACATCTTCGGCGTGCTGTCGATCGTGGTGCTGGTCAACCAGATCGTCACCGGCATCTTCCTGACGATGCACTACAAGCCGTCGGCGGCCGAGGCCTTCTCCTCGGTCGAGTACATCATGCGCGACGTGCCGTGGGGCTGGCTGATCCGCTACATGCACTCGACGGGTGCGTCGCTGTTCTTCATCGTCGTCTACATCCACATGTTCCGCGGGCTGATGTACGGCTCCTACCAGAAGCCGCGCGAGCTGGTGTGGATCCTGGGCATGCTGATCTACCTGGTGCTGATGGCCGAGGCCTTCCTGGGCTACGTGCTGCCGTGGGGCCAGATGTCGTTCTGGGGCGCGAAGGTGATCATCTCGCTGTTCGGCGCGATCCCGGTGATCGGCAACGGCCTGACCGAGTGGATCATGGGCGACTACCTGCCCAGCGACGCCACCCTCAACCGCTTCTTCGCCCTGCACGTGATCGCCCTGCCGCTGGTGCTGCTGCTGCTGGTGGTGCTGCACCTGGGCGCGCTGCACGAGGTCGGCTCGAACAACCCCGACGGCGTCGAGATCAAGAAGGGCCCGAAGGGCAACCGCTGGTCGCCGACCGCGCCCTCCGACGGCATCCCCTTCCATCCGTACTACACGGTGAAGGACACCTTCTACGTGTTCTTCATGCTGATCCTGGCCGCGTTCGTGATCTTCTTCGCGCCCGAGTTCGGCGGCTGGTTCCTGGAGCACGACAACTTCGTCGAAGCCAACCCCATGGTGACGCCGGAGCACATCAAGCCGGTGTGGTACTACACCCCGTACTACGCGATGCTGCGCGTGGTGCCGCACAAGCTCTCGGGCGTGCTGGTGATGTTCGGCGCGATCGCGATCCTGTTCCTGGTGCCGTGGCTGGACCGCGCGAAGGTGAAGTCCTACCGCTACCGCGGCTGGCTGTCGAAGCTGGTGCTGGGCCTGTTCGCGATCAGTTTCGTCTGGCTGGGCAAGATCGGCGCCGGCCCGGGTACCGATCCGACCGAGACCATCATCGGCCGCTTCCTGACCGTCTACTACTTCCTGTTCTTCCTGTTGATGCCGATCTGGACCCGGATCGACTCGACCAAGCCTGTGCCGGACCGGGTGACCACGCATGACTAAGCACTTCGCCTCCCGCATCGCTGCGATCGCCAGCGGGTTGCTGCTGTCCTTCTCCGCGCTTGCCGCCGGCGGCGGTTCGGCCCTGCAGCAGGCGGGCACCGATCTGAGCGACAAGGCCTCGCTCCAGCGCGGCGCCCAGCTGTTCATGAACTACTGCTCGAGCTGCCACTCGCTCAAGTACCTGCGCTATTCGCGGATGGCCGAGGATCTGGGGCTGACCGAGGAAGAGGTGATGGCCAACCTCGTCTTCACCGACGCCAAGTTCGGCGAGCACGTCACCACGACCATGCCGGCCGGGGAGTCGGCGAAATGGTTCGGACAGACGCCGCCGGACCTGTCGCTGACCTCGCGCAGCAAGCTGGGCGGGCCGGACTGGGTCTATACCTACCTCAAGTCGTTCTATCTCGACGAGACCCGTCCGCTGGGCTGGAACAACACCCTGTTCCCCAACGCCTCGATGCCCAACGTGCTGTGGGAGCTCCAGGGCCAGCAGCGCGCGGTGCTGGGCGAACTGGACCCGATCACCGGCGAGCCGACCATCGAGTCGCTGGAGGTCGCGGTGCCGGGAAGCCAGTCCGCGGCCGAGTTCGACCAGACCGTACGCGACCTGTCCGCGTTCCTGCAGTACGCCGCCGAACCCATCGCGCACAAGCGTGCCGGCCTTGGCGTCTGGGTGATCCTGTTCCTGAGCCTGCTGACCTTCCTGGCCTGGCTGCTCAAGAACGAGTACTGGCGCGACGTGCACTGACGGCCCGGGCCATGGCCAGGCCGCCCGGAGCGGCGGTCTGGACGATGGCTGGCCCGCAAGCCTGTCGTCCCGGACCCGGGCGGATGCCCGGCGGACCGTGGCAGTCGACCACATGGGGTGGTCGATGCCGAGGCGGCTGGCGGATTCCGGCCGCGAGGGAGGGGGAGGGCCGCGATGGCTGCACCGAGTCTGCGTATGCGAAATGCAATGACCCTGTTCTCGTCGGTCGACGACGTGGTGTGCCACCGCATCCGGCTGGTGCTTGCGGCCAAGGGCGTGACCTACGATCTGGTTGCGGTGGACCCGCAGAATCCGCCGGAGGACCTGGTCGATCTCAACCCCTACCACTCGGTGCCGACCCTGGTCGAGCGCGACCTGGTGCTGTACTCGGCGGGCGTGGTCGCCGAATACCTCGACGAACGCTATCCGCACCCGCCGCTGATGCCGGTCGACCCCCTCTCCCGCGCGCGCATTCGCCTGGCGATGCGCCTGATCGACCACGACTGGGTGCAGCACGTGCAGGCGATCCAGACCGGCACCAGGGCCGCGGCCGAGGCCGGCCGCAAGCGTCTGAAGGAACTGCTCACCGCGGCCGTTCCGCTGTTCAAGGCCTCCAAGTTCTATCTCAACAACGAGATGAGCCTGGCCGACTGTGCGATGGCGCCGATCATCTGGCGCCTGGAGGCGCTTGCCGTTCCGCTGCCCAGGGACGGCAAGGTGATCGAGGACTACGGCAACCGCATCTTCCGCAACCCCGGATTCACCCGCAGCCTGACGCCGCAGGAACGCAACCTCCGCAGCCTGTCCGACTGAGCCGCGGTAGCGGCGCCGTCGGCGAAGGAGACACTGCAGCGGCGGCAGCGGCGCGACACGCGAGCTTGCGCAACCCGGAATCCGCGTACGTCGACGCCCAGTGCGGTCGCGCCGGGGACTGGCGACGGGACGCGGAGGCGCTCGTGCAGCCACGACGCGACGGCGGCCTCAGGTTTGGCATACTTGTCGACAGATGTCCGAACCGCAGCCCAGCATGACCAGTCACCGCCCGTACCTGCTGCGGGCGCTGTACGAATGGATCGCCGACAACGGCATGACCCCGCACATCCTGGTCGACGCCGGTCAGCCGGGCGTGCGCGTGCCCCCGCATACCGTCAAGGACGGCCGCGTGGTGCTCAACATCGCCGACCGCGCGGTCGCGCGGCTGGAAATGGACAACGACAGCGTCCGTTTCAGCGCGCGCTTCGGCGGCGTCAGCCACCCGGTCCACGTTCCGATCGCGTCGGTGCTCGCGATCTACGCCCGCGAAACCGGGCAGGGCATGGCGCTTCCGGAGGATGTCGCCGGGCCTGGCCCCGGCCCCGGCCCCGACGACGAACCGCCCGCTCCGCCCCCGCCCGATTCCCCGGACGGCGACGGCGGCGCCCCGGCCCCCAGGCGCGGCGCGCACCTGCGCATCGTGAAGTGAAAATGGTGTCAGGGACAGTTTCCTGCGCGCCAGGGGAGCGCTGAACAACCCGCCCCTTGATCGTCATTCCCGCGAAAGCGCGAACCCGCGGACCTTGATTCCGGGTTGACCTCCATGGTCCCCGCTTGCGCGGGGAAGACGCCAATTGTCCAGCGCTTCCGTGTTCGGAGCAGGCGCTGGTGCGACGGACGGGAAAGTTCCGCTTGCCCGTGCAGCGGCACAGCGCCTTCGCGGGGGCTCCGGCGCAGCCCGCAGACGGGGCGGCGCCTGTCTGCGCTGCTGCAATTGCGGCCCGGAACGCGGCGCGCGTTCAATGCATCGTCGTGACCGTCGCCTGCGCGCGCGTGGGGCCGCTGAACGCCACCAGCTGGTCGTCGAACAACACCAGGCGCCCGACGAAGCGCTCCAGCCCGTCAGGCGAGTATTCGAAGCGGAAGCTGCGCTCCAGCCCGAGCCAGCCGTCGTCGCGCCGCCGCAGCCGCAGGCCGCTGGCGTGCACGCTCTGGTCCAGCCAGATCACCCCGGCGGCGGTACAGGCGTTGCGGCCGAGTTCGATCGCGCGTTCGGCGGCAGCGCGCGAGGCGTTCCACCAGCTGTAGGCGGCGGCGCCGGCGATCATCAGGACGATCATGGTGGGCAGGTCGAGCATCGGGACAATGTGGCGGCTGCATCCTGCCGATGCAAGGCGCATCGAGGATCGGGCAGCCGGGCAATCCACATCACCCGGCCCCCTCAGCCCGGTGGCGCTCCCAGCTTCAGCGACAGATCCACCGCCTGCACGTGCTTGGTCAGGCCGCCGATCGAAATGCAGTCCACGCCATCGGCGGCGATCGCCCGCACCGTCTGCAGGTCGACGCCGCCGGACACTTCCAGCGGAATCCGGCCGTCGAACGGCGCGGCGTGGGCGATGGCGACCGCCTCGCGGCGCATGTCCGCGGCGAAGTCGTCGATCAGCACGCGGTCGCAGCCCGTGGCCAGCGCTTCGCGCAGCTGCTCCAGCGTCTCGACCTCCACGATCAGGGGCAGCGACGGATGCATCGCGCGCGCCGCTTCGATCGCCAGTGCGACCGAGCCGAACGCGCGCACGTGGTTTTCCTTGAGCATCACCGCGTCGTACAGACCGATGCGGTGGTTGCCGCCGCCGCCGACGCGCACCGCGTATTTCTGCGCCAGGCGCAGACCCGGCAGGGTCTTGCGGGTGTCGAGGATGCGTGCGCGGGTGCCGCGCACCGCCTCGACGTATCCGGCCGTCGCGGTCGCGGTACCGCTCAGCGTCTGCATGAAGTTCAGACAGGTGCGCTCGGCGCTGACCAGGGCGCGCGCGCGGCCGGCCAGGGTCGCCAGGACGGTTCCGGCCGCGGCGCGGTCGCCCTCGGCCACGCGCCATTCGATCCGCACGTCCGGGTCGAGCGCGCGATGGCAGGCATCGAACCACGGCCGTCCGCAGACCACCGCGTCCTCCTTGCACAGCAGGTAGGCGATATCGGGGCGATCCGGCAGCAGCGCGGCGGTGACGTCGCCGGCGCCGAGATCCTCGGCCAGCGCGCGGGCGACATCGGCGGCAACCGCGTCCGCCGGAGGAGGCGCGGGCACGGTCACGACTGCGGGAAATCCGCGACCTGGGCGGTGGCGATGCCTTCCTCCACCAGCAGCACCGGGATGCCGTCGTCGACGCGATAGACGGTCCTGCGGTCGTGGGTGACCAGCGCCTGGTCGAGCGCTTCGGCCTGCGGCGTCCCGTCGCCGCGCCTGATGCCGCCGCCGGCAATGGCCGCGTTGAGCGCGGCCAGCCCCGGCTTGTCGAGCAGCGACAGCGGTTGCCGGGTGGCGGGACAGACGAGCAGGTCGATGAGTTTGCGATCCATGGCGATTGAAGGTGGGGCCGACGGCGGAAGGCTGATTATGGCCCCTCGCGTCGATCAGGCGCAGCGGGCGGCGTGCGAGACGGTGCCTCGGCGGCTGCCGATCGAACAAGGCCGGGCGGGTGGGGGCGGGGCGGAAACCCGCGATATCGGGACTGGATGCTGTCGTCGGGAGATCCGCACCGTGATCCTGAGGCCGCATGTGACTCCCGGGCGGCAATGCCATCAACGCCGTCATCCCAGCGAACGCTGGGATCCATTGGCTTGTCGAGCGAGAGCAAAATGGATCCCGGCGTTCGCCGGGATGACGATGACTGTGCATCCGGGCTGGCGATGGGTCTCCATCCGGGCCGACGATGGCCCTAAGTCCAGGACGACGATGGCTCTGCCTCCGGAATGCCAGCTGGGATCCTCCCCGGCTCATGCCCCACGCCTGGGCCCGAACGTGGCCCCGGAGCCAACGCCATCAATGCCGTCATCCCCAAGCCAAACGAGACTGCCGGGCGGCAATGCCCTCAACGCCGTCATCCCCAGGCCGCGTGTGACTCCCGGGCGACAAAGCCCTCGACGCCGTCATTCCCAGGCCGCGTGTGACTCCCGGGCGGCAATGGCCTCGACGCCGTCATCCCAGCGAACGCTGGGATCCATTGGCTTGTCGAGCAAGAGCAAAATGGATCCCGGCGTTCGCCGGGATGACGATGATTGTGCATCCGGGACGACGATGGTCCTGCATCCGGGACGACGATGGCCCCGCATCCGGGACGACGATGGCCCCGCATCCGGGACGGCGATGGGTCTGCATCCGGGACGGCGATGGGTCTGCATCCGGGACGGCGATGGGTCTGCATCCGGGATGACGATGATTGTGTATCCGGGACGACGATGGGCCTGCATCCGGAAGGCCGGCAGGGGCGCTTTCAGCCCCCGGCCCCGCTTTCGCTAGAATGCCCCTTTCCCCGAGGATCGCCATGCCCGCCAACCCCGCCCAACCGCTCGTCGGCGTCGTGATGGGATCGCGTTCCGACTGGGACACGATGCAGCACGCCGTGCTCAAGCTGGAAATGCTCGGCGTGAGCCACGAGGCGCGGGTGGTGTCGGCACACCGCACGCCGGACGTGCTCTTCGACTACGCGGCCAGCGCGGAGTCCCGCGGCCTGCGCGCGATCATCGCCGGCGCCGGTGGCGCGGCGCATCTGCCGGGCATGCTGGCGGCCAAGACCGCGGTGCCGGTGCTGGGCGTGCCGGTGCAGAGCAGGGCGCTGAACGGCCTGGATTCGCTGCTGTCGATCGTGCAGATGCCCGGCGGCGTCCCGGTGGCGACCTTCGCGATCGGGCAGGCGGGCGCGATCAACGCCGCACTGTTCGCCGCGGCCCTGCTGGCGCCCTCGCATCCGCAGATCGCGCAGGCGCTGGCGGATTTCCGCAGGCGGCAGACCGAAGACGTCGCCGCCAATGCCGATCCGCGCGGCTGAGGCCGGCGGCATGACCACCGTCGGCATCCTGGGTGGGGGCCAGCTGGCCCGCATGATGGCGCTGGCCGGCGCGCCGCTGGGCCTGCGCTTCCTGGTCATGGACACGGTCGCCGACGCCTGCGCCGGCCAGTTCGCGCCGCTGCTGGTCGGCGACTACCGGGACGGATCGGCGCTGGCCGAATTCGCCTCGAAGATCGATGTCGCCACCTTCGACTTCGAGAATGTCCCCGCCGAAAGCGCGCGCTGGCTCTCCGCCCGCGTGCCGGTGTTCCCCGATCCGCGCGCGCTGGCCACGGCCCAGGACCGGCTGGTGGAGAAACCGCTGTTCCGCGAGCTGGGCATCCCGGTGCCGGATTTCGCCGACGTGCCCGACCGCGCCGCGCTGGACGCCGCGATCGCGGCGATCGGCACGCCCTGCATCCTCAAGACGCGGCGGCTGGGCTACGACGGCAAGGGCCAGTTCCGGATCCGCAGCGCCGGCGATGCCGAGGCGGCCTGGAACGCGCTTGGCGCGCAGGCGGGCAGCGTGGGGCTGATCCTGGAAGCCTTCGTGCCGTTCGATCGCGAGCTGAGCGTGGTCGCCGTGCGCGGCCGCGACGGCGGATTCCGCACCTGGCCGCTGACCGAGAACTGGCACGTCGACGGCGTGCTCTCGGCGAGCCTGGCGCCGGCGCGGGTGGATGCGGCCACGCGCGAGACGGCGATCGACTACGCCCGCAGGCTCGCCGTGCACCTGGACTACGTGGGCGTGTTCGCGCTGGAGCTGTTCAGCCGCGGCGGGCAGCTGCTGGCCAACGAACTGGCGCCGCGCGTGCACAACTCCGGCCACTGGACCATCGAAGGCGCCGAGACCTCGCAGTTCGAAAACCACCTGCGCGCCGTGCTCGGGCTTCCGCTGGGCGAGACGCGCATGCTCGGCCAGGCCTGCATGCTCAACTGGATCGGCGGCATGCCCGACGCCGACGCGGTGCTGCGCGAGCCCGGCGGGCACTGGCACGACTACGGCAAGTCCCCGCGCCCCGGCCGCAAGGTCGGGCACGCCACGTTGCGCGCGGACAGCGAGGATGCGCTGGCGCGTGCGCTGGAGTCGACAGGCGCTGCGCTCGGCCGCCAGGCGCAGGTGGCGCCGGTGATCGAGGCGCTGCGCGGCTGACGCCGCTGTCCACGGCCCCCCACCCAGCCTCCCCCGCAAGCGGGGGAGGAGCTTTGGCTCTCCGTCGCCCGCATGTGGCGAAGAGGCTTCGGACCTTCTTCCCCCGCCTGCGGGAACGAGGCTTCGGACCTTCTTCCCCCGCCTGCGGGGGAAGTCCCCGCACAGCGGGGGATGGGGCGACGCCGCCACGCACCCCCACCCCGACCCGTCCGGCCCGGCGCAGCGCGCCGGGTGTTCGGAGGGGCCTGCGCGGCGATGCCGCGCAAGCAGGCCGTTTCACCTCCCGCAGAGCGGGGGAGGGAGCTTGAACCTGCACAGGGCGTGGGGGAGCGAGCTGAGCCTCCTTCCCCCGCCTGCGGGGGAAGTCCCCGCGCAGCGGGGGATGGGGGCCGCTTCTCACTTCATCCGCGCTGCAACCGCCTTCCAGTCCACCAGCTGCCAGAACGCCGCCAGATACCGGCCGCGGTCTTCGCGATAGTCCAGCAGCCAGGCGTGCTCCCACAGGCTGCAGCCCAGCAGCGGCGTGTCCTGGCCGGTGACCGGCGAGCCCGATCCGGGCGTGGCGAGCAGGGCCAGCCGCCCGTCCGCGCGCTGCACCAGCCAGACCCAGCCCGCGCCGCGCAGCCGCCCGGCGACCTCCGAGAACTGCTCCTGCAGCCCGGCCAGACTGCCGAACCGGGCCGCAATCGCCTCGGCCAGCTTCCCCGCCGGCTCGCCGCCGCCGCCCGCGGAGGCCGGCTTCAGGCTTGCCCACAGGAAATCCACGTTCCAGACCTGGGCGGCGTGTCCGGCCAGCGCCCCGCGCGCCGTGCGCACCAGATCCTCCAGCGACGCCCCGGCCAGGGCCTCGTTGCCGGCCAGCAGCGCATTGGCGGCGTCGGCCCGGGCCTGCTGCTCGCGGCGGTGCAGGGCGACGGCATCGGCGGACAGCTGCGGCTCCAGGGCGCTGGAATCGTAGGGAAGGGGAGCAGGTTCGATGGGCATGGGCGGTTTCCGGAGCGGGCGCGCTGATGCGTGGTCCCGTGCCGGCATACAATACGCACATCCACTTTCCGCAGCCTTTTCCGCGTTCCCCGCGGGCCGGCCGCAGCGCAGGAGCTTGCCGTGGCGGTACTCGATCGCATCCAGGCAGAAGTCGACAACCACCCGATCGTGCTGTTCATGAAAGGCACCCCGCAGTTCCCGATGTGCGGGTTTTCCAGCCGTACCGTGCAGGTGCTCAGGGAGGCGGGCGCGAAGGATTTCCGCGCGATCAACGTGCTGGAGGACCCGGAAATCCGCGCCAACCTGCCGCGATTCTCGAACTGGCCCACCTTCCCGCAGCTGTTCATCCACGGTGAACTGATCGGCGGCTGCGACATCGCCCTGGAGCTGCACGAGAGCGGCGAACTGGCGCGGATGATCGCCGACGTCCAGCCGGGCTGACGCCGCCGTGAGCGCAGCCGACAGCCGCCCGCTGGCCGGGCGCGTGGTGCTGGTGGCCGGGGCCCACGGCGGCTACGGCAGCCAGGTCTCGCTCGCCTGCGCGCGCGCGGGCGCCGCCCTGGTCCTGCTCGGCCGCAGGGTGCCCCGGCTCAACCGGATCAACGACCAGGTGCTGGCCGAGGGCGGCGAGGCCTGGCTGTATCCGTTCGACCTGGAGGGCGCGTCCCCGGCCGACCACTTCGAGCTGGCGCAGCGGATCGAAGACGGTCCCGGCCGGCTCGACGGCCTGGTCCACTGCGCCGCAGGCTTTCCCGGCCTGACGCCCCTGGAACACACCGATCCGGCGGCCGTGGCGCGCGACCTGCACGTCAACCTCACCGCGCGCATCTGGATGACCCGGGCCTGCCTGCCGCTGCTCAAGCGCGCCGAAGATGCAGCGGTGGTGTTCCTGGTCGACGACACCGGCCCGGAGACCGTGGCCTACCGCGGCGGCTACGGCATCGCCCAGCACGGCATCGAGGCCCTGGTGCGCACCCTGCACGCGGAAACCGCCGGTTCGCCGCTGCGGGTGTGCGGCCTGCGTCCTAGGCCCATGCGCACCCCGCTGCGCGCCAGGATGATCGCCGCCGAAGGCGACCGCCAGGCGGTCGATCCGGCCAGCCAGGCCCGGGCCTGCGTGGAACTGCTGGGGCCGGCCGGGGCTGACTGGCGCGGGCGGATCCGTGATCTGCGGGCCGAATGAAGCCTTCAGCCTTCATGGCGGCCGCCGGCAACGCGTCCATGAAAGCCCTTGCCGTCATCCCGGCGAAAGCCGGGATCCATTTTGATTTTCAGGATGCTGCAGGAGCAAAGGAACCCCTGAACAACTCGCTTTGATCGTCATTCCCGCAAAGGCGGCAAACGCTCCGCCACGGACGAATGTCCGATCATCCATGGACTCCGATTTTCAACGGGATAACGTCCATGGATGACCAGCGCTCCGCGCTGTTGGGAAGCGCCTCCCGCCTTCGCGGCGATGACGGTAGTTGTTCAGAGGTTCCTGGAGGGATCCGGGCTTTCGCCGGGATGACGACGCCGGGAGAGCGGCTTGATCTGCAGCACCCCGCCCGCCCGCCGCCGGGTTGTCGCGACGATGCAACAAATACTTAGCGAAGATTGTTGACAGTTTGATTAAAACCCGTGACAAATCAACCACTTCGATCCGCCGCGACTGTCTTTTTACTGTCATCTGCAGGGGTTAACGTGTTAATCTGATGTTAACCCCCTGAATCCCACCGCTGGCCCGTCGAGTCCCAGGCTGCGCACGCGCGCAGCCAGTCCGGTTCCAGGCCAGCCCCATCGCGTTTTCCAGTTCTCTCTCTAGCCTTGAGGCTCATCCCCATGAACCATCGCAATCGCGTCCGACTTTCCCGACTCTCGCTCGGCCTGATCGCCGCGCTCGCCGTCGCCCCGGCTTTCGCGCAAAGCACCTCCGCCGGTGTCGGCGGCGTGGTCACCAACAACAGCGGCCAGCCGGTTGCCGGCGCCGAAGTCGTGATCACCCACGTCGAATCGGGCACCGTCAGCCGCGCCACCACCGATGCCAGCGGCCGCTACAACGCGCGCGGCCTGCGCGTGGGCGGTCCGTACGAGATCACCATCACCAAGGCGGGCGAGGGCACCAGGACCGAGGACAACATCTACCTCAGCCTGAACCAGATCAACAACGTCAACACCACCCTGACCGGCGACCTCACCACCCTGGGCACCGTGTCCGTTGTCGGCGTCGCCGGCGGCTCGGTCATCTTCAGCACCGACAACAAGGGCGTGGGCACCTCGATCGGCGGGCGCGAGCTGGAGCTGATGCCGACCGGCAACCGCTCGATCGACGACGTCGCGCGCCTCGATCCGCGCGTGTCCGTGATCGACCAGGCCTCCGGCGCGATCTCCGTGGCCGGCATCAACAACCGCTT
The DNA here is from genome assembly GCA_934541015.1 of uncultured Luteimonas sp. Taxonomy (GTDB): domain Bacteria; phylum Pseudomonadota; class Gammaproteobacteria; order Xanthomonadales; family Xanthomonadaceae; genus Luteimonas. The sequence goes on from CAKTDC010000009.1 coordinate 52,622, forward strand.
CAACACCATCTCCGTCGATGGCCTGTCGCAGGGCGACCCGTTCGGCCTCAACAGCAACGGCATGCCCTACACCGGCAGCCCGATTTCGGTGGACACCATCGAAGCCTACGACATCAAGATCTCCGACTACGACGCGTCCACCGACACCATTGGCGCCACCGTCAACGCCGTCACCAAGTCCGGCACCAACGAGTTCAGCGGCTCGGTGTACTACGTGTACAAGGACGCCAAGGACATGGTCGGCAGCCGCGATGGCCGCGACTACGCCAACTTCGACACCGACACCACCAAGGGCGCCACCTTCGGCGGCCCGATCCTCAAGGACCGGCTGTTCTTCTTCGGCTCCTATGAAGAGCAGACCATCAAGAACTTCGGCGGCGCGTCCTCGACCGACGCCTTCGCCCGCGGCGCCATCACCCAGGCGGAGATCGACGAGGTCATCCGCATCGCCCGCGACAACTGGGGCATCGATGCCGGCACCTACGGCAACCTCGGCGTCAACCTCGAGAACAAGCGCTACCTGGCCAAGCTCGACTGGAACATCAGCGACAACCACCGCGCCAGCCTGACCTACCAGCAGACCGAGGAGTTCCGCCCCTCGCCGTACAACAGCACGTCCAACTCGGTCGCGCTGAGCACCCGCTGGTACAACATCGACAACATCACCAAGAACACCTCGCTGCAGCTGTTCAGCGACTGGACCACGAACTTCAGCACCGAATTCCGGGTGAGCCACCAGAAGTTCGACCAGGAGAACGGCAACGCCATCAGCGACGGCCCGCAGATCAACGTCGGCACGGCCAACATCATCGCCACCAACGACAACACCGGCATCGCCATCGGCGAAGACCGCAACCGTCACGAGAACAAGATCAACACCACCCGGCTCATGGCGTCGCTCAGCGGCACCTACTACGCCGGCGACCACGTCATCAAGGGCGGCTTCGACTACCAGGAGCACGATGTCCTGAACCTGTACGGCCGCGACCTGCACGGCGTGTACTACTTCCGCAGCATCGCCGACTTCGCGGCGGGCAACTATTCCAACTATGCGGTGAAGCGTCCGGTCGCAGGCTTCACCGAAGCCGACACCGCCGCCGCGCTGGTGTACGAGCAGTTCAGCCCCTACATCCAGGACACCTGGCAGGCCACCGACAACCTTTCGCTGACCTTCGGCCTGCGCGTCAACATCCCGAAGGTGGAAGCGCCGCCGGCGCGCCACCCGACCTTCGAGTCGACGTTCGGCTTCCCGAACGACTACGCGCTGGGCTCGGACAACAAGGTCGTGATGCCGCGCTTCTCGTTCAACTACCAGTTCGACGGCGAGCGCTATGCCCAGCTGCGCGGTGGCGCCGGCCTGTTCCAGAGCATTCCGCCCTTCGTGTTCCTGGCCAACCCGTACCAGAACAGCGGTGTGACGGCGGCCAACTTCAGCTCGAACAACCCGGCCCTGTACCCGTTCAGCCCGGATCCGTACAACCAGCCCGTGCCGGCCGATCTGACGACGGCAGGCGCGGCGCAGGTGGACGTGCTCGACCCGGACTTCAAGCTGCCCACCATGTGGAAGCTCAGCCTGGGCTATGACGCCGAGCTGCCGTGGTGGGGCCTGATCGGTACCGCCGAGATCCAGCACCTGCGGGCCAAGGACGCGATCTTCTACAAGGCGCTCAACATCGGCACGCCGCAGGGCACCCTGTTCGACGGTCGCCAGAGCTTCTGGTGCACCCTGGGCGGCGGTACCGGCAACGCCAACAAGAACTGCGGCCTGGCGCCGGGGTTCAACTACAACTCCACGATGCTGAGCAACACCGACAAGGGCCAGTCCACGGCCTTCACCGTGGCGCTGACCAAGCCGCTGACCGAGAACTGGTTCGGCAGCCTGAGCTACACCTACACCCACGCGACGGAAGTGGGCTCGGACGGCAGCTCGCAGGCGTTCTCCAGCTACCAGTACGTGTCGCGTCTGGACCCGAACCAGGAGATCGCCACCACTGCCGGCCGCCAGGTCCGCGACTCGATCAAGGCCACCCTGGGCTGGGAGAAGGCCCTGTTCGGCGACTACAAGACCAGCGCCTCGCTGTTCTTCAACGGCCGCTCCGGCCTGCCCTACACCTGGACCTTCAACGGCGACGCCAACGGCGACCGCATCTTCCAGGATCCGGCCTACATCCCGCTGGTCAACGACCCGAACGTGAGCTACGGCAACGCCACGGCGGCGCAGATCGCCGCGTTCCACGAGTTCATCAGCTCCGATCCGTATCTGAACAGCCGTCGCGGCGGCGTCGCCGGGCGTCACGAGTCGCGGTATCCGTGGGTCAACACCTTCGACGTCAGCTTCCAGCAGGAACTGCCGGGCTTCTTCAAGGACCACCGGACGGTGCTGCGCCTGGACATCTACAACGTCGGCAACCTGATCAACGACGACTGGGGCCAGACCTACGGCGGCACCTTCTCCGACAACACCCGCCAGCTGGTCACGCTGGGGTCGGTCAACGCCGACGGCAGCTACACCTACAACCTGGGCTCGCCGACCTCGCCGACGTGGCAGGACCTGTCGGTGTACGACGCCAGCAACGCCTTCCCGTCGCGCCTGGTCTCGCGCTGGTCGGCCATGCTGACCCTGCGTTACCAGTTCTGATCCATCCGCGTCACGCGTAACAGGGAACGGCCGGGGAAACCCGGCCGTTTCCGTATGCAGGAGCGCCGTCGGGCGCGACCGCAATGCGCACCCTCCGACGCGGACGATTTGCCGAATCCGGAATGTTCTGGTCGCGCCTGACGACGCTCCCGCGGCCCCGACGGCGGTCGCCCTTGCGATCCGATTGCGCTACATTCACGCCCCGAACGAGAGTGGACGCATGAACGACAACGTGGAAGGGGTGGGGGAGCGGGCGCTGCCCGTGGTGAATGCGCGGGTCTTCGCCCGCGGTGGGCTGGACATCCTCTCGCGCGACGAGGTCGCGCGGCTCAAGGACGCCTCCAGCGGCGGCATGCACGACCTCCTGCGGCGCTGCGCCCTGGCCGTGCTCACCAGCGGCAGCACCTCCGACGACCCGCGCGCCGCGCAGGAGCTGTATCCGGACTTCGACATCCAGGTGCAGCAGCACGACCGCGGCGTGCGCATCGAGCTGATCAAGGCCCCGGCCATGGCCTTCGTCGACGGCGAGATCATCCGCGGCGTGGCCGAACTGCTGTACGCGGTGGTCCGCGACCTGGCCTATACCGCGATCGAACTCGGTCCCGAGTACAGCAAGGATCTTGAGACCTCGTCCGACCTCACCAACGCCGTGTTCGGCCTGCTGCGCAACGCGCGCGTGCTGCAGCCGGCCGATCCCAACCTCGTGGTGTGCTGGGGCGGCCACTCGATCGGCCGCGACGAATACCAGTACACCAAGAACGTCGGCTACGAGCTGGGCCTGCGCGGCCTGGACATCTGCACCGGCTGCGGCCCCGGCGCGATGAAGGGGCCGATGAAGGGCGCGACCATCGCCCACGCCAAGCAGCGCCGCCGCCGCGTGCGCTACATCGGCATCACCGAGCCCGGGATCATCGCCGCCGAGTCGCCCAACCCGATCGTCAACCAGCTGGTGATCATGCCGGACATCGAGAAGCGCCTGGAGGCCTTCGTCCGGCTCGGCCACGGCATCATCGTCTTCCCCGGCGGAGTCGGCACCGCCGAGGAGATCCTCTACCTGCTGGGCATCCTGCTGCGCGAGGAGAACGCCGAGCTGCCGTTCCCCTTCATCCTCACCGGCCCGACCGCCTCGGCGCCGTACTTCGAGCAGATCGACCGCTTCATCCGCCTGACCCTGGGCGATGCCGCCGCCGAGCGCTACGAAATCATCATCGCCGACCCGGCGCGCGTGGCCAAGCGCATGGCCACCGGCATCCGCCGCGTGCGCGAGTACCGCATCGCGCACAAGGACTCGTTCTTCTTCAACTGGGGCATCTCGATCCCCCTCGACCTGCAGAACCCCTTCCAGCCCACCCACGAGGCGATGGCGGCGCTGGACCTGCACCACGGCCGCCAGCCCCAGGACCTTGCCGCCGACCTGCGCCGCGCCTTCTCCGGCATCGTCGCCGGCAACGTCAAGGAAGACGGCATGCGCCGGGTGGAACAGCACGGCCCCTTCCAGATGCACGGCGACACCGACATCATGGAAGCCCTCGACGCCCTCCTGCGCGCCTTCGTCGAACAGCGCCGGATGAAGATCTCCGGCCAGTACCGCCCCTGCTACGAAGTCATCACCTGAGCCCGCAAGGCGGCCCCGCTCCGGGTCGTTCCCCGCCTTTCCTTCCCCAGCCTGCGGGGCAAGGTGCCAAGCCCCACGGCCGGCATTCCTCCTTCCCCCGCGTGCGGGGGAAGGTGCCAAGCCCCATGTCCGGCTTTCCCTTTCCCCCGCTTGCGGGGGAAGGTGCCGAAGGCGGATGGGGGTCCACCGAAGGCGCAGCCGCCACGCCTCCCCGTCGACTCCGAAGCAAAACTCCCCGCCTCCATACGCACCCTCCCAACCTCCCCCCCCCGCGCCGCGGGTGGAGGGGCTGGTCCCGTGCCGCCGAAGGGGCAGGCGCCGCAGGATCATGAGCCGGGCCCTGCCGCGAGATGACCCGGACCCGGCCGCCCCAGGCGCCGTCCCCCGCGCCCATCCCCCGAACCCGACCGTTCATCCCGCAGCCCATTGCACCCCGCCCGGGACGGGCTAGGCTGTGCAATGGCACAGCTGTAGTCGGGTAGGGGACATGCATTCCAGGCGCGCGTCGGGCTTCAGCATGGTCGAGCTGGTCATCACCATCGCCATCGTGGCGATCCTGGTGGCGCTCGCCTTCCCGAGCTTCGAAGGCTCCATGCGCAGCAACCGCGTCACCACCGCCACCAACGAGATGATCGCCTCGCTGTCGCTGGCGCGGATGGAGGCGCTGCGCAATCCCGGCGGGGCGGGGATCTGCGCCAGCAGCGACGGCGCCACCTGCGGCGACGACTGGGACGCCGGCTGGATGGTCTGGATCGACGTCGACGGCAACGGCGCCCCGGGCGGCACCAACGACCGCGTGCTCCGTTTCACCCAGGGCAAGCGGCGGACGGTCGTCACCGTCGATTCGCCGGACGACGCCATTCTTTTCGACAACCGGGGCCGGGCCGATGCGGCCCGCGAAATCACCATAGAGCCCGACGAGTGTCCCAGTGGCCAGCAGTTGATCCGGGAGATTGGAGTGGCGCTTACAGGCCAGGCGCGTACTACCAGGGAGGCATGCGGCGCATGAGAATTCCAGCGTATCGTCGGTCTGCACCGCGTCGATTCGGCGCGCGTCATCACAGCGGCGGCTTCAGCATGATCGAAGTGCTGGTGGCCCTGCTGGTGCTGGCCTTCGGCCTGCTCGGCTTCGCCCTGCTGCAGACCATGAACCTGCGCTTCACCCAGAGCGCCAACTACCGCACGCAGGCGACCAACCTCGCCTATGACCTGCTGGACCAGATGCGGGCGAACCGGCATCTCGCCGCAAGCTATGCAGGGTCGACGGGCGCGAGCTTCAATCCCGGCGACGTGACTGCCGCGCAGGCGGCCTCGTGTTCGCGGCCAGTCGGGGCAGCGGCGACGATCGCCGCCAACATCGCCCGCTGGGAATGCCAGGTGGTGCGTGCCCTGGGGCAAAGCGCCAGCGCCGGCGTGACCTACGCCGCCAATGGCAACGTCACCGTCACCATCGCCTGGGGCGACCAGCGCTGGGACCAGGCCAACCCCGACGCGCTCACCACCTTCCAGGTCGAGAGTCGACTGTGAGGATCCGCATGCATCCCCGAACGATGTCCAGAGCGGCCGGCGTTTCGCTGATCGAGCTGATGGTCGCGCTGGCGATCGGCAGCCTGCTGATCCTCGGCCTGGTGCAGGTGTTCGCCGCCTCGCGCGCGGCGTACACCACGTCCGAAGGCATGGGCCGGGTCCAGGAGAACGGCCGCTTCGCGATCGACTTCCTGCAGCGCGACATCCGCATGGCCGGGCACTTCGGCTGCGTCAACGATCAGGCGCACTGGGTGAAGGGTGCGGGAGACCTGGTCAATCACCTGGGTGCGGCCACGGCATCCCTGAATTTCGGCGTGTCGATCACCGGCTATGAGGCGACCAGCACTGCGCCCGGCAACGCGGTCACCATCGGCGCGGCAGCAGCGGGATGGAGCCCGGCGCTGCCGATGACCCTCTCGCCGGCGCCCCGGCCCGGCAGCGACATCATCGCCTTGCGCTACCTTGCCGAAGAAGGCATTCCCATCAATACCCTGACCGCCGTCGGCACCGAGACGCAGGTGGCCTTCCCGTCCGGTCGGGCGGGGGTGCTGACCGCAGGTGGCGTGGGAACGCCCACCCTGTTCGGGGTTGCCGATTGCAGCCAGGTGGACGTGTTCAAGGGCACGCTGTCCGGAAACACGGTCACATCGGTGGATGCGACGGAGCTCTTCTCGGGCAAGTACAGCGGCGTCGCCGTGGGCGGCAACGCGCATGTCTACCGGGCCGAGTCGATCGTCTACTACGTCGCGAACGGCGCTTCCGGCGAGCCTTCGCTGTACCGGGCCCGTGCCGGCAGCACCGGTGCCTACACATCCGAAGAACTGGTCGAGGGGATCGAGAGCCTGCAGTTCCTCTACGGGCGCGATGCCACGGTGAACATCAGCGCCGCCACGCCCCCGACCGGGAACATCACGCTGCAGGACACGGCAGCCACCCTGACCGCCAGTGCCGCGGAGTGGCGCCGTGTCGGCCTGGTCCAGGTCGGGCTGCTGGCCCGCAGTCCCAATCCGGCCGCCAGCACCGACCCCGCGACGGCCGGTGCACGTCCGCGCGTGCTGGGCGTCCAGTTCAATCCGCCCGCCACGGCGGACGCCCGCTATCGCAACAGCTATGAAGTGACGGTCGCCCTGCGCAACCGCCTGTTCGGGAACTGAGCCATGCATCGTCATCCGCTTTCCACCCTGCGCTCCCGTGCTGCCCACCAGCGAGGCGCCGTGCTGTACGTGGCGCTGATCATGCTGATCCTGCTTGCGCTGATCGGGATCGTCGGCATGCAGGTGGCCGGCATCCAGGAGCGCATGGCAGCCAGCTACCGCGCCGTCAACCTGGCGTTCCAGGGCGCCGAAGAGCTGGTCCGCAATGCCGAATGCGGACTGGAGCTGCTTAACGACGTTCCGGACGTGGCCGAAACGGACTGCACCGAAGTCAGCCGCGGCGATATCGAAGTGAAATGTGACGACGGTTTCGATGCCGGCACCTGGGTGGCCGGGCGTACGCTGGCCGGGGGCGGCGTTCGCAACATCCGGCAGATCGAGACCTGCATCATCGGCGAGGCCGAGATCGACATGGGCGGGCCGCGCAACGAGCGCGATGTCCTTCCCGTCTACCAGATCACCACCTATCAGACCGATACCGGGGGAACGAACGGCACCTCCGCCAGCGCGGTCGAAACCATCTTCAAGCTGTGAGGACTGCGGCCATGGCATTTCGGAAGACCAAGTTCATCGCCATCGCCACGCTGCTGGCCGCGGGGACCGGCGGCTACTGGCTCTACCTGGCCAACGCGGCCCAGGGGCAGGGGGCATTGGCCCAGTCGCCCCTGAACGTGCAGACGCAGGTGCCGGCCGCGTTCATCATGGCGCTGGACGACTCGGGCTCGATGCGGTTCCAGACCCTGTTTCCCAGCCGGGATGGTGGTGCGCTGTGGTTGAGAGACAATGGGTCCCAGCCCTACAGCTTCTTCTACAGTTCGGGGGCGAACGCAGGGAAGCTGCGGACCAGCGACGGTGAGCGTCAGTATGTGCACGTCGCGCCGTATCCGGCGCCAAGGCAGGGCAGTCCCGGTGACGACAATGCCGCCATCCCGCCCATCGATGCCTTCGGGTTCTCGCGGTCGCATGTTTACAACCGTGCGTATTTCGATCCCAACACCGTTTATCAGCCCTGGAAGACTCACCTGGGGACATTCTGGCCGGATGCGAATCCGAAGGCGGTGCGCGTCGATCCAAATTCCACCACGCCAACATTTGATTTGACGGTTGAGCGCACGAGCACCAGCACGGACAATTCCACGCACCATGCCTTCCGGGTGCGCGGGGACATGGTGCTTCCCGCAGGCACGAAAATACGAACAGCAAGCAGCTGTGGATTTACAGACGGAAACACCACAGAAAGCACGCCGTCCGGTTGGCGGACGTTGAACTCGGACGTCATGTCGACAGGGCGATGCAATATGCACATCGCCTACTTCCCTGCGACGTTCTACCTGCCGGTCGATCACGACGCGCCGGAAGGCTTCATCGAAGCCAATCGCGTGCTCGCAGTGAACGCCTGCACCTACAGCACCGCAACGGGTTCGAACCGTTGCGACATGTATCGGTACGAGATCCGGCCGGAAAACTACGATACGGTTGCGGCGTATAACGCCGCCATCCAGAATTTCGCGAACTGGTTCTCCTATTACGGCGCGAGGAACCGGGCGGTGGTGTCCGGAATCACCCATGCGCTGGCGACCGTGAACAACATGCGGGTGGGGTATTTCACCATCAACAACCGGACCGCGGTCACGATGCGCGACATGGGGGTTCCGGACGAGAAGGAGAGTTTCTACGATTCGATCGTCACGCTGGGTGCGTCCGGCAATACGCCGAATCTGCCCGCAGTCGCGCACATGGGCAACCAGTTCCGCCGCACCAACGCGGGCGCGCCGGTCCAGCTGGCGTGCCAGCGCAATGCGGGCATGTTGTTCACGGACGGGTTCAGCAATGTCGAGCAGACAGGCTATGGAAATATTGATGGAGCCATGGGAGAGCCGTTCCAGGACGACCATTCCAACACTTTGGCGGACATTGCCACCAGGTTCTACCTGGATGGTGATCGCGTGCCCCTCCGAAGCGGGGGGAGTTTTCCGGCCGGGCTTGTGCCGACTCCGGACGCATGCTGGACGCTGGACGATGACGGGACAAGGATCCGGAATCCGAACGTTGATCCCAGGATCGACTGCCAATCGAATCTGCACATGAATTTCTATGGCGTCACGCTGGGCGCGCGCGGCGTCGTCTTCGACCCCGATGTCGAGCGCGATCCGTTCACAGAGCCGTATATCAGTTGGCCGGCCTTTGAATCGAATGAGCGGAGCACGATCGACGACATCTGGCATGCCACGGTCAACACGCGCGGCGAATTCATCAACGCCAACACGCCCGCGGACATCACCCAGGCGATGCGCCGGATCATCCGCGCGGTCAGTGGAGACCCCTCGACCTCGGGGACGGTTGCCCTGACCGGATCGCGTATCGGCGAGCGTTCGCTGACCGTGGTGCCCGCGTATGCGACGGGCGGCGACAATACCGACTGGCACAGCACGCTGACCGCGTTCAAGATCGCGCGGGATCCCGATACCGGCGTCATCACCGAAACCGAGATCTGGGAGGCGTCGGAAAAGCTCGGGGCGATGACGGCAACGACCCGGGCGGGCCATACGTGGTACGGAGGGTCGTCGGGTGCCCTGGCGCTCAACGTCACCAATATCGGTGCGGGCAATCTGTCGAAGTTCTGCGATACTGCCCTTTCCGGAATGTCGCGGTGCGCGGCAGAAGATCTTGTCGGGTTGGGGGTGAACGTTCAGCAGACGATCGATTACCTGCTCGGCGACAGCTCCAGGGAGGTGAGGAACGGAGGGACGCTGCGCGACCGCAACACCTCGGTGCTCGGCGACATCATCAATTCGCCGCCCGTGGTCAGTGCCCCTACCGACGATTACGGCTACAGGACGCTGCCGTCCCCGTACGGCAGTTCCTACGATACCTATTTGACGACCAAGAAGGAGCGGTCGGCAATGGTGTACGTCGGCGCGAACGACGGCATGCTGCATGCCTTCAACGGCGGCATGGATGACGAGGGCGAGCTGGATGCCGCCCTTGGCGGGAAGGAGGAGTTCGCCTTCATCCCCCGCGCCGTCCTGGGGCATATGGGCAATCTGCTGCTTCCCTATGTACCTGAGGATGGTGTCGACCAGAAGTTCGACCACCGGTATTTCGTGGACGGTCCGCTCGCGGTCGGGGACAGCTACTACAGCGGTGGCTGGAAGACCGTGCTGGTGGGGACGACCGGAGCGGGAGGACGCAGCGTCTTCGCCCTGGATGTTTCCAACCCCGGCGCGTTCGGGGCGTCGAGCCTGTTGTGGGAGATCGACGACCAGCACGGAACCGAAGCAGTGAGGAACAACATCGGCCACGTCCTCGGCAAGCCGGTGATCGTTCCGGTCAAGGAGTCCGGCGAATCAGGCGCGGTCTCGTGGAAGGCGATTTTCGGGAACGGCTACAACAGCATCAGCGGGCGCGCGGTCCTGTTCGTGGTGGATATCGGATCCGGCGCGGTCCGGATGATCGAGGCCGTCGAGTCCGGCGCACCTGCCGGGTCCAATGGGCTGGGCAATATCCTGGCTGTGGATCGGCGGAATGCGGAGACCGGGCTCAGCGTGCGCGATGGCTACGCCGATACGGTGTACGCGGCGGACCAGAAGGGAGCGCTGTGGAAGTTCGACCTGCTCAGCGCGGCGACGTCGATCAGTGTTCCGCTGTTCACCACGCTGGTGCACAGCGACGAGGGCGTTGATCGCCGGCAGCCGATCCTGGGTGGCCTGACGGCGACCGCCGGCCGTGGCGGTGGCGTGATGATCCTGTTCGGGACCGGCAGCTTCTCCTTCACGGGTGACCCGACAGATAGCTCGACGCAGACCATCTACGGCATCCAGGATACCGGCGGGACCACCACGTTGACCCGCACTGACCTGTTCGCCCGTGTTCTGGATGCAAGCGTGACGCCGCGCAAGATCACCCCGGGGGGGCTGGGGTTCGGATACAGCGGCTGGTACCTGGATCTGCCCGCCAAGGAGCGCGTGATCAGCTACCCGCGCGTCGCCAGCGGCGTGCTGTTCATTACCACCTATGCGCCGAGCGTGGCCCATGGCTGCTCCACCGGAGGCGATAACTGGCTCTACGGCCTGAACACGCGTACGGGGACGGCTGCGCTCGCCAGTGTCCGGTTCGGCTCAACGACGGGGGCGACGCAGGGGGCTGGTGTCGGGGCGGTTCCGCTTGTGACCGGTGGCTCTGCGCCAGTCAAGGAACTCGCCGTCAACATTGTCTCCACCAGCAGGCTGCCTCCCGGAGAGACCCAGCGTTGCTGGATGCGGATCACCGTTCCCGGCATGTCGCAGCCGATGTTCGTGCCCTATCCCTGCGGACGCCAGTCCTGGAGGCAGCTGCAATGACCGCCATGCCCCATGTGTTCGTGCAGGTCGCACGATCCGGATCCAGGAGGTTGCCCCGCTGGTCCGGCTTCACCCTGATCGAACTGGTGATCGCCATCGCGATCGTGGCGATCCTCGCCGCGATCGCGATCCCGGCCTACACCGACCAGATGCGCAAGTCCCGGCGCGGGCAAGCCAAGGCCGATCTTGTCGAGTATGCGCAGATGGCCGAGCGCTGGCACACGACCAACAACACCTACGTGGGCTGGTCACCGCCCACCACATCGTCGCCGCGAACCGGCACCGCGCACTACACGCTCGCCGCGAGCGCCCTGACCGCGACCACCTTCACGCTTACCGCAACGCCCTCCAGCACTGCCCAGACCGGGGATCGTTGCGGCACCCTGACCATCAACCAGGCAGGCAGGAAGACCCATTCCATCGGCACCGATGCCGAGTGCGAATTCGGAACGGTGCCGGCCCCCTGAGTACGGAACGGGGCGCGCTGCCACCACAAAAAAGCCGCGGATCGCTCCGCGGCTTTTGGTACCGGCCTACGCCCCGATCAGACTCTCGAGCGGGATGCCGAGGTTCCTGTGCAGGTTGCGGATCATCGGCAGGGTCAGGTCGCGTTTGCGGTTGAGGATTTCGTAGACCCGATTCGGCTGGCCAATGGAGGGCACCAGTCTTTCGCGGTCACGAGTTCCCCAGCGGCAAGTACAGCGTGTGCGAGTTCGCCGTGGCCTCACGGAAGCCATAGGCGCGATAGAAGCGGGCAGCCTTTTCGTGCAGCGCATCGACCAGCAGCACACGTATCCCAAGCTGCTCCCGCAGACCCAGGCACCGCGCCACGGCATGTGCCACCAGGTAGTCACCATGCCCCTTCCCCTGCTCATCGCCTGAGACGGCCAGCCGGCCCATGCGGATGGCCGGCACCGGGTACGCGGGAAGGCGCTTTCGATCCGCCTCCTGCAAGTCGGTCAGCAGGAGCTGGGCAGCGGACAGGCTGTAGTAGCCGAGGATGCGGGTCGGCTCGCCGTCATCCACCAGGACATGCGTGGTGCTGATGCCGTCGCGGTGATGCTGGGCGGCCTGCTGGCTCAGGTAGGCATCAAGAGTGGGTTCGCCGCACGCGAACCCGTTGCGATCGTGACGCTTTGGCTTGAGCTGCTCGACAACGAGCACGTATCAGGCCTGCGCGATGCGTGCGAGGGCGTTCTTCAGCTTGGTATTGGGCTGGAAGGGAGCATCCAGCGCCTTGAGGAAGCGCCGGGACTCTTCCGCCGACAAGGTGACGGTCAGTTCGGCAGCCATGACATTTTCGGCTTCGCGCAGTACCGCGTCGCGTACGAACGCGGACAGTGGCACGCCACGCAGGTGGGCAGCACGGGCAATGCGCTCCTTGTCCGCGGGATTGAGGCGCAGGTCGAGGCGGGCGGCAGCAGTGGTCATGGCGATTCTCCTTGTACGGAAAAATACCGTACAAACGAGGCTGAGTCAATGACATGCAGGTAAAGGCGGGCTACCCGGACCTCCTCTCACGGGTCATCCAGACGGACTCGGCCGCTGCAGGGATGCAGTGGCCCTGGTACTTCAATTTTTCGTGGGATTTTACGTGGGCAAGAAAAAGGGCCTGCGGATTTCTCCGCAAGCCCTCGAATTCTCTGGCGCCCGAAGTTGGACTCGAACCAACGACCCCCTGATTAACAGTCAAGTGCTCTAACCGGCTGAGCTATTCGGGCGGGGACGGACATTTTAGTGCCTTGCCCGCCCGGGTCAAGGTTGTGGCGGCGTGCGGGGCCGCCGCGTTCAGCGCGGGCAGGGCAGTTCCCGGGTGGGGCGCTCGGTGCGGACGCGGCCGAGGTTGTTGACGATGACCTTGCCGGACAGGCGCTGCTGGCTGCAGACGTTCACGGTGAGGTTGGCGCCGGCGCTGCGGCCGTCGATCTGATAGCGCAGCAGGGGGCGGCTGGAGGGCAGGAACAGGCGGCCGCTGGCGGGGGAGTCGGTCGTGCGCAGGATCTCCTCCGCGGCGTTGGGCTGGCGGTCGCCGTCGGGGTCGAGGAAGACGAGCCAGCCGGCGGTCCAGTCGCTGCCGGGGGCGCAGCGGTCGCCGGCGCGGGGGCAGACCACGGTCTGGGTGCGCCGGGTGATGGCGGTGGCGCGGGCCATGGCCATGTCGGCGCTGAGCAGGTGCAGGGCGGTGGTGGTGCGGTTGCGCTCGATCACGCCGGCGAAGCCGGGCAGGGCGACGGTCACGGTAATGGCGACGACTGCCAGTACGATCAGCGCTTCGATCAGGGTGAAACCTGCGTCCTTGCGGTTCATCTGCGGCCTCCTGGCCTGGGGGACGTGCCCAGTCTCGGCGCACACGGCGTCGGCGGGTATCGGGATGTTCGGGTGATCGGGGTAGGAAAATCCTGATTCCGCCCCCATCTGTCAGGGCGAATCCCCGGGATCCTCCCGTCCCGTGCGTCTCCGTATCCCCGCGCAGGCCGGCTTCCGGAGCATCCGGATCGTGGCGCGCCCGGGCGGGAACCACGCAGCCGCCCGGCGTTCCATGGCCTGGTCCGGCGGCCCGCCCGTCCGCGACCTGCGTCGGCAGCTGCCGCATGACGCCGGTTTGGCCGCCGGGGGAGCAACCCCTAAACTTTCGGGATCCGCATGAACGCAGCCCCCCCTTCCGCCGCATTCCAGCTCGTCGCGCCCTACCAGCCGGCCGGCGACCAGCCGCAGGCGATCGAGAAGCTGGTCGAGGGCTTCGAGAGCGGACTGGCGCGGCAGACGCTGCTGGGCGTGACCGGATCGGGCAAGACCCACACCATCGCCAACGTGATCGAGCAGGTGCAGAAGCCGACCCTGGTGATGGCGCCGAACAAGACCCTGGCCGCGCAGCTGTACGGCGAGTTCAGGCAGTTCTTCCCGCACAACGCGGTCGAGTACTTCGTCAGCTACTACGACTACTACCAGCCCGAGGCCTACGTGCCGTCCACCGACACCTTCATCGAGAAGGACAGCTCGGTGAACGAGCACATCGAGCAGATGCGGCTGAGCGCGACCAAGGCGCTGCTGGAGCGGCGCGACGCGATCATCGTGTGCACGGTGTCGGCGATCTACGGCCTGGGCGACCCGAACGAATACTTCAAGATGGTGCTGCACATGGTGCGCGGCGAGCGCATCGACCAGCGCGAGCTGATCCGCCGCCTCACCGAGATGCAGTACACGCGCAACGACACCGAACTGCGCCGCGGCACCTACCGCGTGCGCGGCGAGGTGATCGACGTGCACCCGGCCGAGTCGGACGAGGAGGCGCTGCGCATCGAGCTGTTCGACGGCGAGATCGAGAAGCTGACCCAGTTCGACCCGCTGACGGGGGAGACGCGGCGCACGCTGCAGCGCTACACGATCTACCCGAAGTCGCACTACGTCACCACGCGGCGGACCACGCTCGACGCGATCGAGGCCATCAAGGCCGAACTGCCGCCGCGGCTGGAGTATTTCTACGCGAACAACAAGCTGGTCGAGGCGCAGCGGCTGCAGCAGCGCACCCAGTTCGACCTGGAGATGATGGCCGAGGTGGGCTACTGCACCGGGGTGGAGAACTACTCGCGCCACCTCACCGGGCGCATGCCGGGCGAGGCGCCGCCGTGCCTGTTCGACTACCTGCCGCCCGACGCGCTGCTGGTGGTGGACGAGTCGCACGTGACCGTGCCGCAGGTGGGCGCGATGTACAAGGGCGACCGCTCGCGCAAGGAGACGCTGGTCGAGTTCGGCTTCCGGCTGCCGTCGGCGCTGGACAACCGGCCGCTGAAGTTCGAGGAGTGGGAACTGCGCTCGCCGCGCACCATCTTCGTCTCGGCCACGCCGGGGAAATACGAGCTGGAGAAGTCGGAAGGCCAGGTGGCCGAACTGGTGGTGCGGCCGACCGGCCTGATCGATCCGGATGTGGAGATCCGCCCGGTGGCGACCCAGGTCGACGACCTGCTCGGCGAGATCCACGCGCGCGTGGCGATGGGCGACCGCGTGCTGGTCACCACGCTGACCAAGCGCATGGCCGAGAACCTGACCGAGTACCTGGACGAGCACGGCGTGCGCGTGCGCTATCTGCACTCGGACGTGGAGACGGTCGAGCGGGTGGAGATCATCCGCGACCTGCGCCTGGGCAAGTTCGACGTGCTGGTGGGCATCAACCTGCTGCGCGAGGGCCTGGACATGCCCGAGGTGTCGCTGGTGGCGATCCTGGACGCGGACAAGGAGGGTTTCCTGCGCTCGGCCGGCTCGCTGATCCAGACCATCGGCCGTGCCGCCCGCAACGTGCGCGGCAAGGCGATCCTGTATGCGGACAGGGTGACGAAATCGATGCAGGCCGCGCTCGACGAGACCGACCGCCGCCGGCAGAAGCAGCTCGAGCACAACGCCGCGCACGGCATCACCCCGCAGACGGTGGTGCGCGCGGTGGTGGACATCATGGAGGGGGCGCGGGACGAACCTGCCGCGGCCCGGGTCGCCGCCGGCCGCGCGCGACGCGCGGCGGAGGAGGCCGAGGACTACGCCGCGCTCGACCCGGCAAAGCTTGCCGCCCGGCTCAAGGCGCTGGAGCAGCAGATGTACCAGCATGCCCGCGACCTGGAGTTCGAGGACGCGGCGCGGGTGCGCGACGAGATCCGCCGGATCAAGGATGCGACGCTGGCGGGGTGATGCCGGCCTGTCTGGTACTTCTGGCGGGGCTTCCCTGTCCGGAGCTTCGCAGACAGGAACGGCGCCATCGCGGGCGCCGTTTCAGGGATGGTGTTCCGGTTCCACGCCGTGGCGTGGTGGGCGGTACAGGGTTCGAACCTGTGACCCCTACCATGTCAAGGTAGTGCTCTACCGCTGAGCTAACCGCCCGGATCGCTGCCGCCTGTGCCGGCGCCCGCTGCCGCGGACAGCGCGGAAGGGGCGCGCATTTTAGTCGGTTTACGCCGGGGCGACAAGGCAGGGGTACAAAAAGGGTTCTTCTCCCAAGTGCGGGGACCGCTTTCACTTCCGCCGTCGGGAGGACGCCGCGCCCTGCCGGCCGGGGGTCGCTCTTCGCTCGGTCAGGCCCGCTCCGCGGTCCGGCCCGGCGCAGCGCGCCGGGCGTTCGCACGGACGCGCGGCATGCCGCGCAAGCGGTCCGTACTCACCCATGGGCTGACTCGCGCGCAAAACATCCATGTTTTGCTCTGCCGCGATCCCCGGCCGCCAGGACGCGACTCACTGCGGCGTCCGGAGCGACCCTCGGTCCGCAAGCCCGGATCCAGCTCTGCTCTTGACGGTTCCCCCGGACTTGGGAGAAGAACTACAAAAAACCCCTGCCGTCGGAGGGATCGGCAGGGGCAAGGGGGAACCAGCGGGCGGGTTCCCGGGATCAGAACCTGTAGCTGAAGCCCAGCAGGGTGGTGCGGCCGTACTCGAAGTACCGCTCCGGACGGTTGTCCGGGTCGCCGTCGTTGTAGGCGGCGAAGGGCTCGTCGCCGATGTTGCTGACCTGCAGGTACAGCGACAGCCCCTGCAGCGGCCCGTGGTTGAAGCTGTAGTTGAGCTGCGCGTCCTGCACCGTCTCGCCGGCGATGCTGATGGTCTGGTAGTCGGCGCCGAAGCCGCGGGTTTCGCCGCGGAAGTCGGAGCGGGTGCGGCGGCTGTAGCGGATCGAGAAGCCGCCGCGCTCGTAGTACACCGTGGCGTTGGAGACGTACTTGGACAGGCCGCTGATCGGCTCGGAGGTAGCGGGCCCGTTGGGGCGGATCGAACTGCTGGTGTCGGAGTAGGTGGCGATGAGGCCGAGTCCGTCCAGCGGTGCCCACAGCAGGTCCAGCGGCAGCGAGGCGGTCAGTTCGACGCCCTTGATCGTGCCGCCCTCGCCGTTGAAGGGCTGGTTGATGCGGCCCATCGGCGAGTCGGGATAGACCAGCTGGCCCGGCATCGGCGGCGGCAGCGGGTAGCCGGAGAAGTCGAACGCCACGTCCTGGTTGTAGATGTAGCTCCTGAGGTCCTTGTGGAACCAGGCCGCGCCCACATAGCCGCGGTTGCCCGCGGCGGTGGTGAAATACTTCTCCACCGACAGGTCGACCGCATCTGCCAGCCACGGCCGCAGCCTCGGGTTGCCGCCGCCGGCGGACCATTCGCCGCGCGTCACGTCGATGCCCACGTTCATGCCGGCCTGCAGCTGGTCCATGCGCGGCCGCGCCATCTGCCGGGCCAGCGCCAGGCGGACCACGGTCTCGGGCAGGAACTCCAGGCCCAGGTTCAGGCTGGGCAGGAACACCGAGTAGTCGATGCCGTCGACCACCGGGCTGCCCACCGGATTGCCCTCGAAGGTGCTGAAGCCCTCGGCTTCCTGGTCGATGTAGATCTTCTGCACGCCGACGTTGCCGCGCAGCGGCATGTCGCCGAGGTTGGTGTCGATGTCGGCCTTCAGGTACAGGGTGGTCAGCTCTTCGCTCACCGACCAGTTCTTGGCGGCGATGTCCTGGTGGTAGTTGTAGACGAAGTTGTAGACGCCCGAGGCGAGCACCGAGTTGGCGTCGAACATGCCGAAGCGCCCGATGCCGCCGAAGTTGAAGTCCTGGATGCTGCCGGGGAACGCCGCGGTGGCGCCGAAGCGGCCGCCCGTGCAGTCGGTGATGCACAGCTTGGCTTCGATCGAGCTCTTGTCCTTGGTGCGCTTGGTGTAGTTGGCGCCGAAGTCGATGCTGCGGATGAAGCCGTCGTCGAAGCTGCGGATCGCGTTGAGGCGGAACGCGCGCAGCTTGTCGTTGACCTCGAAGTCCTTGATGTAGCCGTCCTGCCCCCAGCCGCCGGCGTCGGCGAGCACCAGCGAGCCCGGATCGTCGAAGGTGGCGCCAAGCACGTAGTTGTAGAACAGGCGGCTGGGGTCGATCGAGATGTCGAGGGTGGTGTAGCCGTTGTTGGTCGACACGCCGGCGTAGGTCTCGAGCACGCGGAACTTGCGCTCGACGTCCGACAGCGACAGGTCGGCGTTGACCAGCCAGTTGTCGCCGACGCGGAACTTGTTGTTGAGGCCGATGGAGTTCAGGCGGTCGTCGATCGGGTTGCTGTCCATGCGCAGCACCGGCGAGACGTTGTCCCAGACGCTGTCGGTGATGGTGCCGTTGCCGGCGACGGTGTAGCCGGGGCGGAGCACGCCGCTGCCCCAGATCGTGCCGAACTCCATGCCGGTCTTGATCTCGGTCTTCTCGAACTTCGAGTAGAACCAGTCCAGGGTGCCCTCGTAGACATCGTTGGGCTTGAACTGCAGGGTTGCGGCCACGCCGGTGCGCTCGTGGTTGTTGTCGAACTTGTAGAGCTTGCCGCCGCCCAGCACGGTGGTGCCGTCGGGACCGTCGGTGAAGCCCCAGACTTCGTTCTGGTAGCCCGGCTGCGGGCTGTCCATCCGCGACACCGCCAGCATCAGGCCGAGGCGGTCGTCGGCGAACTGGTCGATCCAGGTGGCGCTGAAGCGGTAGCCGCTTTCCTTCTGGTCGCGGATCTTGTTCTGGTCGTAGCGGGCGCTGACGCTCATCACGCGCTCGTCGTAGGACAGCGGGCGCACGGTCTGCAGGTCGACGGTGCCGGACAGGCCCTGTCCGACCAGGGCCGCGTCGGGGGTCTTGTAGACCACGACCTGGCTGAGCAGCTCGGACGGGTACTGGTCGAACTCGACGCCGCGGTTGTCGCCGGTGCTGGCCTGCTCGCGGCCGTTGAGCGTGGCGGTGGAGAAGTCGCCGGCGAAGCCGCGGATGTTGATCTGTGCGGCGCGGCCGCGCTCGCGCTGGGCGGTCAGGCCGGGCAGGCGCGCGATCGAATCGGCGATCGAGGCGTCGGGCAGCTTGCCGATGTCCTCCGCTGAAATCGCCTCGACGATCGAGGTCGAGGTCTGCTTGGTGTCGATGGACTTCTCGATGGCCGAGCGGATGCCGGTGACCAGGACGCGGTCGAGTTCGGTGGCATCGGTGTCGTCGTCGGCTGCGGCCGAGGAATCCTGGGCATGGACCTGCGTCGAGGCCATGGCGATCGCGGTCAAGAGCGCGACGCTCAACAGGTTGCGCTTGCGTTGCAACATTCTCCCCTCCCAAAGGCGATGTTGGCTTGTGATCCGGCTGCTCCGGCGCGCCTGTCGACGGCTTGTCCGGGCGACGCCTGTCGGATGACCGGCGCTTGGCCCATAGTAGTCGCGGGGTTGCGGCAGAATTGCGCCTTGCATACGTATTCATTCGCGAATGCAGGCCCTGTCGCGTGCCTGCGCCCGCGTATCGCGGCGAATATCGCCGCATCGGCTGGCCGCTGCGCGAGGTGTTGGAGATGGGCAAGGCATTCCCGGGTTTTCGCCGCGGTTCGCCCGCCATGGCGATGCTGGCTGCGGCGCTGGCGGCAACGCTGGCGGTGCTGATGCCGGTTGGTCCCGCCGCCGCCGGGACAGCGCCGAAGCTGCTGCTGCACGTGCCGTCCCCGGACTGGCGCGACCAGGTGATCTACTTCCTGATGATCGACCGGTTCGACGACGGCGATCCTTCCAACAACGACCAGGGCGCGGGCGAGTTCGATCCCGGCGACGGTGCGAAGTTCAGCGGCGGCGACCTGGCCGGCATCGCGCGCCGCATCGACTACATCCGCGGGCTGGGCGCGACCGCGGTGTGGATCACGCCGCCGGTGGCCAGCCAGTGGTGGAACCGGCGCGTGCGCTACGGCGGCTATCACGGCTACTGGGCGGAGGACTTCTCCGCGGTCGATGCCCACTTCGGCACGCTCGATGACTATCGCGCGCTGTCGCATGCGCTGCATTCGGCGGGCATGTACCTGGTGCAGGACATCGTCACCAACCACACGGCCGACTACTTCGACTACGGCGACGGCTGGCGCGCGGACGATCCGGCGCACGGCTTCCGGTTGATCACCGACTCGCGCGGACGTACCGCGCCTTCGCAGCAGCCGTTCGCGATGAACGATGCGCGCGATCCGCTCCAGCGCGCCGCCGGCATCTACCACTGGACGCCGGACATCCGCGACTACCGCGACGGCGTGCAGGAGCGGACCTTCCAGATGGCGGGGCTGGACGACCTGGCCACCGGCAATCCGGTGGTGCGGCGGGCTTTGCGCAAGGCGTACGGAGACTGGATCGCCGAGGTCGGCGTGGATGCGTTCCGCGTCGATACCGCGTTCTACGTCGAGCCGGAGTTCTTTGCCGATTTCCTGCGTTCCGGCGAGGCCGAAGCGCCGGGCATCCTGCACGTCGCGGCGGACACGGGGCGCCGCGAGTTCCATGTGTTCGGCGAGGGATTCGCGATCGACGCGCCGTTCGCAGAAGTCCAGGCGCAGCGTATCGAACGCTATGTGCGTTCGGCCGATGGCGAAGACCTGCTGCCGGGCATGATCAACTTTCCCCTGTACGGCAGCCTGGCCGACGTGTTCGCGCGCGGCATGCCGACCGCGGTGCTGGCGCACCGCATCGACAGCATGATGCGGGTGCACTCGGATCCGCACCGGATGCCGAGCTTCGTCGACAACCACGATGTCGACCGCTTCCTGGCCGGCGGCAGCGAGGCGGGTTTGAAGCAGGCGCTGCTGGCGATCATGACCCTGCCGGGAATCCCGGTGATCTACTACGGCACCGAGCAGGGCTTCCGGCAGCAGCGCCAGGCGATGTTCGCCGCTGGCTACGGCTCGGGCGGACGCGACCGGTTCGACAGCGGGGCGCCCCTGTACGGCTACGTGCGCGGGCTGACGGCGCTGCGGCGCGCGCATCGGGTGCTGTCGCGCGGCGTGCCCGAGGTGCTGGATGCGTCCGCGGCCGGTGCAGGCCCGGTGTCGTGGCGGATGCGGGACGGCGATGCCGTGGCGCTGGTGGCGATGAACAGCGCCGATTCGGCGAAGCTGCTCGACAACCTCGATACCGGCCTGGCGCCGGGCACGCGCCTGCGCAGCGTGTTCGCCATCGAAGACGCGATCGGCGACCTGGTGGTGGACACCGACGGCCGCGTGCACCTGCGCCTGCCGTCGCGGCACGGGGAGGTCTGGGTTCCCGACGGGATCGCTGCCCGGGCGCCGGAGACGCGGATGGCGCTGCGGCTGGAGCCGGTGGCGGAGGGTGCGGTCACGGACGACTTCCCGCTGCGCGGGACCGCGGGCATCGCCGGTCCGCTGAAGCTGGTGGTCGACGGCGATATCGATGGCGCGCGCGACGTGGAGCCCGCCGCCGACGGCAGCTGGATGGCGACGGTGGCGACCGGCAGCATGGTCGATGCCGCGGTCGCGCACCGGGCAGTGCTGTGGGCGCCGGCGGCCGGTGCGGTGTCGGAGCGGATCGGCTTCCGGGTCGCGCGCGAGTGGCGGCTGCTGGCGGAAGTGACCGATCCCGCGGGCGATGACCGCGGCCGCTCGGGTCGCTACCTGCCGCCCGATGATCCGGTCTGGCGTCGCCAGCGGCCTCTGGATATCCGCCAGGTCCGTGTGTCGGGTTCCGGCGGCGCGCTGCGGATCGAACTGCGGATGGCCGACGTGGCGGCGAGCTGGAATCCCGCCAACGGGTTCGACCACGTGGCGCTGACGCTGTTCCTGCAGCTGCCGGGTCGCGACTGCGCCGGCGGCAGCCGGGTGATGCCGCTGCAGAACGCGGAGCTGCCGGACGGGATGTGCTGGCACCTGCGGCTGCGCGCGCACGGCTGGTCGAACGCGCTGTTCTCGGCCGAGGGCGCGGCTGCGGACGGGGAGGGGACGCCGGTGGCGCCGGGTGCGGATATTTCGGTGGAGCCGGATGCGGGAAAGATCGTGTTCACACTGCCCGCCGCGGCGCTGGGATCACCGGCTTCGCTGTCCGGGCTGAAGCTGTACGTGAACACCTGGGACTACGACGGCGGCTACCGTGCGCTGGCGGTTGATCCGGGCGGATTCGCGTTCAGCGGCGGCGACGGAGCGGTGGAGCCGCTGGTGATGGATGAGACGGAGGTGATCGTGGTGCCCTGAGGAGCGGAGCGGGAGGCCGGGTAGGGGGCCGCGTCACTCCACGACGTACACCAGCGCCGTCCTCCCCGGCACGGTGAAGCTTCCGCCGGCGGCATCGTGCCGCGCGGCCTGCGCCGGTCGCCTGTCCGCAGCCGACGGCGCCAGATGCACCGGATGCAGCGCCCACGGCTTGCCGCGCTGCGCGTCGAGGCGGAGCGTCTGCGCCTGCGGGCTGGCGTTGATGAAATACAGCACTTCGCGGAACCGCGCCTCCGGCCAGTCCCCGCCATCGAGGTGCCCGACCAGCACCAGCGGATTCTGTTGCGGACCGCTGTTGGGGAAGGTCAGCCGGCGCCTGACCTCGTCGGCATCGCGCATCCGGAACAGCGGCGTGCTGGCGCGGATGCGCAGCAGGTCCTGCAGCGCAGCGGCAGTGAAGGCGATGTCGGCCGGTGTCGGCCTGATCCCGTCGTCGGCGAGCAGCGGCCGCATCAGCGGCCAGTCGCGCCCGTTGTCGGGTTCGGGCGGCAGCCCGGTACCGAAATGGTTGTCCTGCAGCGTCGGGTCGAAGCGGTTGAACCAGTCGCCCGAGTCGTAGCTGTTGCGGTCCAGCGATTTCGATCGCAGCGTCTCGATCCCCGCGTGGAAGTAGGCTACGCCCTGGCTGAAGGCGGTGTGCGCCATGCCCAGCACCTGCACCCGCGCGCGCTCCTCGCGCGAGGTGTCCTGCGGCAGCTTGAACACGTTGATGTCGAACAGGGTCTGGTTGTCGTGGTTCTCGACGTAGTTCACGACCTCGCCGGGCTGGCTGGCGAAACCGGCGGGCTGTCCCTTGTAGTCGAGCTGGTCCAGGCGCAGGCGGCGGCCGTCGTGCGCGGTGAGCTCGAAATCGCGCAGGGTGCCGGCCAGGCCGGCGCGCGCCAGATCGGCCGCATGCAGCAGGTCGGCAAGCGGGCGGGTGCGGTCGGCGTGCGCATTGGGCGCGTAGGCCAGGCCGTTGAGCCAGCCCTGTTCGCGCAGCAGCGCCACGCCGCTGTCGGCGGGGCCGCCGCCGCGCAGGGCATCGCGCGCGCGGTCGCTGAAGCTGGCGATGCCGGACCCGGCCAGCGACAGCTGCGAGGCCTGCACGAAGCGCGCGCCGTCGGCGACTTCGCCGAAGTTCCAGCCTTCGCCGATCAGCGGAACGTGGCCGCCGGCGGCGGCGTTCACCGCCAGCTGCAGCCGTTCCATCGCCGCGCGCGGCTGGTGGCCCATCAGGTCGAAGCGGAACGATCCGATGCGGTAGTGCCGGGTCCACAGCACGGCCGAGTCGATCATCAGCTTCGCCATCATCGCGTGCTCGGTGGCGGTGTTCTCGCAGCAGGTGGAGCGGGTGACGCGGCCGGCCTCGTCCAGCCGGTGGTAGTAGCCGGGGACGATGCGGTCGAGCACCGATCGCGGATCCTGGCCCGAGGCCGAGGTGTGGTTGTAGACCACGTCCATGCCCACGCGCAGCCCGATCCGGTGCAGCGCCATGACCATGCGCCGGAACTCGAGGATGCGCGCGGCCGCGTCGCCGGCGCTGCTGGCGTAGCTGCCTTCGGGCACGTTGAAGTGGAACGGGTCGTAGCCCCAGTTGAAGCAGTCGGAGGCGGCCGCGGCCATCACCGCGGCCTGCTGCGCCTCGCTGTCCGGCGCGGCGTCGGGGATCTGCGGCGTGGTGCAGCCGGTTTCGGGGATGGTGGCGATGTCGAACACCGGCAGCAGGTGCAAGTCGGTCATGCCGGCGTCGGCCAGCGCGCGCAGGTGGCGCATGCCGGCGGACGAATCGTGGCTGAAGCCGAGGTACCTGCCGCGGTCGGACGCGGGCACGGTCGAGTCGCCGATGGAGAAGTCGCGCACGTGCAGCTCGTAGATGGCCACGTCCGTCTGCGCGGCGATGGCGGGTGCCGCGGTATCGTCCCAGCCTTCCGGCTTCAGCGCCGGGGCATCCAGGTCGGCGATCCAGCTGCGCCTGGAGTCGGCGCCGAGCCCGACCGAATACGGATCGGTGACGCGGTTGCGGACCAGGCCCTGCCCGGGCACGAACACGTCGACCAGCCAGGTGTAGTAGCGGCCGGACAGGTCGGCGGCATCGGCTAGCGACCAGATGCCGGAGCGCGCGTCGTGCCGCGCCGGGCGCACGGCGCCGGCTGCAGCATCGCCGCTGTCGTACAGGCACAGCGCCACGGCGCGCGCGGTGGGCGCCCACAGGGCAAGGTGCGTGCCGCCGCTGCCGACGGTGACGCCGAGCGCGGCGTCGGCCGCGGCATCGGCGTGGAGGTCGTCAAGCGCCCCGGCGAGCTGGAGCGCCGTACTCGCGATCGTCCTGCCGTCGGCGTCCTCGCGCACCAGCAGCAGCTGCCCGCGCAGCAGCTCCGGAACGCGGGCGGCGTCGGCCGCGGTGACGGCGAGCGTGGCGCCGGCGCCGACGAAGCCGAAGCGTCCGGAAATGCTTTCGGGCAGGTCGCCGCGGAAGGGCGCCAGCACCAGCGCCGCGTCCGCGCCGGATACGGGTTCCCCGGGGCTGGCGACGATCGCGCCGCTGCGCGAGTGGTACAGGCGGTAGCGTCCCTCGCCGTGCGCGCCCGGCCAGCGGATCAGGCGCCGGTCGAGCCAGTGCGCGCGCGCTTCCGGCGCCTGCGCCTGCGCGGCGGGAACCAGCACCCTGGCGGAGGCGGGCAGGTCGCAGTCCTGCAGCTGCGGCGGCGGCAGGGTGACGCCGGATGCGGCGCCGGCTGCGCACAGGAGCCACGGAAGCAGGAAGCGCGGGAGTCGATTCATGGCGTCGCCGTTCTCGCTGTCTGTGCGGGGAGCCGACGGCGCGCGCCAGCGCGTCGCCGACTGTCCGCCCGGGCCCCGCGGCGGTCCGGGGCGGGTCCTGCGGTCCGGCGGGCACGGCCCCGTGCGTGCCCGATGCGGATGGCGGATTCAGTCCGCGGCCGGGTGCGGGGGATCGTTCGCTCCCGCGGCGTGCGCGCCCGCCGGTTCGCCGTACCACACGCCCCAGGCGGGCAGCTGCAGGCGGCCGGCAGAGACTTCGCCCGACGCCAGGCCGTGATCGTCGCGGGTCCGTGCCCCGGCGGCATCGGGCAGCGCGCACGACACCGGCTGCGCCGACAGGTTGAACGCGACCAGCAGACGCTGGCCGCCGGCTTCGCGGACGAAGGCGAGGACCGGCTCGGGCGCGTCGAGGAAGCGGATCGTGCCGCCGACCAGCGCCGGCTGCCCGTGGCGCCAGCGCAGGAAGCGCCGCGTCGCGTTGAGCGTCGAGTGCGGGTCCGCATCCTGCGCGGCCACGTTCAGCGCCGCGTGCGCGGCCGGCACCGGCAGCCACGGCGTGCCCTCGCTGAAGCCGGCGCGCGGGTCGGCGGTCCACGGCATCGGCGTACGGCAGCCGTCGCGGCCCTTGAAGTTGGGCCAGAAGGTGATTCCGTAGGGATCGCGCAGCGCCTCGAACGGCACGTCGGCCTCCGGCAGGCCGAGTTCCTCGCCCTGGTACAGGCAGACCGAGCCGCGCAGCGAGCAGACCATCGCCACCAGCATCCTGCCCAGCTGCGGCGAGGCATCGGCGCCGCCCCAGCGGGTCACCGCGCGGCGCACGTCGTGGTTGGACACCGCCCAGCACGGCCAGCCTTCGGTCATCACCGTTTCCAGGCGCGAGACGGTCTCGCGGATGTAGGCGGCGCTGAAATCGTCCACCAGCAGCTCGAAGCTGTAGCCCATGTGCAGGCGCTGGCCGGAGGTGTACTCGGCGGTGGTGGCCAGCGAATCCTCCGAGGAGATCTCGCCCAGGGTCACCGCGCCGGGATAGCGGTCCAGCAGCGCCCGCAGTTCCTCGAGGAAGCCGATGTTCTCGGGCCGGGTGTTGTTGTACCAGTGGTACTGGAACGCGTACGGATTGTCGGCGCTGAAGCCGCGGCCCACGCGCTGGTCCGGCGGCTTGGGCGGGTTGTCGCGCAGCTGCGCGTCGTTGTAGCAGAAGTTGATCGAGTCCAGGCGGAAGCCGTCGACGCCGCGGTCGAGCCAGAATTTCACGTAGTCCAGCGTGGCCTGGCGCACGTCCGGATTGTGGAAGTTCAGGTCCGGCTGCGAGGACAGGAAGTTGTGCAGGTAGTACTGGCCGCGGCGCGGCTCCCAGCGCCAGGCCACGCCGCCGAACAGCGACATCCAGTTGTTGGGCGGGGTGCCGTCCTCGCGCGCGTCGGCCCACACGTACCAGTCGGCCTTCGGGTTGGTGCGGTCCTGACTGCTCTCGCGGAACCACGCGTGCTGGTCGGAGGTGTGACTGAAGACCTGGTCGATCATCACCTTCAGGCCCAGCGCGTGCGCCTTCGCCAGCAGCCGGTCGAAGTCGTCGAGCGTGCCGAACAGCGGATCGACCGCGCGCTGGTCGGCGATGTCGTAGCCGAAGTCGGCCATCGGCGACTTGAAGAACGGCGAGATCCAGATCGCGTCCACGCCGAGGCTGGCGACGTGGTCGAGGCGGTCGATGATGCCGGGCAGGTCGCCGACGCCATCGCCGTTGGTGTCCATGTAGCTGCGCGGATAGATCTGGTAGATCACCGCGCCGCGCCACCACTGCTCGCTTGTCATCGTGTTTCCGGCATCTCGATGCGTGCCGGCGCACCGGCGGTCGGGCGACACTATTCCACAGCGCGGCGGCGCGTGAGCGCGCCGGCACAGGCAGCGACGCGATGAATACGTATGCGGAGCGGCGGCGTGCGCAGGCCCGGCAGACGCCGCCGGATGCCGGCGAATCGCGAAAATACGCTTGACGTCCCTGCGTTTTCCGCGTTTTTGCTGCGGATATCCGGGTGCAGTGTCATGCTGCGATGCCGCAAGGAAAGCGCATGCACCTGCGCCGAGAATGTAGCCAACGCATCGTCGACGGGTCCCCATGGCCGAGAAACCGCAGCTGTCGTTCTGGCAGATCTGGAACATGTGTTTCGGATTCCTCGGAATCCAGTTCGGCTTCGCGCTGCAGAACGCCAACGTCAGCCGCATCTTCCAGACGCTCGGCGCGGACATGGAGCAGGTGCCGGGGCTGTGGATCGCCGCGCCGCTGACGGGCCTGCTGGTGCAGCCGGTGATCGGGTATTTCTCCGACCGCACCTGGACGCGTTTCGGCCGCCGCCGCCCGTACTTCCTCTGGGGCGCGCTCTTCTCGACCGCAGCGCTGCTGGTCATGCCCAACTCGCCGCAGCTGTGGATCGCCGCCGGCACGCTGTGGATCCTCGACGCCTCGCTGAACGTGTCGATGGAGCCGTTCCGCGCCTTCGTCGGCGACCAGCTCTCGCCGCGCCAGCGCCCCGCCGGCTATGCGATGCAGGGCTTCTTCATCGGCGTGGGCTCGGTGGTGGCGAGCCTGCTGCCGTGGCTGCTGGCGAAGTGGGGCGTGGCCAATACCGCCGCGCCCGGCGAGGTGCCCGATACCGTGCGCTACGCCTTCTACGCCGGCGGTGCTGCGCTGTTCCTGGCGATCCTGTGGACGGTGCTGCGCACGCGCGAGTATCCGCCGGAGGTGCTGGCCGCCTTCAACGATGCCGAGCCGGACGGATCGGTGCCGGGCGCGGCGCCGGTGCCGCCGGCGGCCGGCGGGCTGCCGTGGCTGCTGCTCGGCGCGGCCGGCGTGGCCGTGATCTGGTTCTCCGGCTGGCACCGCCTGCTCTACGTGCTCGCCGCGCTGCCGCTGGCCTACGGCCTGCTGCGCGCGCTGGCGCCGCGGATGCCGCAGGGTTCGATGCTGGCGGCGGTGACCGCCGACCTGCACGCCATGCCGGCGACGATGCGCCAGCTCGCCGTGGTCCAGTTCTTCTCCTGGTTCGGCCTGTTCTGCATGTGGATCTACACTACCGCCGCGGTCACCCAGGTGCATTACGGCACCACCGACACCGCGTCGGCGGCCTGGAACGAAGGCGCGAACTGGGTCGGTGTGCTGTTCGCCGCGTACAACGGCTTCGCCGCGCTCGCCGCGATCGCGATCCCGTGGATGGCGCGGCGCATCGGCCTGCGCGCCAGCCACCTGGCCAACCTGTGGCTGGGCGGGCTGGGCCTGCTGTCGATCGCCTTCATCCGCGATCCGCAGTGGCTGCTGCTGTCGATGGTCGGGGTCGGCTTCGCCTGGGCGTCGATCCTGTCGCTGCCCTACGCGATGCTGTCCGACAGCCTGCCGGCCTCGAAGATGGGCGTGTACATGGGCATCTTCAACTTCTTCATCGTGATCCCGCAGCTGGTGGCGGTGAGCACGCTGGGGGTGCTGCTGTCGACGCTGCTGGGCGGGCAGCCGATCCGGGTGCTGATGCTGGGCGGCGCGTGCTTCATCGTCGCCGGCCTCTGCGCGCTGCGGGTGCGGCTGCCGCGGACGCCGCCCGCCGTCGCGGCGGTGCAGTGAGATGCGCCGGGACCGGCCCGGTGTCCGCAGTTGCGGCTCCCGATGCCGTCACGCCCGCGCAAGCGGGAGGCGCTTTCCAACAGCGCGGAGCGCTGGTCATCCATGGGCTTCAGCGGGAATAACGTTCCTGGATTCCTGCTTGCGCGGGAATGACGATTGGTTCTGGTTCCGGAGAAAGGGCGAATGAACATCCGTTCCGCACTGCTGCTGATGCTGTCCCTCGCGCTGCCGGCGTGCGGGACCGCGGAGCGCCCGGCGCCATCGGTCGCCGACTTCCACGGCACGCTCGAGCCCTTCGCCGGCGAGGCGGTGTATTTCGTGCTGACCGACCGCTTCGTCAACGGCGATCCGTCCAACGACCATCGCGGGCAGGGCGGTGCACGCCGCACTTTCGACATCCCGCTCGAACCCTGCGACGGCGTTTCCGGCAACATCGGCTACCTCGGCGGCGACTTCCGCGGCCTGCTTGACAACGCCGGCTACATCCGCGACCTGGGCTTCACGGCGGTGTGGCTGACGCCGATCGTCGACAACCCCGACGAGGCCTTCACCGGCGGCGACGCTATCAGCTGCACCAGCTTCCTCAGCGACCGCGGCAAGACCGGCTATCACGGCTACTGGGGCGTGAACTTCTTCGAGCTCGACGAGCACCTGCCCAGCGCCGACCTGGATTTCGCCGGCTTGACCGCGGGCCTGCGCGCGCACGGGCTCAAGACCGTGCTCGACGTGGTCGCCAACCACGGCTCGCCCGCCTACACCATGGTCGAAGACCAGCCGAAGTTCGGCAAGCTCCACGGGCGCGATGGCGAACTGCTCGCCGACCACCAGAACCTGCCGCCCGACCAGCTCGATCCGGCCGGCAATCCGCTGCATCGCTACTACAGCACGAAGCCGGACCTGGCCCAGCTCGCGGACTTCGATCCCGGCAATCCCGCGGTGATGGACTATCTGGTGGAGGCGCACCTGCACTGGATCGGGCAGGGCGTGGATGCGCTGCGTATCGACACCATCCGCCACCAGCCGCTGCCGTTCTGGAGGACCTTCTCCGACCGCATCCGCGCCGCGCACCCGGGCATGTACATGTTCGGCGAGGCCTTCGACGACAAGGCCGAGAACATCGCGCCGTTCACGCTGCCGGAAAACGGCGGCATCAGCGTGCTCGACTTCCCGATGAAGACGGCCATGGGCGAGGTGTTCGGCCGCGCGCAGGCGGGTTTCGAGCGGCTGGCGCCGGTGCTGTATCTGGAAGATGGACCCTACGCCAACCCCTACGAGCTGGCGACGTTCTACGACAACCACGACATGCCGCGGCTGGACGCCGACGACAGCGGCTTCATCGACGCGCACAACTGGCTGTTCACCGCCCGCGGCATCCCGGTGCTGTACTACGGCTCCGAGGCCGGCTTCATGCGCGGGCACGGCGAGCACGGCGGCAACCGCGCCTACTTCGGGCAGGAGGGCATCGACGCCGCGGCAGACAGCCCGATCTTCGCGCCGCTGCAGCGCATCGCCACCCTGCGCCGGGAGTCGGTCGCGCTGCAGCGCGGCCTGCAGGTGAACCTGAAGCTCGACGGCGATGAAGCCGCGTTCTACCGCGTCTTCCAGGGCGATGGCCGGGCGCAGACAGCGCTGGTGCTGCTCAACAAGGGCGATGCCGCAAGGATGATCGTCGTCGACGCGATGGTGCAGCCGGGCCTGTGGCGCGATGCCTTCGACGATGGCGAGGTGCGCATCGGCGAGCGGATCGAAGTGGAGGTGCCGGCCCACGGCGTGCGCGTCCTGCTGCGCGAGACGCCGCTCGATGCGCCGCAGCTGCTCGCGCAGCTCAGCAAGCAGATGCAGCGCAAGGCAGCGCTGAACTAGCATGCTGTCCCGCAAGAAAATTTCTTCCGTCATCCCCGCGAAGGCGGGAATGACGAGCGAGGGGGACTTGATCAGCGTCGCCGTAACCCCCCTGTAGCAGGCTCAGGCCGAGCGGCGCACCACCAGCGAGGTGGGCAGGCGTTCGCTTTCGGCCGGCTCGCCTTCGATCAGCGCGATCAGCTTGGCGACCAGCAGCTCACCGGCGCGGCTGGTGTCCTGGCGCACGGTGGTCAGGGCCGGGGTGGCGATCCGCGCCGCCGGGATGTCGTCGAAGCCGATGACCGCGACATCGTCGGGCATGCCCAGGCCGTGCTCGGCGAACACGCGCATCGCGCCGATGGCGATCAGGTCGCTGGCGGCGAACACCGCGTCGAACGGCAGCCCGCGCGCGAGCAGCTCGCGCGCGGCGGTTTCGCCCGATTCCTCGGAGCTCTCCGCGTCCACCTGCAGGGCGCGGTCCATGGTGGTGCCGGCCTCGCGCAGGGCCGCGGCGCAGCCTTCGTAGCGCTCCAGGAATTCCGGGTAGTGGCTGGAGGCGTCGCCGAGGAAGGCCACCCGGGTCCGTCCGGTCGACGCCAGGTGCGCCCCGGCCAGGCGTCCTCCGCCGACGTTGTCGCAGCCGATCGACAACCCCGGCTGCTCGGCCAGCACCGCGCCCCAGCGCACGAACGGCGTGCCCTGCGCCAGCAGCGTGTTGAGCTTGCCCTCGTAGGCGATGTAGTCGCCGTAGCCGAGCAGGATCAGGCCGTCGGCCTTGTGGCTGTCGGCGTAGTCGGCGTGCCAGTCGTCGGACAGCTGCTGGAACGAGATCAGCAGGTCCTTGCGCTGCAGTGCGCAGGCACGGGTGATCGAGCCGAGCATCGGCAGGAAGAAGGGATTGATGTGCGACTCGTCGGTGGTCGGGTCCTCGAACAGCAGCAGCGCCAGGGTGCCCGACTGCTGCGCGCGCAGGTTGGAGGCGTTCTTGTCGACCTTGTAGTTGAGCTGTTCGGCGATGGCGAGGATGCGCTTGCGGGTCTCCTCGTTGACCATCGGGCTGCCGCGCAGCGCGCGCGAGACGGTCGGCTGCGACACTCCGGCCAGGTGGGCGATGTCCAGCGATGTCGGTTTTCCGCGGATGGTCATCGGTTGACCCTGATCAAGGCGGCCGCCGCAGCCGGGGCCGATACTGCCGCCATGAAAGATACTGTATCCGTCGGATCCGGGCGCTGGGCCTTCGACCCGGACCTGCTGCGGCGCTACGACCGCCCCGGTCCGCGCTACACCTCGTACCCCACGGCGCCGCACTTCGCCGAGGGTTTCGGGGAGGCGGATTTCCGCCGCGTGGCGCAGCGCAGCAACGAGGATCCGATCCCGCGCCAGCTGTCGCTCTACGTGCACGTGCCGTTCTGCCGCAGCCCCTGCTTCTACTGCGGCTGCAACCGGGTGATCACCCGCGACGAGGCGCGCGGCCGGATCTACCTGGACCGGCTGCAGCGCGAGATCGCGATGGTCGCGCCGCTGTTCGACCGCGACCGCGAGGTGGTGCAGCTGCACCTGGGCGGAGGCACCCCGAACTTCCTCACCCCGCGCCAGCTCGGCGAGCTGGTCGACTGCCTCGGCCGGCAGTTCAGCTTCAGCCAGGCCCTGGACCGCGATTTCTCGATCGAGCTCGATCCGCGGTTCGTGACCCCCGACGACATCGCCATGCTGTCGGCGATCGGCTTCAACCGCACCAGCCTGGGCGTGCAGGACTTCGACCCGGAGGTGCAGAAGGCGATCAACCGCGAGCAGGGCATCGACGAAACCCTGGCGATCATCGACGCCTGCCGCCAGTACGGCATGCGCTCGGTGAACGTCGACCTGATCTACGGCCTGCCGAAGCAGACCCCCGAGGGCTTCGCGCGCACGCTCGACACCGTGGTCGCCGCGCGCCCGGACCGGCTTGCCATCTACGGTTACGCGCACATGCCGCGGCTGTTCAAGGCCCAGCGCCAGATCCGCGACGAGGAGCTGCCCAGCCCCGAGGGCAAGCTGGCCCTGCTCGAGCTGGCGGTGGAGCGGCTCTCGGCCGCGGGCTACGAATACATCGGCATGGACCACTTCGCCCTGCCCGAGGACGAGCTGGCCCGGGCGCAGCGCGAGGGCGGCCTGCACCGCAATTTCATGGGCTACACCACCCATGCCCAGACCGATCTGGTCGGCTTCGGCGTCAGCGCCATCAGCCACGTCGGCGACAGCTTCACCCAGAACCACCGGGACCTGCCGTCGTGGGAGGCGGCCGTGGACGAGGGCCGGCTGCCGATCTGGCGCGGCCTGGTGCTGGGCAACGACGACGTGCTGCGCGCCGACCTGATCCAGCAGCTGATGTGCCAGGGCGAGATCGACGTGCGCCGGGTGGAACGGACCTACGGCATCTCCTTCGGCGAGTATTTCCAGGACGCCCTGGCCGCGCTGCGCCCGCTGCAGGACGACGGCCTGGTGCAGTGCCCCCCGGGCACTATCCGCGCCACCCCCCGTGGGCGGGCGCTGTTGCGTATCATTGCCATGTGCTTCGACCGGTATCTCGGAACTTCCGCGGAAGGAGCGCGCTATTCCAGGACCATCTGAAGCGGCAGGCAGGACGGCAGCGTGCAAGAACAACCATTCAAGGTGATTCCGGGGACGCCCATCGCCGACGACGGCGACGAATTCACCTTCTGCAGCACCTGCGCCTTCTCCGCCGCGTGCCTGTCCGAGGGCTACGACAAGCGCCAGCTGCGCGACCTGCACGTGCTGGTCGAACACGTGGGCCCGTATCGCGAGGGCGACCACATCTTCCGCGAGGGCGACCCGTTCAACGCGATCGCCGCGGTCCGCGCCGGTACGGTCAAGACCTACGTCACCGACGCCAGCGGGCGCGAGCAGGTGCTGGGCTTCTTCCTGCCCGGCGAGGTGATCGGGCTGAACGCCATCGCCACCTCGCGCTATCCGTGCAATGCGGTGGCGCTGGACACAGTGATGCTGTGCCGGTTCTCGTTCCCGATGATGGCCACGCTGGCCGGGCGGATGCCCGGGCTGCAGCGGCACCTGTTCAACCTGCTCAGCCAGGACATCGGCAAGGCGTCGCTGCTCGCCGGCAGCTTCACCGCCGACGAACGCCTGGCCGCGTTCCTGGTGGTGCTCTCGCGCCGATTCGCCGAGCGCGGGTTCTCGGCCACGCGCATGCGCCTGACCATGGCCCGCACCGACATCGCCAACTACCTGCGGCTGGCGCCGGAGACGGTGAGCCGCGTGCTGCGGCGGCTGCAGGACGAGGGCGTGCTGAAGGTCGACCGGCGCGACATGCACATCCTCAAGCCGGCGGTGCTGGAGGAGCTGGCGCACCACGTGCTGCGCGACTGATCCGGCGGCAGCGGGCGGTCGCGCCTGCGTGAGGGTCCGCTGCCGGCAGCGGGCTACCAGCCCAGGTGGAACATCGCCTTGGCCAGCAGCACGATCCCGACCATGTGCACGAACAGGCTCAGGTGCAGCCGCCGCGAGGCGCTGCCCAGCAGGCGCCTGCGCCGGATCAGCACCATCGCGGTGATGAAGTGCCCGGCGACGCTGAGCGCGAGCACGATCTTCAGCGTGAGCATCAGCGCGAAGGCGCTGGAGAGCGGATGCGCCAGCGCCGCGCGGTACTGCCAGGCCATGCCCAGGCCGCTGCCGTAGAGCGCGAGCAGCACCCAGGGCATGATCCGGCGCGCGCGCTGGCCGATGGCCGTTTCGACCAGGTGCATCGCGTTCTTCGGCACCGCTGCGCGGATGCGGTCGAGGATCAGCACCTCGAAGAACACCGTGCCCACGAACAGCAGTGCCGCGAACAGGTGCACGATCAGCAGGATGGAATAGGGGCGCATTGCCCGGCCATCCTCGCGCGCGGGCGCAGGCGACGCGATGATCTGGATCAATCGCCCCGGCCCGGTTGTCCCGCCGGTGCCCGGCGAGGACGCCCGCGGCGCCTGTTCCCGGGCGTGCCGGGCCTGCGGAGGCGCGCGTCGCGAGCGGGCCGGCTTGACCCAGGTCAGTGCCGCCGGAGCCGCCCCGGCCGATGATGCGAGCATCCCGTTTCCCGGCCGCGGGTGCCGGGCCCTGTCCGAACGGACACCGGTACCGGGCACTTTTCTTCTCCGCTCGCCGGGGACTTCTTCTTCCCCCGCTTGTGGGGGAAGGGCGGTGATGGGGGGCTCCTGTCCCCCCCGGTCGCGGGTGCCGGCACCGGGCACTTCTCCCTTCCTCCGCTTGCGGGGGAAGGGCCGGGGATGGGGGCGGCCCGTCCCGCCGCATCGCCGCGTGCGGATCCTGTCGGAAAAGCACCTGACTCCGACACCATGCACTGCTGCAGGAGGAACGCATGACAAAACCCATTCGGCTGGAGCTTGCCGGATCGCGGTCGATCGAGGTCGACGGCGCCCGCATCGCGCGCGGCCTCGGGCTGGAGGTGGACGCCTTCCGCCAGCTGATGGAGCAGCGCCGGATCGCCGTGCTGTGCGAGCGCGGCACCGGCGAGGATGCCGGCCTGTACCGCGCGAGCTTCTACCACGGCCGCACGCGAGTGCGCCTGGTCGTCGATGGCGACGGCGCCCTGGTCGGCGACCTGAGTGTCGATCAGATGCCTTCGGGCGCAGGCACAGGCCGCGCGACGGAAGGCTGACCGGGGGCAGGGGCGGGCGCAACGACATTCGAGGCGCGACGCTGGTTGAAGCCGGAGTGGCGATGCTGCTGAGCCTCCCCCTCCCGGCCTCCCCCCGCTGCGCGGGCGGGAGGGGTTGGCCGGGTTCCCTTCCCCCGCTTGTTGCGTGGGCGGGAGGTGTTGGCCGGGTTCCCTTCCCCGCTGGTGGCACGGGCGAGTGCGCCTGTTGCTGCATCCGCAACCCCGGGGGCTCCCGCGGACGCGCTGGTCCGTCTGCCGGTGCGCCCTGCCGTCTTGACCTGCATCAACATCCCCCGCGCGGCGATGCGCGAAGATGGGCACCATGACGACACCCGTTTCCGGACCCTCGCCGGGCCTGCTGGCCGCGGCGCCGCACCGGCTGATGTTCTTCATCGGCGCCGGCAACCTCCTGCTCGCCATGGCCTGGTGGGCGGCGTGGCTGTGCGCGCAGCGCTGGCCGGAGCTGCTGCAGGTGCCACAGGCGGCGACCTATCCGGGCTGGCTGCACGCCTTCGTGATGCAGTACCAGGTGCTGCCGAGCTTCTTCTTCGGCTTCCTGCTGACCGTCTTCCCGCGCTGGATGGGCCTGCCCGACATTCCGCGCTGGCGCTACGTGCCCGTCGGCGTGGGCATGTTCGGCGGCCAGGCGGCGATGCTGCTGGGGGCGCTGGGGCTGGAGGTGGCGCTGACGGTCGGCCTGATCATGACCCTGGCCGGCTGGTCGACGGGACTGTGGCTGCTGGGCCGGCTCCTGCTTGCCGAGCGCGGCCGCACCTGGCACGCGCGCTCGTGCTTCGCCGCGCTGGCGCTGGGGCTGTTCGGCGTGGTCTGCTTCGCGGTGTTCGTCGCCACCGGCTCGCCGTGGTGGGCGTTCATCGGCATCAAGCTGGGCACCTTCGGGCTGCTGCTTCCGGTCTATCTGACGGTGGCGCACCGGATGTTCCCGTTTTTTGCCGGCAACGTGGTGCGCGGCTACGCCGCGTGGCGGCCGATGTGGCTGCTGGGCGCGGTGTGGGCGCTGCTGATGGCGCACCTGGTGCTGGAGCTGTGGCACGCCTACGCCTGGCTGTGGATCGTCGACCTGCCGATGCTGCTGCTGTCGCTGTACGTGCTGTGGCGCTGGTGGCCGCGCGGGGCGGCGCCCGGGCTGCTGTGGGTGCTGTTCGTGGGGCTGCTGTGGTGGCCGGTGACCGGCGCGCTGTTCTCGGCGCAGAGCCTGGCCTATCTGTTCACCGGCGAGTTCATCCTGGGCCGGGCGCCGGCGCACGCCCTGTTCATCGGCATGTTCGGCAGCCTGCTGGTGGCGATGGTGACGCGGGTCACCAGCGGCCACTCCGGCCGGCCGCTGCGGATGTATCCGCTGGCCTGGCTGGCGTTCGTGGGCATCCAGTTCGTGGCCGCGCTGCGCATCACCGCCGAGGTGCTGCCCGACACCCTGGGGTGGCAGGCGCTGTCGGCGCTGGGCTGGCTGCTGGTGCTGGGGCCGTGGGTGCTGCGCATCGGCGGAATCTACCTGTCGCCGCGCGTGGATGGAAAACCGGGATGAGGGCCGCGCCGCGGGCCGGTAGACTGCCGCCATGATCGAGTTCTATCCCCAGATCAAACACGCGCACATCGGCCTGGCGCTGCTCAGCGGCGGCCTGTTCGCCGTCCGCGGCGCGCTGCTGCTCGGTGGCCTGCGCTGGGCGAACGCCGCGCCGGTGCGCTACCTCAGCTACGCCATCGACACCGCGCTGCTGACCGCTGCGCTGATGCTGCTGACGATCCTGCCGATGGCGCTGTACGGCAACGGCTGGCTTGCGGTGAAGCTCGCGCTGCTGGTGGCCTACGTGGTGCTGGGCGTGTTCGCGCTGCGCCGCGGGCGCTCCAGGCGCGTGCGGGCGATCTGCTATGTCGCCGCGCTGCTGGCGTTCGCGCAGATGTACTTCATCGCCCGGACCCACCATCCGCTCGGGATTCTGCTGCAGCTGGCAGGCTGATCGTTCCGCGGGCGGCGCCCGGCGGGACCATCACGAGGCCCGCGGCAGGGGCAGCCGCCAGCCGCGGCGGATCGCCAGCCAGCGGATCAGGAAGCACAGCACCGCCCCGGCGACGGCGACCGGGCCGCCGGGCAGCGACAGTGCATGGCCGGTCACGACCACGCCCGCGCCGGCCAGCGCGGCCACCGCATACAGCTCCCGCTGCAGCACGCTGGGCACCTGGGCCACCAGCACGTCGCGGGCGATGCCGCCGCCGACGCCCGACAGTATGCCGAGCATGATCGCGCCGCCCGGCCCCAGGCCGGCGGCCAGCGCCTTTCCCGAGCCGATCACGGCGAACAGCGACAGGCCGATCGCATCGGTCAGCTGCACCGGGTTGCGCATGCGCTCGACCTGGTCGTGCCAGAAGAAGGTGAGCAGGCCGGCGAGCATCGACACGCCGAGGTAGCGCCAGTCCAGCACCGACCCCGGCGGCGTGGCGCCCAGCAGCACGTCGCGCACGATGCCGCCCGCGGTGGCCGCGGCGAACGCCAGCACCAGCACGCCGAACAGGTCCAGGCGGTGGCGCACGGCCACCAGCGCACCGCTGATGGCGAAGGCGAAGGTGCCGATGAAATCGAGGAGCGAGACGAAGGTGGAGGTCATCGTGTCGTGCCGGCCGGGGCGTGCGCCGCAGTGGGCCCCAGTAGACACCGCCGCGTGCGGGGATGGAAGCCGGGCCGACTCCAACCCGTCCCGACCGGCACGTGGGCGCTCATGGTCGTATGAGCCGACGGCCCGCAAGCGCTCCTCCTCGGTATCCTGCCGGCCGGGGTCGCTTTTCACGCTCGGACAGCCCTGATCCAGGGCTCTGGCGGCTGTCCCGATACCCTCAAATGGGCGAAGAACCAAAAAACTCTTCTCCCAGGTGCGGGAAAATGACTGGTTCGGCCGTCGTCAGCCCGAAGTCGTCATCCCGGCGGACGCCGGGATCCATTTTGCTCCCTGGCGAAGTGGACGGAAATCAGGATGGATCCCAGCTTTCGCTGGGATGACGGCCTGCACGCGGCCCGGGATGACGGCCTGCACGCGGCGAGCATGACGGTTCGGATGTGGGGTGGACGGCAATCCAGCTGCGCCTGGCGCG
>CAKTDC010000010.1 GCA_934541015.1 uncultured Luteimonas sp.
CTTGGCCGCGATCCCCGGCCGCCAGGACGCGGCTCGTTGCTGCGTCTGGTTCGGTGCTTCGGGAGCAAGTGCTTTGCTGCCCAAACGAAGTGGAGTCGTCAACGGATCGATGGGGCGTCCCGGGCCGGGGAATTGCGGCGAGCAGCGCATGGATGCGCTGCGGCGGCGAGTCAGCCATGGGTGAACGCGCACGGCTTGCGCGGCACTGCCGCGCGTGCGCGCGAACGCCCGGCGCGCTGCGCCGGGCCGGACCGCGGAGCGGGCTGACCGAGCCGGGTAGCAATCCCCGGCCCGGGACGACCCTCTGTCCGCAAGCCCCGATCCAGCTCTGCTCTTGCGATCCCCCCGCACTTGGGAGAAGAACTTTTTGTGCATCTTCTCCTGAGCGCGGGAAGGTTTCCGGTTCGGCCGTCCGGCCGTCGGACGGACGCCGCGCGCTGCGTCCGGGTCGCCGGATTGCCCGCCAGGCCGGGTTCGATTCCAGGCCACGGGGCATAATTCCCGGACTTCCATTTTCCGGAGCCCGGCATGGCCAATCCCGCCTCGCGCCACGACCCGT
This sequence comes from uncultured Luteimonas sp., assembly GCA_934541015.1. Lineage (GTDB taxonomy): Bacteria > Pseudomonadota > Gammaproteobacteria > Xanthomonadales > Xanthomonadaceae > Luteimonas. The sequence continues at coordinate 560 of CAKTDC010000010.1, forward strand.
CCCGCACCGTCCGTGCCCCGCGCGGCAGCGCGCTCAGCTGCCGCAGCTGGCTCACCGAGGCACCGTTCCGCATGCTGCAGAACAACCTCGACCCGGAGGTGGCCGAGCGCCCGGAGGACCTCGTCGTGTACGGCGGCATCGGTCGCGCCGCGCGCGACTGGGCCTGCTACGACACGATCCTGGAAACGCTGAAGACGCTCGCCGACGACGAGACCCTGCTGGTGCAGTCCGGCAAGCCGGTCGGGGTGTTCCCCACGCACCCGGATGCCCCGCGCGTGCTGATCGCCAACTCCAACCTGGTGCCGGCCTGGGCCACCTGGGAACACTTCGACGAGCTCGACCGCAAGGGCCTGATGATGTACGGCCAGATGACCGCCGGCTCGTGGATCTACATCGGCTCCCAGGGCATCGTGCAGGGCACCTACGAGACCTTCGTGGAGATGGCGCGCCAGCACTACGGCGGCAGTCTCAGCGGACGCTGGATCCTCACCGCCGGCCTGGGTGGCATGGGCGGCGCGCAGCCGCTGGCGGCCTCGTTGGCCGGCGCCAGCTCGCTGACCATCGAGTGCCGCCAGGCCAGCATCGATTTCCGCCTGCGCACGCGCTACGTGGACGAGCAGGCCACGGATCTTGACGATGCCCTCGCGCGGATCGCGAAATACACCGCCGCGGGCGAGGCGAAGTCGATCGCGCTGCTGGGCAACGCCGCCGAAGTCCTCCCCGAACTGGTGCGTCGCGGCGTGCGACCGGACTGCGTGACCGACCAGACCAGCGCCCATGACCCCGTGCGCGGCTACCTGCCCGCGGGCTGGACCGTCGAGCGGTGGCTGGCCGGACAGGAGACCAGCCCGGACAAGGTCCGCGACGCAGCGAAGAAGTCGATGCGTGTGCACGTCGAGGCCATGCTCGCCTTCCACGCCCAGGGCATCCCGACCGTCGACTACGGCAACAACATCCGCCAGATGGCCAGGGACGAAGGCTGCGCCAACGCCTTCGACTTCCCCGGCTTCGTCCCGGCCTACGTGCGCCCGCTGTTCTGCCGCGGCGTCGGCCCGTTCCGCTGGGTCGCGCTCAGCGGCGATCCCGAGGACATCTACAGGACAGATGCCAAGGTCAAGGAGCTGATCCCCGACGATCCGCACCTGCACAACTGGCTGGACATGGCGCGCGAGCGCATCAGCTTCCAGGGCCTGCCCGCGCGCATCTGCTGGGTCGGCCTCGGCCAGCGCCACAGGCTCGGCCTGGCCTTCAACGAGATGGTGCGCAAGGGCGAGCTGAACGCGCCGGTGGTCATCGGCCGCGACCACCTGGATTCGGGCAGCGTGGCCAGCCCGAACCGCGAAACCGAGGCGATGAAGGATGGCAGCGATGCGGTCAGCGACTGGCCGCTGCTCAACGCCATGCTCAACGTCGCCGGCGGCGCGACCTGGGTCAGCCTGCATCACGGCGGCGGCGTCGGCATGGGCTACAGCCAGCACTCGGGCGTGGTGATCGTCTGCGACGGTACGCCCGAGGCCGACCGGCGCATCGCGCGGGTGCTGTGGAACGATCCGGGCACCGGCGTCATGCGCCACGCCGACGCCGGCTACGATATCGCCCGGCAGTGCGCGAAGGAGCAGGGTCTGAGACTGCCGATGTCCTGAGAGGCCGCAACGCCACGCATTGCGGTCAAACCGGTTTCGTGTCTTTGTCGATGCAGGACGACTGGGCGGGTTGCCGCTGTCCGACCGGCAGTCTCCAGGCGCCTGGTTGCGTCGATCCCGATCGTGCTGCAACTGCCGGAAGGCCCCCGGCAGGGCGGCGGCCGTGAATGTGTCCAGCGACCGGGGTAGCAGGGTTCAGGGTGCTTCCGTTCCCGGATCGGCGAACAGCCTGCGGTAGTCGGCCAGCGCCGCGCGCATGCCGGCGACCGGGGAGGCGTCGGCCGGATTGGCGCGCAGCGCGCCGGTGGCGGCCATCAGGCGCGCGAGCACGCCGTGCAGGGCGGCGTCGGGTTCGGGCTCCAGCCGGCAGTTGGCGAACATGTCGCGGATGGCGGCGTCGATCCCGTCGGCGAGCGCGAGTGCGTCGCTGTCGGCCAGGTGGCCCATCTCGTGGTGGGCGAGGGTGTCCACGGCGGCGGCGACGCGGGCCATGCCCGCGACCAGCGGTGCGTCCGGCGTCCACGGCACGTGGCCGGCGGCGACGGTGGCCGGTGCGGTCGCTGCGTGGGCACCGGCATGCGTCGCATGCGCGTGGTGGGCGGCATGGTCGGCAGGCTGCCCGTGCACGCCGTGCTCGTGCTGCGCGGAGGCCGTTGCCGATGCCAGGACCAGGCCGGCGACCAGAAGCGGGAAGAGGATGTTCATGGCTTGCCCGGAAGCGGAGGGGTCGGGAAATGGTAGGCGCCAATGCCCGCATCCGCCCCTGACCGGGGTCAAGCAGCGGACTGCTTCCGGGTGCCGCGCCGTTGCTGGAACACAGCGGACCGCGCTCGCGGAAAGTGCCTGAACGTGCTATAATTCTCCGCGTAAGTTGTTGTAATCATTGAAATTAATGGAGGATCAAAATTACCAGTCATCTCAAGCAGCTCATGTCCATTTTCCCCAGCCACACCTCGCGCGTCGGCCCGCGGCCGGCCCATCGCCGGGCGCCGCATGTCGCGGACGTCACCCGCAATCGCGCCGCCATGCCCAAGGCCCCGGTGGCCACGTCTGCGGCATCGGGCAGCACGCCCGCCGCAAGCCAGGGCCGCGGCAGCCGCCCGTTCCCGGCCTATACCCGCGCCCGCTACCTCCCGCATTCGAGCCCTGCGTACCGGCGCCGCCAGCCGATGTTCCGCATCTCGTAAGCGCGTCCACCGCGGCTGACCGCGGTCGCGGGGCGTCGGATCGGTCGGCATTGCCCCGGTTCCGTGCCGCGGCGTAATCTGGGAAATTGCCCGCACGCCCACCGGGGTTGCGCGGGTGCCCACACATGCCGCGAGCCGCACCCGAATGAGTCCGACGCCCCGTCCCCAGGCCAGCCCGTCGCGCAGCCTGTTCCGCACCAAGTCGATCGAACAGACCATTGCCGACGCGGCCGAGCCCGGGCGCCGGCTCAAGCGTTCGCTCAGCGCCTGGGACCTGATGATCCTGGGCGTGGCGGTCGCGGTCGGGGCGGGGATCTTCTCGGTGGGCGCGCGTGCGGCGGGCAGCTTCGCCGGGCCCGCGGTGTCGCTGTCGTTCGTGCTTGCGGCGCTGGCCTGCGCGCTGGCGATCATGTGCTACGCCGAGTTCGCTTCCAGCATTCCCGTCGCCGGCAGCGCCTACACCTACACCTACGCCACCCTGGGCGAGTTCATCGCCTGGATCATCGGCTGGGACCTGATCCTCGAACTGCTCACCGCCGCCGCGGTGATCGCCAAGTACTGGGGCATCTACCTGGCGATGGTGTTCGAGCTGTTCGACGTGCACATACCGACGACGATCGACATCTTCGGCGTCGGCGTGGACTGGGGGCCGCTGTTCATTACCGGCGTGTTCACCGCGCTGCTGATCGCTGGCACCAAGATCTCGGCGCGGGTCAACAACGTGTTCACGGTGATCAAGGTGGGCATCGTGGTGTTCGTGATCGTGGTCGGGCTCACCTACTTCAACGCCGACAACCTCAGCCCCTTCATCCCGCCTGCCGTGCCGACCGCAGGCGGCAGCGCGGATGTCTGGTCGCAGTCGCTGTTCTCGTGGATGACCGGCGCCGAGCCGGCGCGCTACGGCATTGCCGGCGTGCTCTCGGGCGCGGCGCTGGTGTTCTTCGCCTTCATCGGCTTCGACGTGGTGGCGACCTCGGCCGAGGAGGTCAAGGACCCGCAGCGCACCCTGCCGCTGGGCATCTTCGGCGGGCTGGCGCTGGTGACCCTGCTGTATATCGGCGTCGCCTTCGCCTTGACCGGGATGGTGCCGTACACGCTGCTGGCCGAAGCCGAGAACCCCTCGCTGGCCACTGCCTTCGTGGCGGTGGGCGCGGGCTGGGCGGCGCAGGTGATCTCGGTGGGCATCCTGGTCGGCCTGACCACGGTGATCATGGTGCTGCTGATGGGCCTGTCGCGGGTGCTGCTGGCGATGAGCCGCGACGGCCTGCTGCCGCGCTGGCTCAGCGTCACCTCGGAAACCCGCAGGACGCCGGTGCGCCTGCAGCTCATCACCGGCGCCGCGGTGGCGCTGCTGGCCGGCTTCACCCGGGTGGAGATCCTGGAAGAGATGATCAACATCGGCACGCTCTCGGCCTTCGTGCTGGTCAGCATCGCGGTGGTGGTGCTGCGGCACCGGCGCCCGGACCTGCAGCGTGCCTACCGGGTGCCGTTCTCGCCGGTGCTGCCGATCGTCTCGGCGCTGCTGTGCTTCTACCTGATGCTCAACCTGACCACGCTGACCTGGGTGCGCTTCGCGGTCTGGCTGGCGGTCGGCGCGGCGCTCTATTTCGCCTACGGACGGCGGCATTCGCGGGTGGGGCTGTCGGCCGAAGCGGGCGGCTGACAGCCGCCGCGGCTCCGGGTTGTCCGGGTTCGTGGCGCTGATGGGCCAGCCTGACGGCGGCAGCCGCTCCCGGCGCCGGGCACGCGGATCGCGGAAGCGGTGCGTCGCGGTCGGTCACGTCCGCGGCCCGCGGGCCGTCAAGGCACCCGGTTCCCCGGATTGCCCGGTGAACGTGGGGCGAGGCGCCGGATCGGTGTGGGACCATGCCGGAGGGAACTGCCGTCCGCCCGGGTCTGGCCGATGACGGCAGGGCGCGTGCGCCGGGCCGGCGGGGCGGAGGAGGTGGTGATGCATATCGTTGGCGCGCTGTTTCTGATCTTCATGGGCGCGGGCGTGCTGGCCGTGGCCTGGAACGGGATCCGGACGGGAGAGGTGCCGGCCGGTGCCAACTTCTTCAGGGGAACCTGGCGGCCCAGCCGCGAGGACAACCCCGTCGCCTTCCACTTCTTCCTGCTGCTGTACCTGTGCGGCGGGGCGGCGATGGTGGTCTGGGGGCTGCTGATCCTGGCGGGGAAGGCAGCGCCGCTGCCGCTGTAGCGGCGTCGGCTCCTGCCGGCGACGCCTGCGTGCCGCTGTCACGTCACATCCCGCCTCCCGCCGGCATCATGGTGGGCATCGACCACCAATTCAGGAGAATGCACATGGGCGGACAGGGTTCTGCGGGCAATGTGATCGCCGCGATCTGCAGTTTCTTCGTCCCCGGCCTCGGCCAGCTGGTCCAGGGCCGTCTGCTGTCGGCGATCCTGTGGTTCCTCGCGGCCTGCGCCGCCTTCGCGGTGACCTGGCTGGTCACGCTGTCGCTGTTTCCCTTCGGCTGGTTCCTGGTGAGCGTGTTCTCCTGCATCAACGCGGCGCTGTTCAGACGGTCCGGCGGGCGCTGAGGCCAGCGCGGACGGGCGTCAGCGCTGCAGGCACTGCCGGTAGCGCGCGTCGACGCGGTTGGCGAACCACTCCGTGGTCAGCTCGCGGGTGATCTTGGGGCTGTCCAGGCGGATGCCCGGGATCATGGCGCGCGGCAGCGGTTTGCCGGCGGTGCGCTCGGCGATGGCGAACACCCGCTCGTGCAGCGCGCTGTCGCTGAATTCCAGCTGGTTGCCGCGCTCGAGCTCGCGGCGGATGCGGCGCTCGTCCATCCCCAGCTGCGCCGACAGCGCGCGCACCGCGATCTCGGTGCGGCCGGGACGGTCGAGCGGGGCGCCGGGGAGGAGCAGGTCGCCGTCGAGTTCCAGTGGAATGCCGGTGGCGATCCGCACCGCGTTCTGGAACGCCGCGTTTCGGCTGGCGTACCAGCCGGCGTTGTAGTCGGCGAATCGGTGCACCTTGCGCGTGTACGGCGTCCGGTAGCCGAGCAGGTGCATGATCCCGAAGTACAGGCCGCCGCGGCGGGTGAACACCTCGCTGCGGATGCCCGCCGCCACCGGGTAGGGATAGCCGGCGGCATTGGCTTCGGCGAAGGCGATGCCGACTTGCATGGTGCCGCCGGTCTGCACCGGGTTTTTCCCGGCGAACAGTCGCTGGCCCATGGGCACGCGCCCGATCAGGTCCTCGTACAGCTCGCTCAGCTCGCGCTCGCTGCGCACCCGCTGCAGCCGTTCGCCATAGCTGCGGCCGTCGCCGGACCTGAGTTTCAGCGCGCCGTCGACCAGCAGCTTCGGAATGCGCAGCGCTTCGGCGCGCCGGTCGATCTCGGCGCGGGCGATCCGCGGCAGGCCGGGCACGCCCGGATCGGCGACATAGCCCGATTCCTGCTCGATCACCGCCAGCACCGCGCAGATGTTCTCGGGGTTGGCCCGGATGCGCTGGCTGGTCAGCGCCACCTGGATGTCGGCGGCCCAGCCCTCGCGGTCGGCGGTGCCGGTCGGGATGCGGCGCGCCACCTCGGCGCGGATTTCCGCGGGCGTGGCCTCGCGCTCGGCCGGCGGCTGGGTCGAGCAGGCGGCGAGCAGCAGCGCCGCCGCCAGCGCCGCGGTCAGCCGGAAGTGCGCGCGCGCCACAGGATCAGGCCGTAGACGAGGACGGAGGCCAGCACGTAGACCATTTCGACCGCCCGGCGCCGCGCCGGGTTGCCGCGGCTGCGGGTCGCGTCGATCACGAACTGGCGCAGGAGGAAGGTGTACAGCACGTAGTACAGCATCGGGATGACGTGGGCCTGCCAGGGATAGTCGTCGATGTTGCGGCCGAAGCGCGCCAGGATCCAGCCGATCTGGGCGTGGATCCCGAACACGCCCAGCGCGCCGTTGATCAGCATCCATTTGACCTGGTCGCGCCCGAAGATCGCCAGGTAGAACACGAGATAGACCGCGATCGCGATGCCCCCGTGCATGAACAGGAAGCCCAGGTCGGGCTGCCGCTCCTGGTAGGCGATCACGAATCCGGAGATCCCGAAGCCGAGCATGTGCACGCCGAAGAACGGATAGACCATGCAGCCGAGCCGGTTGGCCGAAGCGGCGGCTGGCGGCGGCTCCGCCGCTGCCGTGACCGGGCTGTCCGTCCCTTCCGCCATCGCCGCCTCGCCCCGCATCCGATGGTGCGCATGATTGTGCGCGCCGCCGGCGGGCGCAAGCGGAGGTCGCGGCGGCGGCCGTCAGCCGGCCATCTCGAATACGGTCCGGAAGCCGCCGAAGATCATCCTGGCGCCGTCGAAGGGCATCGGATTGGCCACCGGGTCCATGCGCGGATCCTGCATCATCCGGTCCATGGCCGCGTCGCGCGCCGCCTTGTCGGGCCATTCGACCCAGGCGAACACCACCGTCTCGTCCCCGCTGGCCTGCACCGAGCGGGGGAAGTCGGTGACCTTGCCGTCGGGAACATCGTCGCCCCAGCACTCGACCACTCGGGTCGCGCCGTACTCGATGAACACCGGATCGAAGCGGCGGGCGTGTTCGATGAACGCCTCGCGGTTGGCCGTGGGGACGGCCATGACGAAACCGTCGATGTAGGACATGGGCTGGCTCCTGCGGGTCGAATGCCGGATCGTGGGGGCAATGACGTTAAGCTGGGGAGAGGGCGGCGCTGCGGCCGCCCGCCGCGATTCTGGAGCCCGATGATGACGCAACGCATCGCTTTGCTGCTGCTGGCCGCCGCCGGCCTGCTCTGGTCCGGCCTCGCCGCCGCGCAGAGGCCGGCGCTGGATGCGGAGGAAGCGCGCCAGGCGGCGGCCGACTACCAGCGCTACTGCGCGCTCTGTCACGGCGCCGACCGCGAAGGCCACGCCAACGACCACGCGCCGTCGCTGCGCTCGAAGTCGCTGATCGAATCCGGGTTCCCGATGGTGATGTTCGAGGCCATCGCCTACGGCCGCCCGGGCACGCCGATGGGCGGTTACTACGAGGAGATCGGGGGGCCGCTGAGCCGCGGCGAGATCAGCCGGCTCACCGCCTGGCTGCGCGACGCCTCGGGGGTGCATGTCGAGCAGTGGGACTACGAGCGCGGGTTCGAGCGCCTCGGCGGCGATATCGCCAGGGGTGCTGTCCTGTACGCGCAGCACTGCGCCGAGTGCCACGGCGGCAAGGGCGAAGGCGGCACCGGCACGGCGCTGGCCAACGCCACCATGCTGGCGCTGACGCCGGACCACTTCCTGCGCCACGCCATCGTCCACGGCCGCCAGGACACGCCGATGCAGGCCTACGCGGGCGTGCTGTCCGAGGCCGAGATCGACGGCGTCACCGCCTACCTGCGCAGCCGCGGCGGCGGCGAGGCCGTGACCAGCCGGCCGCTGCAGCGGCCGCCGGGGCTGGACGAATACGTGATCAATCCCGGCGCCGCCGCCCCCGACTTCGGCGCCCTCAGGGAGGGCCGCTACGTCGATGCGGCCACGCTCGACCGGGAGCTGAAGGCGCGACGGCGGATGGTGCTGCTGGACACGCGCGTGGCCTCGATGTGGCAGATGGCGCATATCGAAGGCGCGGTGCCGCTGCCCTACTACAGCAATCGCGAGCAGGTGCTGGCGGGGCTGCCGCGGGACGGCACCTGGATCGTTGCCTACTGCGAGTGCCCGCGCGCGGCGGCCGACTCGGTGGTCCGCCGCCTGCGCGAGGCCGGGTTCGCCAATACCGCGGTGCTGTGGGAAGGCATCCAGGGCTGGGTCAGCCTGGGCTATCCGGTGGTGGCGGGGGATGTGTCGGAACGGTGAGCGCATTGGCGTGGCGTGCGGCGATTGTCCCCGGCACCGTTTTCGGCACCGTCTCCAGATTGTCCCCGGCACCATTTGGCAAGGCGTCTGTTGGAGGCAAAAGTACGCAGCCGGCAGCGCCGGATTCACCCCGCGTTCGGTTCGGCATCCTTGGCGCCACTACACTGGAGGCCTGTGGATCGACGTGCCGCGGTCCTCCTGCCCCCGATGGTCGATCCGATGTTCAAGCCGCTGCTGTCGCTGTCCGTTCCCGGTCTCGTGCTGTGCGCAGGGCTGGCGGCGTGCCAGCAGCAGGCGCCGGCGCCGGCGCTGGTCGTGGAGACGGTGGAAGTGGCCAGCCCGGAAGAGGGCGGTGCGGTGAGTACCGCGCCGGTTCCGGCGGAGGACGCGCCCGCACCCGAGGCGGCCGCGGAGCCGGCGGCGGCCGACGAGGAGCCGCTGGACTGGACGCCCAGGGAACTGGTCAACGGCGTCGCCTCGGTCAGCTGCGAGCTCGACTACGCCACCCACGGCGACGGCGAGCCGCTGCCCGACATGGGCCGCGACACCCTCGATGCCGCGATGACGCGGTGCATGGAGCGCGGCGTGCTGCGCCTGCGCTATGCGGGCAAGATCAACGGCGACTTCAACGCGCTGGTCCGGCGCGTGGCCGAGGTCGCCGGGGAGCTGGACATCCAGAAGCGGGTGCTGGACATCGACTCCAGCGGCGGGATGGTGGAAGACGCGATCAAGTCCGGCGACTTCATCGCCGAAACCCGCTGGACGATCTGGGTGCGCGAGGGCGCCAGCTGCCACAGCGCCTGCGTGTTCGTGCTCGCCGGCGGCGATTCGCGCATGATCAGCGGACGGGTGGGCATCCACCGCATCATCCGCATGAGTTCGACCGCCACCACCCGGGTGGAGCTCAACCGCGAGCTGCGCGCGGTCTATGGCCGGGTGCGCGATTACCTGGAGCGCAACGGCGTGGCGACCGCCGTGGCCGACCTGATGATGGCCGTGCCCAACCGCAACCTGCGCCTGCTGACGGCCGAGGAGCTGCAGCTGTACGGCCTGGACGGCATCAATCCCGCGCAGGACGATCTCGACCGCCTGCGCCTGATGCGCAAGTGCGGCGAGGATTTCGTCGCCCGCCGCGATGCCTTCGTGCGCGCCTTCGACGCGCGCTGCAAGGTCTCCGAGAGCGATCTGGACACGCTCAACAACTGCGGCCTGGAGCTGCGCAAGGACTATGGTTTCCCGGACGAGGCCTGCCCGGCCGAGAGCCCGATGTCCGAGTTCGACCGCCTGGCCGGGACCGAACTGCGGCCGGGCACCCGGGTCGGGCCTGGCGAGGACAGCGCCTCCTCCCCCGCGGGCGGGCACTGACCGGCAGGGAGGCGGCGGCCGCAGCCGGGTTCATCCGCCCCCGGCAATCGCGTCCGCAGCCGTCCCGCCGGCCGCCACGCCGCTGTCGAGGAAGCCGCCGGACTGGCGCCGCCACAGCTGTGCGTAGATGCCGCCCGAGGCGACCAGCGCCTCGTGGCTGCCTTCCTCGACGATCCGTCCCTGGTCCATCACGATCAGCCGGTCCATCGCCGAGATGGTGGACAGGCGATGGGCGATGGCGATCACGGTCTTGCCCCGCATCAGCCGGTACAGGTTTTCCTGGATCACCGCCTCGACCTCCGAATCCAGCGCCGAGGTCGCCTCGTCCAGGACCAGGATCGGCGCGTCCTTGAGCAGCACCCGGGCGATGGCGATGCGCTGGCGCTGGCCGCCGGAGAGCTTCACCCCGCGTTCGCCCACCTGCGCGTCGTAGCCGCGGCGGCCGCCGGAATCGGCCAGTTCCAGGATGAACTCGTGCGCGCGCGCCTGCCTGGCCGCCGCGATCATCTCGTCCTCGGAGGCCTCGGGGCGGCCGTAGAGGATGTTCTCGCGCACCGTGCGGTGCAGCAGCGAGGTGTCCTGGGTGACCACGCCGATCTGCGCGCGCAGGCTGTCCTGCTGCACGCCGGAGATGTCGGTGCCGTCGATCAGGATGCGCCCGCCTTCGCAGTCGTGGAAGCGCAGCAGCAGGTTGACCAGGGTCGACTTGCCGGCGCCCGAGCGCCCGACCACGCCGATCTTCTCGCCCGGGCGGATGTGCAGGTCCAGGCCCTCGATGACGCCGCTGTCCTTGCCGTAGTGGAAGCTCACCGCCTCGAAGCGGATATCGCCGCGCACCCGCGGCAGCGCCGGCGCGGCGGGGGCGTCGTCGACCGTCGGCGGCAGCGAGATCGAGCTGATCCCGTCCTGCACGGTGCCGATGTTCTCGAACAGCGCCGACAGCTCCCACATGATCCACTGGCTCATGCCCACCAGGCGCAGGGCGAAGGCGATGCCCACCGCCACCGCGCCGGCGCTGATCGCATCGCCCAGCCACAGCCAGATGCCGACGCCGGCCACCGCGAACACCAGGGCCATGTTGAGCGCGTAGTTGCCTGCGCCCACGCGCGTGGCCAGGCGCATCTGCCGGTACACCGGGCCGAGGAAGTGCTCCATCGCCTCGCGCGCGTAGGCCTGCTCGCGCCGCGAGTGCGAGAACAGCTTCACCGTGGCGATGTTGGTGTAGCTGTCGACGATGCGGCCGGTCATCTCCGAGCGCGCGTCGGCCTGCTCGCGCGAGACCCTTTCCATGCGCGGCACGAAGAAGCGCATCAGCAGCACGTAGCCGGTGAACCAGCCGGCGAAGGGCAGCATCAGCCGCCAGTCCGCGGCGGCCGCGGCCAGCATCGCGCCGAACACGTAGACGACGATGTAGACGCCGACGTCGAGCAGCTTGACCACGGTCTCGCGCACCGCCAGCGAGGTCTGCATCAGTTTGGTGGCGATGCGCCCGGCGAACTCGTCCTGGAAGTAGTCCATCGACTGCCGCAGCAGGTAGCGGTGCACGTTCCAGCGGATGCGCATCGGGAAGTTGTTCAGCAGCACCTGCAGCTGGACCATGCTTTCCAGCAGCACCACCAGCGGCAGGCCGACCGCCACCAGCGCCGCCATCCAGACCAGGCGCGGGCCTTCGACGGCGAGGAAGCTGGCCGGCGTGTGCTCGCCGAGGCGGTCGACCAGGGCGCCGAGGTAGACGTAGAGGGTCAGTTCGCCCACCGCCACCAGGGCGCCGAGCAGGGCCATCAGCGCCAACCAGCCGCCGGCGCCGCGGGTGTAGTGCAGGCAGAAGGCGACCAGGCTGCGCGGCGGCTGCCGCGGCGGCGCGTCGGGGAAGGGGTCGAGGCGGCTTTCGAACCAGCGGAACATGGAGGCATCGCGTGCGGGCGTTGCCGCATTGTCGCGCAGGCGGCGGAACCGGCGGATTCAGCGCGCAATGCCCGGCCGTGGCGGCCGCGGCAGCCTCAGCGCCCGCCGACGCCTCCGCCGCCACCGCCGCCGCCGGAGAAGCCGCCGCCGCCCGAGAATCCGCCGCCGGAGGATCCGCCGCGGGATCCGCCCGACAGTCCGGACGAACTTCCCGGCGGAGACGCGGCCGAGGCGATGCGCGTGGTCATCCTGCGGCCCACGGTCTTGCCCACGCTGGACAGGTCGCGGAAGCCGGTGACGCCATCGACATGGCGATACCAGGCGACCGACGAGGTCGCGGCCACCGCCGCAGCGGCACCCACCGCCGCGGTGAACTTCTTCGTCCAGGCGTCCTCCACCTCCAGCGCCACCGCGTAGGGCAGGAGGAACTCGAAGCGTTCGGCGTCCAGCGCCGGCTCATCGGCGCCGGGCGGCTGCAGCTGCTGCAGCTCCTGCCGGTCGGCCACGGCGAGATAGCGGCGGAAGCCCGCGATGCGGTCGCGCATCGCCCGTGCCTCGGGCGTCACCGCCGGCAGCAGGATCACGAACGCGATGAACACCGCCACCATGCCCAGGATCGCCGGCAGCGCCAGCAGCATCCCGCCGCCCGTGGCGATGGCGACAACCACGGCGGCGAGGAAAAACACCCCGCCAATGGCGGCCAGCAGGAGGATGCTGCCCACGTTGTGGCGGCGGAGCCCGCCCTCGAACATCCGCGCCAGGATCTTCTTCTGGCTCCGGTGGTGGTCGCCGACGATGCCCGGCATCAGCGCCGCGTCCTTGCCGCCCAGGGTGATCTGGTTGCCGCGGGCGAACAGCCGCTTGCGCAGCCCGGCCAGGCCGTCGGGAAGGGAGCCGTCGGCGACCGCAAGCTGCTCCAGGACCCAGGCCTGTCCGCGCCGCCCGGACTTTTCGGTGCGGATCGCCAGCTTGCCGGCGACGGCCAGCGCCAGCACGTCGCCGGAGAAGCCGCGGATGTCGGGACGGCCCTTCTCGATCATGCGCAGCGTGGACGGCGCCAGGCCCGACGGAGGGTCGTACTCCACCACCACCGGACCGCGCCGTGGATCGCGACCCACCTGGCGCCAGCGGACCAGGCCGAAGAGCAGCATCGCCAGCAGCCCGGCCAGCGCGACCGGTGCGGAAAGATTGTCTTCCAGCAGCCATGCGAGCCGCTGCACCCGGGACGGCTCGGCGACCACGCCCTTCGGGAATCCGAGCACGATGGTCATGCCTTCGCCCGGCACCAGCGGACGGGTCAGGCGCCAGCGGGCGACGCCGGGCGCGACGACCTCCGCCTCGTAGGCGCTCCCGCGCAGGCCCTGCCAGCCGGTGTACGCCTCCAGCCGCATCGCCTCCGCCGGAACCGCCTGCGGCAGGATGACCTCGGCCGTGCCGCCGGCGATCGGGAACGCCGATCCGGTGCCGATGGCGTTCCAGTACAGCTCGTCGTGCTGCTCGAAGAAACCGAGCTGGCGCGTGGTGCGGTAGCGGATGGTGTAGGTGAACTCGGCCGGCACCGGGAGGAAATCGTCGTTGCCGGTGTTGACCCGCACGCCGTTGCCGACCAGCTCGGTGAACCAGGGCTCGGGGCGCCCGTCGCGCAGCACCTCGACCACCTCGAATCCGGCCAGGACCCGGTTGCCGTAGCGGTCGCGGTAGCGGGTGGGGAAGTCGCGGGTGATCCCGCGGCGGATCTGCACGCCCTCGGCGCGCACGCGCAGGTGCTCGCTCACATCCAGGCTGCCGTCGGCGTTGATCCGCACCTGGCTGTCCCAGGCCAGGATGCCTTCCTCCGCGTGCGCGGCCGCGGCCGGGAACAGCGCGATCGCCAGGAGCAGCAGGCAGGGCAGCAGGCGGCTCATGCCAGCTCCACCCGGACCGCGGCGCGCTGGGCGTCGCCGGCTTCGAAGAACTCCTCGGCGCGGAAGCCCAGGCCGCGGGCGACGACCAGGTCGGGAAAGCGCTGGGTGGCATCGTTGAGGTCGCGCACCGCGCCGTTGTAGAAGCGGCGGGCGTACTGCAGGTGTTCCTCGACCTCGGCCAGGTCGCGCTGCAGCTGCGCGAAATTGTCGCTGGCCTTGAGCTCCGGATACGCCTCGCGCAGCGCGAACAGGCGCCCCAGCACCTGCTCCAGCTGGTCCTCGATCCGGGCCAGCCCTGGCCGCGACTGCGCCGCCAGCGCCTGCGCGCGCAGCTCTGTCACCACCTCCAGCAGCGCGCGCTCGTGCCCGGCGTAGGCGCGGACCGCGGACACCAGCTGCGGCACCAGGTCATGGCGACGCATCAGCTGCACGTCGATGTCCGACCAGGCGGTGCGCACCTGGTTGCGCAGGCGCACCAGGCGGTTGAAGACGACGACGGCCCAGATCGCCAGCGCGAGGAGGATTGCGGCAACGGCCAGGGTCATGCGTGCTCCTGTCGGGACGGAGGCGGGGCGACGGGACCGAGGGTAACCCGTCGCTGCACGGGACGGCCTGCGTGGCGCATCCGTGACCGGCTGCCGGGCCCTGCCGCCGGAAATGGCGGGTGTCGCGATCGTCCCCATCCGGGCTGTCACGCCGATTGCGCCCGCCAGCGGCCAGCGGCGTGACCCAGCGGCAGCCTCACTCGCGCTCGAATTCGGCGATTTCATCGAGCAGCCGCTGCCCGCGGCGGATGCCGTCGCTGCCGTCGGCCACGCTGCGGTCGACGGCTGCGGCCAGCCGCGACCCGCGCCCGCGGCGCCCGGACCACGCCGCCCACGCCCAGGTGCCGAGCAGCCCGGCCACGCCGACGCCGAGGCTGAGCGCGATCCACGCCGGCGTGCCCGCGGCCGGATCGACTTCGCCCAGTCCCGAGAACGCGACCACCACCAGCACCCACATCACCCACCACGGCAGCCCGCAGACGCTGGAATTGAGCGTCTGCAGGCGCAGCAGCTGCGCCATGCGCTTTTGGATGCGCAGTACCGGCGCCGAGCAGTCGATGCTGCCGGCCAGCGCGACGGTGAGCCCGGCCATGACCGCCGTCACCACGCCGAAGGCATGGACGATGATGCCGGCCGCGAGCAGGCCGGGGACGTGGATATTGCGCGTCCAGCAGGCCACGCCCAGCACGATCAGGCCCACGCCCAGCGCGAACTGCAGCGCCTGCCCCCACAGCAGCGGGCGCAGGTGGCCGCGCACGCGGTCGAGCTTGCGCTCCTTCAGGAGCTGCCACTGGATTGTTTCCTGCCGGTCCAGGCGGTGGCCGAGGGTCTGCCAGGCCTGCTTGAGTTCGTCGAGTTCCATGGTCGTATCCATCTCAGTGGTGTCCGTTGGCGCTGGCGTAGTCGCGCAGCTTCTGCTTGAGCCGGCTGATCCGGGTGGTGACGTTGCTTTCGCCAATGCCGAGGATCCCGGCCATCTCGCGCGTGCTGTGCTCTTCCAGGTAGAGCACCAGCAGGGCGCGGTTGAACGGATCCAGGGTGTCGATGAAGCGCTGCAGCAGGCGCAGGCGGTCCACCGACTCGGGATCGAAGCCGCGCTCGTCGGCGATGTCCTCCACGGCGGCGTCGAGCGGCGCCGCGTGCCGGCTGCGGTGGGCGTGGCCGCGCAGGAAGGAGATGCCGACGTTGAGCGCGATGCGGTACATCCAGGTCGGGAAGCTCAGGGCCGGGTCATAGCCCGGCCACGCCCGCCACAGCTGCGCGGCGATCTCCTGCGCCAGGTCGGCGCGGTCCTCGGCGCCGTGCGCATAGGTGCTGGCCACCTTGAACACGATGCCGCGGTGCCGCTGCAGCAGTTCGTCGAAGGCCTGTTCCGGCGCCGCGGCCATGGTCATGCTCGCTTCCATCCGTTGCGTTGTCCCTGGGCGCCATCGCCCGTCAAAGGCGTGATTCGCGGCGCGGCGGGATTTGTCACGGCGGGTGGCGCGGCCGCGGCCCGGTCAGTCGACCACGCCCTTGGCCTCGGAGGTGCCCAACACCTCCGGGTGCGCCAGCCGCCGCTGCCGGTGCAGCAGCGGCTGCGCGAACACCGCGCACAGCAGGATCGCCACCCCGAGGTAGAACATCGGCGTCAGCTCGCGCTGCTCGGAGAACAGCAGCATCGCCAGCACGATCGCGTAGACCGGCTCCAGGTTCACCGCCAGCTGCGCCGAGAAGGCGCTGATGTGGCGCAGCGCGACCAGCGACAGCACGAACGGAAGCAGGGTGCAGGCCACGGCGAGCACCAGCAGCCAGGCCATGTCCGGCGCCGAGGGCAGCGCCAGCAGGTCGCCGGCGAAGGCCGGAAAGACGAGCGGCATCAGCGGCGCCAGCAGGGTCAGCGCCAGGGCGCCGGCGCCGAGCTCCACGGCGGTGACGGTCAGCGGATCGGCGTGGTTCACCAGGCGCTTGTTGAGCGAGCTGAACAGCGCCACGAACAGCGCCGACAGCGCACCGACCGCCACGCCCAGGCGCATGTCCGTGGACACGCCACCCACCACCATCGCCACGCCCGGCAGCACCGCGATCCCGAGCAGCAGTTCGCCCCTGGAGAACGGGCGGTGGGCCAGCTTCGGCTCGATCAGCGCGGTGAACACCGTCGCCAGCGCCATGCAGGTCGCCGCGATCGATGCGTTGGAGAGCTTGATCGCCCCGTAGAAGGTCAGCCAGTGCATCGCCACCAGCACACCGATGCCGGCATAGGACGCCAGCAGCCGCGGCGACAGCGCGCGCAGCCCGCGCCAGACCCGCGGCACCAGGGCCAGCGCCAGCACCACCAGCAGCATGCGCCACCACACCAGCGGCAGCGCCGGCAGGGTGATCAGCTTGCCGAGGATCGCGGTGAAGCCCCACAGCAGCACGCACAGGTGGATCTGCCACTGGGCTTTGGCGGCGGGACTCATGCGGGACGGCGCGTGGGAGGGGGCATCAGGATGCCTGCTGCGGCGGGCGCCGTCACGGGGGCACGGCAGGCGATGGCGGGGGCGCTGGATCCGCCTGTGTCCCGGCCGGAACGCATGCGCTTGCGCGATCGGCCGGGACCGGGACAATTGCGCGACTCCTCCACGAGATCGCTGCCATGTCCGGCCAGAACGTTGCCGCGCCTGCGGCCCCGGCCGGCGACGCCCGGCGCTGGCTGACGCCGCTGGAGCTGGGCCTGCTGGGCGCCGTCTGGGGCGCCTCGTTCCTGTTCATGCGGGTGTCGGCCAACGATTTCGGCCCGGCGCCGCTGGTCGAGCTGCGGCTGGCGCTGGGCGCGCTGGTGCTGCTGCCCTTCCTGTGGCGGGCGCGGGCGCAGTTCCCGCTGCGGCTGTGGCCGATGCTGGCGCTGATCGGCGCGATCAATTCGGCGCTGCCGTTCCTGCTGTTCGCCTGGGCGGCGCAGCGCGCGCCGGCCGGGATCGGCGCGATCGCCAACGCGATGACCGTGCTGTTCACCGCACTGGTGGGCTTCCTGTTCTTCGGCGAGCGCATCGGCGGCCGTCGCGCCATGGCGCTGCTGGTGGGCTTTGCCGGCGTGGTGGTGCTGGCCAGCGGCAGGATCGCCGGCATGAGCGTGGGCGCGGCCTCGCTGGCCGGCGCGACCGCGTCGCTGCTCTACGGCGTGGGCATCAACCTGGTGCGCCGCCACCTGACCGGGCTGCCGCCGGCGGCGGTGGCCTGCGCGACCCTCGGCGCCGCGGCGCTGCTGACCCTGCCGCTGGCGCTCGCCACCTGGCCGGCGCAGCCGGTGCCCGTGGCCTCGTGGCTGTCGGCGGCGATGCTCGGCGTGCTGTGCACCGGCCTCGCCTTCGTCCTGTACTACCGGCTGATCGCGCGCATAGGCGCCAGCCGCGCCTCGACCGTGACCTACCTGATCCCGCTGTTCGGCGTCGGCTGGGCCTGGTGGCTGCTGGGCGAACCCCTGACCTGGCAGATGGCCGTCGCCGGCGCGCTGATCCTGGGCAGCGTGGCCTTCAGCCAGGGGCGGACGAGCGGCTGATCCGCTCCTGCGGGGCGTTCTCGATGTCCACGCCGGGGTCGCCTCCGGCGACGCTGCCGATCACCGCGGCTTCGGCGAAGCCGTGGCGGTGGAAGATCTCCAGGGCCGCGTCCACGGCGTCCGGGGCGCAGGCCACCAGCAGGCCGCCGCTGGTCTGCGGGTCGCTGAGCAGGGCGCGCTCGCTGTCGCTGAAGCCGTCGGGCAGGCGCACGCGGCCGTCGTGGCTGGCCCAGTTGCGGGCGGAGGCGCCGGTGACGAAGCCGGCCCCCGCGAGCGCGCGGGCGCCTTCGAGCAGGGGCACCGCGGCCCAGTCGATGCGCAGCCGGCAGCCGGCGCCGCGCGCCATCTCCAGCGCATGCCCGGCCAGGCCGAAGCCGGTGACGTCGGTCATCGCGTGCACGCCGTCGAGCCGGGCGAGCTCGGGGCCGGGCGTGTTGAGGCGGGTGGTGGTGGCGACCAGGCGCGCGTAGCCGGCGGCGTCCAGGGCCTGCTGCTTCAGCGCCGCGGAGAACACGCCCACGCCCAGCGGCTTGCCCAGCACCAGCACGTCGCCCGGGCGGGCGTCGGCGTTGCGCTTGAGGTGGGCCGGGTCGACCAGGCCGATCGCGACCAGGCCGTAGATCGGCTCGACCGAATCGATGGTGTGGCCGCCGGCCACCGGGATCCCGGCATCGCGGCAGGCGGAGGCGCCGCCGTCGAGGATGCGGCCGATGGTCGCCGCGGACAGCACGTTGACCGGCATGCCGACCAGCGCCAGCGCGAAGACGGGGGTGCCGCCCATGGCGTAGACGTCGCTGATGGCGTTGGTCGCGGCAATCCGCCCGAAGTCGTGCGGATCGTCGACGATCGGCATGAAGAAATCGGTGGTGGCGACGATCGCCTGGCGCTCGTTCACCTGGTAGACGGCGGCATCGTCCGAGGTTTCGGTGCCCACCAGCAGCTCGGGCGGCAGCGGCAGGCCGGTGCTGACCCCGCGCAGGATGCCCTCGAGCACGCCCGGCGCGATCTTGCAGCCGCAGCCGCCGCCGTGGGCGAGGGAGGTCAGGCGCGGTTCGGTGGTGGCGTCGGTCATGGGTGTCCCAAGGGTCAGGCCTGCGGGGCACTGTAGCCGCGGCGGCCGCCAGGGTCGATCTGTCGCGCTGCAGCATCCCAAAGTCGAAGGCCCGCATCCTTGACTCCCAGGGCGCCGCGGCCGAACATCGCGGGAACGCACCTATCTGCCGACAGGTACGTAACTCAAGGAGTGTTCGATGAACGTCGACCTTTCCCGCCGCAGCTTCCTGAAGCTGAGCGGCGCGGGGGCGGCGGCGACTACGCTGGGCGCCATGGGCTTCGGGGAGGCGGAAGCCGCCACCGCCGCCCAGGTCCGCGCCTTCAAGCTCGCCACCACCACGGAAACCCGCAATATCTGCACCTACTGTTCGGTAGCGTGCGGCATCATCATGTACTCGCGCGGCGACCTTGCCGCCGGCGAGCGCGCCGAGCTGATCCACATCGAAGGCGACGCCGACCACCCGACCAACCGCGGCACGCTCTGTCCCAAGGGCTCGGCGCTCAAGGACTACGTCAAGGCCGAGACCCGCCTGACCCGTCCGCGCATCCGCCGCCCCGGTTCGGACCGCTTCGAGGACATCTCCTGGGACGAGGCGCTCGACAGGATCGCCCGCGCCGTCAAGGACGACCGCGACGCCAACCTGGTCGAGACCAACGCCAACGGCACCACGGTCAACCGCTGGACCAGCGCCGGCTTCCTGGCCGCCTCGGCCACCACCAACGAAACCTCGTGGCTGACCTACAAGGTCGTGCGTTCCATGGGGATCGTCGGATTCGACAACCAGGCGAGGGTTTGACACGGCCCCACGGTGTCCAGTTTGGGCCCGACGTTCGGCCGTGGTGCGATGACCAACTCCTGGACGGACATCGCCAACACAGACCTTGTCATCATCATGGGCGGCAACGCAGCCGAGGCGCACCCGTGCGGCTTCAAGTGGGTGACCGAAGCCAAGCACAACCGCGGCGCCAAGCTGATCGTGGTCGATCCGCGCTTCAACCGCTCGGCATCGGTTGCGGACTACTACGCGCCGATCCGCCCCGGTTCGGACATCGCTTTCCTCATGGGCGCGATCCGCTGGTGCATCGCCAACGACAAGGTGCAGTGGGACTATGTCCGCCACTACACCAACGCCACCTACCTGGTGCGCGAGGACTTTGGCTGGCAGGACGGGCTGTTCACCGGCTATGACGAGGACAAGCGCAGCTACGACCAGTCCAGCTGGGAGTACCAGCTGGGCGAGGACGGCTATGTCCTGAGCGACCCCACGCTGCAGGACCCGCGCTGCGTCTGGAACCTGCTCAAGCAGCACGTCGAGGTGTACACGCCCGAGTTCGTCGAGAACACCTGCGGCACGCCGAAGGAGAAGTTCCTCGAGATCTGCCGGATGATCGGCGAGACCTCGTCGCCGACGCGCACCATGACCTCGATGTACGCGCTCGGCTGGACCCAGCACTCCAAGGGCGCGCAGAACATCCGCGGCATGGCGATGCTGCAGCTGATCCTGGGCAACATCGGCGTGCCCGGCGGCGGCATGAACGCGCTGCGCGGCCACTCCAACATCCAGGGGCTCACCGACGTCGGCCTGATGTCGAACCTGATCCCCGGCTACCTGGCCATCCCGACGGAGCGGGAGCCCGACTTCGAGACCTACATGTCGACCCGGGGCAACAAGCCCCTGCGCCCCAACCAGATGAGCTACTGGCAGAACTACCGCAAGTTCATGGTCAGTTTCATGAAGACGATGTGGGGCGATGCGGCGACCGCGGACAACGGCTGGGGCTACGACTGGCTGCCCAAGCTGGACATCCCCGAATACGACGCGATGAAGATGTTCGACATGGCGACCCGGGACGAAGTGAACATCTACTTCTTCCAGGGCTTCAACCCGCTGCTCGCGTTCCCGAACCGGACCAAGCTGACCGAAGCCTTCTCGAAGGTGAAGCTGATCGTGGTCATGGATCCGCTGGAGACGGAGACCGCCTCCTTCTGGGAGAACCACGGCATCTACAACGACGTCGACACCGCCTCGATCCAGACCGAGGTGCTGGAACTGCCCACGACCTGCTTCGCCGAGGACGAGGGCGCCACCGTGAGCTCGGGCCGGGCGCTGCAGTGGCACTGGGCCGGCGCGACGCCGCCGGGCGATGCACAGACCGACATCTGGATCATGGCCAATATCTTCCTGCGCGTGCGCAAGCTGTACGAGGAAGAAGGCGGCAAGGTGCCCGAGCCGATCCTCAACCTGACCTGGAACTACGCCGATCCGGAGCATCCCACGGCCGCCGAGCTCGCGAAGGAGCTCAACGGCGCGGCGCTGGAGGACCTGCGCGATCCGGCCGATCCGTCCAGGGTACTGGTGGGCAAGGGCCAGCAGCTGTCGAGCTTCGGCCAGATGCGCGACGACGGCTCGACCAGTGGCGCCTGCTGGATCTACACCGGCTCGTTCACCGAAGACGGCAACATGATGGCGCGCCGCGACAACAGCGATCCCAGCGGCATGGGCGTGTTCCCGAACTGGGCGTTCTCTTGGCCGGCCAACCGGCGCGTGCTGTACAACCGCGCCTCGTGCGACATCGACGGCAAGCCCTGGGATCCCGAGCGCGTGCTGGTCGAGTGGAACGGCGAGCGCTGGGTCGGGCCCGACGTGCCCGACATCGCGGTCACGGCCAAGCCGCAGGACGTCGGCCCGTTCATCATGACGCCCGAGGGCTCCAGCCGGCTGTTCTCGCGCAAGCTGATGCGCGACGGGCCGTTCCCGACGCACATGGAGCCGTTCGAAAGCCCGATCGAGAACCCGCTCAACCGCAGGATGCGCGGCAATCCGGTGGCGCGGATCTTCCCGGACGACCTGGCCGGGCTGGGCACCAGCGACCAGTTCCCGTGCGTGGCCACGTCCTACCGCCTGACCGAGCACTTCCACTACTGGACCAAGCACAACCGGGTCAACGCGGTGAACCAGCCGGAGTTCTTCGTCGAGATCAGCGAGGAACTGGCGGCCGACCGCGGCATCGCCCGGGGCGACCGGGTGCGGGTGTGGTCCTCGCGCAGCCAGATATGGGCAAAGGCGGTGGTGACCAAGCGCATCCGTCCGCTGACCTGCGACGGCAAGACGGTGCACGTGGTGGGCATCCCGATCCACTGGGGCTTCAAGGGCGCGGCGCGCAAGGGCTTCGGCTCCAACTCGCTGGGCCCGTTCGTCGGCGACGCCAACATCAACACGCCCGAGTTCAAGGCCTACCTGGTCAACATCGAACGGGCAGCGGACCAGGAGGTACCGGCATGAGCAGCGAACGCGCACCGCAGCCGCTGACCGCTGCGGCCAACCCGCCGGTGCAGCCGCTGGCGTCGAACCTGCTGCCAGGCGACGTGGTCAAGGCGTCGGCGACGGCGGACCTGCCGGCGCCCACCCGCCAGCTGACCCAGGTGGCGAAGCTGATCGACGTTTCCAAGTGCATCGGCTGCAAGGCCTGCCAGACCGCCTGCATCGAGTGGAACGACACCCATCCGGAGATCGAGGAGAACGTCGGCGTCTACGAGAACCCGCACGACCTGACCCCGGACATGTACACGCTGATGCGCTTCAGCGAGTACGAGAACCCCGACAGCGGCAACCTGGAGTGGCTGATCCGCAAGGACGGCTGCATGCACTGCGAGGATCCGGGCTGCCTGAAGGCGTGCCCGGCGCCCGGCGCGATCGTGCAGTACTCCAACGGCATCGTCGATTTCATCTCCGAGAACTGCATCGGCTGCGGCTACTGCGTGGCCGGCTGTCCGTTCGACATTCCGCGCATCTCCAAGACCGCGTACGTGGCCAAGAAGTGCACGCTGTGCTCGGACCGCGTTGCGGTGGGGCAGGGGCCGGCGTGCGCAAAGGCCTGCCCGACCGAGTGCATCAGCTTCGGTCCCAAGGAGGACATGATCGAGAAGGCGCAGGGCCGGATCGAGGATCTCAAGTCGCGCGGCTTCGACAACGCCGGGCTGTACGACCCGCAGGGCGTGGGCGGCACCCACGTGCTGTACGTGCTGCACCACGCCGACCAGCCGGAGCTGTACGCCGGGCTGCCGGCCGATCCGCAGATCTCGCCGACGGTCGAAGCCTGGAAGGGCCCGGCCAAGACGGTGGGCCTGGTCGCGGCCGGCGCGGCCATCGTCGGCGCGGCCCTGCACGGCCTGCTGGCGCGCGCCAACAAGGTCAGCGAGGAGGACGAGCGCGAGGCGCAGGCGCTGGTCGACGGCGGCCAGGGACATGACGGTGGGGAGGACAGGCCATGAGCGCGGATCGCGGCATCGTCGCCCCGGGCGACACCATCGCGCGGGAGCGCCCGGTCGAGGTCAGCCG
This sequence comes from uncultured Luteimonas sp., assembly GCA_934541015.1. Taxonomy (GTDB): domain Bacteria; phylum Pseudomonadota; class Gammaproteobacteria; order Xanthomonadales; family Xanthomonadaceae; genus Luteimonas. The sequence continues at coordinate 23,817 of CAKTDC010000010.1, forward strand.
CTACCGCGGCTTCACCCGCGCCAACCACTGGCTCACCGCGGCCTGCGCGGTGGTGCTGCTGCTGTCGGGCTTCGCCTTCTTCCATCCCTCGCTGTACTGGCTCACCGCGCTGTTCGGCGGCGGGCAGACCGCGCGCTGGCTGCACCCGATCGTCGGCGTGGTGATGGCGCTGAGCTTCTTCGGCCTGTTCGTGCAGATGTGGCGGCTCAACCTGCCGCGCAGCGAGGACGGCGAGTGGGTCAGGCGCATGCCCGACGTGCTCAAGGGCAACGAGGAGGCGCTGCCGGAGCTGGGCAAGTACAACGCCGGCCAGAAGCTGATGTTCTGGGGCATGGCCGGCCTGCTCCTGCTGCTGCTCGGCAGCGGCGTGCTGATCTGGGAGGAATACTTCCCGGACCTTGCCTCCATTCCCGTGCGTCGTGCCGCGCTGGTGGTGCACGCGGTGGCGGCCCTGCTGATGCTGCTGCTGTTCGTGCTGCACGTCTACGCGGCCATCTGGACCCGCGGCACGCTGCGCGCCATGACTCGCGGCACGGTGACCGGCGGCTGGGCCTGGAAGCACCACCGCAAGTGGCTGCGGACGCTGGCGGCGCGTGACGACGGCCGGTAGGGACCGAACAACCGGCTCTCGATCGTCATCCCCGCGTTCGCGGGGATGACCAGGTTCTTTCGGACCTTTCCTGGCGCTGTTGCCCGCGTTCCCGCTCAGGAACAAGCCCCCGGGCGACAGTCGGCGCCAACGCATGGCCCCGCGGGCGACCGACTGCGCCCGGCCGTCGCTATACACTGACCCCGCCGGTGCGACGCATTCGCGCGGCCGCCGGCCCTTGCCGTTCGAGGTTCCGCCGCATGTCCGACACCCCCCAGCCCGATCCCCAGCCCGATCCGTCCCTGATCGGCGGCGTGCCCAGGCCGCCGCTGGCGCTGCTGCCCGACCCGGTGCCGCTGTTCCAGGCCCGCGCGCGCCGCTTCGCCTTCCTCGCCGACAGCAACGAGCTGGCGCCGTACCTGCGGTTCCTGGCCGAACTGTCGCGCCTGCAGGCGCGGCTGGCGGCGACCCTGCCGCCGGTCGAGCCGCCGTCGCCCGAACGCATCGCCCGCGCCGCCGACGGCGGCATGCCGCCGATCGACCGCAGCGCGCTCGGCGATGCCCCCGCGCTCGCCGCGGTGCTGCAGGCCGTGCTCGACGGCGCGCAGGCGCTGGAGATGCCCTACGCAGCGCGCAGCGCGCTGGAGGCGGTGCTCGCCGCCGCCGCGCACGATCGCCGCTGGCTGCTGGGCAACGTGCTCGCCGACGACATCCCGACCGACAGCGCGGCGCCGCACCTGTTCGCCGCCGCCGCGGTGCAGGTGCATCTGTCGCGGCTGGCGGCGCGGTTCGACGCCGCGGCGCTGGTGCCGGTGGCGGTTGGCGTGTGCCCGGCCTGCGGCGGCCGGCCCTGCACCTCGTCGGTGGTGGGGCGCGACAACATCGAGAACCTGCGCTACGCCAGCTGCGCCGGCTGTGCCACGCAGTGGAACGAAGTGCGGGTGAAATGCCTGTGCTGCGGTTCGAACAAGGGCCTGAGCTACCGTTCGGTCGGCACCGGCGAGGCCACCGTCAAGGCCGAGACCTGCCGCGAGTGCGGCACCTGGGTGAAGATCTTCTACCAGGTGAAGAACGCCAGCCTCGATCCGGTGGCCGACGACGTCGGCAGCCTCGGCCTGGACGTCCTGATGCGCGACGCCGGCGTGCGCCGCGGCGGCTTCAGTCCCTTCCTCGTCGGCTACTGATGGACGGGTTCCGCGCGCTGCCTTCGGTCGACCGCTTCCTGCAGTCGGAGCAGGGCGCGGCACTGGCCCAGGCGCACGGGCGCGCGCTGGTGGTCGCGGCCCTGCGCGCGGAGCTGGCGCTGGCGCGCGGCCGGATCCGGGAGGGTGGCAGCGGTGAAGCGCTGGCGGCGATGCTGCCCGGGCGCGTCGCCGCGGCGCTCGAGGCCGGCGCGCTGTCGGGCCTGCGCCCGGTGCTCAACCTCAGCGGCACCGTGCTGCACACCAACCTCGGCCGTGCGCTGCTGGCCGACGAGGCGATCGCCGCGGCCTGCGCGGCGATGGCGCATCCGGTGGCGCTGGAGTTCGAACTGGGGGAGGGCGGGCGCGGGCGCCGCGACGACCACCTGCGCGGGCTGCTGCGCGAGCTGACCGGCGCCGAGGACGCGCTGGTGGTCAACAACAATGCCGCGGCGGTGCTGCTCGCGCTCAACACCTTCGGCCAGGGCCGCGACGCGGTGGTCTCGCGCGGCGAGCTGATCGAGATCGGCGGTGCCTTCCGCATGCCCGACATCATGGCCCGCGCCGGCACCCGGCTGGTCGAGGTCGGCACCACCAACCGCACCCACGCGCACGACTACGAGGCCGCGCTCGGCGCCGACACCGGCCTGCTGCTCAAGGTGCATACCTCCAACTACCGGATCGAGGGCTTCACCGCCGAAGTCGCCGCGCCGGAGCTGGCGCGGATCGCGCGCGGCGCCGGCGTGCCCCTGCTCAACGATCTCGGTTCGGGCTCGCTGCTGGACCTGTCCAGGTACGGCCTGCGCCGCGAGCCGACCGTGGCCGAGGCGGTGGCCGAAGGCGCGGACCTGGTCACCTTCTCCGGCGACAAGCTGCTCGGCGGCGCGCAGGCGGGCTTCATCGTCGGCCGCCGCGAGCTGATCCGCGAGATCGATCGCAATCCGCTGCGCCGCGCGCTGCGGCTGGACAAGATCCGCCTGGCCGCGCTGGAGGCGACCCTGCGCCTGTATCTGGATCCCGACCGCCTGCCGCAGCGGCTGCCGACGCTGCGCCTGCTCGCGCGCCCGCGGCCCGACATCGCCGCGCAGGCCGAACGGCTCGCACCGCAGGTCGACGCGCTGCTGCGGCCGCACGGGTTCGCCGCCGCCAGCTGCGTCTGCGACAGCCAGGTCGGCTCCGGCGCGCTGCCGGTCGACACCGTCGCCAGCGCCGGCCTGCGCCTGACCGGCGAAGGCGGCGATGCGCCCGAACGCCTCGCCGCGCGCCTGCGCGCGCTGGCCGTGCCGGTGGTCGGCCGCATCCGCGATGGCGCCCTGGTGCTCGACCTGCGCTGCCTGGAGGAGGACGAAGCCCTGCTGTCCTCCCTGGCCGGACTGTCCGCGCCGTGATCGTCGGCACCGCCGGCCATATCGACCACGGCAAGACCGCGCTGGTGAAGGCGCTTACCGGCGTCGATGCCGATCGCCTGGCCGAGGAGAAGGCGCGCGGCATCACCCTTGATCTCGGTTTCGCCTATGCCGACCTCGGCGGCGGCGCGATCACCGGCTTCGTCGACGTGCCCGGCCACGAGAAGCTGGTGCGCACCATGCTCGCCGGTGCCGGCGGCATCGACTTCGCCCTGCTGGTGGTGGCCGCCGACGACGGCGTGATGCCGCAGACGCTGGAACACATCGCCATCCTCGACCTGCTCGGCGTGTCGCGCGGCGCGGTGGCGATGACCAAGGCCGATCTGGCCGACGCCGGCCGCCGCGCCGACGTTGAGGCGCAGGTGCGCGCGGCGCTGGCCGGCACGGCGCTGGCGGATGCGCCGCTGCTGCCGGTCTCCAGCGTGAGCGGCGAGGGCATCGACGCGCTGCGCGCGCTGCTGGTGCAGGCCGAAGCGGACACGGCCGCGCGCGATGCCGCCGGTCCGTTCCGTCTCGCGGTCGACCGCAGCTTCACCCTGGCCGGCGCCGGCACCGTGGTCACCGGCGTGGTCCTGTCCGGCCGGGTGGCGGTGGGCGATGCGGTGGTGATCAGTCCGCTCGGCCTGCCCGCCCGCGTGCGCGGCATCCGCGCCCAGGACCGCAAGGTGGAGACCGGCTTCGCCGGACAGCGCTGCGCGCTCAACCTGGCGGGCGAGGGCGTGACCCGGGACGCGATCGAGCGCGGCGACGTGATCCTCTCGCCGGGCCTGCACGCGTCTGCCGACCGCATCGACGCGGTGCTGCGCGTGCTGCCCTCGGAAGCGAAACCGGTCACCACCTGGTTCCCCGTGCGCCTGCACAGCCATGCGGTCGAGGTCGGGGCGCGCATCGTGCCGCTGGCCGGCGATCTGCGGCCGGGCGAATCGGGCTTCGTGCAGATCGTGCTGGAGCGGCCGATCGCCGCCGCCGTCGGCGACCGCTACGTGCTGCGCGACACCTCGGCCAGCCGCAGCCTCGGCGGCGGCCATTTCGTCGACCTGCGCGCGCCGTCGCGCAAGCGCGGAACCCCGGAACGGCTGGTGTGGCTGCAGGCGGCACGCGATCCGCAGGCGGAGGTCGCGCTGGCGCGGCTGCTGGGGGTGGGGCCGGTCGACCTGCCTGCGTTCCTGCGCGACCGGGCGCTGGGGCCTGAGCAGGCGCAGCGGCTGATCGAAGCAATCGGCGCGCAGGCGCTCGACGGGCTCGCGATCGCGCCGGCGCAGCTGGCGGCCCTGCGCGACGGCCTGGCCGGCACCCTGGCCGGGTTCCACGAGGCCAATCCGGATCTGGCCGGACTCGGCCGCGAGAAGCTGCGCCTGTCGCTGCAGCCGCGCCTGCCGAAGGAGGCGTTCCTCGTCTTCCTTCATGACGAGGCGCAGGCGCGCCGCATCGTGCTCGATGGCGCCTTCGTGCGCCTGCCCGGGCACGAGGTGCGGCTGCTGCCGGAGGACGAGGCGCTGTGGCTGCGCATCCGCCCGCCGCTGCTCGGCGAGGAGCGCTTCCGCCCGCCGCGGGTGCGCGACTTCGCCCGCGAATTCGACATCGACGAGCGCGAGGTGCGGCGGGTGCTGCGCCTGGTGCAGAAGCTCGGCCTGGTCGACCGGATCGCGCTCGACCATTTCTTCGATCGCGAGGTGGTGCGCGAGATGGCCGCGATCGTGGCCGACGTGGCGCAGCGCAGCGGCAACGGCTGGTTCACCGCGGCCGAGTTCCGCGACCGCGTTCACAGCGGCCGCAAGGTCGCGATCCAGATCCTCGACTTCTTCGACACGCTCGGCCTGACCCTGCGCAAGGGCGACCTGCGCCGGATCAATCCCCATCGCGCCGACCTGTTCGAATCCGCGGCCCCTCCGCTTCCGTAGGAGCGCCCTGCCTGCGCGCGGCCGGGTTCCGGTGCGATCCGCCCCCCGGGCGCCGGACGCCTCCAGCCAGCCGGCGCAATCGTCCCCGGCACCATTCGGGGAGCAAATTGTCCCCGGCACCATTTGCGGAGGAATTGCGGATAATGGCGGCAGACGGAAGGGATGCGTCCCCGGTGGGGCGGCCGGACTTCAAATCCTGTTGGGGCAGCGAGCCTGTCCCGGGTGGGTTCGACTCCCACTCCCTTCCGCCATCGCTCAGCCGTCTCCGGTCGCGCGTCCAGCGGCCCCGTGTACAGTGGTCCCCGCCGCCGGCGGGATGGGCGTGCCGCCTGCCGCACGCTTGTGCTGCGCCCGCCCCAGCCAGATCCCCAGCATCGCCCAGAACAGGGCCAGCGGCACCACCACCGTGACCAGGCCGCCCAGCGCCAGCCCGATGCGGCCGAGCGCGCCTTCCACCTGGGCGCCGAGCACGTCGCCGGCTCGGTACACGAAGGTGTCGATGAAGGCCTTGGCCTTGTACTTGTCCTCGCGCTCGATCACGGTGAACAGGGCTTCGCGCGCCGGCCGCGTCAGGCCGCGCTGCACCGCCTTGTTCGCCGCCTCCAGCAGGATCAGCATCGCGAACGAGCCGTAGATCGCCAGGCCGATGAAGCCCAGCGCGGTCGCCACCGGCAGCGCCGCCAGCGCGAAGGCCAGGCCGAAGCGGCGGATGATGTGGCCGGTCAGGGTGAGCTGCAGCGCGAGCACCGCGACCTGGGTCCACATGTCGATGTTGCCGAGCAGGCCGGTGCGCGCGTCGAGCCCGCTTTCGGCCGCGGCCACCATCTGCAGCCGGGTGAAGTAGATGAAGGTGGCCACGACGGTCATCGTCAGCACGTAGCCGGCGATGCCCAGCAGGTAGGGCGAGGAGAACACCGCGCGGAAGCCGGCCCAGGCGCTGCCGCCGATGCGCTGCGCCTCGCCGGCGGCGGGAACGCCCGCGTCATTCAGGACAGCCGGGCCGCGCGCGGGGCGCGTCCACACCAGCGCCCGGGCCAGCGCGATCGCCAGGCCGAGGAAGCCGGCCGCGAACAGCAGCAGGCTCGGCGTTCCCAGGGGCTCGGCCAGCCGCGAGGCCAGCCACGGCCCGAAGATCGCGCCCAGCGTGCCGCCCACGCCGATCAGCGCGAACAGGCGCTTGCCCTGGTCGCTGGAGAAACGGTCTGCGAGCAGCGCCCAGAACACCATGGTCACGAACAGGTTGAACACGCTGAACCAGACGTAGAACACCTGCCCGCTGCGCGCGCCCACCGCGCCCGGCGCGAACACCAGCAGCCCCCAGAACCCGACCAGGCTGAGCGCGAAGAAAGCGTAGGTGGCGGAGATGAACTGCAGGCGGCGGAAGCGGCTCACCATCCAGCCGAACACCGGATTGACCAGCAGGGTGACCAGCGCGGTGCCGATGAACAGCCAGCGCACGCTGTCGATGCCGCGCTCCATGCCCAGGGCGTCGCGCGCCGGCCGCAGCATCATCAGCGCGGTCAGGATGCAGAAGAAGAACAGGCCGGCGATCAGCACCGGCGCCAGTTCGCCGCGGCGCAGGTTGAACAGGGTGGAGATCCGGTTGCGCACGGCGGGCGGGCTCAGGCGAACATCGCGACGAGTTCGGCCTGCTGCGCCTCGTCGAGCAGCGGCCCCATGCCGCCACGCAGGTTGTCGGCCTGGCGTTCGGGCTTGCCGGTGGCGGGAATAACCACCGTCACCGCCGGATGGCTGATGGCGAACTTCAGGAACATCTGCGCCCACGAGGTCACGCCGGCGTCCGCGGCCCACGCCGGCAGCTCGCGCCCGCGCGTGGCGGCGAACAGTCTGCCGTCGTCGAAGGCGCGGTTGACGATCACCGCGATCCCCAGCTCCTGCGCGACCGGGAAGACCGTCCGAGCGGCCTGCGGCGCATTGACCGAATAGTTGATCTGCACGAAGTCCGGTCTCTCCGCGCGCATCAGGCGCACGGTCTCGGCGTGGCCGCTTTCGAGGTAGTGGGTGATGCCGACGTACTTCGCCTTGCCCTGGTCCTTGAGCTCGCGCGCCCAGGGCATGGCCTGGGCCATGTTGCGCAGGTTGTGGACCTGCAGCAGCTCGACCCTGTCGGTGCGCAGGCGGCGCAGGGAGTCGGCCCACTGGGCTTCGAGCGCGGCCCGGCTGTCGGCGGCGAGCTTGGTGGCGAGGAAGCAGCGCCCGCGCCAGCCGCCTTCTTCCAGCAGCGCGCCGACCACGTCCTCGGCGTTGGAGTAGTTGGGCGAGGTGTCGATCATGCTGCCGCCGCCGTCGACGAACACTTTCAGCACGTCCTTGAGGGCGCTGAACCCGGCCGAATCCAGCGGCACCTCGTAGCTGCCCGAGGTGCCCACGCCGATGGCCGGCAGCGATTCGCCGGTGGAGGGAATGGTGCGCATGAGCAGGGCGCCGGTCAGCGCTACGACATCGGCGATGGCCCCGGTGGGCTTGCCGCGGACGGCGGCGGGATCGGGCCGGTCCTGGCCGCAGGCGGCCAGCGGCGCAAGCGAGAAACCGGCGGCGGCAAGCCCGGCGGTGGCGATGAACTCACGGCGGCTGGTCATGCGCGTCTTCGATCAGGGGAAGCGCCGGATCATTGCGCACGATGTGTAGGGATTTCGTTATGCGGCTGCGCTGCCGGGCAGTGTTTCGTCCCCGGGATCAGGCCAGGCCGATTCCCGGCGCGCGCGCGGCCTCGTCCTGCGCCGCCTGCTGCGGCTGCTGTTGCTGCTGTTGCCGTGCGTCCAGGTCCTGCCGGTGCCCCTCCACCTGTGCGCTCCACGCCTGCTGGCGGGCGGGGTCGTCGAGCAGCCGTGCCAGCTGCGTCTGCAGGTCCGCTTCCGGCGGCACCGGAACCTGGTCGTACAGCCCCCCGAACGATGACGAGCCCGGCTGCCGGGCCGGTTCGGGTGCGCGTGGCGCGTCGGGGCTGGTCCGCTCCCCGCGTTCGAGCTCGCGAATGCTCTCCACCAGCTTGCGCGGCGTCTCGAAGCCCAGGGTGTCGTTGGCGTTGACGCGTTCGCCGGTCACGCGCTCCACCGTCTCGCTGGCCCAGGACGCACAGGTGTTGGTGTAGCGCCAGGACACGTTCTCGCCAAGCGCCTCCTGCAGTGTCTGCAGCTGCGCGTCGTCGAGTTGGTAATAGCGGCTCGCCGCCGCCGGGTAGCCAGCCTCCAGGCCGCGTCGGATGTCGCTGCCCCGGCCATTGTCCGGAACATTGGGATGATCGTCCGGCCAGAGGCCGAAATACTCGGTATGGCCGTTGCGGGTCACGCTGATCCAGGCGTGGCCGTCGATGAACCGGTTGCCGGATCCCTCGGTGTCGGCGCTGACATGGCTGTGTATGCCGAGCACCACCCTGTCGTTCATCGTGTTGCCTTCCGCGGATGCATGAGTCGTGTTCACAGCCGGGCCGGCGGATCAGGGGTAGATCTGTTGTGATTCGTCGGCGTGGATCATCACGATCCGGTCGCCGTTGAAGGGAATCTTCACCTCGGTCGTGCGGCCTTCGCCGAGCGCGGTCGCGCTGCGGGCCATGGTGCTGCACTCGCCGCGGATCGGGCAACGATCGATGACCACCTGCAGCTCCCGGCCGCTGGAGCGCCAGGACACGCCGGCGGCGTAATACATGCTTTCGGGCGGCACCACGAACCGGATCAGCGCTTCGCCGTCCGGCAGTCTTTCGACCACGACCGGCTGCACCGAGGCCATCGGATAGCTCGCCTTCATGTTTCCTCCAGCGCATGCGGCAATGGAAATGCAGACCAGGGCGCCCGCCAGCGCGCGTGCGACGCGGCAGTCCGCCATTTTGCCCGATGCGGCATCGACCGCCATGATTCCTCCGATGGCGGACGTCCGGCCGCTCTCGACAGCGTGCACGCTACGCTCCCCGGACCGGGGGCGCAATCGCGGCCGGCATGCCGGGCCCTGTGTCGCCGGCACCATCCCGTGCGCCGGTATCAGCCCGTTCCGGCATCCGAAGTCCATGTTGCCGATGTGGCGAGGAGGAACATCTTGCCGGGTGCGCGAAGCACCGGGTCGAACTGCCTCGGGCTGTCGCCGCGCGGGGAGAAGGCGGCTATTGCTGGGCACCACCCGGCCGATGCGCGGCCCGGGCAACCGGATTCGTGGCTGCTGAGGGTGAGAAGTCGCACCCTACCGCGTCCGTGCGCGGAGCTCCTGGCGGCCGGACTCGGTGAGCAGGACCAGGGTGCGCGCCCCGTCTTCCGCCGTGCGCACCCACCCGGGCCCCTGGTGGTCGCCAATGGCTTCGTCGCCGATCCAGGACAGGATGCGCAGCAGCACGCTCATGCGCAGGCCCAGGCGCTTGCACAGTCGCGCGGTGGACACGCCGTCGGGATGCGCCGCCAGCTCGGCCAGCAGCGCATGCAGCAGCGGCGGGTCAATGGACAAGGGCGCTGGGGATGTCGCGCTGGTGCAGCGGTCCGCTGTCCGGAACGTGCGGCGACAGCGCCACGGGCACCGACTTCGAGGTCGGCGTGCGCGAGCCTTCGGCATAGCTCGATAGCGGCACCAGCGGGTTGGTCTCCGGGTAGTAGGCCGCCAGGCAGCCGCGCGGGATGTCGTACTCCACCAGCAGGAAGCCGCCGGCGCGGCGGCGCACGCCGTCGTCGTGCAGGCTTTCCAGGTCGACCCGGTCGCCGGCGCGCATGCCCAGCGCCGCGATGTCCTCGCGGTGGATGAAGAGCACGCGGCGCTCGCCGAAGACGCCGCGGTAGCGGTCGTCCAGGCCGTAGACCGTGGTGTTGTACTGGTCGTGCGAGCGCATGGTGGCGAGGAGGAAGACCGGTCGGGCGTCCGACGGCGAAGCGCCGGGTGCCGCGGCTGCTGCATCCACGGTGCCATCGGGCGGGGCGGCGATGCGCTCCCGCGCGGCGCGCGCGAGGTGGATCGGGTTGTCGACCGGGACCGCTGCAGGCACGAACGCCGCCCTGCCCGTGGGCGTGTCCCAGCGGCGCTCGCGCGCGCCGTTGGACAGGCGGAAGCCGCCGGGCACGCGCACGCGGGCGTTGAAGTCGTGGAAGTCGTCGAAGACCTTCGCGATCAGCTCGCGGATGCGGTCGTAGTCCTCGACCAGCCACATCCAGTCGATCTTCGAGCGCGCGCCCAGCGTCGCCCGCGCCAGTCGCGCCACGATCGCCGGCTCCGAAAGCAGCTTGTCGGAGGCCGGCGGCCGGATGCCCGCGGACATGTGCACCATGCTCATCGAATCCTCGACCGTGATGCCCTGCGGCCCGGCCGCCTGCACGTCGATCTCGGTGCGGCCCAGGCAGGGCAGGACCAGGGCCTCGCGCCCGTGCACCAGGTGGCTGCGGTTGAGCTTCGTGGCCACGTGCACGGTCAGCGCGCAGTTGCGCAGGCCGCGCGCGGTGGCGTCGCTGTCGGGCGTGGCCACGGCGAAGTTTCCGCCCATGGCGAAGAACACCTTCGCGCGCCCCTCGACCATGGCCTCGATCGTGGCGATGGTGTCGAAGCCGTGCGCGCGCGGCGGCGCGAAGCCGAACACCTGCTGCAGCCGGTCCAGGAAGTCCGCCGGCGGCTTCTCCCAGATCATCATCGTGCGGTCGCCCTGCACGTTGCTGTGGCCGCGCACCGGGCACAGGCCGGCGCCGGGGCGGCCGATGTTCCCGCGCAGCAGCATCAGGTTGGTGATCATGTTGATCGTGGCCACCGAGTGCCTGTGCTGGGTGATGCCCATGCCCCAGCAGGCGATCACGCGCTTCGACTGCAGGTAGAGCTCGCCGGCCGCGCGCAGCTGCGCTTCTTCGAGCCCCGACTCTTCGATGATCGTGTCCCAGCGCTCCGCGCGCACGTCGTCGGCGAAGGCCTCGAAGCCAACGGTGTGCTCAGAGATGAAGCCGCGGTCGAGCAGCGAGGCCTGGCCGCGCGCCATCGCCTCCGCATCGCGCTCCAGCACGTGCTTGACCATGCCCTTCACCGTGGCCAGGTCGCCGCCGATCTTCAGCTGGAAGTAGTCCGAGGCGATCTTCGTCGAGCCGCCGCGCGCCATCTCCAGCTTGTCCTTGGGGTCGGCGAAACGCTCCAGCCCGCGCTCGCGCAGCGGGTTGAAGGCGGCGATCCGGCAGCCGCGCTTCGCCGCGTCGCGCAGTTCGCCGAGCATGCGCGGATGGTTGGTTCCCGGGTTCTGCCCGAACACCAGGATGCAGTCGGCCTGCTCGAAGTCCTGCAGCGAGACCGTGCCCTTGCCCACCCCGACCTGCGGCTTCAGCGCCGTGCCCGAGGATTCGTGGCACATGTTCGAACAGTCGGGGAAGTTGTTGGTGCCGTACTCGCGCACGAACAGCTGGTAGAGGAAGGCGGCCTCGTTGGAGGTGCGGCCCGAGGTGTAGAAGATCGCCTCGTTGGGCGAGGGCAGGGCGTTGAGGTGCCGTGCGATGATGGAGAAGGCTTCGTCCCAGGTCGCAGGCACGTAGTGGCCGGTGGCTGCGTCGTAGCGCATCGGCGTGGTCAGCCGGCCCTGCTGCTCCAGCCAGTGGTCGCTGTATTCCGCCAGCTGCGCCACGCTGTACTTCGCGAACAGCTCCGGGCCTGCGCGATGGCGGGTGGCCTCGGCGGCGACGGCCTTGGCGCCGTTCTCGCAGAACTCGAAGGTCGAGGTGTGGTCGCGGTCGGGCCAGGCGCAGCCGGGGCAGTCGAAGCCGTCGGGCTGGTTGGTGCTCAGCAGCGCCTTGGCGCCGCCCACGCCCACGTCCTCCTTCACCAGCTGCCGGGCGACGCTCTTCAGCGCGTCCCAGCCTCCGGCGGGGCCGTCGTACCTGCGGACCGGGCCCTTGCCGCTCACGACGCATCCTCAGCCAGCAGCCGGTGCCCGTGCGTGTACACCGCCTGCCCGTCGTCGCGTGCGAAGCCGACCAGGGTCAGGTTCGCGCGCTCGGCCAGCGAGATCGCCAGCGCCGTCGGCGCCGAGATCGCGGCCATGAAGGAAATGCCGACGCTGGCCGCCTTCATCGCCATCTCGTAGCTGGCGCGGCTGGTGACGACGAGGAAGCCGGCCGCCGGGTCGTGGCCGGCCGCGTGCATGGCGCCGATGAGCTTGTCGAGCGCGTTGTGGCGTCCGACGTCCTCGCGCGCCAGCAGCAGCGTGCCGTCCAGCGCGGCCCAGCCCGCCGCGTGCGCCGCGCCGGTGACCGCGGTGATCGCCTGCGACTCGCGCAGCCCGCCCAGGGCCCGGCGCAGCGCCGCGGCCGTCACCCGCACGTCGCTCGCGACCGGCGGCGGATAGCGCAGCGCCGCTTCCAGCAGCTCGCTGCCGCAGACCCCGCAGCCGCTGCGCCCGCTCATGCTGCGCCGGCGCAGCGCCAGCGCCTCCGCGCGCGCGGCCGGGATGCGCAGCCGAATCTCGATGCCTTCGATGAACTCCTCGACGCGCTCGATCGCCACGTCGGCCGGCGTCTCCACGATGCCCTCGCTGAGCGCGAAGCCGGTGGCGAAGTCGCGCAGGTCGGCGGGCGTGGCCATCATCACCGCGAAGGGCTCGTCGTTGTAGACGAAGGCGATGGGCACTTCCTCGGCGACGTGATCCTCGAGCAGGCGGCGGCTGCCGGCGCGCCAGCGTTCGACGGGGCGCAGGACGCTGCCGGGTACGGCGGGACGCTGGTCCTTGGCGGGGTCGGGAACCATGGCCGCAGCATGCCACGCAGGCCGTCATCGTGCGATCCGGACGACCGCTTGGCCGCACCCTTCCGTACAGTGCGTCGCGGCGGCGGCTTGGCGTATCCTCGACGGTAAAGGGGAGGGCGACCATTGAGGCTGGAAGAGCGCCGGGTGGCGACCAGTGACCTGCAGGTCGGAATGTACGTCTGCCGTCTGGACCGCTCCTGGGAGGGGACGTCGTTCCCGCTCCAGGGCGTGATGATCCGCACGCAGGAGGACATCGACCGGCTGGCGCAGTACAGCCGCCACGTCTACGTCGACACCGAGCTGGGGATCGGGCCGCACGAAGGCCTGCGGTTGCTCGATGACGGCGAAGTCGGCCCCGCGGGAGCGTCCCCCGGCCGGCGAAAGCTCCGCCACTACGCCTCCGACGAGATCCACCGCCTGCGCGCCCGGACGATGTACGTCGACACCATGGCCTTCGATGACGAGCTGCCGCGCGCGCGTGATGCCCGCGGCATCGTCGCCGGATTCGCCACGCGCATGCTTGAGGACGTCCGCCTGGGGCGTGCCCTGTCGGCCGACGAGGTGCGCTCGGCGGTCGAGCCGATGGTGGAGAGCGTCCTGCGCAACGCCGATGCCTTCCTGTGGGTGGACCGGCTGCGCCAGCGGGGCGAATACGCGTACAGCCATGCGCTGGGCTGCAGCGCGCTGTGCGCGGCCTTCGGCCGTCACATCGGCTTCCCCGAGGATCTGCTCGTGGACATGGCCATCGGCGGACTGCTGCTGGACGTGGGCAAGCTGAGGGTCGACGGGGAGCTGGTCGACCGCGCCGGACCGCTGACGCCGGACGAAATGGCGCGGATGCGCGCCCACGTCGGCCATGGACTGGCGATCGTGGACGAGGGGCGTGTGGTGCCGCGCCACGTGCGCGAGATGATCGCCGGCCACCACGAGCGCGAGGACGGCAGCGGCTATCCCGATGGACTGGGCGGCGACCGCGTCCCGCTGCTGGCCAAGATCGCAGGCCTGATCGACTCCTTCGAGGCGATGACCAGCGAGCGGCCCTGGGCCGCCGCGGTATCGCGCCACGATGCCCTGCAGGCGCTGTACCGCGATCGCGGCACGCTGTACGCACCGGAGCTGGTCGAGCAGCTGATGCAGTGCCTGGGCGTCTATCCGACCGGGTCGCTGGTGGAGCTGAGCAGCGGCGAAGTCGCCCTGGTGATGGGCCAGAACCTGGCGCGGCGGCTGAAGCCGAAGGTCATGGTGCTGACCGCGCCGGACAAGACCCTGCTGCAGAACTTCCGCGCGGTGGATCTCATGACCCATGTCGCCTACGGCGAGCCGGTGACGATCGTCGAGACGCTGCTGCCGGGCGCCTACGGGCTGGTTCCGCAGGAACTGTTCCTCTAGGCGCTGCGATGCAGACCGCAGACAGGTATCCGCTGCTCGACCGTGCGCCGATCCGCCAGGCGATGGCGGACGGCATCGCACGGTCGCGCGGGCAGGCCCTCGCCGCCGGGGTGTTGTTCCTCCGGCTGCGCAGGCTGCGCGAGGTGGGCGTGCTGTTCGGCTACGAGGTGGGCGATGCGCTGATGGCGGCGGTGGACGGGCGGATCGCCGAGGCGCTGCGCGCGGGCGACCGCCATTGGCGCGTGGGCGACGACTGCTTCGTGCTGTCGCTGCCGCTGCTGCGCGACGCCGGCCACGCCGCGCTCGCCGCCGGCAAGCTGGTGCGCACGCTGCAATCCCCGCTGCAGGCCGGCGGGCGGCGGATCCTGCCGGTGGTCGGCATCGGTATCGCCCTGTTTCCGGAGCATGGCGACGATCCGGAGACGCTGTGGCGCCAGGCCGACCAGGCCTGCCAGGAGGCCGGGCACAGCGGTGACCGCTATGCCTTCTACAGCGTTCCGGGCGGCCAGGCCGCCTTTTCCGACGAGGATCTGCATGCGGCGATCGTCTCGAACCAGCTCGAACTGCATCTGCAGCCGATCCTCGACCTGCGCAGCGGCCGCCTCGACCGCTGCGAGGCGCTGTCGCGCTGGAACCATCCGCTGCTGGGGCCGGTTCCGCCGCAGATGTTCGTCAGCGTCGCCGAGCAGACCGGACTGATCGCGGAGCTGACCCGCTGGGGCTTGAACGTCGCCCTGCGCCATGTCTCGGACGGGTGGTCGGGCGAGGGCGATGGCGGGGGACCGGGCGTGGCCGTCAACGTGGCGGTCGATGCGCTGCAGCAAGCGGGCTTCGTCGACCAGGTGCTCGACCAGCTGAGGTTCTGGAAGGTCCCGTCGGAAAAGCTGACCATCGAGATCACCGAGAGCGGCCTGATGCAGAACCAGGAGCGCTGCGAGCGGCAGCTGCGCGCGCTGCGGGAGGCGGGGGTGGGAGTGGCGATCGACGACTTCGGCACCGGGTATTCGTCGATGGCCTATCTGCACCGGCTGCCGGCCAACGAGCTGAAGATCGACCGCAGCCTGGTCGGCGACATGCGCAACGACGTCCGCGCGCGCAAGCTGGTCGCGTCGATCATCGACGTGGCGCATGGTCTGGGCATGCTTGCGGTCGCCGAAGGCGTCGAGGATGGCGAGACGCTGGCGCTGCTGCGCGCGATGGAGTGCGATCACGCCCAGGGCTACTACATCGGCGCTCCCGGCCCGGTGGCGGAGGTGCTGCCGAAGTTGGGACGGGACACACTTCCCGGCCTGTAGCCCTGACGGTCCGCGTCCCGGGAAGCCGTTCGCAGCGTCCGCGGCGACCGTCGCGCGCCAGCCGGCGCCGGGACCGCTGGCGCGTCCGTCGGAGCGGAGCGCCGCGTGAACGGCGGGCCGACCGCGCGGGGTTCCCGCGCTATCCTTGCGCGACCACGGTGACCGGAGCGGACGATGGCGGTGTATCAGGGCGGGTGCCACTGCGGCGCCATCGCGTTCGAACTCGATGGCGAGATCAGTGAAGCCTACGACTGCAACTGCTCGATGTGCCGCAGGCGCGGCGGGCTGCTGGGCTTCTTCCCGCGCGAGGCGCTGGTGCTGAAGACGCCGGAGACGGCGATGGGCACCTACCGCTTCAACCAGCACCGCATCGAGCACCATTTCTGCCCGGCGTGCGGCATCGCTCCGTTCAGCGAGGGCGTCGATCCGCGCAGCGGAACACGCACGGCGGCTGTCAACCTGCGCTGCCTGCCGGCGCTGGACCTGTCGACGCTGAAGATCGTGCAGATCGATGGCGCGAGCCTGTGAGCCGGGGCCCCGCGTGGAGCGCACGATGACCGGACGGATGCGTTGGGCCGCGGTACTGTTGGCGGGCACCCTGGCCGCCTGTTCCCAGCCCGGCCCGGCCGAGCGCTCGGGTTTTGCGGTCGCCAGCGGCGCCGCGTCCGCCCCGGCGGGGGACGGTTCCGGCGCGGCGGACAACTTCCTCGCCTACGAGCACAGCGCCGTCATCCAGCTTGCCGCGGCGGAGATCCCGGCGCGGGTGCGCGAGGCGCAGGCGGCCTGCGGCGAAGGGCGTTTCGGCCAGTGCGTGGTGTTGAACGTGCAGCAGGAAGGCGGCGACTCCCCGCAGGCGACCCTGGGCATGCGCATCGTGCCGGCCGGGGTCGAGCCGATGCTGGCGCAGGCCAGCAAGGGATCGGAAATCGGCAGCCGCAGCACCCGTGCCGAAGACCTGGCGGTGGTGGTGCGCGACAGCGACATGGCGCAGGCGCGGCTGCGCAGCGAGCGCGAGCGGCTGCAGGAATTCCAGGCCCGGCGCGACCTGGCCGTGGCGGACATGATTGCGCTGTCCAGGCAGCTGGCCGAGGTCGAGTCGCAGCTCGAGGCGGCCGAGCAGCAGGGCGCGCAGCACCGGCGGCGGATCGACACCCAGCTGCTCACCCTGCATTTCCGGCCGACCGCGGCACAGGAAAGCGGCAACGAGGTGCTCAAGGCGCTGAAGGAGTCCGGCTCGATCCTGGCCCACGGCATCGCCTGGACTATCCGCGCGCTGGCCTTCCTGCTGCCGCTGCTGGTCCTGGTGACGGTCGCCGTCGTGATGGTGCGGCGCTGGCGCCGGCGCCGCCGGACCTGATCATTCCCCATCGTGCGAGGATCCGTCATGCTGCGTCACGCCGCCCTGGCCCTGGCCCTGTTCACCGCCGCGCTCGCTCCCGGCGTCGCCCTGGCCGAATGCGCGCCGGAAGGGATGAACCGCCAGTCCCTGCAGACGCTCAGGACCCTGGGCTTCGCGGTGCCGGACGCGGCCGATCGCGCGAAGCTCGCCAAGGGCCTGGTGGAGTGCCTGGGCGATCCCGACCCGTCGCTGCGCGACGGCATCGCCTACGAGGGCCTGACCCACTGGATGCGCGCCGGCCAGATCGACAGCGACACGCTGCGCACCCTGACCGCCCGCCTGTACGCCATCGTCGAGGGTGGTGAAGGCGAAGGCTTCGCGCGCCCGTTCGCCGCACTGGTGCTGTCGGAGGTCGCGCGCACCAACCGCATCGCGCCGTGGATGACGCCGGTCGAGCGTGCAACGATGGTCGAGAAGGCCTCCGCCTATCTGGAAACGGTGGAGGACTACCGTGGCTTCGACGACCGCGAGGGCTGGCGCCACGGCGTCGCCCACGGCGCCGACTGGCTGATGCAGCTGGCGCTCGATCCCGCGCTCGAGCGCGCCCATGCCGAGCGCATGCTGCGGGCGCTGGCGGTGCAGATCGTTCCCGGGTCGGCCCATCCCTACGTCTTCGGTGAGCCGGGCAGGCTGGTGCGGCCGGTGGTCGCGATCGCGCGCCAGGGCCTGTACACCGGCGAGGAGTGGCGTGCGTGGATGCTGCGCCTGCCGCCGCGCATCGGCGAGGCCGAACACGCCTATGCCGACAGCGACTGGCTCACCCGGCGCCACGACCTGCTCGCGTTCTTCACCAGCCTGTACCTGGAGGCCGACCAGAGCAGCGAACCGGCGGTGCAGGCGCTGAAGCCGGCGCTGGTGGCGGCGCTGAAGACGGTCCCCTGACGCGGGGAAGGACCGGCTGCAGGCATGCCGGACCGGCCGTGCCTGTCGCGCCGACCGTCCGGCGCCCGCCGCGGGCCCGGGCGATGGCCGCGGATTTGCCGCGCGCCGGGCCTTTTGCCAGACTCCGGGAACATCCATCTTCCCCTGGAGAACGGCGATGACGACCCGTCGCGACTGCCTGAAGTTCTCGCTGGCTGCAGGACTGGCGGCCGCCTTCCCGCATGGCCGCCTGCTCGCCGAGGCCGCCGCCGGCCCGCTGCTGGCGCGGGCGATACCGTCGAGCGGCGAGCGGGTGCCCCTGATCGGCCTGGGCAGTTCGGCCACGTTCTCGCAGGTCGCCCGCAGCGAGGATGTCTCGGCCCTGGGCGATGTGCTCAAGACCCTGGTGGACAACGGCGGCAGCGTGTTCGATACCGCGCCCAGCTACGGCGCTTCGGAGGAGGTCGCCGGGCAGATCGCGCGCGAGCTGGGGCTCACCGACAGGATGTTCTGGGCGACCAAGGTCAACGTGGTCCCGCGGGGAGAACAGAAGGCGGACCCGGCCAGGGCCCGCGAGCAGATCGAAACCTCGTTCCGGCGGATCGGCAAGGAGAAGATCGACCTGATCCAGGTCCACAACCTCGCCGACATCCCGACCCAGCTGGCGATCCTGCAGGAGTACAAGGCGGCCGGGCGGGTGCGCTACGTAGGCGTGACCTCGACCAGCAAGCCCGCGTATCCGCGGCTGATCGAGGCGATGGAGCAGGAGACGCTGGATTTCATCGGCGTGGACTACGCGGTCGACAACCGCGACATCGAGGACACCATCCTGCCGCTGGCGCAGCGGCGCGGGATCGGCGTGCTGGTGTACATGCCGTTCGGGCGCACCCGGCTGTGGCGGCGGATCGGCGACCGGCCGCTGCCGGACTGGGCCGCGGACTTCGACGCGCATTCCTGGGCACAGTTCATGCTCAAGTTCGCCGCCTCGCATCCGGCGGTGACCTGCGTCACCCCGGCCACCAGCCGCGCCGGCAACATGCTCGACAACCTCGGCGCCGCCCGCGGCCGGCTGCCGGACGCGGCGCAGCGCCGACGCATGGCCGAGTTCGTCGACGCCCTGCCGCAGGTGGAGTGACCCGCACCCGCAGCGCGGCGGTCCACCTGGCCAACTGGTCGAACTGGTCGAACCGGGCGAACCGGGCGAACCGGGCGAACCGGGCGAACCGGGCGAACCGGGCCGAACGGGCCGAACGGGCCGAACGGGCCGAACGGGCCAAGCTGGTCGAACTAGGCTCACCTGGCCCGTGCCGGCCAGCTTGCCGTCATCCCGGCGAAAGCCGGGATCCATTTTGATCTGCCGCAGCGCTCCCTACTCCCCTTCGTCGTCCTCGATCTCCACCAGCGCATCGAGCTCGAACGCCAGCGCCTCGACCGCCTCGCGCACCTTGCGCGCGGTGGCGGTGTTGGGCACTTCCACCTCGATGCCGTGGGTGTCGGCGCCGCGGGTATCGTGCAGGCCGGCGGAACTGGAGTCGGCGTCGTCCATGTGCGGCATCAGATCGTCGACTTCCTCGACGTGTTCGATGCCGTCCAGGCTCTGCAGCAGGTTGATGATGGCGCGGGCGTGGTCGTCGCTGCCGGCGACGCGGAATCGGAGCAGGGCCATGCTGTCCTCGGCGTGGTGGGGTGCAGGCGCAGGCTAGGATGCCGCGGGCATAGCCGGCGTGAGGACGGCGCCGGGCCCGTTCAGCCGCCACCGCCCGTGCGCACCGGGATGGCGAGGTTGCACAGGTCGACGTGCCCGGCCGGGCGCAGGTAGAAATCGTCGCGGCGGTTGCGGCGGGACTCGACCCAGGCGTCGAAGGTCGGGGTGTCGGTGCGCAGCACTTCGACGCGCTCGCGCCGCTCCGGCGGCAGTTCCGAGGCCAGGGTGATGGCGCGGATCGGCGTGCGCCGGGCCGGGTCCTCGTAGAACCCCATCGGTTCGGGGCCGCGGGGCGTCGCGCTGAGCAGCTCCATGCCGCGGATCACGCGGCCGACCACGGTGATGTTGCGGTCGAGCTGCCGCGGCGACTGCCCGGTGACCACGTACAGCTCGGCGCCGATGCTGCTGTCGGGCGCCAGGTCGCGGCCGGCGCCCAGCGCGCCGTAGCAGTGGGCCATCCACGCCTGGCCGTCGGCGCCGTCGCGGCCGGCGGGAAACCCTTCGGCGAATCCGGCCTGCGTGGCCCAGCCGTCGCGGTCGGGCAGGACGTGGAAGGGCAGGCCGCGCGCGCTGCGTTCGAACTCGGCCGGCAGCCTGCGTTTCACCCCGTCCATCTGCGCCAGCTGCTGTTCCCACTGCGCCTGGTCCTCGACGTTGGCGCCGAACTGGACCACGAAGTTGTCGTGCGAGCGGTAGATGCCGGTGCCGTCCCAGAAACCGTTGCGCGCCAGCGCGCGGATGTTCTCGGCGTGTGCGGGCGCGAACGCCGGGGCCAGCTCGATCACCACCCGCCCGGCGTCCAGGTCCATGTAGAGGGTGTTTTCCGCGTCCGGCGTGCGCCAGTCGGAAGGCGCGGACGCCTCCAGGATCTGCTGCGAGGTGCGCGGTGGCGGATCGTCGGCCGCGGGGGCCGCAGGAGACAGGGCGGCGAGGACGGCGAGGAGGGCGGTCGCGATGACGCTGGGGCGGCGGCTGGACATGGCACTTCCGTTGCTGGCGGGACCGCGATTGTGGCCGGGATCGGTCCGTCGGGACTAATGGCACATTCACTATAGCGAACTGAACAATAGTATCTCCCCATCGGAGGAGGATGGCGTGACCGAAGGCGACGACAGCAGTGACCTGCAGCTGCGCAAGTTCCAGAAGGAACTGAGCGCGGGAACGGTGTCGCTGGTCCTGCTGGCGGTGCTGGCGCACTCGCGCGAGCCGCTCTACGGCTACCAGATCGCCAAGACCCTGGAGCGCTTCGGCGACGGCGTGCTCAGCGGCAAGCAGAGCGCGCTGTATCCGGTGCTGCGCAACCTGCAGGCGGCGGGGCTGCTGGACAGTTTCGTCGAGCCATCCGATTCCGGGCCGCCGCGGCGCTACTACCGGATCACCGCGCAGGGCGGGGCGGTGCTGCGTGACTGGGCGGCGGCCTGGCGCGCAACCCGCGATTCCGTCGATTCCGTGCTGGAGGGCACACCCGAATGAACACCGAACGGCTCCCGACGACGATCCCCGAATACCTGGACCTGCTGCGCAAGTCGCTGGCCGGCGCCGATCCGGCGCTGGTGCAGGACGCGCTCTACGACGCCGAGGAATACCTGCGCTCGGAGCTGGCGGAGAATCCGCAGCGCAGCGAGGCCGAGGTCATCGCCTCGGTGGCGTCGAGCTACGGCGCGCCCGACGAGGTCGCCGACATCTACCGCGACACCGAGATCAGGGTGCAGACCGCGCTGCGCCCGCCGCCGCCGCCGCCGCGCACCTCGCTGGCGGGGCGGCTGTTCGGCGTGTTCACCGATCCGCGTGCGTACACGGCGCTGTTCTACATGCTGCTGTCGCTGGTCAGCGGCATCTTCTACTTCACCTGGGTGGTGACCGGCTTCTCGCTCTCGCTGGGGCTGGTGATCATCATCGTCGGCATCCCGCTGCTGATCCTGTTCTTCGGCTCGGTGCGGGTGCTGTCGCTGGTCGAGGGCAGGCTGGTGGAGGCGATGCTCGGCGAACGCATGCCGCGACGACCCACCTATACCGCCCGCGACCGCGGCCTGTGGCAGCGCATCGGCGAGATGTTCACCGACCCGCGCACCTGGTCGACCCTGCTGTACCTGGTGCTGATGCTGCCGCTGGGCGTGGCCTATTTCAGCATCGCCGTCGGCCTGCTGTCGCTGGCGCTGTCGCTGATCCTGAGCCCGTTCGCGCTGCTGCCGGGCGTGCACCTGTCGGTGTGGATGTTCGGCGTGGACATCCCCGACGAGATGCCGTGGATGCTGCCGCTGCTGGCCGGCGTGGGCGTGCTGCTGCTGGCGCTGACCCTGCACCTGGCGCGCGGCATCGGCCGGATCCACGCCGGCGTGGCCAAGCACCTGCTGGTCAAGACCGCGTAGGAGACGTGGCGACTTTCGCGGCCCGGGCTCTGCTGCTGTTCGCGCTGGCATCGGCCAGCGGTCTGGCGATTGCATCGGATGCGGAGTTCGCGTTCGCGCAGCCGGCCGACGATGCCGGAACGGAAGCGGCAGTCGCCGCCTTGTCCGATCAGGTGCTGGCGGCCCATGCGGCGGGGCGGGTGCAGGTGCCGGAGACCGGCCTTGCGCAGCTGCGCATCGCCGCGGGACGTGACGGCGAAGCCGTCACCGGCATCCGCGCGTTGATCGACGGTTTTTCCTCGCAGGGCGACCACGAACGGGCAAGGCGCTGGGTGCCGTACCTGATCCACGCCCTGGCCTGCGCGGATGACGGGGGCGGGCGGGATGATGCCTATGTCGAAGCGTTCCGCGCATGGTTCGCGGGTCGGGATGACCTTGAGGCACAGCGCACGCAGTTCTGGTTTTCCGGGAGCCCCGATGGCGCGGAAGAACGTCTCAGGGAGTCCATGTCCCGCCTGCGTGGTGCGAACAGGGTCGCGTTGGCCGACGCGCTCGGCCTGGCGGCCCGGTATGCGTTGTTGAAGGTGCTGGATTCGGCTTCGCGGGTGGATGCGCTGATTGCGGAAGACCAGGCGCAACGCTATCTCATCGACGAAGAAGTGCTGATTCCCACGCCGCAGGGGGTCACGCTTTCAGCCGTGGTCGCGCGAAGCAGGAAGCTGTCTTCGCCCGCTCCGGCGGCCATGATATTCACGATCTACACGGTGCCGTCGGCCAATCGCGCGGCCGCGCTACAGGCCGCCGCGCGCGGCTATGTCGGCGTGGTGGTGGACGCGCGCGGCAAACGCCTGGGCAGCGGAGACATCGCTCCCTATGAGCGGGAAGCCGAGGACACCGCCGCCGCCGTCGAATGGATCGCGCGCCAGCCGTGGAGCGACGGCCGGGTGGCGATGTATGGCGGCAGCTATTCCGGCTTCTCCGCCTGGGCAGCGACCAGGCGCATGCCGGCCGCCCTGAAAACCATCGTGCCCTACGCAGCGGCGATTCCCGGGCTGGGCCTGCCGATGGAGAACAATGTCTTCCTCAACGCCAACTATGCATGGCCATTCCATGTTGCGGGAAGCCGCTGGCTGGATGCGGACACCTATTCCGACCGCGAACGCTGGCGGAGGCTGAGCCGGGACTGGTACTCCAGCGGTCGGCCGTACCGCGAGATCGACCAGGTCGATGGCACCCCCAATCCCTGGCTGCAGCGCTGGCTTTCGCATCCCGCCTACGACGCGTACTGGCAGGCGATGGTGCCGTACGGCGCTGAATTCGGGCGCATCGACATCCCGGTGCTGTCGATCACCGGCTACTACGATGACGGCCAGATATCCGCATTGCAGTACTTCAAGGAACACCATCGCCACCGGCCCGGCGCCGAACACTACCTGCTGATCGGCCCCTATGACCATTTCGGCACGCAGGCCCCGATCAAGCCGCGCAATGTGGCCGGATACGACATTGACCCGTCCGCGCAGTTCGACACCGTGGAGATCACCTTCGAATGGCTGGATCATGTGCTGCGCGATGGTCCGCTGCCGGCGCTGCTTCGGGACAGGGTCAACTACCAGCTGATGGGGGCCGATGCCTGGTGCCACGCGCCGTCCCTGGCCGCGGCAGGTCACCCCACGGCGTTCCACCTCTCCGCGGCGGCGTGCGGAGACCACCGCTGCCTGTCGCGGAGCGGGTCGGACGGGAAAGCCCTGGTCCAGACAGTCGATTTCAGCGATCGCGCCACGGAAGGGCATCCCTATTACCCGTACCCGGTCGTGCGCGAACGGCTGGAGGTGGACAGCGGCTTCGCCTTCGTCAGCGATCCGTTCGAACGGCCAGCCACGGTGGCCGGTACGTTCTCCGGCGAGCTGAAGGTGCGCATCGACAGGCGCGATTTCGACTTCAGCGTGTCGCTGTACGAGCTGATCGCGGACGGAAGGACCATGCAGCTGTCGTACTACGTCGGCCGGGCCAGCTACGCCCGCGACATGACCCGCCGCGAGCTCCTGGTCCCCGGCGAATGGACCGTCGTTCCTTTCGAACGCACCCGCATGACCGGGCGCAGGATGGAAGCGGGAAGCCGTTTGCTGGTGGTGGTAGACGTACTGAAGGACGCCAACCACCAGGTCAACATGGGCACCGGCCGCGACGTCAGCGAAGAGTCCGTTGACGATACCGGAGCCACGTTGAGGATCGAGTGGCACCCTGACAGCGTCGTCCGGGTGCCGCTGGGAACAGATTGCCGCGGTTGATCCGCCGGTGCGCGGTGTGCGGCCGGGCTGGGCGTCAGCGTGATGCGGAACGCTTGCGCGTCGCCTTCGGTGCGGACCTGGGTGAAGTGGCCGCCTTCTTCGTCGCGGGCCTTGCCGCGGAGCTGCGCGCCACCCGTGCGTCCGCCGACTGCGCGCGCGATGCGGCCGCCGATGCGGTGTTGGCGGCGATGAAGTCGCGCACCTGCGGGTAGACCTGCTCGCGCCAGCGGCGGCCGCTGAAGATGCCGTAGTGGCCGGCGCCGTTGACGGTGATGTGCTTGCGCTCGTGGTCGGCCAGGCCGGTGCACAGGGTGTGCGCGGCGCGGGTCTGGCCGAGGCCGGAGATGTCGTCGAGCTCGCCCTCGATGGTCAGCAGCGCGGTGTCGCGGATCGCCGACGGGGTCACCAGCTCGCCGTCGACCTCCCACAGGCCCTGCGGCAGCAGTTGCTCCTTGAACACCACGCGGATGGTGTCGAGGTAGTACTCGGCCGGCATGTCGAGCACCGCGTTGTACTCGTCGTAGAACTTGCGGTGCGATTCGGCGTCCTCGAGGTCGCCCTTGACCAGGTTCTGGTAGAAGTCCCAGTGCGACATGAAGTGCCGCTCCGGGTTCATCGACATGAATCCGGTGTGCTGCAGGAAGCCTGGGTAGACGCGGCGGCCGGCGCCGGGGAAGTTCTGCGGCACAGGGTGGATGACGTTGTTCTCGAACCACCACATCGGCTTCTGGGTGGCGAGGTTGTTGACCGAGGTCGGCGATTCGCGGGTGTCGATCGGCCCGCCCATCATGGTCAGCGAGCGCGGGGTCTCCTCGCCGCGCGCGGCCATCAGCGACACCGCGGCCAGCACCGGTACTGTCGGCTGGCACACGCTCATCACGTGCAGGTCGGTCGCGCCGATGTGGCGGATGAACTCCTCGATGTAGGAGATGTAGTCGTTGAGCGTGAACGGGCCGGCGCTCCTGGCCACCATGCGCGCGTCGATCCAGTCGGTGATGTAGACCTTGTGGTCGCGCAGCATGGTGCGCACGGTGTCGCGCAGCAGGGTGGAGTGGTGGCCCGACAGCGGGGCGACGATCAGCACCGGCGGCTGGCCGCGCATCTCGCCGATGGTGCCGGCGTCGTCGGTATAGCGCTTGAAGCGCAGCAGGTTGCAGAACGGCTTGGCGACCACGGTCTTCTGCACCACGGGATAGACCGTGCCTTCCCAGGCGATCGAGTGGATGCCGAACGCCGGCTTCTCGTAGTCCTTGCCGATCCGGTAGATCAGCTCGTTGGCCGCGGCGATGCGCTCGGCCCCGGGCATCGTCGACAGCCAGCTGCCCGGCGCCGAGAACGCCTTGGCGTTGGCCTGGGCCCAGTAGGTGAAGGGCTTTGCCCAGGCGCGTCCGAGTTCATGGAGCTGGTAGAGGAGCATCCGGGGATCCGAAAGGTTTGTTGCACCGCAACATAACAGATCGGGGCCGGAAAATAAACCGGTTCCGGATGTCGGGCACGATGTGTTCCGCGAGCGGAAAGGTACGCGGCCGCACACGGCGGCAAGGATTCACGACACTTCGAGGCTCGCGCAGTCCGCGGCCAGCGCCGGGGACAGCCAGCAGTGGGAGCCCACCTGGCGGAAGCCGAGCGCGGCGAACCGCCGCCGGTAGAAGGCGGCGGGCCGGGCGATGAAGCCGTCGTCGTCGCCCTCGGTGCGGTCCTCGCGGGTGAATGCCTCGAGGAAGGCCACGCCGCCGCAGAGCGCGGCCAGGCCCGGCAGGCCGGTGGCGATCTCGCGGGCGTCGAGATAGTGCAGCACGTCGCTGCAGACCAGCAGGTCCACCGGCGGCACCGGCCGCAGGCTGGCGAAATCGGCGAAGCGGGCCGGATACAGGTTGCGCCGGCGGCCGTAGCGGGAGATCGCGTACTCGCTGCTGTCGAAGCCGACGTAGTCCGCCTTCGGGCGCAGGCGCAGCAGCGGTGCCCGCCACGCTCCCTCGCCGCAGCCGATGTCGAGCACGCTGCGCAGCGGCCGCTCCAGGTGGTACTCCGCGACCGCCACCGCGAGCGCCACCTTGCGCGCCAGCCGCTGCGCGCCGCCGATCCGGCCGCCGCGGTACCACCTGTCGAAATAGGCTCTGTCGTATTGCTTGGACATCCGGGCATCTGGAGGATTGCGGGAGTGCTGCTAGGCGCGAGCCATCCTGCCACAGACCCGCCGCCTCCTGTCGCACGCCGGCCGCGCCAGCCTGCGCCCCTGCAGGCGGAGACGCTCGTGCATCGGGGGCTCGCTACAATCGCTCATCGCCCACGAGAGCAATCGCATGCAGACCTACCTCTGGATCAAGTCCGCCCATCTGCTGCTGGTGATGGCCTGGGTGGCGGCGGCGTTCTACCTGCCGCGGATCCTGATCAACCTGGCCGAGGCGGGCGACGAGGCCGCGGTGCGGGCGCGGCTGCTGCTGATGGGGCGGCGGCTGTACCGCTTCGGCCACGTGATGTTCGGGCTGGCGCTGCTGCTGGGCCTGGCGCTCTGGCTGGGCTACCGGGCGATCCCGGACTTCCCGACCATGGTCGGCCCCGGGACCGGCTGGATGCACGCCAAGCTGCTACTGGTCGCGCTGCTGTTCGCGCACTACATCGTCGGCGGACGCTGGCTCAAGGGCCGGGAGCGCGGGCGCCCGCTGCCGTCGTCGAAAGCGCTGCGGATCTTCAACGAGATCCCGGTGTTCGGGCTGCTGGCGGTGATCTGGCTGGTGCTGGCCAAGCCGTTCTGATCGCGACCGCGCCGCTCAGGCGCGCGCCGGCGCAGGATCGTCCCAGGCCACGACGCGGTTGCGCCCGCGGCGCTTGGCCTCGTACATCGCGCCGTCGGCGCGTCGCAGCAGGGAGGCGGCGTCCTCGTCGCCCGGCTCCAGCGCTGCCAGGCCGATGCTGGCGGTGACTTCCAGGCCGGGAATGCCCATGCCCGCGCCCGCGGCGGCGATGCGCTCGCGCACCGTCTCCATCCGCGGCCGCGCGTCGCCGATGCCCACGCCCGGCAGCAGCACCAG
Source organism: uncultured Luteimonas sp. (assembly GCA_934541015.1). GTDB lineage: Bacteria > Pseudomonadota > Gammaproteobacteria > Xanthomonadales > Xanthomonadaceae > Luteimonas. The sequence goes on from CAKTDC010000010.1 coordinate 50,912, forward strand.
GAATTCCTCGCCGCCCATGCGGATCACGTCGCCCTTGCCGCGCATGGACTGGGCGATCGCCTCGGCCACCACCACCAGGACGCGGTCGCCGACGTCGTGGCCGTGGGTGTCGTTGATGCGCTTGAAGAGATCGACGTCGACGAAGCCGATCGTCAGCGCGGTGCCGTTCGCGCGCGCCTGCGCGAAGCAGCGGTCGAGCCGGGCCAGGCCCGAGCGCCGGTTGCGCACGCCGGTGAGTGCGTCGGTGTCGGCGAGCACGCGCATGGCGTCGCGCTGCCGGCGCAGCTGTCCGTAACGGTTGGTCAGGGTGTAGGCCGCCACCACGAGGAACCAGCTCAGCGCCAGCTGGATGACCTCGATCCGGTATTCGATCACGGGCCGGGCGGCCGCGACCTGCGGCAGGAACAGCAGCAGCAGAGGAACGGCCGAGGCGAAGGTGACCACTGCGCGCGGACCGCCGGGCGACAGCTGCGAGGCGAGCAGCAGCCCCAGGCAGGCGATCAGGAACCAGCCGTCGGCGATGGCCCAGGCCACGCGCAGCGCGTCCGCCGGCAGCAGCGGCACCAGCACGGTGATCGCGAGCAGCGGCAGCAGCAGCCACCAGGACCTTCCGCGCAGCTCCGGCCGCTCGCGGGCAAGGCCCGACATGCTCCACAGCAGCTGCAGCGTCGCCGCGAAGCCCAGCGCCGACACCGATACCAGCCAGCGCCACTCGTGGCCTGCCACCGGCAGCCACGGCCGCGGGTAGCCGCTCAGACTGTTGAGCACCGCCTGCCACAGCAGCAGCGCCAGGCAAGCGCTGACGTGGACAAGGAATCTCCGGTCGAGGGTGCCGAAGAACCCCATCAGCGCCGAGAACGCCAGCGCCACCGCGATCGCCAGGCAGGATGCCCGCACCAGCAGGCGCATGGTGTCTTCCTGCTGCACCGGGCTGGGTCCGCCGACGCGCACGGTGGGAATCCACATCCGCTTCAGCGGCGGAAGCCAGCCCACTTGCACCGGTTCGCGGCTGCCGGCGGGCGGCACTGCGACCATGCCGATGCCGGCGCGGAAGCGGGAATCGCGGGTGCGGGCATCGTGCACCAGGCCACAAACCCGGCGATCGCCGAGCGCGACCATGACCTCGCCGGCAAACACGTTGAACACGCTGATCGCCTGCGGCATGCCCGACCAGCCCTCCGGCGGCGCCGGGATATCCACCGTGCGCAGCCCTTCGAGCATTTCCGGCTGGCAGTCGCGCACTGGCGTGGCCTCGGCGGTGGGGGTGCCGACGAACAGGTAGCCGGACGCCGGGCTCGACGCCTGCGCCGTCGCACACAGCAGCATCGCCAGAAGGGGCAGAAGCCGCGCAGGCAGCCATCCCCGGCTCCTGCGCAGGTCCGTCGCGGTCATCGCCCTTCCGTTCCCCTGTCGTGGCCGGCCGCGGGCAGCTGCCGGTTCCCCGGTGGGATTATCCCCGGGACCGGGTCCGCGGGGAACCTGCGGGCCGACGGCGGTGGATGTCGTGCGTGGCCACGCCGAGCGCGCGGTCGGGCAGGGCGAAATACTCCGGATGCCGCAGGGTGCGGTCCATGTCGTGCACGCCGCTGCCCCAGTGCTCGCGCAGCGGGATCGGGCCGAAGGCGTAGTCCTTGCTCTCCTGCTCGTGCGGCTTGGCCTGGTAGATCAGGTGGATGATGTTGAACACCCGGTCGTCGAGGTAGGGCGAGAGCGCCTCCTCCAGGTGCGGCGGCAGCCTGCCTTCGGGCAGCCGCGCGATCAGTTCCTTGAGCGAGGTGCGCAGCTTCTGCGCGACTTCCACCATCTGCGTGCCGTGACGGGTGCGGCTGGAGTAGCGGATGTCCTTGATCCGCTCGAGCACGTCCAGCATCGTCTTGGGCCGCGCGCCACGCGCGCTCCACAGGTCGACCTGGAGCACCAGGGTGTCCTCGTGCGGCTGGCACTCCAGGATGTATTCCAGCGGCGTGTTGGACACGATGCCGCCGTCCCAGAACGGCTCGCCGTCGATCTCGACCGCCGGAAACGCCGGCGGCAGCGCCGCGGAGGCGAGGATATGCTCGACCCGGATCTCTTCCAGCGCGCTGTCGAAGTAGCGGAAATTGCCGCTGGTCACGCTGGCCGCGCCGACGGTCAGGCGCACGCCGGGAGTGTCGTTGATGCGGTCGAAGTCGACCAGGCGCAGCAGGGTGTCGCGCAGCGGCGAGGTGTCGTAGAAGCTCGTCGCCGCATCGCTGCCGTCGCTGAACAGGTAGGGCGAGAGCGGCCTGGGCTGGAAGAAGCCGCGCTGCCCGTGCAGCATCGCGCCGACGGCACCGAGGTTGCGCGACCAGGCCAGCAGCCCGGGGTGGTCCGGCTGGCAGGCGATCATGCCGCGCAGCGCGACCGCGGGCAGCGCCAGCGGCCCGGACGGATCGGATACCGTGTCCCAGAATGCGCGCAGGCGCCCGACGCGGTCCTGCGGCGCGTTGCCGGCGAGGATGGCGGCGTTGATCGCGCCGATGGAAATGCCGGCGAACCAGTTGGGCGCGATCCCGGCCGCGCGCATCCGCTCGTACACGCCGCACTGGTAGCCGCCCAGGGCGCCGCCGCCCTGGAGCACCAGGGCGACGGTGGGGTAGCCGCGCAGGTGCGCGCGGACGGCGTCGGAGGCTGGCTCGTTCACGCCAAGCCGCCCTCGCCGCGGCCGGCGCCCGTGCGTTCGCGGATGGCGCCGTGGGTCGAAGGCATCAGCGCTCGGGCCGCGACAGTTCCACCGGCACGCCGTCGCCGTTGCAGCCGCCCTGCGCGCACAGCTGCGCGCGCAGGGCGGGCGTGGCCTGCACGATGACGTGGTAGATCACGTTCTGTTCGAGCGTGCCGCGGAAGGCGTGGCTGCCCGGGCCGCGCGCCCAGATGCCGACGTCGTCGCCGCCGTGGGTCTCCGAGACCAGCGGCACCAGCGCTTCCTGCAGGAAGTCCGGGTGGGTGGTGTCGACGTCGGTCAGGTCCGGGCGGCCGGTCGCGGGCTCGAACCCGCCGGGGCGGTGCAGGTGGCGCTTGGGGCCGGCGGGCTGGCGGTTGCTGGCGCCGGCGTAGCCGGGGCCGTTGGCGTAGACCAGGGTGGTCACCGGCAGGCCGAAGGCATCGCGCGCGTAGTCGTTCGGATCGGCGTCCTCGCTCAGGCCGCCGATGACCTTGCCCAGGATCGGATTGCCGCGGCGTGGATAGCCGACGAAGCCGAGCGTGTGCGAATGGTCGGCGGTGACCACGATCAGGGTGTCGTCGGCGGAGGTCATTTCCGCGGCGGCGCGGACCGCCCGCGACATCGCCGCGGTCTCGTCCAGGGCGCGGTAGGCGTTGCCTTCGTGGTTGGCGTGGTCGATGCGGCCGCTCTCGACCAGCAGGACATAGCCGCCGGCCCTGCGCGAGAGCGATTCGATGGCGAAGCGGGTCATGGCCTCGATGTCGGGCTCGCCGTCGGCCCCCTTGTCGCGGTCGTGCTCGTACTGCATGTGGTCGGGTTCGAACAGGCCGAGCACCGCGGGCGCCCCCCGGGCGGCTTCGAACTGGCGGGTGCTATGGACGAAGCGCCCCTCGGGATTGAGCGCCATCCATTCCCCGACCAGGTTGCGGCCGTCGCTGCGCTTGCCGCGAACGCCCGGAATCACCTCGGCGTCGGGCAGGAACTGCGCGGCGCCGCCGGCGAGCACGACCTGCGGCCCGCCGGTCCTGCGCACGAAGTCGATGAACTGGCTGGCGATGTCCTTGCAGCCGGCCGCGCGCGCGGCGGCTGGCGTGGCGGTGTCGCTTTCCCAGTTGCGGTCGGGGGAGTGGGCGTAGGTGGCGGCCGGGGTGGCATGGGTCAGGCGCGCGGTGGTGACGATGCCGGTGCCCATGCCGGCGGCGGCGGCCAGGTCCAGCCAGCTGCGCAGGTGCCGGTCGCGCGACTGCGCGCAGTCGCGGCGGTCGCCGGCGCTGACGCCGATCGCGCCCATGTGCGATTTCACGCCGGTGGCGATGGCGGTCATGGTGCCGGCCGAATCGGGCGTCTGCGCATCGGTGTTGTAGGTGCGGCTGAAGGCGGTGTGCGGGAACTCCTCCCAGGACAGCAGGTTCTCCTCGCCGGCGCCGCCCTTGCGCTGGCCCTCGAAGATGCGCGCGGCGGCGACCGTGGTCAGGCTCATGCCGTCGCCGAGGAAGACGATCACGTTCTTCGCCTGCCCGGCCATGGCGCCGTTGCGGGCAGCGTGCGCGGCGCCGCTGCGGTACCACCAGGCGGGGGTTTCGCCGCCGGGCCGTTCGATCGCGGGCATGTCCACGTGCGGCGTGACGGCGATGGCCGCGGGCGCGGGCGCGGCGGGCGGGGCCGAGGCGCATCCGGCGAGCAGGGTGGCGAGCGTGAGGGTGGCGGCGGGGAGCAGGCGGGGCATGGGCAGTCCGGATCTCGAAAGGGCGGGAGGTGGCGACGCGCCCGTGGGCGGAGCGCCGTGCTTCATGGCCCGCGTGGCGGGACGGGAGGCCTGGCGCGGGGACCACCGCCGATGGACCGGTGGCGCGCCCCCGCGGCCGGTGGCCGGTCTGGCGGGAATGACGGGTGGACCGGGCATTCCCCGGATTGCGTCATTATGCCGTCGTGGCGGTGTCCCGCCCATGACAGCGCGGCGTTCCAGCCGGCGCATCGCCATTGCGCCCGGGGTCGGCTAAGGTGGCCCATTCCTCCGAGGGAGCGCCCATGAGCCTCGTCCACGCCTGGCTGAAGATCCCGTTCTGGCAGCGGGTCGCGGGCGGCTTCGTGCTCGGTGCGCTGGCCGGCTGGCTGATGGGGCCGGCGGCGCAGACCTGGTTCGGGCCGCTGGGCACGGTCTACGTCAATCTCATCAAGATGATCGCGATCCCGCTGGTGTTCTTCGCGGTGGTGAGCGCGGTGGGCTCGCTGGCCGGGCAGCGCTCGATCGCGGGGCTGGCGGGGCGGACCTTCCTCTGGTTCGCGATCACCGCGGTCCTGGCGGTGGCCGTGGGCCTGGCCTTCGGCCTGGTGCTCAAGCCCGGCATCGGGCTGGATGCGGCAAGCCTGCAGGTGTCGGAAAGCTATCGCCAGCGCGAGGTGCCCGGGCCGCTGGACGTGCTGATCAACATCGTGCCCGAGAACCCGTTCCGGGCGATGGCCGCGCTCGGCGCCGGCCGCACCGGCGACGGCCAGAACGTCATCGTGCCCAGCAACTTCACCATCCTGCAGGTGATCTTCTTCGCCGGACTGGTCGGCTTCTCGCTGGTCAAACTGGGCGAAAAGACCGCCGGGCTGCGCGGACTGATGGACCAGTCACGCGAGCTGATGATCCAGGTCACGCGCTTCGTGCTCGAAGCCACGCCGATCGGCACCTTCGGCCTCATCGCCGCGCTGGTGGGCACGTACGGGTTCGAGCAGCTGGTGCCGCTGGGCAAGTTCGTGATCGCGCTGTACGCGGCCTGCGCCTTCCACATCGTGGTGGTCTACGGCGGCCTGCTGCTGGCGCACGGGCTGAACCCGCTGAAGTTCTTCCGCGGCGCGGCGCCGGCGATGCAGATCGGCTTCGTCGCCTCCAGCAGCTTCGCGGCGCTGCCGCTGTCGCTGACCTCGGCCACCCACAACCTGGGCGTGGACAAGGACTACGCAAGCTTCGCCGTGCCGCTGGGCGCGAGCATCAAGATGGACGGCTGCGGCGCGATCTATCCGGCGCTGGGCGCGGTGTTCATCGCCCAGTTCATGGGCCTGGAGCTGTCGGCCGGGCAGTATTTCCTGATCGCGCTGGCTTCGGTACTGGGCAGCTTCGGCACCGCCGGGGTGCCGGGCACGGCGGTGATCATGGCCACGGTGGTGATCAGCGCGGCGGGACTGCCGCTGGAGGCGATCGGCATCCTCTACGCGATCGACCGCATCCTCGACATGATGCGCACGATGACCAACGTCACCGGCCAGGTGCTGGTGCCGGTGCTGGTGGCCAAGCAGACCGGCCTGCTGGATCGCGAGGTCTTCGAGCGTGCGTCGAGCAATGTCGGCGTCGACGCGGCGGAGTCTTCGAACTAGGCGCGGACGCGGGGCCAGGCCCCGGGACAGCCCCGGGGCGCGCGGGATTCAGCGACGCCAGCCGAGCGCCGCCAGGATGCGTCCGGGCAAGGTCAGCGAGAACAGGAAGCCGGGGATGCAGGTCATCGCGTATCCCCAGTCGCCGAGCCTCCACCTGGACATCTGGTGGGCACCGTCACCGGCTTCCTCGCCGAGTTCGGCGAAGAACCGGGCCGGGCTGGCCTTCATCCGGGCGACCAGCTGGTCGAGCTGGGACATCTGGAACTTCCCGTTCGCGACCATGTCGGCCAGGCCGATCGCAACCGTGACGCCGGAGTCGACCGCGACCCCGCCGAGCGCACCCGGATCGATCGCCCGCAGGATCTTGAACAGCATGGTGTTCTGGACTGACGCCGGGACGACCAGCTCGAGCAGACTCTGCAGCCCGCCGATGACCGCTGTCCACGGCAGGCCCTTGCCCATCACCAGCTTGTAGGTCTCGCCGGTGCCTTCGCCGAACTTGCGCGCGTAGAACTTGTCGGCGATCTCGTACAGGGCGATCGCGTCGCCGACATGTCCAGCCACCTTGGACACGCTGGCCAGGTTCGTTCCCAGCCTCGATCCGGGCCTGGAGGCCGCCTCGAGCACGGAGTGCCCGGGACCACTCTTGAACATGTTCAGTTTTTGCGTGGCGACAATCATCTTGAAGGTGTCGGCACCGCTCGCCGTCGGCCGCCAGTTCTTCCACAGCATCAGCAGGCCGCGCGCGTGCTCTGCCGTGGAGACGGTGTCGATCACCGCCTTGGCTGCAGGCAGGCCGCTGTTGACCAGGGCGAGAATCTCCCGGGACTGGGCCTGCATGCCGAGCCGGGCAGCCTCCTGCTCCAGCAGAGATCCGCCCTTGCCGGTGCCGCCTGCGGCAGACGCCGGAACGGTCGCAGGCGCGCCGATCGACATCTGCGCCCATGTGCCCTTCGAAGCCGGGTCGTTCAGCGCGGCCAGTGTCCGGCCGTTCGGGTCCACCCGGCCATCGGGGTTGCGCAGTCCCACCACCGCTTTCTGGAAATCGCGGATCATGGCCGCCGTTTTCGGCCCGGATTTTCCGTCCACCACCAGCTTCTGGCGTGGCGGCATCGCATGGTCGTTGAGCTGCTTCTGCACGCTGCGCACGTCGTTGGCCTCGTTGCGGCCACCCTGGCCGACGCTGCCGCGGATGAAAATCGAAGTGTTGATCGACACGGCTGGCACCCTCCCGATTGCTGTTCCGGAATGCCGGATGCTCCCGATTGCGGCCGCGGCGTCGCAGCGCAGCCATCGATACATGCCGGCGTCCGCGGCACTCGGGGCCGCGGATTCGACAGGCATACGTCGAAGCATCCGGAATCCCGACATCGCCAGCGCAAGCGGAGGAGGCTCCGGACGCAAGCCCGGATGGATTGCACTGCTCCCCGGCGTACAGCCGTGTACCGGTGTGGCCCTTGTGTGAGGTAGTGGGGCTCTGGTCTTCGTGAGACCGAAAACCTGCCTGCGACGGGATCGACCGGCCGCTTGCGCGCAGTGTCCGGCTTTCCAGGCCGACGGCGTGTACGGGGCGGGTCCTGCATCAGGCGTGCACCGCATCTGCCGTGCGGGCTCTTCGCCTGCTCACTTCCCGATCCGGACCATCAGGGCGCCTGCTGGGGCGACCCAAGGAGTAACAGTTCATGCGTGAGTACCTCCGTTTCCCGTGCCGGCCGTCGTCCTTTCCCGCTGCTTCCGCGCTGTCGATGGCCGCGCTTGTTCTGACGCTGGGTGGCTGCGGAGGCGGCGCCACCGGCGACGCCGGGCATGTCGCGGACAGCGCCGTCGCTTCGCAGGAGAAGCTGTTCACGCTGGAAGATGGCGCCTGCGGGCTCGTCACCGTGGCGACGCTGGCGACCACTTTCGACGTGCCCGCCGACCGGATCAGGCAGGGCGGTTCCAGCAACATATGCACGTACAGCTGGCAGGCGGACGGGCAGACTCTGGACGTGAGTGTCCATCTGTACCGCGCGGCCGATTCGGCTGCCAAGGCCGCCGAACGGTTCGAGTCCTCCACGCGTGGGCTCAGCGGCGCGGAACTCGACAGCGCGATGAAGGCGGTCGGCGAGGAGGCGCGCAGGCAGGGCGGTCTCGACACGCAGGCCAGGGAAGCCGCAGCCGGCGCGCTCCTGGGCGAGACCGCAGGCGCCATGGCGGGAGGTTCCGGCGGTCTGCAGTTCCGCGACGTCGATGGAATCGCGGACCAGGCCCGCATCCTGGCCGGCAACGGCGACGTGCACGTGCGCCATGGCAACCTGTATTTCAGCGTCGGCGCCTACCACGGTCCGCAGATGCCGCCGCCGGCCCAGTACACGCCCGAGGCGCTGCTCGAAGCCAGCAGGGCCTGGCAGAAGAGCATCGTCCCGGAGCGGGAGCAGGCGGGCATCGCGCTGGCACGCGCGGCCGTCGCCAGTCTCCAGGACTGACCGCCCGGATTGCTGCCTTCGTTCCCGCGCAAGCCGCACGCCGGATGCTGCGTTCGGGGTGGGCGGCGGTGGACCCCGGCTTCAGCCGGCAAACGTCCCGCCAGCGTGGGGATGACGGTGGTCGTCCACACGTTCCCTGGCCGTTTCCCCGCCGAGGCTGTGCGGGGCGCGAGCGCTGTCCATCGCCGGATGCCTAGGGGCTGTGGGGTCGGGGCGACGTCGACGGCTCCGGCCCGGGCCGGCGCGCGGCCCACCAGGCGAAGCCGGCGGCGGTGAAGAACATCAGCAGGCTGTAGACCGCCGCCGGCACCGACATCGCCGCGTTCTGCAGCACGTTGAGCGCGATGAAGATCGCCAGCGTGCCGTTGTGGATGCCGATCTCCATCGCGATCGCCACCGCCTGCCGCTTCGGCAGGCGGATCGCCAGCGGCGCGGCGTAGCCCAGGCCCATGCTCGCCAGGTTGAACAGCAGGCAGGCCAGGCCGACCACGGCGAACCACTGCAGCAGGGTGCTCCAGGCCTGCGCCACCGCGGCGACGATCAGCAGCGCCAACACCAGCACCGACAGCAGCCGCACCGGCTTTTCCATGCGCGTGGCGAACCCGGGCGCGAAGCGGCGGACCGCCATGCCGATCGCCACCGGCAGCACGATGATCACCGCCACCTCGACGATCTTCCGCACCGGCGGCGGCACGTACTGGCCGGCGCCGAGGAAGTATTCCAGCGACAGGTTGAGGATCAGCGGCAGCGTCACCAGGCACAGCACGCTGTTGATCGCGGTCAGGGTGATGTTGAGCGCGACGTCGCCGTGGGCGAGGTGACTGTAGATGTTGGCCGTGGCGCCGCCTGGCGAAGCCGCCAGCAGCATCAGGCCCACCGCCAGCTCGGGCGGCAGCCGGAACAGCAGCGCCAGCCCGAACGCGACCCAGGGCAGCACGCCCGTCTGCAGGAACAGCCCCGCCAGCACCGCGCGCGGATAGCGGGCCACGCGCCTGAAGTCGTCGACGGTCAGGCCGAGGCCCAGACCAAGCATGATCACGCCCAGCGCCAGCGGCAGCAGCAGATTGGTCAGCACCGTGGCCTGCATGGCGGGAACTCCGTGGTCAAGGAAACCGTCAGTTGTCATCCCCGCGCAAGCGCGGATCCGGGGGCCTGGTTTTGTTCAACCGGTGAGCGTCGCTGGATGACCAGCGCTCCGTGCTGTTGAGAAGCGCCTCCCGTTTTCGCGGGCATGACGAAACCTCCCCGGATATCCGCGCGCAGTGTACGTGGTTGCCCGGGTGCCGCGAAAACCGGGTTCCGGAAAAGCGGAAGGCCGCCATCGGCGGCCTTCGCGGAAACGCGCATGCGGCGGACAGGATGGATCAGCTGCCGAGCGCGGCGATGCGCCGAGCCTGCATGAACCTGCGGCTCCAGTAGCCGGTGTCGAGCTCGGACACCATCACGTCCTTGCCGGTGCGCGGCGCGTGCACGAAGCGGCCGTCGCCCAGGTAGATGCCGACGTGGTCGATGCGCTTGCCGCGGCGGCTGAAGAACACCAGGTCGCCGGCGGTCAGCGCCGCGCGCTCGATGCGCTCGCCGTCGCGGGCCATGTCGCGCGAGACCCGCGGCAGCTCGATGCCCAGCGCGGTGCGGAAGACGTAGTTGACCAGGCCGCTGCAGTCGAAGCCGGCGTCCGGGCTGGTGCCGCCCCAGCGGTAGGGGGTGCCGAGCAGGGCGAGCGCGCCCTTGAGCAGGATCTGCGAGCGACTCTCCGGTCGTGGCGTGGCCGGTGCCTCCCCGGCGGGGGGGGCGGCGACGATCTGCCGGTTCACGTCGCTGGCGAACATCAGCCGGCTGTCGGGAACGCGCAACGGGTCGCCGGTGAGGCTGCGGGTGACGGAGGCCACCGGCGCCTGGTCGGCCGAGTCCGCGGCAAGGCCGGGGCCGGCGAAAGCGGGGGCGGCGGCGAGGCAGAGCACGAGCGCGCCCAGGCGGGCGGCGGCGCCACGGGCGGCAGACGGGAAGATGGTGGGCAAGCGGCCGTACGGGCGGTTCGGTGGTGTCACGCGGTGTTCACGGCAGCCGGACAAGGCGCGGATTTTGCACGACGGCCACCGCCAGAATGTTAAATCCTGGTGAATCCAGCGTGTGGCAAGTGCGTGATTTCGTTCACGATTTTGTGCGCTGCACTATCGCAGCACGCGCCTGGCGCCGCTGTAGTGGCGCCGCCAGTAGGCTCCGTCCAGATGGTCCAGGCGGACCGTGCCGCCGGTGCTGGGGGCGTGGACGAAGCGGCCTTCGCCCACGTAGATGCCGACGTGGCTGACCTGCCCGCCGCTGCCGAAGAACACCAGGTCGGCCGCGGCCAGGCGCTCCGGCTCGATCCTCGGGCCCTGGTAGCCGGCCAGCTCGCGCGAGGTGCGCGGCAGCTTCAGGTCGAGCATGTCGCGGAAGACATAGTTGACCAGGCCGCTGCAGTCGAAGCCGCCCTCGGGGGTGTTGCCGCCGTAGCGGTAGGGGGTGCCGACCAGGCCGATGGCGCGCATCAGCACCGCGTTGGCCGCGGCCGGATCGGCCGGCGTCACCAGCGGCCAGTCGCGCTGCGGGGTAGTGCCGGCGGCGGCCGGCGGCGCGGGGCGGACGGCGTCGCTGCCGCAGGCGGCCAGCAGCCAGGCGCAGACCGCGAGGACGACGGCCAGGCGCCATGCGGCGGCCGGCATTGGCGCGATCGCGCCGTGGCGTCGATAATGCGCGACTTTCCCGCCCCTTGGCGCTGTGCGTGGCATGCCGCGCATCCTGCCGCGCCGGGTGCGCACAGATCAAGCGGCGATCCGCCGCAAGCCCGAGCAGCCACATGAAGATCGAGAAAGACCGCGTCGTCCGCTTCCACTACACCGTTTCCGAGGTCGGCGGCGAGCCGGCCGAGTCGTCGAAGGACCGCGACGAGCCGCTGGCCATCCTGGTCGGCCACGGCAACATCATTCCGGGCCTGGAGAAGGCGCTGGACGGTCGCGAGGCCGGCGACAGCTTCGGCGTGGACGTGCCGGCGGCCGAGGCCTACGGCGAGCGCCGCGAGGGCCTGAGCCAGCGCGTGCCGAAGAAGCACTTCGGCGCCCAGAAGCTGGAGGCCGGCCAGCAGGTGGTGCTCAACACCAACTTCGGCCCGCGTGCGGTGACCATCGAGAAGGTCGGCATGAGCGTGGTCGACATCGACCTCAACCACCCCATGGCCGGCAAGGACCTGCACTTCGACATCGAGATCGTCGATGTGCGCGAGGCGGCCGAGGAAGAGATCGCCCACGGCCACGTCCACGGCGACGGCGGCCACGCCCATTGATGCGGCGCCGGCCGGGCCGCGGCGCGCAGCGGCCGCGGCCGGTCGGGTCGCATCGTTCCGCTGCGTCCTGTCCGGCAGTGCCCGCCGCGCAGGAGGCGGGTTGGCCCGCGGCGCCGTGAACCGTTCGATGCCGTCCGCGCGCGCTGCGGCGGCATCCGTCGCGACTTGTGACAGAAGGGAAGCCACGCCATGACCCACACTGCCGCCGCCATCGGGAACTTCGCCCCGGTCACCGCCCGCGAGCGCATCGTGGTGCTCGACGTGCTGCGCGGCTTCGCGCTGCTGGGCATCTTCCTGATGAACATCGAATGGTTCAGCCGGCCGATGCAGGAGATGGGGCACGGCATCGATCCGGCTGCGGGCGGGCCCGACTACTGGTCCGCCTGGGCGGTGTACGCGTTCGTGCAGGGCAAGTTCTGGGTGCTGTTCTCCCTGCTGTTCGGCATGGGTTTTGTGGTGATGTCCACGCGCGGGGCGCAGTCGGGCGGCTTCAACCGCACCTATCTGCGCCGCTGCTTGGTGCTGCTGGGCTTCGGCGTGGCGCACGCGCTGCTGATGTGGCCCGGCGACATCCTCCACGCCTACGCGGTGGCCGGGCTGGTGCTGCTGGCCTTCGCCACTGCCGGCAGCCGGGCGCTGTTCTGGACGGGGCTGCTGGGTTATCTCGCCATGGCCGCCTTCATCCTGTTCAACGGCGTGGTGCTGTCGTTCGTGTCGTTCGAGGCCATCGGCATGGGCGACTACCTGGGGCAGATGGAGGCCGATGCCGCCAGGGCGGCCACGGTGTACTCCGACGGCAGCTTCCTCGAAGCCACGGCCCAGCGGGCGCGCGATCTGGCCACGCTGATCGTGCAGGGGGACATGCTGGTGGTCCCGATGGCGTTTTCGGTGTTCCTGCTCGGCGCCTGGCTGGTGCGCAGCGGGCGCATCGACGATATCGCCGCGCAGCGCCCGTTCTTCGTCCGGATGGCGCTGCTGTGCCTGCCGGCGGGCCTGCTGCTGACCGCCGGAGGCCTGGCCCTGGGCGTGTCGTTCACCAACGATGAGCTGGGCCGGGCAGCGGTCGCGATGTCGGTGATGTCCCTGGGCGCGCTGCCGCTGTCGCTGGGCTACATGGCCCTGGTGGTGCTGGGCATGGGCGTGCCCGGGCTGTCGCGCGTGCTGTCCTGGCTGGCGCCGGCCGGGCGGATGGCGCTGACCAACTACCTGATGCAGTCGCTGGTCGCTTCGCTGCTGTTCTTCGGCTACGGATTCGGGCTGTGGGGCCAGGTCGGGCGGGCGGGGCAGGTGGGGATCGTGCTGGCGGTGTTCGTGGCGCAGGTGGTCCTGAGCCGCTGGTGGCTGTCGCGGTTCCGCTTCGGGCCGCTGGAGTGGCTGTGGCGCTGGCTGACCTACGGCCGGCGGCCGGCGATGCGGATCGTGGCGGCCGGCTGAAGCCGCTTCGCGATGCGGCCGCGTCTGTCGCTAAACTGATGCCATGGGACAGCATGCGGATGTCGTCGTCGTCGGTGCGGGAGCGGTCGGGCTGGCCAGCGCGCTTGCGCTGCTGGAGGCCGGGCGGAGCGTGCACGTGCTCGATGCCGGCCGGGTGGGCGGCGGCAGTTCGCACGGCAACTGCGGCACGCTGACGCCCAGCCACGCCGGGCCGCTGTATGCCCCGGGCATGGTCGCCAACGCGCTGCGCTGGATGCTGACGCCGGACGCCCCGTTCTACGTCCGCCCCAGCCTCGATCCGGCGCTGTGGCGCTGGCTGCTGCGCTTCGCTTCCCGCTGCAATGCGCGCGACTGGAACCGCGCCGCGCGGTCGCGCGCGGCCATCCTCAACGCCTCGCGTGCGGCCTTCCCGGAATGGGTGGACCGCTACGGCCTGGACTGCGAGTTCGCCGAGCAGGGCGCGCACTGCGTGTTCCGCGATGCGCGCGCCCTGGACGCCTACGTGCGCCAGCTTCCCGCCCTGGCCGAACTGGGCGTGGAGGCCGATGTCGTTTCCGGCGAGGACTACCTGCGCTCGGAGCCGGCGCTCAAGCCGGGCATCGCCGGCGTGGTGCGCTATCCCGGCGACGCCCGCCTGCGCCCGGACCGCTATGTGGCCGAGCTGGCGCGCGCGGTGGTCGAGCGCGGCGGCGTGATCGAGACGCAGCGGCCCGTGACCGGCGTGCAGGCGCAGTCCGGCGGCATGCGCGTGGACACGCCGCTCGGCGGGCTGGACTGCCGCGACGTGCTGGTCGCCACCGGTGCCTGGTCGCCGCTGCTGGCGCGCGCGATCGGCGTGCGCTGGCTGCGCGGCGCGATCCAGCCCGGCAAGGGCTATTCGGTCACCTGGTCGCGGCCGGCGCTGGTGCCGCGCCACGCGATGACCCTGTACGAGGTCAAGGTCTGCGTGACCACCTGGGACAGCGGCTTCCGCCTGGGCAGCACGATGGAGTTCTCCGGCCACGACGACACCCTCAACCGCCGCCGCCTCGGCGCCCTGGAGCGCGGCGCCGGCCTCTACCTGCACCAGCCGGTGGGGGCGGAGAAGCAGGAGGAATGGTTCGGCTGGCGGCCGCTGTCGTATGACGACCAGCCGATCATCGGCCGCGCGCCGGGGCACGCGAACCTGTGGCTGGCGACCGGCCACGGCATGCTCGGCATCAGCATGAGCACCGCCACCGGCCGCCTGGTGGCGGAACTGATGTGCGGCGGCGAGCCGCACATCGATCCGGCGCCCTACGACCCGGCGCGTTTCGCGTGAGCGCCGCGCCTCCGCTCGACTTCGACCTGGTCGTGCTCGGCGGCGGCAGCGGCGGGCTGGCCGGCGCCTTCCGCGCGGCCGGGCACGGCGCCCGCGTCGCGCTGCTCGAGCCGGGCGAGCTTGGCGGAACCTGCGTCAACGTCGGCTGCGTGCCCAAGAAGGCGATGTGGCTGGCCGCCGAACTGGCCGGGCACGTCGCGCTGGCGGCGCGGCTGGGCTTCGATGTGCCGGCCGCGCCGGGCTTCGACTGGCGGCGCTTCATCACCGACCGTCAGCGCTACATCCACGGCATCCACGACAGCTACCGCAGGCGCTTGGACGAGGCCGGAATCGTGCTGCTGCCCTCGGCCGGCCGGCTGCGCGACGCGCATACCGTCGAATGCGCCGACGGCAGCCGCCTGCACGCCGGGCACATCCTGCTGGCGACCGGCTCGAGCCCGACCCGCCCGGACCTGCCCGGCGCGGAGCTGGCCGGCATCTCGGACGACTTCTTCGCGCTCGACGCCGCCCCCGGGCGCGTTGCGCTGATCGGCGGCGGCTACATCTCCGTCGAGCTGGCCGGCATGCTGCAGACCTTCGGCAGCCGCGTCGAACTGTTCGTGCGCGGCGACCGGCTGCTCAGCCACGCCGACGGTGAACTCGCGGCGCAGCTGGCGGACAACTACCGGCAGCAGGGCATCCACGCGCACTTCGGCTACCGCCTGGCGGCGATCGAGCGCGACGGCGGCCGGCTGCGGCTGCGCGACGGCGAAGGCGTGGCCGGCGAACCCTTCGACAGCGTGATCGCGGCCATCGGCCGTCGCGCCAACAGCCGCGGCATCGGGCTGGAGGAGGCCGGGGTGGCGCTGGACGAGGCCGGCAACGTGAAGGTCGACGATTTCCAGCGCAGCAGCGTCGCGCACATCCTCGCCGTGGGCGACGTGACCGGCCGGGCCACGCTGACCCCGGTGGCCATCGCCGCCGCGCGCCGCACCATGGACCGCGTGTTCGGAGGGCAAACGGATGCGAAGCTGGACTACGACGACATTCCCACTGTCGTGTTCTCGCACCCGCCGCTGGCCGCGGTCGGCCTGACCGAATCCGCCGCGCGGGCGCGCCACGGCGACGACGTGCACGTCTACCGCAGCAGCTTCCGGCCGATGCTCCACGCGTTGGCCGAGTCGCCGCAGCGCAGCCTGTTCAAGCTGGTGTGCGTGGGCGACGAGCGCCGGGTCGTCGGCATCCACCTGCTCGGCGACGGCGCCGACGAGATTCTCCAGGGCTTCGCCGTCGCGCTCAGGCGCGGCATCACCCTGCAGGACCTGCACGACACCGTCGCCATCCATCCCACCAGCGCCGAGGAAGTCGTCCTCATGCGCTGACCGGCGGTGTTCCGGGTGGCCCTGCCGGCCGGACCCGCACGAGACTTCCCGCGCGGCGTCCTGCCCGGCGATCGCGCCCGCCGGGGCGCCTGTGGACAGCCTCTCCGCGCCACTCCTGCGGGAGCGTCCCCAGGCGCGACCGTCACCCCTGGCGAGCCACCCGCGTCAGCCACGCGAAGCGTCCGGGCCGGTGTCCGCAGGTGGCGCCCCTCCTGCAGGAATGCCCGGCTCGGTTAGCATCGGGCCATGGACATCTTCACCCTCCACCGCGGCAGCGCGCCGCTGCTGGTCAGCCTGCCGCACGACGGGACCGCGGTGCCGCCGGAGATCGCCGCCCGGCTGACGCCCCGGGCCCGACAGGTTCCCGATACCGACTGGCATATCGCGCGGCTCTATGCATTCGCGACCGGACTCGGCGCGTCGATGCTGGTGCCGTCGCATTCGCGCTACGTGGTCGATCTCAACCGCTCCGAGGACGACGTGTCGCTGTACCCGGGGCAGAACACGACCGGCCTGTGCCCGATCGTGCGTTTCAGCGGCGATCCGGTGTATCTGCCGGGGCAGGAGCCGTCCGCGGATGAGGTGCGTTCGAGGACCGAGCGCTACTGGCGGCCTTATCACGACGCGCTGCATGCGGAGCTCGACCGCATCCGTGCCGCGCATGGCCGCGCGGTGCTGTGGGAGGCGCACTCGATCCGCGGCACGCTGCCGTTCCTGTTCGAGGGACGCCTGCCGGACCTGAATCTCGGCAGCGCCGGCGGCGCCAGCTGCTCGCCGGGGCTGCAGAAGCGGCTGGAAGCGGTACTCGCCGCGCAGGCCCGCTACGACTGGGTGCACAACGGCCGCTTCAAGGGCGGGCACATCACCCGCCACTACGGCGATCCCGGGGGTGGGATCGATGCGGTGCAGCTGGAGATCAGCCAGCGCGTCTACATGGACGAGGAGACGTTCGCCTACGACCAGGCCAAGGCGGCTGGACTGCAGCCACTGCTGCGGGCGCTGCTGGAGGCCGCGATCGCCGGGCCGGATGCGCGCAGGCCTGCCGCCTGACGTCGGCGGCAGGCCATCGGCAACGACGTGTCAGTCGCCCCCACCCCGATCTTCGGCACCGGTGCCAGCACCGGCCAGCTTCAGAACACTCCCACCAGCCTGGCCAGTCCCGCCAGCGGCAGCAGCGCAAGCAGCGGGATCCAGCGCGGCCGCTCGCCGCGGATCCAGCCGCTGACCGCGAGCACCAGGGCGGGCAGCAGGCAGCCGGCGATGGTCAGCACGCCGTACGTAAAGGTGCACAGGCCGTCACCGCAGTAGCCCGACATCCGTTCGAGCAGCCACAGCAGCGGAAAAATCAGCACCGTCGCCGCCACCGAGAGCCACAGCAGCAGCGGTCGGCGCGGAGGTTTCTGCGTTGCGGTCATGGTTCCCTAGACCTCCAGCGTGGCCAGATCGCCCTTCTGCTCCAGCCAGGCCTTCCGGTCCGAAGCCCGCTTCTTCGCCAGCAGCATGTCCATCAGCCCGCGGGTCTCGACGTCGTCGTCGATGGTCAGCTGCACCAGGCGGCGGGTGTCGGGATGGATGGTCGATTCGCGCAGCTGCGAGGGATTCATCTCGCCCAGCCCCTTGAAACGGGTCACGTTGACCTGGCCCGGGCTCTTCTTCGATGCCGCCTTCTCGCGCGCCACCTTCTCCAGCAGCAGGCGCTTCTCCTCCTCGTCCAGCGCGTAGAACACCTGCTTGCCCACGTCGATGCGGAACAGCGGCGGCATCGCCACGAAGATGTGGCCGGCGCGCACCAGCGCCGGGAAGTGCTTCAGGAACAGCGCCGAGAGCAGGGTGGCGATGTGCAGGCCGTCGGAGTCGGCGTCGGCGAGGATGACGACCTTGCCGTAGCGCAGGCCGGAGATGTCGTCCTTGCCCGGGTCGCAGCCGATGGCGATGGCCAGGTTGTGCACCTCCTCCGAGCCGAGCACGGTGCCCGAGGCGACTTCCCAGGTGTTGAGGATCTTCCCGCGCAGCGGCAGGATCGCCTGGAAATCCTTGTCGCGTGCCTGCCTGGCCGAGCCGCCGGCCGAATCGCCCTCGACCAGGAACAGCTCGGTGCGCGAGAGATCCTGCGAAATGCAGTCGGCCAGCTTGCCGGGCAGGGCGGGGCCCTGGGTGACCTTCTTGCGGACGATCTGCTTCTCGGTCTTCAGGCGCGCGCTGGCGCGCTCGATCGCCAGCTGCGCGATCTTCTCGCCGGACTCGGTATGGGTGTTGAGCCACAGCGAGAAGGCGTCGTGCGCCGCGCCTTCCACGAAGCCCGCGGCCTGGCGCGAGCTCAGCCGCTCCTTGGTCTGGCCGCTGAACTGCGGGTCGGTCATCTTCAGCGAGAGTACGAAGGACACCCGGTCCCACACGTCCTCCGGCGCCAGCTTGACGCCGCGCGGGAGCAGGTTGCGGAAGTCGCAGAACTCGCGCAGCGCGTCGGTGAAACCGGTGCGCAGGCCGTTGACGTGGGTGCCGTGCTGGGCCGTCGGGATCAGGTTGACGTAGCTTTCCTGCACCAGCTCGCCTTCGGGCACCCAGGCGACCGCCCACTCGACGATTTCGGTGTCCCTGGCCAGCTGGCCGACGAACAGCTCCGGCGGCAGCAGTTCGCGCCCGGCCAGTTCGCCCTTGAGGTAGTCGCGCAACCCGTCCTCGTAGTGCCAGCGGTCGCGTTCGCCGCTGGCTTCGTCGAACAGGGTCACCACCAGGCCCGGGCACAGCACCGCCTTGGCGCGCAGCAGGTGGCGCAGCGCACGCAGGGAGAATTTCGGGCTGTCGAAATACTTCGGATCCGGCCAGAAGCGCAGGCGGGTGCCGGTGTTCTTCTTCCCCACGGTGCCGATGGCTTCGAGCGGAGAGGCGCGGTTGCCGTCGCGGAAGCTGATGCGATGCTCGCTGCCGTCGCGCTTGATGTGCACCTCCACCAGCGTCGACAGCGCGTTGACCACGCTCACGCCCACGCCGTGCAGTCCGCCGGAGAAGGTGTAGTTGCGGTTGTTGAACTTGCCGCCGGCGTGCAGGCGGGTGAGGATCAGCTCGACGCCGGGGATCTTCTCCTCCGGGTGGATGTCCACCGGCATGCCGCGGCCGTCGTCGGAGACCTCGCAGCTGCCGTCCCTGAACAGGGTGACGGAGATTTCCCTGGCGTGCCCGGCCAGCGCCTCGTCCACCGCGTTGTCGACGACCTCCTGCGCCAGATGGTTCGGGCGCGTGGTGTCGGTGTACATGCCGGGCCGGCGCTTGACCGGGTCCAGGCCCGACAGGACTTCGATGTCGGCGGCGTTGTAGCGGGAATTCATCGGGCGTGGGGATCCGGAAAGGCAGCTCA
Source organism: uncultured Luteimonas sp. (assembly GCA_934541015.1). Taxonomy (GTDB): domain Bacteria; phylum Pseudomonadota; class Gammaproteobacteria; order Xanthomonadales; family Xanthomonadaceae; genus Luteimonas. The sequence continues at coordinate 70,189 of CAKTDC010000010.1, forward strand.
CCAGAATGGAGCGCAGGGGCGGATGAATCAAGCCGCCGGTTCGCTGCCCGCCCGGGAGCCCGGTTGATGAAATGGGTCCTTTCGCCAGGGCCCTGGGAAGGACGCCGCGCCCTGCCGGCGGGGGATCGCTCTTCGCCCGGTCAGTCCCGCTCCGCGGTCCGCAAGCCCTGATCCGGCTCTGACCGGCTTTGCCGATTCATCCGGACGCGGGCAGAGCTTTGGCGGCGTTCCCAACCCCGGCCTTCCCCGCGGGCGGGCAGCGGGGAGGAGGCAGGGGCGGCAAGCGGGGACAGCATCACGCTTTGCGCCCCTGGCGGCCTCCGATTGCGCCGGATCAATGCCCGTTCCGCGCGGAAAGCCGAGCCTTGGCGACTTTTCCGGGAGCCCCCAATGTCAGACGACTACCAGGACCTGCAGCAGAGCTACGGCCGCTGCCTGCGCGACAAGCGCTTCATCGAACGTTTCTACGAGGTGTTCATGGTCAGCCATCCGGCCATCGCGCCCCTGTTCGCCACCACCGACATGGGCCGCCAGCGGCTGGCCCTGCGCCGCGGCATCAGCGTGGCCATCTTCCACGCCGCCTCCAGCCCCCTGGCCGAGCGCGCCACCCGGGAAATGGCCCAGGTCCACAGCATGAAGGGCCGCTGCCCGGTGGATCCGGCCCTGTACCCGTACTGGATCGACAGCCTGCTGGCGGTCATCGCCGAAACCGATCCGGAGGCCGACGAGGTCCTGCTCGGGCGCTGGCGGCGGGCCATGGCCGTGGTCTGCGCCACTTTCACCCGCAGCTACGCCGCCGCCTGAATCGCCCGCGGCCCCCCGGGCCGGGCGCCGCCGGCGGACGCTTCGGCCCCGGGGCCTGTAGAATGGGGCTTTCCTGCGGGTGCCTCATCCATGACTTCCCCCAGCACCGTCACGCCGCTCGTTTTCGTCACCGGCGGCGTGGTGTCCTCGCTCGGCAAGGGCATCGCCGCCGCCTCGCTGGCCGCGATCCTCGAGGCCCGCGGCCTGCGGGTGACGATGATGAAACTCGACCCCTACATCAACGTCGACCCGGGCACGATGAGCCCGTTCCAGCACGGCGAAGTGTATGTCACCGATGACGGCGCCGAGACCGACCTGGACCTGGGCCACTACGAGCGCTTCGTGAACACCCGCCTGTCCGGGCGCAATTCCATCACCACCGGCAAGATCTACGAATCGGTGATCCGCAAGGAGCGCCGCGGCGACTACCTCGGCGCCACCGTGCAGGTGATCCCGCACATCACCGACGAGATCAAGCGCCGCATCGACGAGGCCACCCAGGGCTTCGACGTGGCGCTGGTGGAGATCGGTGGCACCGTCGGCGACATCGAATCGCTGCCCTACCTGGAGGCGATCCGCCAGATCCGCACCGACCGCGGCCCGGACAAGGCGATGTTCATCCACCTGACCCTGGTGCCGTTCATCGCCGCTGCCGGCGAGCTCAAGACCAAGCCCACCCAGCACTCGGTCAAGGAACTGCGCTCGATCGGCATCCAGCCCGACGTGCTGCTGTGCCGCAGCGAGCAGCCGCTGCCCGACGGCGAGCGGCGCAAGATCGCCTCGTTCACCAACGTCTCGGAGAAGGCGGTGATCTCGGTGGTCGACATGGACAACATCCACAAGATCCCGCTGTGGCTGCACGCCCAGGGCCTGGACGGGATCGTGGTCGATCGGCTGCGGCTGGCCGAGCTTGCCGCGGAAACGGCCGACCTGTCCGAGTGGGTGGACGTGGTCGACGCCGCCGAGCACCCGATCGACGAGGTCACCATCGCCGTGGTCGGCAAGTACGTCGACCACAAGGACGCGTACAAGTCGGTCGGCGAGGCGCTCCGCCACGGCGGCATCCGCCAGCGCACGCGGGTGAACCTGAAGTGGATCGAATCCCAGGACGTCGAGCGCGACGGCGCCGAGCAGGCGCTGGGCCACGTCGACGGCGTGCTCGTGCCCGGCGGCTTCGGCGATCGCGGCTTCGAGGGCAAGGTGCTGGTGTCGAAATACGCCCGCGAGCGCGGCATTCCCTATTTCGGCATCTGCTACGGCATGCAGGCCGCGGTGGTCGACGTGGCCCGCCACGTGGCCGGCCTCGAGGGCGCCAACAGCACCGAGAACGATCGCCAGACCCCGCATCCGGTGATCGGCCTGATCACCGAGTGGCGCACCCAGACCGGCGAGATCGAACGCCGCGACGAGAGGTCCGATCTCGGCGGCAGCATGCGCCTGGGCCTGCAGGAGCAGCGCCTCAAGCCCGGCTCGAAAGCGCGCGAGCTGTACGGAAAGGACGTGGTCGGCGAACGCCACCGCCACCGCTACGAGTTCAACAACCGCTACCGCACCCAGCTCGAGGACGCCGGCCTGGTGATCTCGGCCAAGTCGATGGACGACCTGCTGGTGGAGATGGTCGAGCTGCCCGACCACCCGTGGTTCATCGCCTGCCAGGCGCATCCGGAGTTCCTGTCCACCCCGCGCAGCGGCCACCCGCTGTTCGTCGGCTTCGTCCGCGCCGCGCGCGAGAAGAAGGCCGGCGGCAAGCTGCTCAAGGAAGCCAGCGCATGAAGCTCTGCGGTTTCGACGTCGGCCTCGACCAGCCGTTCTTCCTGATCGCCGGCCCCTGCGTGGTCGAGAGCGAACAGCTGCAGCTCGAGGTCGCCGGCCGGCTGAAGGAGATCACCGGCAGGCTCGGCATCCACTTCATCTTCAAGTCCAGCTTCGACAAGGCCAACCGCACGTCCGGCAGCGCCTTCCGCGGCCCGGGCATGGAGGAGGGCCTGCGTGTGCTGGGCGAAGTGAGGCGCCAGATCGGCGTGCCGGTGCTGACCGACGTGCACGAATACACCCCGATGGACGAGGTCGCTTCGGTCGTCGACGTGCTGCAGACCCCCGCCTTCCTCGTGCGCCAGACCGATTTCATCAGGAAGGTCTGCAGCGCCGGCAAGCCGGTCAACATCAAGAAGGGCCAGTTCCTCTCGCCGTGGGACATGAAGCCGGTGGTCGAGAAGGCGAAGTCGACCGGCAACCAGGACATCATGGTCTGCGAGCGCGGCGCCAGCTTCGGCTACAACAACCTGGTCTCCGACATGCGCAGCCTCGCGGTGATGCGCGAGACCGGCTGCCCGGTGGTGTTCGACGCCACCCACTCGGTGCAGCTGCCGGGCGGGCAGGGCAGCTCCAGCGGCGGCCAGCGCGAATTCGTGCCGGTGCTGGCGCGCGCGGCGATCGCCGTGGGCGTGGCCGGCGTGTTCATGGAGACGCACCCGGACCCGGCGAAGGCGCTGTCCGATGGCCCCAACGCCTGGCCGCTGCCGAAGATGGAGGCGCTGCTCGAGACCATGCTCGAGCTCGACCGCGTCGCCAAGAAGCACGGTTTCCTCGAATCCACCCTCTGATCAAACGGTACCGACCACACGATGAGCAAGATCGCCTCGATCCACGCCCGCGAAATCCTCGACTCCCGCGGTAATCCCACCCTCGAAGCCGAAGTCACGCTGGCCGATGGATCGTTCGGCCGCGCCGCGGTGCCGTCGGGCGCGTCCACCGGCGCCAAGGAGGCGGTGGAACTGCGCGACGGCGACAAGACCCGCTACCTGGGCAAGGGTGTCACCCAGGCCGTGGCCAACGTCAACGGCGCGATCGCCGAAACGCTCGCCGGCTTCGATGCCGCCGACCAGGCCGGGCTCGACCGCCGCCTGATCGATCTGGACGGCACCGAGAACAAGGGTCGCCTCGGCGCCAACGCGCTGCTGGGCGTGTCGCTGGCCAACGCGCATGCGGTGGCCGCGTCGAAGAAGCTGCCGCTGTGGCGGCACCTGGCCGGCGAGCGCACGCCGGTTCTTCCGGTGCCGATGATGAACATCATCAACGGCGGCGCCCACGCCGACAACAACGTCGACTTCCAGGAGTTCATGGTGCTGCCGGTGGGCTTCGCCTCGTTCTCCGAATCGCTGCGCGCGGGCACCGAGATCTTCCACGCCCTCAAGTCGGTGCTCAAGGGCCACGGCCTGAGCACCGCGGTGGGCGACGAGGGCGGCTTCGCCCCGGACCTGCGCAGCAACGTCGAAGCGCTCGACACCATCCTCGAAGCCATCGGCCGCGCCGGCTGCCGCGCCGGCGAGGACGTGCTGCTGGGCCTGGACGTGGCCTCCAGCGAATTCCACGACAACGGCAAGTACCACCTGGTCGGCGAGAACAAGCGCCTGACCTCGGAGCAGTTCGTCGACTTCCTCGCCGACTGGGCCGCGCAGTACCCGATCATCACCATCGAGGACGGCATGGCCGAGGACGACTGGGCCGGCTGGAAGGCGCTCACCGACCGCATCGGCGGCAAGGTGCAGCTGGTCGGCGACGACCTGTTCGTCACCAACCCGAAGATCTTCCGCGAAGGCATCGACAGCGGCACCGCCAACGCGATCCTGATCAAGGTCAACCAGATCGGTACCCTGACCGAGACCCTGGAGGCGATCGCCATGGCCGATGCGGCGGGCTACGCGGCGATCGTCTCGCACCGTTCGGGCGAGACCGAGGACACCACCATCTCCGATATCGCCGTGGCCACCACCGCCACCCAGATCAAGACCGGCTCGCTGTGCCGCAGCGACCGCGTGGCCAAGTACAACCAGCTGCTGCGCATCCAGGAACAGCTCGGCGCCGGCGCGCGTTTCGCCGGCCGCGACGCCTTCGTTTCGCTGCGCGGCTGAGCCCGGGCGGAACGCGGCGGTGCGCGGACTGCGGATCATCCTGCTGCTGCTGGTAATGCTGCTGGGATGGCTGCAGTACCGGCTGTGGCTGGGCGGCGGCGGCAACCGCAGCGTCGAGGTGCTGCAGCAGCGCGTGGATGCGCAGCACCGGCAGAACGAAGGGCTGCAGCAGCGCAACGACGCGCTGCGTGCCGAGGTGGCCGACCTCAAGTCCGGAGAGGCCGCGCTGGAGGAGCGCGCGCGCAGCGAGCTGGGCATGATCCGGCCCGGCGAAACCTTCTACCGCGTGGTCGACGACGAGCGCGCGGCCGACGATCCGCCGTCGACGGAGCCTGCACGGTGAGCCCGGACCAGGCCCGCGGCGGAATCTGGGCGATCGTTCCGGCGGCCGGCAGCGGCACGCGCTTCGGTGGCGAGGTGCCCAAGCAGTACCTGCCCGTGGCCGGCCGCCCGCTGCTGGCGCATACGCTCGACGCCCTGCTGCGGCCGCACGGCATCGCCGGCGCGGTGGTGGTGCTGGCGGCGGACGATCCGCGCTGGCCCGGCTGGAGCGAAGCGCACGGCAAGCCGGTCCTGACCTGCGTCGGTGGCAGCACCCGCGCCGACTCGGTGCTCGCCGGCCTGTCCGCGCTGCCGGCCGCCGTGCGCGAGGACGAGTTCGTGCTGGTCCACGACGCGGCGCGCCCCAACCTGCATCCGGGCGACCTCCACGCCCTGCTCGAACGTGGCCGCGCCGATCCGGTGGGCGCGATCCTGGCCGCGCCGGTGCGCGACACGCTCAAGCGCGCCGGCGACGACGGCGGCATCGACCGCAGCGAGCCACGCGAACGCCTCTGGCGCGCCCTGACGCCACAGCTGTTCCGCCGCCTGCAGCTGGCGCGGGCGCTGGAATCGGCCCGCGCCGCCGGCGTGGCCGTGACCGACGAGTCCATGGCCATGGAGCGCCAGGGGCTGCGGCCGCTGCTGATCGAAGGCCGCGAGGACAACATCAAGGTCACGACCGCCGCGGACCTTGGCTACTTCGCCTACCTGGTGGAGCAGCGGGAGTCCGCGCCCGGGGGCTGAAGGCGGCGGCGCGGCGCGTGGCCGCACCAGGCCGTGCCCGCATCGTTGCGCGCGGCGGGCGATAATCCGCGCTTTCCGGTTCCCGGCGCTCCGACATGATCCGCATCGGCCAAGGCTACGACGTCCACGCGTTCACCGACGGCGACCACGTCACCATCGGCGGCGTGCGCATCCCGCACGAGCGCGGCCTGCTGGCGCACAGCGATGGCGATGTCGCGCTGCACGCGCTGTGCGACGCCATGCTCGGGGCGCTGGCGCTGGGCGACATCGGCGTGCATTTCCCGCCCTCGGACGAGCGCTGGAAGGGCGCCGACAGCCGGGTCCTGCTGCGCCACTGCGATGCGCTGCTGCGCGCGCGCGGCTGGGAGACCGGCAATGCCGACATCACCATCGTCTGCGAGCGGCCGAAGATCGGTCCGCATGCGCAGGCGATGCGCGAAACGATCGCCGCCGACCTCGCCGTTGCGCCGGACCGGATCAGCATCAAGGCCACCACCAGCGAGCGCATGGGCTTCGTCGGCCGCGGCGAAGGCATCGTCGCGATGGCGGTGTGCCTGCTCGTGCGCGCGTCGGGCTGAGGCCGTGGCGCTGTCGCCAGCGGCGAGCCGGTGCGGCGCGGAGCCCGGTCTGGCGCGCGTGCGCCGCCGAGCGGCGCACGCCGCGGCGGCGGAGGCGGCGACATGAGCCTGCCGCGCGCGCACGGCGCTCCCGCGCTGCGCGCGCGGATCCGCAGCGCCGACGAGGACTTCGTGGTCGAGGAACTCGACGGCTTCACCGCCAGCGGCAGCGGCGAACACCTGCTGCTGACGGTGGAAAAGCGCGGCATCACCACCGCCGCGGCCGCCGGCCGGATCGCGCGCTGGGCGGGCGTGCCGGCGTCGGCCATCGGCCATGCCGGGCTGAAGGACCGCTACGCCGTGGCCACCCAGCGCTTCAGCGTCTGGCTGCCGAAGCGGCAGGCGCCGGACACCGCGCCGCTGGAGGACGAGTCGCTGCGCGTGCGCCACAGCGAATGGCACGCGCGCAAGCTGCCGCGCGGCGCGCTGGCCGGGAACCGCTTCGCGCTGACCCTGCGCGAGGTCTCCGGCGACCGGGACGCCATCGGCGAGCGGCTGGCCGCGATCGCCGCCCGCGGCGTGCCCAACTACTTCGGCGAGCAGCGCTTCGGCCGCGAGGGCGACAATGTCGCCGCGGCGCTGAAGATGTTCGCCGGCCGCCGGGTGCGCCGGGAGCAGCGCTCCCTGCTGCTGTCGGCCGCGCGCTCGGAACTGTTCAACCGCGTGCTCGCCCGCCGCGTGGCCGACGGCAGCTGGGACAGCGCGCTGGACGGCGAGGTCTGGATGCTCGACGGCAGCCGCAGCGTGTTCGGCCCGCAGCCCTTCGACGCGGCCCTGGCCGGGCGGCTGGCGTCCTTCGACATCCACCCCAGCGCACCGCTGTGGGGCGCGGGTGCGCTGCGCAGCGAAGGCGCCTGCCGGGCGCTGGAGGAATCGGTGCTGGCGCAGGCCGACGCTCCCGCGCTGCGGGCGGGGCTCGAAGCCGCCGGGCTGCGCCAGGAGCGGCGTGCGAACCGGCTGCGGCCCGCCGACCTGGCGTGGGAATGGTGCGGGGACGACCTCCTGCGCATCCGGTTTTCCCTGCCTCCGGGCGCCTACGCCACGGCCGTTCTTGCCGGACTTGGCGAGGTGGCTGACGTTCGCCGCGGCGATTCCTGCCGTTCGTCGGAATAATCCCGCGGGCACTGGCGGTCCGCCGTGCGCCGGTGTATGACCGCAGTGAGCGCCCCGCAGTGCGCTGGGGCGCCGTAGCGGAGGCGTGTCATGAACGCATTGCTTCGACTGGTTCCGCTGGGAATCGTGGCGGTCGTTGCCACCGGCTGTGCGAGCAGCCACCGGCTCGCCGACGCTCCCCGGCCCGCGCAGCCCCCGGCCACCGCCGCCGGGAGCGACATACAGACAGATGCCGTTTACGTCGCCACGGTCGAATACATCGCACGTCGGCGCGGCGTTGAAGTGGTCTGGGTGAACCCGCCGCTCAAGCGGACGCGCGCGGCCGATACCCAGGAGTAACGGCGCCGTTCCGCGGGGTCATCCCTCTTCCCGCGCTGTGGGGCGGAGGCACGGGCGCTCATGCGCCTGCATCCGGGCCGCGGTTCTCCCCATCGCGGATCAACGCCCCCGCAGCAGCACCAGCACCGCGCCCGTCCCGCCCTGGGCCGCCGGCGCCGAGTGGAACGCCAGCACGTCGCCGCGCTGGCGCAGCAGCCGGTCCACCAGGTTCTTCAGGACCGGCAGGCCCTCCGAGTTCATGCCCTTGCCGTGCACGATCCGCACGCAGCCCATCCCCGCGTCGCCGGCCTCGCGCAGGAACTGCCGCAGCAGCCCGCGCGCCTGCGCCGTGGTCGCGCGGTGCAGGTCCAGCTCGTCCTGCGCCGCGTACTGGCCGCGCGCCAGCCGCCTGAACGTCGCCGGCGACACGCTGTCGCGGCGGTAGCGCAGGCTGTCGCCCGCCATCAGCGCCGGCCCCGCGTCGAGCATGCGGTGGAAATCGTCCAGCGCGTCCTCATGGTCGCGCTGCGCCATCCGCGGAACCGGCGCAGGCCGCGGCGCGGCCGGCGGGGGCGGCGTCGGCGGCAGTTCGCGCACCGGGCCGATCGCCTCGCGGAACAGATTCGCGTCGTCGTCCGGGCTGCCTTTTCCGCTCATGGCGCAAGACTAGCGCGTCGCGCGCCGGGCCGCCGAGGTGGCGCATCCGGTATCATGAAGGCTTCATCGCGGAGGGCGGAAGCAGAGGTTCATGCGCGTACTGGTCAGCAACGATGACGGCGTCGATGCCCCCGGCATCCGCATCCTGGCGCAGGGTCTGCGCGATGCCGGCCACGAGGTGCTGATCGTCGCCCCCGACCGCGACCGCTCCGGCGCCAGCAACTCGCTGACCCTGGACATGCCGCTGCGCGTGCAGCAGCTGGAGGACGAAGTCTGGCGCGTGTACGGCACGCCCACCGACTGCGTCCACGTCGCCATCACCGGCATGCTGGAGCTGGAGCCGGACATCGTGGTGTCCGGGATCAACAACACCGCCAACCTCGGCGACGACGTGATCTATTCGGGCACCGTCGCCGCGGCGATGGAAGGCCGCTTCCTCGGCCTGCCGGCGGTGGCGATGTCGCTGGCCACCGTCAACCACGACGGCCGCTATTACGAAACCGCCGCGCGCGCCGCGGTGGAGATCGTCGAGCGGCTCAGGGCCGACCCGCTGTCCGGCGACACCATCCTCAACGTCAACGTGCCCGACCGCCCCTGGAGCGAGATCGCCGGCTTCGAGGTCACCCGCCTGGGCAACCGCCACCGCGCCGAGCCGTGCACCAGGCAGCAGGATCCGCGCGGCCGCACCTGGTGGTGGATCGGCGCCGCCGGCCCGGAGATGGACGCCGGCCCCGGCACCGATTTCCACGCCGTGCGCTTCGGCAACATCTCGATCACCCCGATCCACGTCGACCTCACCCGCTACCAGGCCCTGGAGCAGGTGTCGAGCTGGGTCGGCAGCCTTGCCGAGGAGCTCCGGGAGCAGCGGCCGTGACCCCGCGGCTGCGCCTGCAGCCCGAGGCGATCGGCGTGGGCATGACCTCGCAGCGCGTGCGCGACCGCCTGATCGAGCGCCTGCGCGAGAACGGCATCCGCAACGAGCGCGTGCTCAACGCGATCCGCACCGTCCCGCGCCACCTGTTCGTCGATGAAGCCCTGGCCACGCGCGCCTACGAGGACACCGCGCTGCCCATCGGCCACGGCCAGACCATTTCCCAGCCCTGGGTGGTGGCGCGGATGACCGAGGCGCTGTTCGAGGACGGGCGGCAGCCGGCGAAGGTGCTGGAAGTGGGCACCGGCTCCGGCTACCAGGCCACCATCCTCGCCGCGCTGGGCATCGAGGTGTTCACCGTCGAGCGCATCGGCGACCTGCTGCGCACGGCGCGCAAGCGCTTCCGCTCGCTCGGGCTCAGCGTGCGCAGCAAACACGACGACGGCCGCATCGGCTGGCCCGAACACGCGCCCTATGACGGCATCCTGGTCACCGCGGGCGCGCCGGAACTGGTGGAGGCGCTCGCCGACCAGCTCGCGCCCGGCGGAACCCTGGTCGCCCCGGTCGGCTCCGGCAACGCCCAGCGCCTGCTGATGCTGCGCCGGGATGCCGACGGCAGCCTGCAGCAGCAGGACCTGGCGCAGGTGGTGTTCGTGCCGCTGCTGTCGGGCCTGGTGGACTGAGCGCATGAGCGGAGCCCGGGCCGGCGATACGGCCGACGACTACCAGGACCTGTCGCTGGGCGAACAGCTGGCGCTGGTCATCGAGCGGCTGCCGCCCGATCAGCTGTCGCTGGCCCGGCTGCTGGAGATCTTCGGCGACGAGGGCCTGCTGCTGCTGACCATGCTGCTGACCCTGGTGTTCCTGATCCCGGTGTCGATCCCGGGCGTGAGCACGGTGTTCGGATTCGCGATCCTGCTCGTCGGCGTGAGCCGCGTGCTGGGGCGGCCGTTCTGGCTGCCGCGCCGGCTGCGCGAGCGCTTGCTGCCGGCCGAGCGGCTGCGCCCGGCCCTGGCCGGCGGGCTCAAGTGGGTGCGGCGCATGGAGAAGGTCAGCCGGCCGCGCCGGCTGCGCTGGTGCGTCGACGGCGCCGGCATGGGCCTGGTCAACAACCTCGCCTTCGTGTTCGCCGCGCTGCTGCTGATGATGCCGTTCGGATTCGTTCCGTTCAGCAACACTTTGCCAGCCTTGGCACTGCTGTTCTACGCCGCAGGCTTCATCCACCGCGATGGCGGCGCGGTGCTGCTGGGGCATGGCTTCGCCATCGGGACCACCGTCTACTTCTCGGTGCTCATCGGCGGCGGTGGCATGGTGACCATGGAAGTGTTCAAACGCATGCAGGGGGCAGGGTGACCCGGTGTCGATGACCAGGGCGCTGAACGTGGCGCGGATGGCCTGTCCGCTGCCGATGCGGCTGCTGGCGCTGATCGCGCTGGCGCTGCTGCTTGCCGCCTGCGGCAGCAGCCGCGTGGTGCGCACCGCCGGGTCGTCGGCAGCGCCCGTGCCCAGGGTGTCCGCGCCCAAGCCCGGCGCCAGCGTGGTGGTCAAGCGCGGCGACACCCTGTACCGGCTTGCGGTCAACAACGGCATCAGCCCGATGGACCTGGCGCTGTGGAACGGCATCTCGGCGCCGTACACCATCTACCCGGGCCAGCGGCTGCGGCTCTATCCGTCGTCCGCCGGCGGAACCGCATCGCGCCCCGCCGCCACCGCAGGCGCATCGGCGCCGCGCACTCCCGCGGGCACCGCGCAGCGTCCGCCCGTGCGCCCCACCCAGGCCCCGCCGCAGCCGGCCACGCCGCCGCCCGCCGCCAGCAGCATCGCCTGGCGCTGGCCCACCGATGGCCAGATCCTCAACCGCTACGTGGCCGGCGATCCCACCCGCCAGGGCATCGACATCACCGGCGCCGCCGGCCAGCCGGTGCGCAGCGCCGCCGACGGCGTCGTGGTGTATTCGGGCTCGGGGCTGGTGGGCTACGGCGAACTGGTGATCGTCAAGCACGACGAGCAGTGGCTCTCGGCCTACGGCCACAACCGTGCCCGCCTGGTCAACGAGGGCGAGCGCGTGCGCAGCGGCCAGCAGATCGCCGAAATGGGCCGCACCGGCGCCGCGCGCGATATGCTGCACTTCGAGATCCGCTTCAACGGCAAGCCGGTGGATCCTTTGGCGTACCTCCCCGGGCGCTGAGTGCGCGGGCGGAGGCATTCACATGGAGGGGTCATGCTAGAGCCGGGCAACTTCGAACAAGGCGAAGCCTGGGTCGTGTTCCAGCTCAACGATGCCCCGGTGCGCACGGCGCAGGATGGCGATTTCAACTGCATCGCGCTCATGGACGCCGCCAGCGGGCACATCTTCGGAACAATGGCCGTCGCCGTCGCCCAGGGCGAGCCGTCCGCATTCGAGGTGCGGAGGTTGTTCGATTCCTGCTTGGAGGGCGGCGCGCAGGTCCCGTCCACCCTCCTGATCCCGAAAGGACAGTTCGGCACGGCCCTCCCGGCCGAGGCCGAACGGCGCGGGATCACGGCCGCCCATGTCCATGAGGCCAATCTTGCGGGCCTGACCTCGCCGGCAACCCAGAGCTTCCGCGAGCACGTGCAGCGGGCCGGATAGGATCCGGCTGCCCGTGCAGCATGGACGCGCCCCCTGGTTTGTCCGGAAGGCCGTTATCACCCCGATTTTGCGGTGATAAGACATACCGCCTCGATTCGTGAGGTTCCGGCATCTATTCTTATCCCTGGTGGCATGCCGTGGGCATCGGGCAACCTATTGATCGGTGTCAGATTTTTCTGATTGACTCGCGTCTGCCGCGGCTGAATACTGGCCGTTACCACCCCACTTCTGGGATCTAAAAGTAGTTAGACGATCAAATGACCACTAAGCCGCTTGACAGACTAATGTTCGCCCAAGGAGGCACTTGCTTCTTTTGCAACATGCCCCTTCCAAAAGCAGACGCTAGTGTCGAGCATCTTGTTCCTTCCTCCCGCGCCGGAAGCAACAGCGATGACAATTGCGTTGCCTGCTGCAAAGCAGTCAATGCGCTCTTTGGCAGCATGTCGCTTAAAGAGAAGATTCGCGTTGTACTGAATCAGAACGGCAAGTTCATTTGTCCCAATGGCAATGGCAATGGCAATGGCAATGGCAATGGCAATGGCAATGGCAATGGCAAAGCACAGCCTCTGCCTGTTGCTCCGGCCAAAGTCGCTCCCGTTCCGCCAAAGATCGACAACTATGCAGTTGTCCTCGCAGACCTTAAGAAGCGCGGTGCTTCTCGCCCGAGGAAAGTCGAGACACTCAAAAGCACCATCCGTGCAACCGTCAAGAACGCAAAGAGTTCCATCACGGAATCGCAGCTGGAAACACTTATCAAACACTTGCAGGCCAACGGAAAGATCATAATTGCTGACACAAAGGTCAGCTACTCGCTATGATCGTCTAACAGTTCATTCAAGCCGACGCCGCTTCGCGGCGCGGCTTAATTCAAGTGTTAGCCCATCATGGAAGGTTCGATGCAGTCCTGTTATCCAACACCAAGCTCGGCCCAAGCCGTGTTGTCTCAGACCGACTACGAGAAACTTTTGGCTCGTTGCCAGACGCTGCCGCCACATCAAGGTGACTACGCCGTTCAAAGCTTCTTGTCTAACGTCATCCTGACTGTTCTTGACTATCAACTGCACAACACAATCGTCAATAAAGCGCACGAGAGATTCGTTCGCGCTCACGGCGACTACATTCATGACATACATCAGTTGGCTGCGTTTCTTGATCGTTACCCCAATGACAAACAAGGCAACACAGACGCTGCCGTCACACTCTGGGGTTACAAGCACTGGACAAGATTGGAGCAACTGCGCGGCTTAGTGGCACAATTCATAAGCATCGGCGTAGTGGACGCAGACTCCCTAAAGCAATGGGCAACGTCTGCAACCTTCAAGGACGACTTCAAAGGCAAGATCAAGGGTCTTGGTCCTGCGGTATTTCAATGGCTAATAATGCGCGCCGGGGTAGAGACGATCAAACCAGACGTTCATATCATCAACTTCGTGTCATCTACCATTGGCTACTCTCCAAGTTTTGACGCCACTATTAGCGCGTTGATTAGCGTAGCTAGAGATATCGGCAAGACACCGCGAGAGCTGGATTTGGCCATTTGGGAGCTGCAACGCGGGGCACCCGGTCAGATATGATGGGCTAACAATTCATTCAAGCCGACGCCGCTTCGCGGCGCGGCTTAATTCAGGTGTTAGGCGCCAAATGCAATGACTCAGCACGTTGAGAATTCTTCTTACCGAGAACGCCTACTTGAGCATCTGTTCATTGGGGAGCTCTTGAAGCTCTCTTGGACGTCCGGTAATTGCGCTCTCGAAGTGTCAAAGCCTGAAGTTGACCGCTCTGGCTATGACGTTGTTGCGGAAGCCAACGGTGTCATCCGCCACATACAGCTAAAGACCACATTTATCGGATCCAGCACCAAGACCCAAAAGGTTCATATATCTCTCGGTAACAAGCCTTCTGGTTGCGTGGTGCTTATCCAATTCGACAAAGAGAGCCTCAGCCTTGGCCCTTACCTCTACTTCGGTGGGGCGCCTGGAGATCCGCTGCCATCACTGGCAGATCACAAGATTGCAAAACACACCAAAGGAAACGCTCAGGGTTTCAAGGCTGAGCGCCCAAACATCCGAACCGTGCCAAACTCTGCCTTCACAAAGATCAAGAGCATTCATGAGCTCTACCTTCAACTGTTTGGCGCCTAACAATTCGTTCAAGCCGAAACCGCTTCGTTGCGGCAAACATGGCAGGAAGAGCTTGCCATGTTTGCCTCCACTACGCGGTTCGGCTTAACTCAGGCGTTAGACATCATGAGTGAAAAAGTGCCCGCCGAGATTTCGGTGCAACTATCACAAGCACTCAACGTCATCGGGCGCCACTTGGAGTCGACGTTGCTGGCCGTGTATTTGTACGGCTCCGCACTGGATGGCGGATTGAAACCGTACAGTGATATTGATTTGCTGGTGGCTGTAGCTGCACCGCTCAATGATGCCGTGCGGCAAGCCCTGCTCGTCGATCTCTTGGAGGTTTCAGCTTCCCCTGGCCAAAACAAGGTACTCCGCGCCTTGGAAGTGACCATCGTCGTGCACAGTGACATCGTACCTTGGCGTTATCCGGCCAGGCGGGAACTGCAGTTCGGAGAGTGGCAGCGCAAAGACATCCTTGCGGGCATCTTCGAGCCCGCCACAACCGATTCTGACTTGGCGATTCTGCTAACAAAGGCAAAGCAACATAGCATCGTCTTGGCAGGTTCGGCAGCGAAGGATCTCTTCAGCTCAGTCCCAGAAAGCGATCTATTCAAGGCATTGGCCGATACTCTGAAGCTATGGAACTCGCCGCCAGATTGGGCGGGTGATGAGCGGAATGTAGTGCTTACTTTGTCTCGTATCTGGTACACCGCAGCAACCGGCAAGATCGCGCCAAAGGATGTTGCTGCCACTTGGGCAATGGCACGCTTGCCAGCTCAACATCAGCCCATCCTGTTGAATGCCAAGCGGGCTTATCTTGGGCAAGAAGAGGATTACTTGCCCGCTCGTGCGGATCAGGTGGCGGCGCTCATTAAATTCGTGAAGTATGAAGCAGTTAAACTGCTTGGTGCCAGCCAATGATGTCTAACAATTCATTCAAGCCGACGCCGCTTCGCGGCGCGGCTTAATTCAAGCGTTAGGCGCGCGCCAGGCCATGGAGGCTCACTTGAAGAACTCTGCAAGATGCTTCAGAACAATAGCCGCCGCTGCTCTGATAGTGGTGCTTGTTGCAGGCTGTAAGACTCGCTCTACGGTTGGAATGCAGATGGTGCTTCCTCCGATGGCGGAAGTCATGGATGTTCCGAAGGACAAGACCTTCCTTATGGCTTCCCCGGTGACGCAGCCTTTGCCGGCGTACCCTTCCGGGGTGAAACGCGGTGCCACTGCGCACGTTTGCATAGAGTTCGTGATTGACGAGAATGGTGCTGTTGCGTCCACAACTCCTCTTTATGGCCTTCCCGAGTGTCCCGCGCTACAAGAACAACTGGATCCACAATTTATTGCCTCTGCCGTAGAGGCAGCAGGCCAGTGGCAGTTCTTGGCAGCAGCGATATGTACCTTCCCGGAAGGGGTTCAGCCGACGGAAGATTGCTCCGGCGACGAAGTGGTGGTGACTACTGTCGCAATAAAGATCGCGTATGTGTTTACGTTCCAGAGTGGTGGGCGCGTTACTGCTGTAGCAAGGCGCGCCTAACAATGCGTTCAAGCCGACACCGCTTCGTTACGCCAACCACATGGCAGAGAAAGCTTGCCATGTGGTCGGCTCCACTACGCGGCGCGGCTTAACTTAGGTGTTAGGCGGCTATGAGCGTTCTCGGCATACTGATCGCAATTGCTAGTGCTGCCGGCACCTCGCCGCCCGAACCAGCATGTGGCAGCCTGGACTCGGAGCTCATCTACTGTCCGTCGCCCGAGGCGCCGCGCGTCACAGAACTTCGCGGCGGCATGGTCACTCTTGAGCTTCAGATTGCTCCTGATGGGCGTGTTCGCTCCTCCAAGGTTGTTTCATCGTCTGGGCACACCGCGTGGGCTAGTGCAGCACAAGCTGCAGTGGCAAAGTGGCGATACTCGGCGGCTCCAGCACCACGTACGCGGGTAGTGCCCTTCGACTTCCAACCGAGTGAACTGTAGCCGCCTAACAGTTCGTTCAACCCGAACCCGCTTCGTTCCACCAACAACATGGCAGGTAGAGCTTGCCATGTTGTTGGCTCCACTACGCAGGTCGGGTTAACTCAAGCGTTAGACATTTTTATTTACACGGGATAGCAATCCATGGCCGGCTCGACCTTTAAGACCAACCCCATTGACCTGATCGAACTGTTGGAAGACTGCCACCGCGGCAAGCTGCAACTTCCCGATTTTCAACGTAGCTGGGTATGGGACGAGGATCGCATTAAAAGCCTGATTGCTTCGATCTCGCGCTCTTTCCCTGTCGGTGCGCTGATGGCGCTGGACACGGGCGGCGAAGTGAACTTCAAGCCGCGGCCAGTGGAGGGTGCTCCGGCCGAAGCGAAGAACACGACACCGCAATCTTTGCTTCTCGACGGTCAGCAGCGCATGACCTCGCTGTATCAGGTGACGCTGCGCAACAAGGTGGTCGCGACGGTCACGCCAAAGAACAAAAGAGTAAAACGTTGGTTCTACATAGACATCCGCAAGGCGCTGGACGCGACGGTTGACCGGGAGGAGGCCATAGTTGGCGTGCCTGAGGACCGGATCATACGAACCGACTTCGGCCGCGAGGTGACACTGGACCTGTCCGTCCCCGCCAACGAATACGCGGCGCTGATGTATCCGCTGACTCAGGTGTTCGACTGGGATCGCTGGCAGGACGGCTTCGACCAGCATTGGCGCGGCGACGAGCATGAGGGAATGCGTGACACCTTCCGCGCCTTCAAGCGGCAGGTCTTGGAGAACTTCAAGTCCTACCGCGTGCCGGTAATTTCACTGGACCGCGCTACGTCCAAGGAGGCTGTGTGCGTGGTGTTCGAGAAGGTAAATACGGGCGGGAAGGCGCTGGATGCCTTCGAACTGGTCACGGCGATGTATGCAGCAGAGGGTCACGAGCTGCGCAAGGACTGGTATGGCGATGACGAGCACAAGGGTCGGCACCGACGTTTCGTGGACACGATGCGCCCGGCCGATTCCGAGGCAGGGATTATCGCCAACGTGAGCAATACGGACTTCCTGCAGGCGATCTCGCTGTTCTACACGCGCGAGCGCCGATGGGAGGCGGAACGCGCTGGCAAGGCAGGCAAGGAACTTCCGGCCGTGATCGGTAACCGCCAGGCACTGTTGAATCTGCCGCTGTCGGCCTACAAGCAGTACGAAAAGCAGGTGGAGCATGGCTTCGTGCAGGCGGCGAAGTTTCTGCACATGCAGCACATCTACCGCGTCTTCGATCTGCCCTATCAGTCGCAGATCGTGCCGCTGGCGGCGATTATTGCTGACATCGGCGAGGCATGGGAGCACGAGGCGAACCGCGCCAAGCTTGTGCGATGGTACTGGAATGGCGTGTTTGGCGAGCTGTATGGCTCGGCGGTTGAGTCTCGCATCGCTCGCGACTTTATGGAGGTCCCTCGCTGGTTACAGGGCGGGCCGGAACCATCGACGGTGAGCGAAGTGATCTTTCGCGCCGACCGCCTGAAGACCATGCGTATGCGTCTGTCTGCCGCCTACAAGGGCGTCAACGCGCTGCTGATGAAAGAAGGTGCGCAGGATTTTCGATCCGGACAGAAATTTGACCATACGGTGTTTTTCGGAGAGAACGTCGATATCCACCATATCTTCCCACAGGACTGGTGCAAGAAACAGGACATCAAGCCGGCGATATACGACTCCATCATAAACAAGACGCCTCTGTCGTTCCGCACGAATCGCATCATCGGCGGTGTAGCACCTTCCGAATATCTGGCCAAGTTGGAGAAGGGCGACAAGCAGACCCCGGCCATTGAACGGACCAGATTGGACGAGTACCTTCGCACACACCTGATTGACCCAACCATCCTGCGTGGCGATGACTTCCAGACCTTTATGGAGGACCGACAGAAGCAACTGCTTGGACTAATCGAACAAGCGACCGGCAAGGCTGCCTACACTGGAGATGTGTCAGAAGAGGGTGTAGATGTGGGAGGCGATGCAGATGCGGTCGAAGCCGAAATGCTGATCACATCATGATCGACAAGAAAATGTCTAACAACAGGTTGCAGCCGACGTTGTTCCGCTGCGCTTCACAACGCGGCTGAACCTGAGCGTTAGGGCGCAAATTGGAGCTTCTCGGTATGTCAATAGAAAAGCTGGATGATCTGGAATACTGCGAGACGCTGTTTACTGACCTCGCGAGCAAGCTCAACGACATTGCGTATGTTCAAGGTATTGATGCCTCACTCAAATCAAGAGCCATTGCTCCAACATTCCCCGAGGTTCGTTTCTGCAAGGGATGTGTACTGCCTATCGTTGACGAGACAACTACAAAGTTCCTGCGCTCAAAGGCAGGAGCAACGCGGGAGCAGATTCGGGCGTCTCTGCGCTGTGAGGGATTTCAAACCCTGCCTCAGTACTACGAGTTCAATGAGCGTATGAGCGGCTACATTGGCTCCCCATGGAATCGTGACAAGATTCTTCCAAGCAAATCTGGCGCTAGCCAACACACCGGAGCGAATCCAGACTTTAGCGTCAGGTTCAATGGATCCGCATCATTGCGCGTGGTCGGAGAGGTCAAGTACTTGCCAGGCCGCTTCACGAGCGCCGCAGGAGTGCAGCAAGTCAAACGCGAGCTGCTTCACTACCTTTCCATCCAGACGTCTTCCCATTCAGACTGGGCGCATGACGTCGGGTTTGGAATCATGTATTGCGCCAAGGGCGACACAGACCGCAAAGCCGATCTGATCATGGACTACTGGCATTCTGACAACATTGCAATCGCGTACTTTTACGCATGAAACTCCCACACGTTGGCGCATTCTGTTTGCGCCCTAACAATTTGTTCAAGCCGATGCCGCTTCGCGGCACGGCTTAACTCAGGTGTTAGAGGGCTCTATGCACCTTCACAAACTGATAGTTGCTCTCTGTATCGCGTCTTGCAGCTCAACGGTGCTCGCCGACTGCCGCAACGCAACCTCTGACCAGATTGAGTCGCAAAAGACGAAGGCACTTGCGGATCCCGCGGCCAAAGTGGCCGAGGAAGAAGGCTATTTGAAAGTTACGCTTCCTCAAGCAAGCGGAGACATTATCATTTCTTACTTCGCGCTTCCGGGCCATCCTGCCTATCCATCCAATGTGATTTCCGCAATCTACAGGCACGACGGCAAGATTTGGCTTTATTCGCGCGGCTTCAATGCTGGCGATTGTGCAGCATTCCAGTCCTGGATGCAGGGGTTTGCGGCACAGCACGAGAGAGTTCGTAGCGAGATGCAGGAGCGGATTCGTGAGAACTAACGGGCAGCCCTCTAACAATTCCGTAAGGAGCTTCCTGTCAACCCCGAGTGCATGATGTCCGTGCCTTGAGCTTCAGGCTTTTGCTGC
>CAKTDC010000011.1 GCA_934541015.1 uncultured Luteimonas sp.
ATGGCAAAGGGTAAGTTCGAACGCACCAAGCCCCACGTGAACGTGGGCACGATCGGTCACGTGGACCACGGCAAGACGACGCTGACGGCGGCGCTGACGAAGGTGGGCGCGGAGCGTTTTGGCGGTGAGTTCAGCGCGTACGACGCGATCGACCGTGCGCCGGAAGAGAAGGCGCGCGGGATCACGATTTCGACCTCGCACGTGGAATACGAGTCGCCGACGCGCCACTACGCGCACGTGGACTGCCCGGGCCACGCCGACTACGTGAAGAACATGATCACCGGTGCGGCGCAGATGGACGGCGCGATCCTGGTGTGCTCGGCGGCGGACGGCCCGATGCCGCAGACGCGCGAGCACATCCTGCTGGCGCGCCAGGTGGGCGTGCCGTACATCGTGGTGTTCCTGAACAAGGCGGACATGGTGGACGACGCGGAGCTTCTGGAGCTGGTGGAGATGGAAGTCCGCGAGCTGCTGAGCAAGTACGAGTTCCCGGGCGACGACACGCCGATCATCAAGGGTTCGGCGCTCAAGGCGCTGGAAGGCGACCAGTCGGAGATCGGCGTTCCGGCGATCATCCAGCTGGTGGACGCGCTGGACAGCTGGATTCCGGAGCCCGAGCGCGACGTGGACAAGCCGTTCCTGATGCCGGTGGAGGACGTGTTCTCGATTTCGGGCCGGGGCACGGTGGTGACCGGTCGCATCGAGCGCGGGATCATCAAGGTCGGCGACGAGATCGAGATCGTGGGTATCCGTCCGACGCAGAAGACGACGGTGACGGGCGTGGAGATGTTCCGCAAGCTGCTCGACCAGGGCCAGGCGGGCGACAACGCGGGCCTGCTGCTGCGCGGCACCAAGCGTGACGACGTGGAGCGCGGCCAGGTGCTGGCCAAGCCCGGCTCGATCCAGCCGCACACGGAGTTCGAGGCGGAGGTGTACGTGCTGAGCAAGGACGAGGGCGGCCGTCACACGCCGTTCTTCAAGGGCTACCGCCCGCAGTTCTACTTCCGTACGACGGACATCACCGGTGCGGTGACGCTGCCCGAGGGCGTGGAGATGGTGATGCCTGGCGACAACGTGAAGATGAGCGTTGTGCTGATCAACCCGATCGCGATGGACGAGGGCCTGCGTTTCGCGATCCGCGAGGGCGGCCGCACGGTGGGCGCGGGCGTGGTGGCGAAGATCCTGAAGTGAGGTGAGGCGGCGCGTGCGCTGCGGCGCACGGCTGCCGCAGGCGCATCCCGCCGGGCGGGGGCGCATCCCGCCGACGGGGTTGCGCCCCGTGTCTCCGACAGCAGATCCGGCTGGCCACCCGGCCGTACCAGGAACCCGCCGCAAGGCGGGTTCCGTGTTTCCGGGTCAGGCCAACGGACGCGCCCGCCCGGTCTCCGGTGCGTGGCGCGCGGGGCGGTCGTGCCGGGTTTCCCGACGCCGGCCAGGCCTTCTCCCCGGAGTGACTATCGGCGGCGCCCGCCCGGTTTCGCCCGCCCGGTGACCTGTGCTCCCTGCGGGTGGCGGAACTTTCCCCGGCGTGCATCAATATGGGAAAGACCCGTCGTTCCGCCCCCGCGGACCGTCGGGGTCCGGGGTCGCGGAGGGAGCGATGCAGCCGGTATCTGCAAACCAGGGTGGCGGGACCGGCGGCCGGTGTCGCGAGGCGGCGTGCGGATGAACGCGCGCGCGCAGTGGCTTGCCGATCGCATCCTGCCCCACGAGCCGGCGCTGCGCCGCTGGCTGCAGGCGCGGCTGCCGCAGGGCCTGGAGCCTGACGACATCGTCCAGGAAACCTACTCGCTGCTGGCCGGGCTGGCGGACGTCTCGCATATCCTCAATCCGGGTGCGTACCTGTTCACCGCTGCGCAGTCGGTGGTGCTGCAGCAGATCCGCCGCGCCCGGATCGTCTCCTTCGAGACCGTCGCCGAGCTCGAGCGGCTCGACATGGAGCGCGACGAGTTCGATCCGGAGCGCCACGCGCTTGCGGGAGAGGAGCTGCGGCGCATCGCCTCGCTGATCCTGGCGCTGCCCGAGAAATGCCGGCACGCCTTCGTGCTGCGCAGGGTCTACGGGCTCTCCCAGCGCGAGATCGCGGCGAAGATGGGGGTGAGCGAGAACACGGTGGAAAAGCACATCTGCAAGGGGCTGCGGATGCTGATGGAGCAGATGAAGCACGACCCGCGCGCCGACACGACGGCGGCGCGGGCGCATGGCGACAACCGTTCGGGGCGACATGAACGACGCAACTGACATCGACGACCGGGCCGCGGCCTGGGTTGCGCGCGAGGACAGGCAGGCGCTGGATGCGCAAGCGCAGCGGGAGCTCGATGCCTGGCTGCAGGCCGATCCGCGCCACCGCGGCGCTTACGCCCGCGCGCAGGCGGTACTGCTCAGGACAGTCCGCGCAGGCGCGCTCGGCACCGCGTTCTTCGAGCCCGACGCTCCCGTCGCGCCGCGGCACCGCTCCCCGGTCCGTCGGCTCTGGGTGGGCCTGGCCACGGCCGCGCTGCTGGCGGTGGTCGCGCTGGGCCTGCATCCGCGCGCGACGCAGCCGCAGGCGACCGAATACGTCACCGGGCTGGGCGAGGTGCTGCGCGTGCCGATGCCCGACGGGTCGACGATCACGCTCAATTCCGGGACGACCGTGCAGGTCAGCTACCGCGACGACCAGCGGCTGGTGCTCCTGCTCGAGGGCGAGACGCTGGTCGACGTGACCAGGGATCCGTCCCGACCCTTCGTCGTGCGCTCCGGCGCCACCGACATCGTGGCGGTGGGCACCAGCTACAGCGTGCGCAAGGGCAGCGGCGACGCCTTCGAGGTGCTGGTGAACGAGGGCGTCGTCGACATCCGCCAGCCGCAGCCGTGGATCGAACCGCTGCGGGTGCACGCCAACTTCGTGGCGGTATCGGCGCGCGGACACGAGGTCCGGATCGAGCCGCTGCAGGCGGAGGTGCTGCGGCGGCGCCTGTCCTGGCGCGAAGGTCTGATCTCGTTCGAAGGCGACACGCTGGCCGACGCGGCCATGGAGTTTTCCCGCTACAGCGGGGTGCGGATCCTGATCGACGATCCGGGCATCGCCCAGCGGCGGGTGGTCGGAGTCTATTCCTCGGCGGATCCGGAAGGCTTCGCCAAGGCGGTCGCGGACAGCTTCGGGCTGGAGGTCGAAAAGGTTCCGGAGGGCGTTTACCTGCGTCCGTCGCAGTAAGCGGAACGCACCGCCGCTCCAGCCGGGCCGGTGCGCGTACAAAAACAGAACGAAGTAGCGGCTTGGCAATCTTTTGATCGGGGGTGGAGCAGATGAAGCGCAAGATCAGGTTCAGTTCCTTGTCCGCGGCGGTTGGCGCGGTGTTGCTCGCGTGCGGCACGCTGTCCGCGGCACCGGTGGTCGCCCAGGATGTCGTGTTCGATCTGGACGCCGCCGAGCTGCGTTCGGCGCTGCCGGAGTTCGGCCGGCAGGCCGGCCTGCAGATCGTCGCGCCGGGCGACGCGATCGCGAGCGTGCGCACCCGTCCGATCAAGGGCGAGATGAATCCGCGCGAAGCCCTGGCCCTGCTGCTCGAGGGCACCGGGATCTCGATCGCCTCCGATGACGGCTACACCATCGCGCTGAAGGCGCCGTCCGACGCGGTCGCATCGATCGCGGGCGGCTCGCGCGGCAGGCCGGGTCCGGTGGTCGCCGCGGGCGCTGCCGGCGCGGCGGGTGCCGCCGCATTGGCGGCCCAGCAGGCCGATGCGCCCCAGGAAGAGCCGGTTGCGGCGCCCCCGGCGGACGGCCGCGCGGTATCGACGCTGTCCACGGTGGAAGTCGTCGGTTCGCAGATCAAGCGCGCCGCGGCGTCCGAGACGCTGCTGCCGATCGTCGGGCTCCAGGCCGAACAGATCGAGGCGCTGGGCGTTGTCAGCGGCGACGAACTGTTCCGCTCCATCCCGCAGATGGGCGATGTGACCTTCCGCAACGGCTTCGGCACCAACAGCAGCAACTTCGCCCGCGGCGACATCGCCTCGATCAACCTGCGCGGCCTGGGCGTGGGCAACACCCTGCTGCTGATCAACGGCCGGCGCACGGTGGTCCATCCGACCAGCCAGGCCGACGAGCAGCTGGTGCCGGTCCTGACCTACAACGCCAACACCGTGCCGGTCGCCAACCTGCGCCGCGTGGACGTCCTGCTCAATGGCGCCTCGGCGATCTACGGCACCGACGCCGTGGCCGGCGTGGTCAACAACGTGCTGCGCGACGACGTCGACGGTGGCTCGGTGAGCCTGCAGTACGGCGTGGGCGAGGGCACCGGCCTGCGCGACCGCAGCCTCAACGGACTGTGGGGCACCAACTTCGCCGACATGCGCGGCAACTTCACCCTGGCCTACAACTACCACGACAGCACCGGGCTGAATTCACAGGACCAGTCCTGGACCTCCACCGCGCTGCGCTGGTTCGATTTCGAGGACACCGAGTTCGCGCAATCGGGCAGCCTGGACCTGCGCTCGGCCACCGGCCGCTGGGGCAACTTCGCAGCGCGCCATCCCGCGGTCATCCGTGCCAACGGCACCGCGCTGACCACCGCCGCGGGATTCTTCCACGTGCAGCCGACCACCAGCGCCGGCTGCGGCGCGGTGATCGCCGATGGCGTGTGCGTGCAGTCCGGGGCGATGGCGACCACGGGCGCGGACCGCGACCTGCGCTACGACGCCAACCTGACGGTTCCGTCCTCGTTCCAGCCGGAGCTGGAGCGGATCAACCTGTTCGCCACCAGCAAGTACGAATTCGACAGCGGCATCGGCTTCTTCAGCGAACTGGGCTACTACCGTTCGCAGGCGCGCTCGCTGCAGCAGCCGGTCAACTCGATCGCCTCGCTGCCGGCCACGGTCGCCGCCAGCGGCTACTGGAACCCCTTCGGCGCGATGTACCTGCCCGATGGCTCGCTCAATCCCAACCGCATCCCCGGATTGGACATCCCCGAGGAAGGCGTGGACATCACCATCCGCAACTACCGCTTCGACGAGCCGACGATGGTGGAGGTGGACAACGTGCAGACGCGCGTGCTGGCGGGCCTGCGCGGCTTCCACGGCGGTTTCGACTGGGAGACCGCGCTGCTGTACTCGCGCGCGACCATCGAGGACCGCCAGAACTCGGTCAGCGCCACGCTGTTCGAGCAGTCGATGGCCAAATCCACCCCCGACGCCTACAACCCCTTTGGTGCCGGCAACAGCCAGGCGGTGATCGATTCGGTGATGTACGACTCGATCCGCAAGGGGCGCAACACCCTGCTGCTGTGGGACTTCAAGGCTTCGCGCCCGGACCTGTTCGACCTGCCCGCGGGCGGGCTCGGCGTGGCAGTGGGCGTGGAGGCGCGGCGCGAGGAGCAGCGCGACGATCGCGACCCGCGTGTGGACGGCAGCGTCACCTGGCGAAGCCTGTCGGGGATCGAATATCCCACCGACCAGTACGGCGTCAGTCCGACCGCCGACACCGAGGGTTCGCGCAACGTCGGCGGCCTGTTCGTCGAGCTCTACATTCCGCTGGTGTCGAGCGAATGGGACATCCCGATGGTGCGCAGCCTGGACATGCAGATCGCCGGGCGCACCGAGCACTACAGCGACTTCGGCAGCGTGACCAAGCCCAAGGTCGCGCTGGGCTGGGAGATCTTCGACGGCCTGAGCGCGCGCGCGTCCTGGTCGCAGGGCTTCCGCGCCCCCAACCTGGAGCAGGTCAACGCCACCGTCATCACCCGCGCCAACAGCCGCCGCGACCACATCCAGTGCGAGGCCGACCTGCGCACCGGCGCCATCGCGACGTACAACAACTGTTCGCACAGCTACAGCACGTCCGCGCGCCGCTCCGGCAACCCCGACCTGCAGCCGGAGACCTCGGACAACCTCAGCGCCGGCATCGTCTTCGAGCCGAAGTTCCTGCCCGAGGCCGCCGGCCGCCTGCGGCTGTCGCTGGATTACTACAAGTACCAGCAGGAAGGCATCATCGGCCTGTTCGGCGAGGGCAACGCGCTGATCCTGGACTACGTGATGCGGATGCAGGGCAGCACCAACCCCAACGTGATCCGCGCCGATGCCAACCCGGACGACATCGCCCGCTTCGAGGGCACCGGGCTGGCGCCGGCCGGGCAGGTGCTCTACGTGCTCGACCGCTACGTCAACCTGCTGCCGCAGACGGTGCGCGGCGTCGATTTCGGGGTCAACTGGCAGTCGGAGGAAACCGCCGCAGGCCGCTTCAACGTGGCGCTCAACGGAACCAAGCTGATCGAGTACTACCGCGAGGTTTCCCCGGCCATCCAGGAGCTGATCGACGCCCGCGAGGCAGGCGTGATCAACCCCGCCACCGCCATCACCGGCGGCGGCGACCTGCTGATGATCAACGGCAAGCCGCGCTGGAAGTGGACCGGCACGCTGACCTGGACCCTGGGCAACTTCCAGGCCGGCACCAGCGCCCGCTACACCGGCAATTTCTACGACACCTCGCTGCAGTACAACGACGGGCGCTACTGGGAGCCGGGCTCGAGCACCTACTGGAGCGGGTTCGCCAAGTACAGCTTCGACGGCGAGGGCTGGTTCTCGCAGACCTCGGTCAAGCTGGGCGTGAACAACATCGACGACCGCCGGCCGCCGATCTCCGCCGACGTCAGCGGCTACCTGTCGACCCTGTACTCGCCCACGCCACGCTACTGGTACATCAACATCACCAAGGAGTTCTGAGCATCGTGGCAATGAACGGCAGGACAGGGAAGGCGTTCGGGCGCGCAGGGGTTGTCGCGGCTAGGGAGCGGCGATACGGGAGTCTCCGGCACGTCGCGCTCCTGCTCCTGCTGTGCTGGATCGTGTCCGGCGGCGCGGTCGCGCAGGATCTGCTGATCCGCGGCGCGACCGTGTTCGACGCGGTGCAGCCGCGGCCCTACGCCGCGGACGTGCTGGTCCGGGACGGACGCATCGCGCAGATCGGAAGGAACCTCGACGCCGCAGACGGGACGACCGTGGTGGAAGCCAGGGGCCTGGCGCTGCTGCCGGGCCTGTTCGACGTGCACACCCACTGGACGCCGGCGATGAATCCCTCGTCGAGCGCGCTGGTGTCCAACGCCTATCTCGCCGCGGGCGTCACCTCGCTGAGCGACTTCCACCAGGCGCCGGAGTCCTGGAAGCCGCGCCGCGCCTGGCTGCAGACCCTGGTGGCGCCGCGGGTGAAGTTCGCCGCGCGCATGAGCACGCCGCTGGGCCACGGCGCGGACTGGGCCGACCAGGCCACCACCCGCTGGGTGAATTCGCCCGATGCCGCCCGCCGGGCCGTGCGCGAGCTGCTGCCCTACCGGCCCGACCTGATCAAGGTCTTCGCCGACGGCTGGCGCTACGGCCGTGTCGCCGACAACACCAGCATCGATCCCTGGACGCTGGCCGCGCTGGTCGAGGAAGCGCACGCCAACGATCTCAAGGTCGTGACCCACACGGTCACCGTGCAGCGGGCGAAGGACGCCGCGCGGGCGAAGGTCGACGCCATCATCCACAGCGTGCTCGACCAGCGCGTGGACCGCG
This sequence comes from uncultured Luteimonas sp., assembly GCA_934541015.1. GTDB lineage: Bacteria > Pseudomonadota > Gammaproteobacteria > Xanthomonadales > Xanthomonadaceae > Luteimonas. The sequence goes on from CAKTDC010000011.1 coordinate 7,525, forward strand.
AACTGATCGACCTGATGAAGGCCGAAGGCACCATCTATGCGCCCACGCTTGCGGTCTACGAGCCGATCCGGGTAGGCGAGGACCGCAAGGCGGACGCCGACGATCCGGCGCTGCAGTCGCGCGAGCGCAACTTCGCCAACGCCCTGCACAACGCCCGCGCCCTGTATCGCGGCGGGGTCACGATCGCGCTCGGAACCGACGCCGGCATGCCGGGCACGCCGCACGGCCGCGCGACCCTGCACGAGCTCGAGCTGCTGGTGCGCGCGGGGCTGAGTCCGGTCGACGCGCTGCGCGCCGGCACCATCAACAGCGCCCGCGTCCTCGGGGTCGCGGACCAGGCCGGCTCGATCGAGGTCGGAAAGCGCGCCGACCTGGTGCTGGTCGAAGGCCAGCCCTGGCGCGACGTGCGCGACATGCAGCGCGTGCGCCAGGTGTTCCTGGACGGCCGCCCCGTGCACGGTGCAGTGGCGCTGCCGGCGGAAGTCGCGACCGCGCAGGGCCCCAACGCGGAGGCATGGCCGGCGCCGCAGCCGCTGGCGGGTGCGCTGGTCGACGACTTCGAGCGCGGCGACGGCCGCACCGCCCTGGACACCCTGCGCACCGGCGAAGCCGACGGCGGCAACGACCGCACCTGGCAGATCGACCAGGTCGTGCCGCGCGGGCGCGGCCACGCGCTGCTGGTCACCGCGCGGCTGTCGAACAAGCCGACGCCCTACGCGAACACGGTGTTCCCGCTCAGCCGCGGATCGGTGCTGCCGGTGGACATGGGGCGCCATCGCGGCGTCGAATTCGAGGTGCGCGGCAACGTGGCCGCCATGGCCCTGCAGCTGCGTGGCCTGGAGCGCAGGCAGTGGCAGGCGGCGGTGACCGGAGTCGGGCCGGGCTGGCGCAAGGTGCGGGTGGCGTTCGCCCACGCAACCGCGTCCGACTGGCGCGGCCAGCCGGTTGCCGACGCTCCGCGCTGGAGCGGCGATCCCCTGCTGCAGCTGGTGATCCAGGCCCGCGGCGAACCCGGCGGCGAACTCTGGTACGAGCTCGACAACATCCGTCTGTACTGATTCCCGGCCGGGGGCGGGGGACGGATATCATCGATCACGGCGCCTCCGCGCGCCGCGGTCGCGAACGTGAAGCAGCCCCGTCCGGCGGGCAGCAGGCAAGCCGCCGGAGGAGGGCGGATGCAGCGCATGAAGCACTCCCTGTCGAAACTCGTCCTGGCCGTCCTGCTCGCGGCGCTTGCGCCGGCGGCGCTGGCCCAGCTTCCCTCGCCGCGCGCGCACTTCGGATTCGACATCGGCGACGACTACCATCTTGCCGACTACACCGCCACAGAGGCCTATTTCCGCAGGCTGGCCGCCGCCTCCGGGCGGATGGAGCTGGTCGAGATCGGCAGGAGTGCGGAAGGCCGCCCGCAGCTGATGATCATCGTGTCCTCGCCGGAGAACCTGGCGCGGCGCGAGGAGTACCGGGCGATCTCGGCGCGGCTGGCGCGGGCGCGCGACAGCGAGGCCAGCGCCCGCGAGCTGGCCGCGGCCGGCAAGGCCGTGGTCTGGATCGACGGCGCCCTGCATTCGACCGAAACCGTCGGCGCGCACCAGCTGATCGAGACCGCCTGGCAGCTGGCCTCGCGCAACGACCCCGAAACCCTGCGCATCCTCGACGACACCATCATCCTGCTGGTGCACACCAATCCCGATGGCCACGAGCTGGTCAGCGACTGGTACATGCGCGAGCCGGTGCCGGAAAAGCGCGTGCTCGACCCGCTGCCGCGCCTGTACCAGAAGTACGCCGGCCACGACAACAACCGCGACTTCTACATGGCCGCCCTGCCGGAGACGCGCAACCTCAACCGCGTCGCCTACACGCAGTGGTACCCGCAGATCCTCTACAACCACCACCAGTCCTCGCCGCGCGGCACGGTGATCGTGATCCCGCCCTACCGCGATCCGTTCAACTACACGCTCGACCCCATGATCCCGGTGGGCCTGGAGGCGCTGGGCGCGGCGATGAACGGGCGCTTCCTGCAGGAAGACAAGCCCGGCGCGGTCTCCAAGCGCGGCAGCGTGTACTCGACGTGGTGGAACGGCGGGCTGCGCACGATGCCGTATTTCCACAACATCCTCGGCATCCTCACCGAGATCACCGGCAATCCGACGCCGATGGAGATGCCCTTCCTGGCCGAGCGCCAACTGCCCGACAGCAACCTGCCGGCGCCGGTGCCGGCACAGCGCTGGCATTTCCGCCAGTCCATCGACTACAGCCTGACCGCGAACTGGGCGGTGCTCGACTACGCCTCGCGCCACCGCGAGCAGCTGCTGTTCAACATCTGGCGGATGGGCCGCAACTCGATCGAACGCGGCAGCCGCGACCACTGGACGCCCAGCCCCTCGGCGCTGGCGGCGCTGGCGCCCGAGGGCGATGGCGCGCCGGCCGGCGAGTTCGACGCCGGGCGCCGCGCCGGACTGTATGCGCCCGGGCGGCGCGATCCGCGCGCCTACGTCATTCCGTCCGACCAGGCCGATTTCCCGACCGCGGTGAAGTTCGTCAACGCGCTGCAGCTGGCCGGCATCGAAGTGCATCGCGCCAGCCGCGCGTTCGAGGCCGCCGGCAAGCGCTATCCGGCAGGCTCGTTCGTGGTCGGCACGGCGCAGGCGTTCCGTCCGCACGTGCTGGACATGTTCGAGCCGCAGGACCATCCGCACGATTTCGAGTACGCGGGGGGGCCGCCGATCGCGCCCTACGATTCGGCCGGCTGGACGCTGGCGCTGCAGATGGGCGTCGGCTTCGACCGGCTGCTGGACGCGCCGGGGGAAGCTTTCGCCGACGGCTCGCTGGCGCCGCTCGCCATCGGCGAACTGCAGTCGCCGCCGCCGGGCAGGGTGCCCGATTCGCGCGTGGGCTGGGCGCTTGCGCCGTCCGCGAACGACACATTCACCGTGGTCAATGCGCTGCTGGAAGCGGGGGTGCCGGTCTCCCGCGATCATGCCGGGCGCTTCGTCGTCCCGGCGTCCGCGCACGCGCGCGAGGCGCTGGCGGCTGCCGTCTCCCGGACGGGCATTTCGGCCGAAGCGCTGGCCGCGCTCCCGCCGGAGGCAGCGCCGGTGCGCGCGCCGCGGATCGCGCTCTGGGACCAGTATGGCGGCTCCATGGTGTCGGGCTGGACCCGGCTGGTGCTGGAGTCGTTCGGCTTCGACTACACCGTCGTGTACCCGCGGCAGATCGAGGCGGACAATCTGCGCGAGCGCTTCGACGTGCTGATCCTGCCCAGCGGCGCGCTGCCGGTGGCCGAGGCGCTGGCGGTGGAAGGCAAGGGCATGCGCACGCCGCGCAGGCCGGATCCGGCGCGTATCCCCGATGCGTTCCACCGGATGCTTGGCGAACTGGGCGAGGCCTCGCTGCCGGCGCTTCGCGGGTTCCTGGAGCGCGGCGGCCATATCGTCGCCACCGGCTCGTCGAGCAGCCTGGCGCTGTCGCTGGGCCTGCCGGTGGCCAGCCACCTGCGCACCGATGACGGGCAGGGCGGGCGCCGGGCGCTGCGCCCCACCGAGTACTACATTCCCGGCAGCGTGCTCCAGGTCGCCGTCGACGGCTCGCGTCCCGCGGCCCGGGGCCTGGGGCCGCGCATGGACGTGTACTTTTCCGACGGCCGCTGGGACAACGCACCGGTCTTCGACCTGTCCGCCGCCGACGGCCGGGTGCGTCCGATCCTGTGGTTCGAGGGCCGGGAGCCGCTGCGCAGCGGCTGGGCCTGGGGCCAGCACTTCCTCGACGGCGGCGTGCTCGGCGCCGAGGCCGACGTGGGCCAGGGCCGCCTGGTGTTCTTCGGCACCGACATCACCTTCCGCTCGCAGATGCACGGCGGGTTCAGATTGCTGTTCAACAGCCTCTTCGAGGCATCGACCGGGGAGCCGGCACCATGATCCTGCGACGGGCCGCCGCTCCGCTGCTGGGGCTGTCCATGCTCCTTGCCGCCGCTCCGGCCGCCGCCGGGGCCGACGTTCTGCGCCAGGTGGAGGCCTACACCCCGGAGCTGCGCAGGCTGGCCCTGGACATCTGGCGCAATCCGGAGCTGGGCTATCTAGAGCAGTCGGCCAGCGCGCTGCTGCAGGATGCGCTGCGCAGGGAGGGATTCGAAGTCGAGTCCGGCATCGCCGGGATGCCGACGGCGTTCGTCGCCCGCGCCGGCCGCCGCGGCAGGGGGCCGGTGATCGCGCTGCTGGCGGAGATGGACGCCCTGCCGGGCGCCAGCCAGGCCGCCGAACCGGTGCGCCAGCCGGTCCAGGGGCAGGACGCCGGACACGCCTGCGGGCACAACCTGTTCGGTCCGGCGTCGGTGGCGGCCGCGGTCGCCGTGCGCCGCTGGCTGGAAAGCAGCGGCGTCGACGGCGAGCTCAGGGTCTACGGAACGCCGGCCGAGGAGGGCGGGTCGGGCAAGGTGTACATGGTCCGCGCCGGCCTGTTCGACGACGTCGACGTGGTGCTGCACTGGCATCCGGATTCGGAGAACTCCGCCGCCCAGTCCACCAGCAAGGCCAACGTCAGCGGCAAGTTCCGCTTCGAGGGCGTCGCCTCGCACGCGTCGGTCTCGCCCGAGCGCGGGCGTTCGGCGCTGGACGGCGTGGAAGCGCTGAACTTCATGGCCAACCTGATGCGCGAGCACGTGCCCGAAGGCACCCGCATCCACTACACGATCAGCGACGGCGGCGGCGCGCCCAACGTGGTGCCGGCGCGCGCCGAGGTCTATTACTACGTGCGCCACCAGGACCACCGGGTGGTGCAGGACGTCTTCGCGCGGCTGCAGCGGGCCGCCGAAGGCGCGGCGGCCGGCACCGGGACCACCGTGGCCTGGGAATCGCTCGGCGGCGTCTACGGGCTGCTGCCCAACGATGCCCTGGGCCGGGTCGCCGACGCCGCCCTGCGCCAGGTCGGCGGGGTGAACTACAGCCCGGCCGACCGCGCCTTCGCCGAGGCGATGCAGGCCGGCTTCGAGCGGAAGCCGCCGCTGGAGCAGGCCGCGGCGATCGGGCCGTACCGCGCTGACGACGAGTGGCAGGCCTCGACCGACGTCGGCGACGTCTCCTGGGTGGTGCCGACCGTGGGCGTGCGTACCGCGACCTGGGTCCCGGGCTCGGCCGCGCACAGCTGGCAGGCCACGGCCGCGTCCGGGCACGATATCGGGCTCAAGGGCGCCGGGGTGGCCGCCGGGGCCCTGGCCCTGACCGCCGTGCAGCTGTATCGTGAGCCCGCCGTGGCCGAGGCCGCGCGGCGGGAATTCGACGCGCGCCGCGGCGAAGGCTTCCAGTACCGGCCGCTGCTGACCCGGGAGACTCCGCCACTGGACTACCGCCGGCCCGCCAGGCCCTGATCGCCGCCGCCGGGGCGGTGATTTTCCGCTGGCGCCCCCTTGCGCTGCCGGCCCGCGCCGGTCATAATGTCGGACTCATCGCGGCGCACTGGTTTTCCGGCGGGCCGCGAGACCGCGAAATGAGGGGCAGGAAGCGCTTCGTTTTCGCCAGACAGGGAAAATGTCGCGCGGCATGCGCTTCGCCCGTCCCGGAGGTTTTCCGGGACACACATGGCGAAGCATTTTGTCACGCTTGCAGTTCTCCGTCTGGGCGGGTCGGGCAACCGGCCTGCCTTGCTTTTTCTCCAAAGGAAACTTCCGGGCTGGCCGCATCGGTCCGGAGGGGTGTCGATTCCACGGGGCCTCGCGCATTGCGCCGCCAGGCCTGTCGCTCTTTAGAACATGCGGGGCCACCCCGCAGAAGCCGGCACCCCCGGGTGCGGCTTGCCAACAAAGGAATTCCGTCATGGCGGACCAGAAAATCCGGATCCGGCTCAAGGCGTTCGATCACAGGCTGATCGACCGTTCGGCCAGCGAGATCGTCGAAACGGCCAAGCGGACCGGCGCGCAGGTGCGTGGCCCGATCCCGCTGCCCACCAAGATCGAGCGCTACACCGTGCTGACCTCGCCGCACGTCGACAAGGACGCGCGCGACCAGTACGAGACCCGCACGCACAAGCGCGTGCTCGACATCGTCGACCCCAACGACAAGACCGTGGACGCGCTGATGAAGCTCGAGCTCGCGGCGGGCGTCGACGTCCAGATCAAGCTGACCTGAGGACGCCACCATGACCGCGAAGATCCATTCGTTGGGCATCGTCGGCCGCAAGGCCGGCATGAGCCGGGTATTCACCGAGGACGGCAAGTCCATTCCGGTGACCCTGATCGAAGCCACCCCCAACCGCATCACCCAGGTGAAGACGGTCGAGACCGACGGCTACAGTGCCGTGCAGGTCACCGCCGGCGTCAAGCGCGCCTCGCTGATCAACAAGCCCGAGGCCGGCCACCTGGCCAAGGCCAAGGTCGAGGCCGGCCGTGGCCTGTGGGAGCTGCGCGTGGCCGATGACAAGGTCGCCGACTTCCAGGTCGGCGGCGAGATCAAGGCCGACATCTTCGAGGTCGGCCAGATCGTCGACGTCCAGGGCGTCACCAAGGGCAAGGGCTTCCAGGGCACCATCAAGCGCTGGAACTTCAGCATGGGCGACGCGACCCACGGCAACTCGCTGTCGCACCGCGTCCCGGGTTCGATCGGCCAGCGCCAGACCCCCGGCCGCGTGTTCCCGGGCAAGAAGATGTCCGGCCACATGGGCAGCGATACCCAGACCACGCAGCGGCTGCAGGTGGTCAAGGTCGACGCCGAGCGCGGCCTGATCGCGGTCAAGGGCGCGGTGCCGGGTGCGCCGGGCGGCGACGTCATCGTGCGTCCGTCGAGCAAGGCATAAGGAGAGATGACGATGGAACTCGCCATCACCAATAGTTCAGAGAAGCTGTCGGTCTCCGACGCGGTCTTCGGGCGCGAATTCAGCCAGGACCTGGTGCACCAGGTGGTCGTGGCCTATCGCAACGCCGGCCGCGCGGGCACCAAGGCGCAGAAGACCCGTGCCGAGGTCAGCGGCACGACCAAGAAGTCGAAGAAGCAGAAGGGCGGCGGCGCGCGTCATGGCGCGCTGACGGCCCCGATCTTCACCGGCGGCGGCGTGACCTTCGCGGCCAGGCCGCGCAGCTTCGCGCAGAAGGTCAACCGCAAGCAGTACCGCGCGGCCATGGCTTCGATCCTGTCGGAGCTCAACCGCCAGGGCCGGCTGACGATCGTCGACGGGTTCGACATCGACGCCCCCAGGACCAGCGGCCTGGTCGCGAAGCTCAAGGATTTCGATCTGGGCAGGCGCCCGCTGATCGTGACCGAGGACGCTTCGGAGAACCTGTACCTGTCCGCGCGCAACATTCCCTACGTGGAAGTGCGCGACGTGCAGGGCCTGGACCCGGTCGCGCTGGTCGGTGCCGACAGCGTGCTGATCACCACCGATGCGGTGAAGAAGATCGAGGAGTGGCTGGCATGAACGAAGCCAAGCTCTATGAAGTGATCCGTGCGCCGCGCGTGTCCGAAAAGACCGCGCGCCTGCAGGAAGTCTCCAACCAGTATGCGTTCGAGGTGTCGAGGGACGCGACCAAGGCCGACATCAAGGCCGCGGTCGAGAAGCTGTTCGACGTCAAGGTCGAGGCCGTCAACGTGGTCAACGTGAAGGGCAAGAGCAAGTCCTTCCGTTTCCGCCAGGGCAGCCGCGGCAACTGGCGCAAGGCCTACGTCAAGCTGGCCGACGGCCAGAGCATCGACGTGACCAGCGCAGCGACGGCCTGAGGACGAAGTTTCGACCCGTCGGAACTTCAAAGAGGATAACCACCCATGCCATTGATGAAATTCAAGCCCACCTCGCCCGGCCGCCGCAGCGCGGTCCGCGTGGTCTCGCCCGACCTGCACAAGGGGGCGCCGCATGCGCCGCTGGTGGAGAAGCAGGGCCGGTCCGGCGGCCGCAACCACCACGGCCGCATCACCACCCGCCACATCGGCGGTGGCCACAAGCAGCACTACCGCATCATCGACTTCAAGCGCAACAAGGAAGGCATCCCGGCGCGCGTGGAGCGGATCGAATACGATCCCAACCGCACCGCCCACATCGCCCTGCTGTGCTACGTCGACGGCGAGCGCCGCTACATCATCGCGCCCAAGGGCCTCAGCGCCGGCGACCAGGTGATCGCGGGCAACGACGCGCCGATCAAGACCGGCAACACCCTGCCGCTGCGCAACATCCCGGTGGGCACGACCGTGCACGCGATCGAGCTCAAGCCCGGCAAGGGCGCGCAGATCGCGCGTGCCGCCGGCGCCGGCGTGCAGCTGGTCGCCCGCGAAGGCGTCTACGCGCTGCTGCGCCTGCGTTCGGGCGAAATGCGCAAGGTGCCGTCGGAGTGCCGTGCCACCATCGGCGAGGTCGGCAACGTCGAGCACAACCTCGAGAAGCTGGGCAAGGCCGGCGCCAAGCGCTGGCGCGGCATCAAGCCGACCGTCCGCGGCGCGGCCATGAACCCGGTCGACCACCCGCACGGCGGCGGCGAGGCCAAGGCCGGCCAGGGCAACCCGCATCCGGTCACCCCGTGGGGCGTGCCGACCAAGGGCTACAAGACCCGCCATAACAAGCGGACGCAGCAGTTCATCGTGCGCGACCGCAGGAGCTGATAGACCATGGCACGTTCACTCAAGAAGGGCCCCTTCGTCGACCACCATCTGCAGAAGAAGGTCGAGGCCGCGGGCAGCAGCAAGCGACCGATCAAGACCTGGTCGCGCCGTTCGGTGATCCTCCCGGAGTTCATCGGGTTCACCATCGCCGTGCACAACGGCAGGAACCATGTGCCGGTGCTGGTCAACGAGAACATGGTCGGCCACAAGCTCGGCGAGTTCGCGCTGACCCGGACCTTCAAGGGTCACGGCGGCGACAAGAAGTCGGGCAAGTAAGGAGCGCACGATGGACAAGGCAACCCGGGAAAGGTTCGAGGCCGTCAGGCGCGAACGCACCGAAATCAACAAGCGCACCGCCAGGCTGCAGGGCGTGCGGATCTCGCCGCAGAAGGCACGCCTGGTCGCCGACCAGGTCCGTGGCCTGCCGGCCGAGCGCGCCGTCAGCCTGCTGAAGTTCTCCGACAAGAAGGCCGCCGCCCTGATCAAGAAGGTGGTGGAGTCGGCGATCGCCAATGCCGAGAACAACGCCGGTGCCGATATCGACGAGCTGAAGATCGCCACGATCACCGTCGACGAAGGTCCCACGCTCAAGCGCTTCATGGCGCGGGCGAAGGGCCGTGGCACCCGCATCCTGAAGCGGACCAGCCACATCACCGTGATCGTGGGCGAGGGCAAGTAAATGGGTCATAAAGTTCATCCCGTCGGCATCCGCCTGGGTATCGCCAAGGACTGGAACTCCAAGTGGTATGCCGGCAAGAAGGAATACGCCGGATACCTGGCCGCCGACCTCAAGGTCCGCGAGATGCTGCGCAAGAAGCTCGCCGCGGCCGGCATCAGCAGGATCCTGATCGAGCGTCCGGCCAAGACCGCCCGCGTGACCATCCACACCGCCCGCCCGGGCGTGGTGATCGGCAAGCGCGGCGAGGACATCGAGAAGCTGCGCAAGGAAGTCAGCGCGATGATGGGCGTCCCGGCGCACATCAACGTCACCGAGGTGCGCAAGCCCGAGCTCGACGCACAGCTGGTCGCCGAGTCGATCGCGCAGCAGCTCGAGCGCCGCATCATGTTCCGCCGCGCGATGAAGCGCGCCGTGGGCAACGCGATGCGCCTGGGCGCGCTGGGGATCAAGGTCAACGTCGCCGGCCGCCTGAACGGCGCCGAGATCGCGCGTTCGGAGTGGTACCGCGAGGGCCGCGTGCCGCTGCACACCCTGCGCGCCGACGTCGACTACGGCTTCGCCGAGGCCCGGACCACCTACGGCATCATCGGCATCAAGGTGTGGGTCTACAAGGGCGAGATCTTCGATTTCAGCCAGGTGGGCCAGGAAAAGCAGGACGATTCGCCGCGCGGCAGCGACCGCGGCGATCGTGGTGATCGCGACCGTCCGCGTGGGCCGCGTCGCGAGCGTGAGGCGAGGGACTAAACCATGTTGCAACCCAAGCGAACCAAATATCGCAAGATGCACAAGGGCCGCAACGACGGCCTGGCATGGAGCGGCAACGCCGTCAGCTTCGGCGAGTTCGGGCTCAAGGCCACGGCCACCGGCCAGCTGACCGCGCGCCAGATCGAGGCCGGGCGTCGTTCGATCAGCCGCCACGTCAAGCGCGGCGGCAAGATGTGGATCCGGGTGTTCCCCGACAAGCCGATCACCAAGAAGCCGATCGAAGTCCGCATGGGCTCCGGCAAGGGCAGCGTCGAGTACTGGGTCGCGCAGATCCAGCCCGGCCGCATGATCTACGAGATCGAGGGCGTCGATGAGGCGACCGCGCGCGAGGCGTTCCGCCTGGCCGCCGCCAAGCTCTCGGTCACCACCCAATTCGTGACCCGGACGGTGCGCTGATGGCTACGATCAAGGAACTCCGCGGCAAGTCCCCGGAAGAACTGCAGGCCCACCTGCTCGATCTGCACAAGGAGCGTTTCTCGCTGCGCATGCAGAAGACGACCGGCCAGCTGACCAAGACCCATGAGGCGCGCCGCGTGCGTCGCGAGATCGCTCGCGTCCACACGCTGCTCGGCCAGAAGTAAGGACCAGTGCCATGAATGAAACCGAAAAGAAGCAGCGCACGGTCCAGGGGCGCGTGGTCAGCAACAAGATGGACAAGACGGTGACGGTGCTCGTCGAGCGCCAGGTCAAGCACGCGCTGTACGGCAAGTACATCCGCCGCTCGACCAAGCTCCACGCCCACGACGCCGACAACGCCTGCAGCGAAGGCGACATCGTGCGCGTGGCCGAGATCGCGCCGATCTCCAAAACCAAGAACTGGCGGGTGGTGGAGATCGTCACCCGCGCGGCCGGATGACGCAGGAGACAATGTCATGATCCAGATGCAGAGCCACCTCGACGTGGCCGACAACTCCGGCGCCAAGGAAGTGATGTGCATCAAGGTGCTCGGCGGCTCCAAGCGCCGCTACGCCGCGATCGGCGACATCATCAAGGTGTCGGTGAAGGACGCCATTCCGCGCGGCAAGGTCAAGAAGGGCGAGGTCTACAACGCCGTCGTGGTGCGGACCCGCAAGGGCGTGCGTCGCGCCGACGGATCGCTGATCCGCTTCGACGGCAACGCCGCGGTGCTGCTCAACGCCAAGCACGAGCCGATCGGCACCCGCATCTTCGGGCCGGTCACGCGCGAGCTGCGCTCCGAGAAGTTCATGAAGATCGTCTCGCTCGCTCCCGAAGTGCTGTGAGCTGGTAGAGGACAGGACAATGGCAAATCGAATCAAGAAAGGCGACCAGGTGGTCGTGATCGCGGGCAAGGACAAGGGCAAGACCGGTGACGTGGTGCGCGTGCTCGGCGACAAGGTCGTCGTGTCGAACATCAACATCGTCAAGCGCCACACCAAGCCCAACCCCCAGGTCGGACAGCCTGGCGGGGTGATCGAGCGCGAGTCGCCGATCCACGTGTCCAACGTGATGCTGTTCAACCCTGCCACCGGCAAGGGTGAACGCGTCGGTACCAAGGTGCTCGAGGATGGACGGCGGCTGCGCGTGTTCCGCTCGAGTGGCGAGGCGGTCTGAAGACCTGCCTGATTCCGAGGAATAGAAAATGACGACCCGTCTGGAACAGTTCTACAAGGACGAAGTGGTGCCGAAGCTCATGCAGCAGTTCGGCTACACCAATCCGATGCAGGTGCCGAAGATCACCAAGATCACGCTCAACATGGGCGTGGGCGAGGCTGCGGCGAACAAGAAGGTGCTCGAGAACGCCACCGCCGACATGGCCAGGATCAGCGGCCAGAAGCCGCAGATCACCAAGTCGCGCGTGTCGGTCGCCTCGTTCAAGATCCGCGACGGCTGGCCGATCGGCTGCAAGGTCACCCTGCGCCGGGCGAAGATGTACGAGTTCCTGGACCGCCTGATCAACGTCTCGCTGCCGCGCGTGCGCGACTTCCGCGGCGTGTCCGGCCGTTCCTTCGACGGCCGCGGCAACTACAACATGGGCGTGAAGGAACAGATCATCTTCCCGGAGATCGACTTCGACCAGGTCGACGCGATCCGCGGCATGGACATCGCCATCACCACCTCCGCCAACACCAACGCTGAAGCCAAGGCGCTGCTCGAGGCGTTCCGCTTTCCGTTCCGCAACTGAGCCGGGATTCGGGATTCGGAATCCGGGATTCGAAAGAGCACAGCTCGCGAAGTCCTGCTTTCACGAATCTCCAGTCCCCAATCCCGAATCCCTGAGGTAAAGACAATGGCAAAGACCTCCATGGTCAACCGCGAGATCAAGCGGGCCAAACTCGCCAAGCAGCACGCTGCGAAGCGCGCGGCGCTGAAGAAGATCATCAGCAGCCAGGATGCCAGCTACGAGGAGAAGATCGAGGCGGTGACCAGGCTGCAGAAGCTGCCGCGCGACTCCTCGCCGGCCCGCCAGGTCAGCCGCTGCGCGCTGACCGGCCGTCCGCGCGGCGTCTACGCCAAGTTCGGCCTGGGTCGCAACAAGCTGCGCGAAGCCACCATGCGGGGCGATGTCCCCGGCCTGCGCAAGGCCAGCTGGTGACGACGCGGGTGCCGGGCCTCCGGGTCCGGCGCCGCTCCGGCGCGAACCCGGCGACAGGCCGGGTTTGTGCCGTATAATATCCGGCTCCCCGGGCCTGGTCCGGGCGCCAGAAGGCCCTGGCCTCTCCAGGACAACCAGAGATTTTCGCGAAAGCGGATATCGGTGCACTCATAAGGAAGCATCATGAGCATGACTGATCCCATCGCCGACATGCTGGTCCGCATCAGGAATGCGGCCGCGGTCGGCAAGCCGACGGTGAAGATGCCGTCCTCCCGGACCAAGGTCGCCATTGCCAACGTCCTCAAGGACGAGGGCTACATCGGCGACCTGCGCGTGAGCGAGAACGGCGCCAAGGCCGAGCTCGAGATCGTGCTGAAGTACTACGAAGGCCGTCCGGTGATCGAGCGCCTGCAGCGCGTGTCGCGCTCCGGCCTGCGCCAGTACCGCGGCAAGGACGCGCTTCCCAGGGTCCTCAACGGCCTGGGCGTCGCCATCATTTCCACCTCCAAGGGCATCATGACCGATGCGCAGGCGCGCCAGCAGGGCGTCGGCGGCGAAGTCCTGTGCTTCGTGGCGTAAGGAGTAGCAGTCATGTCCCGTGTAGCCAAGAAGCCGATTCCGCTGCCCAAGGGCGTCGAGCTCGACATCCAGGCGGAGAACGTGAGCGTCAAGGGCCCCAAGGGCGCGCTGTCGATCGCCAAGCCCGCCGACATCGACATCCGGATCGAGGACGGCAACGCACTGCTCGCCGCCAATGACCCGTCGCGGATCGCCCTGACTGGCACCCTGCGTTCGATCGTGGCCAACATGGTGCACGGCGTCTCCCAGGGCTTCGAGCGCAAGCTCGAGCTGGTGGGCGTCGGTTACCGCGCCTCGGCCCAGGGCAGCGACCTGAACCTCAATCTCGGGTTCTCGCACCCGCTGGTGTTCAAGGCCCCGGAAGGCATCACCATCACCACCCCGACCCAGACCGAAATCGTCGTCGCCGGTGCCGACAAGCAGCTCGTCGGCGAGGTCGCGGCCAAAATCCGCGGATTCCGCCCGCCGGAGCCCTACAAGGGCAAGGGCGTGAAGTATTCCGACGAAACCGTCATCCGCAAGGAAGCCAAGAAGGCCTGAGGCCGATCCGTTTCCCAAGAGAGAACACCATGGACAAGAATATCGCCCGCCTTCGCCGCGCCAGGTCGACCCGCGCGCACATCCGCGAACTCGGCGTGCCGCGCCTGTCGGTGCTGCGCACCGGCCAGCACGTGTACGCGCAGGTGTTCACCGCCGATGGCTCGAAGGTTCTGGCCGCGGCCAACACCACCCAGGCCGACGTGCGCGACGGCCTGAAGAACGGCAAGAACACCGAGGCCGCCGCCAAGGTCGGTCGCGCCATCGCCGAGAAGGCCAGGGCCGCCGGCATCGAGAAGGTTGCGTTCGACCGTTCGGGATACCGCTACCACGGCCGCGTCAAGGCGCTGGCCGACGCCGCCCGCGAGGCTGGCCTGCAGTTCTGATGCGTCGGCGAAGGCGCGCCTTCGCCACCTGAAAGCCAGGGTCATGGTTGCCATCCATGGCGAAGCGCTGTCGAACCAGGACAGTCCGGCCCGCCCACCCATGGCCGGGCGTTCGCCAAGGCGGCGCGGGCAGTGCCGCGCCAGGCGCGCCTTGACTCACCCTGCCGGTGCAGGCTGCACCGGACGCGCCGCGACTTGTGTTCGCGAACGCGGTCCACCGCTCCAGTCCACAACCACAAGCGGCCCGCAGCCGTACATTCCTTCAAACCTGAAAGAGACATCGCAATGGCAGAACAACGTGAACCGCGCGGACGCGACCGCAACCGCGAGCGCGAGGAAATCGACGACGGCATGATCGAGAAGCTGATCGCGGTCAACCGCGTCAGCAAGACCGTCAAGGGCGGTCGCCAGTTCACCTTCACCGCGCTGACGGTGGTGGGTGACGGCGCCGGCAAGGTCGGCTTCGGCTACGGCAAGGCGCGCGAAGTGCCGGTCGCCATCCAGAAGTCGATGGAGTACGCGCGCAAGAACATGAGCGCCGTCGACCTCAATGGCGGCACCCTGTACCACGCGGTCAAGTCCGGCCACGGCGCCGCCCGCGTGTACATGCAGCCGGCCTCCGAGGGTACCGGGGTGATCGCCGGCGGCGCCATGCGCGCCGTGCTCGAGGCGGTGGGCGTGAAGGACGTGCTGGCCAAGGCCACCGGCTCGCGCAATCCCATCAATCTCGTGCGCGCCACGGTCAAGGGGCTGGAGTCGATGCAGTCGCCGGGCCGGATCGCGGCCAAGCGCGGCAAGAAGGTGGAGGATATCCTCAATGGCTAAGAACGAAGCCACCGGCGGCACCGTCAAGGTGCGCCTGGTCAGGGGCCTGCGCGGCTCGCAGGCGAAGCACCGCCTGTCGGTGCGTGCGCTCGGCCTGAACAAGCTCAACGACGTCCGCGAACTGAAGGACAGCCCTCAGGTCCGTGGCCTGATCAACAAGGTCCACTACCTGGTCCGGGTGGAGGAGTAATCACATGAAGCTCAATACGCTCAAGCCCGCCGAGGGCGCCCGCACCGAGCGCACCCGCGTCGGTCGCGGCATCGGCTCCGGCCTCGGCAAGACCGCCGGCCGCGGCCACAAGGGTTCGTTCGCCCGCTCCGGCAAGGGCAAGATCAAGGCCGGGTTCGAAGGCGGGCAGATGCCCATGCACATGCGCCTGCCGAAGATCGGCTTCCGCTCGCGCACCGCCGGCGACACCGCCGAGGTGTTCCTGTACCAGCTCGACCGTCTCGAGGGCGACATCGATTTCGCCGCCCTGCGCGCCGCCAGGCTGGTGCCGGGCACCGCCAAGCAGGCCAAGGTGGTGAAGAAGGGCGAGATCTCGAAGAAGCTCGTGCTCAAGGGGCTGCTGGCCACGGCAGGCGCCCGCGCCGCGATCGAAGCTGCCGGCGGCAGCATCGAGGACTGAGCGGCGTCCGCCGTCGCCGCATGCTGCGGCGGCGGTCGCCCCTGGCAGGTCAGCGGGCCATCCCCGGGGAACCGGCAGGCAGGCGTCCGGTCAAAGGACGCGATAGCGGATTCATGAAGAGATCATCACCCTTGCGGATCGATCGTCACAACGGAGCAGTCAATGTCACGCAGCGGTAGCGCAATGGGCGGCATCGGCGCGGGCCTGGGCAAGTTCACCGAACTGCGCCAGCGCCTGCTGTTCGTGGTCGGCGCGCTGATCGTCTACCGGATCGGCTGCTTCATCCCGGTGCCGGGCGTGAACCCCGAGGCGATGCTGCAGCTGATGGAGCAGCAGCAGGGCACCATCGTGGACATGTTCAACATGTTCTCCGGTGGCGCGCTGGAGCGGTTCAGCCTGTTCGCGCTGAACGTGATCCCCTACATCTCGGCCTCGATCGTCATGCAGCTGATGGTGCAGATCGTGCCCAGCCTCAAGGCGATCCAGAAGGAGGGCGAATCCGGCCGCCGGCGCATCACCCAGTGGTCCCGGATCGGTTCGATCCCGCTGGCGATCTTCCAGTCCGCGGGCATCGCCGTGGCGCTGCAGAGCCAGGGTGCCGGCAGCGGCATCCCGGTGGTCTACGCCCCGGGCATCGGCTTCGTGCTCACGGCCATCGTCGCCCTGACCGCCGGCACCATGTTCCTGGTCTGGCTGGGCGAGCAGGTGACCGAGCGCGGCATCGGCAACGGCGTGTCGCTGATCATCTTCGCCGGTATCGTCGCCGGGCTGCCGAGCGCGATCATCAGCACGGTCGAGTCCGCCCGCAACGGCGACCTGAGCCCGATCGCGCTGATCCTGATCGCGCTGATCGTGGTCGCCTTCACCTTCTTCGTGGTGTTCGTCGAGCGCGGGCAGCGCCGGATCACGGTGAACTACGCGCGCCGCCAGGGCGGCCGCAACGCGTACATGAACCAGACCTCGTTCCTGCCGCTGAAGCTGAACATGGCCAGCGTGATCCCGGCGATCTTCGCGTCGTCGATCATCATGTTCCCGGCCACCGTGACCACCTGGTTCGGCCAGGCGGGGGCGGCCAGCTGGCTGCAGCGCGCCGCGCAGGCGCTGTCGCCGGGCGAGCCGCTCTACATCCTGCTCTACGCCGGCCTGATCGCGGGGTTCACCTTCTTCTACACCGCGCTGGTCTTCAACTCGCAGGAGACGGCCGACAACCTCAAGAAGTCGGGCGCCCTGATCCCGGGCATCCGTCCGGGCAAGGCCACGGCCGAGTACATCGACGGCGTGCTGACGCGGCTGACCGCCGCCGGCGCGACCTACCTGGTGCTGGTCTGCCTGCTGCCCGAGTTCATGCGTGCCGAGCTCAACACCTCGTTCTATTTCGGCGGCACCTCGCTGCTGATCGTGGTGGTGGTGGTGATGGACTTCATCGCCCAGATCCAGGCGCACCTGATGTCGCACCAGTACGAGAGCCTGCTGAAGAAGGCCAATCTCAAGGGCGGAGCGAGGACTCGCTAGCGCGGCACTGCCGCGCAGCCCCGGTGGACGCCCGGCCATGGATGGCCGGGCCGGACAACCCGAAGCCACCATGGCACCGCCATGGACGGCATCGATGTCCAGGGTCGAAGCGGCGCTTGCGCGTCGCCAGGCCGAAGCCGGGAAGGCAGGAATTCACGCCGGCGCGGAGCCTGCCTCCCCCGGCACGATGGGCGACCCCCGCGGCAGTCCCGCGCGGGGGTGGATCCGGGCCGTTTCGCGCACCAGAGTAGTGCGCGGGGCCAGGCGGGGCACCCCCCCCTCCCGGCCAGCCGGGATCCGTCGCCGGAGCATGGGCACACTCCCCATGCCGGGTCGTCTGGCGCCTCCGCGCCGGCCGGCTTCCAATGCAGCCCGGGACTTTGGTACAATTTCGTGTTCACTCCGCCGGAATTCCCGTTCCGGCCGCCAACCAGTTGGAGATCCGCGCATGGCGCGTATTGCAGGTGTCAATCTGCCTGCCCAGAAGCATGTCTGGGTCGGGCTTCAAAGCATCTACGGCATTGGCCGTACCCGTTCGAAGCAGGTCTGCGACGCGGCCGGCGTCAGCCAGTCGACCAAGATCCGCGACCTGTCCGAGCCGGAAGTCGAGCGCCTGCGCGCCGAAGTCGGCAAGTACGTGACCGAGGGCGACCTGCGTCGCGAGATCGGCATCGCGATCAAGCGCCTGATGGACCTGGGCTGCTACCGCGGCCTGCGCCACCGTCGCGGCCTGCCCCTGCGCGGTCAGCGCACCCGGACCAATGCCCGCACCCGCAAGGGTCCGCGCAAGGCCATCAGGAAGTAATCGAGGACCCACACCATGGCCAAGCCGGCAGCCGCCAAGCAGAAGAAGAAGATCAAGCGCGTCGTCACCGACGGCATCGCGCACGTCCACGCTTCCTTCAACAACACCATCGTCACCATCACCGACCGCCAGGGCAACGCCCTGTCGTGGGCCACTTCCGGTGGTTCGGGCTTCCGCGGTTCGCGCAAGTCCACCCCGTTCGCGGCGCAGGTCGCGGCCGAGAAGGCCGGCAAGGCCGCGCTCGACTACGGCGTGAAGTCGCTGGAAGTGCGAATCAAGGGCCCGGGTCCGGGTCGCGAGTCCGCCGTGCGTTCGCTGAACAACGTCGGGTACAAGATCACCAACATCATCGACGTGACGCCGATCCCGCACAACGGGTGCCGTCCGCCGAAGAAGCGTCGCGTCTAAGGGGGCGATAAGAAATGGCTCGTTATATCGGTCCCACCTGCAAGCTCGCGCGCCGCGAAGGCGCCGACCTCTCGCTCAAGTCCCCGAACCGCGCGCTCGACTCCAAGTGCAAGCTGGAGCAGAAGCCCGGCCAGCACGGCGCCGGCACCGGTGCGCGTCGCAGCAAGCTGTCCGACTACGCCCTGCAGCTTCGCGAGAAGCAGAAGGTCAAGCGCATCTACGGCCTGCTCGAGCGCCAGTTCCGCAACTACTACAAGAAGGCCTCGACCCGGAAGGGCAACACCGGCGAGAACCTGCTGCAGCTGCTGGAAACCCGCCTGGACAACGTGGTCTACCGGATGGGTTTCGCGGTCACCCGGCCGTCGGCGCGCCAGCTGGTGTCGCACCGCGGCGTCACCGTCAACGGCAAGCCCGTCAACCTGCCTTCCTACCAGGTCAAGGCCGGCGACGCGATCGCGCTGTCGGAGAAGGCGCAGAAGCAGCTGCGCGTGCAGGAGGCGCTCAACATCGCCTCGACCATGGACCTGACCCCGTCGTGGATCGAGGTCGACCAGAAGAAGTTCAGCGGCGTGTTCAAGGCGGTCCCGGACCGCGGCGACCTGCCGGCCGACATCAACGAGGCGCTGATCGTCGAGCTGTACTCGAAGTAACCGTTCGCGATCGCCTCCCGGCTGCAGCGACCCGGGACACCCCCACCACCCGGCCCGAGTCCGCCAGGACCAGGGCCACCCCTTGGCAGCAAGGGGCTCCAAGCGACCAGAGCCCCCGCGTCGACGGACGCGGCGGACCAGCAGGAGAACCTACGTACATGACAGTTTCCGCCAACCAAGTCCTGCGTCCCCGCGGCCCCCAGATCGAGCGCATCACCGGCAACCGCGCCCGGGTCGTGATCGAGCCGCTGGAGCGCGGCTATGGCCACACCCTCGGCAACGCGCTGCGCCGCGTGCTGCTGTCCTCGATCCCCGGCTACGCGATCACCGAGGTCGAGATCGATGGCGTGCTGCACGAATACAGCACCATCGAGGGCCTGCAGGAGGACGTGCTCGAAGTCCTGCTCAACCTCAAGGACGTCGCCATCCGCATGGGCACCGGCGACAGCTCCATGCTGAGCCTGGACAAGCAGGGCCCGGGCGTGGTCACCGCTGCCGACATCAAGACCGACCACAACGTCGAGATCCTCAATCCCGACCACGTGATCTGCCACCTGACCAAGGAAGCCTCGATCAACATGCGGCTCCGGATCGAGCGCGGCTTCGGCTACCAGCCCGCCGCCGCCCGTCGCCGCCCGGACGAGGAGACCCACGCCATCGGCCGGCTGATGCTGGACGCATCGTTCTCGCCGGTGCGCCGCGTCGCCTATGAAGTCGAGGCCGCGCGCGTCGAACAGCGCACCGACCTGGACAAGCTGGTGCTGGACATCGAGACCAACGGCACCATCGACGCCGAGGAGGCCGTGCGCACCGCCGCCGACATCCTTACCGAGCAGCTGAGCGTGTTCGGCGATTTCACCCACCGCGACCGCGGTGGCGCCAAGCCGGCGACCCCGGGCGTCGATCCGGTGCTGCTGCGCCCGATCGACGACCTCGAGCTGACCGTACGTTCGGCCAACTGCCTCAAGGCCGAGAGCATCTACTACATCGGCGACCTGATCCAGAAGACCGAAGTGGAGCTGCTCAAGACCCCGAACCTGGGCAAGAAGTCGCTCACCGAGATCAAGGAAGTCCTCGCCCAGCGCGGACTGTCGCTCGGCATGAAGCTGGAGAACTGGCCGCCGGCCGGCGTCGCCAGCCACGGCATGCTGGGGTAAGACAGCGCGTTTGCGGGCCACTGGCTCGCGCGCTGCCGAACGCCCGGCGTGCTGCGCCGGGCCGGGGATGCAGACGCGGCGCAAGCCGCGGCTCCCCCGGTAACTGGAAGTTGCAGCAGGCAGTAGACCCGCCGACGGACCCGAGTCCGCGGCACGTCCGGCAAGGGATGCCGGCCAGGACCAGCGCAGTCCGCTTTGACACCGCCAGGATGGCGACAACGACACCCACGGTTTCACTCTTCCACAGACCAAGGATCCACCGCCATGCGCCACCAGAAAGCAGGCCGCAAGTTCAGCCGCACCAGCGCCCATCGCCAGGCGATGTTCAGCAACATGGCCGCGTCGCTGATCAAGCACGAACTGATCAAGACCACCCTGCCCAAGGCCAGGGAACTGCGCCGCGTCGCCGAGCCGCTGATCACGCTGGCCAAGGTCGACAGCGTCGCCAACCGCCGCCTCGCCTTCTCGCGCCTGCGCGACAAGGAAGCGGTGGGCAACCTGTTCACCACCCTGGGCCCGCGCTACCAGTCGCGCCCGGGCGGCTACCTGCGCATCCTCAAGTGCGGCTTCCGCGCCGGCGACAATGCGCCGATGGCCTACGTCGAACTGGTCGACCGCCCGCAGCCGTCGGCCGACTGAGACCGGTGGGGCGGACGCCGCCCGGCAAACGATTGCAGCAGGACCCCGGCCGAGGCCGGGGTTTCTGTTTCCGGGCCGGCCACCGATAATCGACTCCCATCCACATGCTCTCCCTGTCCTGATGAACCCACTGCGCTGGTCGTTCCGGCTCCAGTTCCTGCTGGGCGCGGTCATCTGTTTCGCGCTGATCGGCTTTGCGATCTTCACCCAGCTGCAGTGGGGGCTGGAGCCGTGCCCGATGTGCATCTTCCAGCGCATCGCGTTCGCGGCCCTGGGACTGGTGCTGCTGCTTGCGGCGCTGCAGGCTCCGAAGGGCCGGGCCGGCCGCGGGGTGTGGGCGGTGCTGGGAACGATCGCGGCCGCGGTGGGGGTCGGGGTCGCGGGCCGCCACGTGTGGATCCAGCTCAATCCGCCCGAGATCCCCTCCTGCGGTGCCCCGTTCGCGTTCCTGCGCGAGACCATGGACACGCCGAGCCTGATCCGCCAGGTGCTGACCGGAACCGGAGACTGCGGCGCGATCGACTGGACCTTCCTGGGCCTGTCGATGCCCTGGTGGAGCCTGGTCTGGTTCGTGCTGCTCGGCGCCTGGGCGCTGTACGCCGGACTGCGCAGGGGCTGACCGGCGGCAACGGTTGCAGCTGCAATTGACGCAACGCAGCAAGGGGCGCACCATGACCGATCCCGCTGAAGTACGTCCCATGAACAGGCCCGACCGCACCCTCCAGGCAGTGAACATCCCCTCCGAATGGCATCCCGGCAGCTGGCGCTCGCGCCCGGCGCTGCAGATGCCGACCTATCCGGACGAGGACGTGCTTGCCGAGGTGCAGGAGGAGCTGCGCGCGCTGCCGCCGCTGGTGACCTCGCGCGAGATCCTCTCGCTCAAGCAGCAGCTGGCCGAGGCGCAGGAAGGCAAGCGCTTCCTGCTGCAGGGCGGCGACTGCGCGGAAACCTTCGCCGAGTGCAGTTCGGAGATCATCTCCAACCGCCTGAAGGTGCTGCTGCAGATGAGCCTGGTGCTGGTGCACGGGATGAAGCTGCCGGTGGTGCGCGTGGGCCGCTTTGCCGGGCAGTATGCCAAGCCGCGTTCGGCCGACATGGAGACCCGCGGCGAGGTGTCGCTGCCGAGCTACCGCGGCGACATCGTCAACCGCCCGGACTTCAGCGCCGAGGCGCGGGTGCCGGATCCGCGGCGCATGGTCAAGGCGCATGCGCGCTCGGCCATGACCATGAATTTCGTGCGTTCGCTGATCGACGGCGGCTTCGCCGACCTGCACCACCCCGAGTACTGGGGCCTGGGCTGGGTCAGCCAGTCGCCGCTCGCGGGCGAATACCAGAAGATGGTCGCGGGCATCGGCGACGCCGTGCGCTTCATGGAGACGCTGGCCGGCCGCCAGATCCACAGCCTGAACCGCGTCGAGTTCTACACCTCGCACGAGGCGCTGCTGCTGCCGTACGAGGAGGCGCAGACCCGGCAGGTGCCGCGGCAGTGGGGCTGGTTCAATCTCAGCACGCACTTCCCGTGGGTGGGCATGCGCACCGCCGCGCTCGACGGCGCCCACGCCGAGTACTTCCGCGGCATCCGCAACCCGATCGCGGTGAAGGTCGGCCCGTCGGTGACGCCGGACCAGCTGCTGAAGCTGGTCGACCTGCTCAATCCGGACGACGAGCCCGGCCGCCTGGGCCTGATCCACCGCATGGGGGCGACCCAGGTGGCGGAGAAGCTGCCGCCGCTGCTCGACGCGGTGAAGCGCGAAGGCCGCCGCGTGCTGTGGATCTGCGACGCCATGCACGGCAACACCGAGTCGACCAGCAACGGCTACAAGACGCGGCGCTTCGACAACATCCGCAGCGAGATCGAGCAGTCCTTCGACATCCATGCCGCGGCCGGCACCCGCCTGGGCGGCGTGCACCTGGAGCTGACCGGCGAGGACGTCACCGAATGCATCGGCGGTGCGCGCGACCTGACCGAGGTCGATCTCGGTCGCGCCTACCGGTCGACCGTGGATCCGCGCCTGAACTACGAGCAGGCGCTGGAAACGGCAATGCTGATCGTGCGCAAGCACGCCCAGCTCAATCCCCCGGTTCCCGCCTGATCGCCGCGCACTGCGCGGGCGCAGCGGTCGTCAGCGGCCGCCGTGGCGCCTGCGCGCGAGGTCCTGGGCCAGCACCAGGACGATGAGCAGGTTTGCTGCGAGCACCGCGACGCCTGGCCAGCCGGGCCGCTGGACCAGCGCGTACAGTTCGAGCGGGATGTAGACCGCGGCGGAGATGCAGCCGAACCACGAGGCCCAGGCGCGTGCGCGCCAGAGCCCCCAGGCTTCGACCAGGCGCATCAGGCCATAGGCGAGCACGACGGCGGCGGCGATGTGGACGGTGCCGGCGTCGATGCGCTGTAACAGCCAGCCGGTGATGCCGCGCCCGGGACTCAGTCCGAAGGCCGCGACCAGTCCCGCCAGCCACTGCTGCAGCACCACGGGCCCCGCCAGGTACAGGCCCCCGGCGCCGGCCAGCGCGAGCAGGCCCTTGAGACCTTCGAGCAGGGCGATCGCGCGCACCCCGGTGCGTGCGCGTGTTTCCGGGCCGCCAGCGGGCTGCGCGTCGCCGACCCCGGGCGCCTTTGCGAGGATCTCCGTCGCCGTCTGGCCGTCGGGCGTGTTCACGCCAGCCCGGCCCGCTCGGAAACGGCGGGAAGCGGCCCGCCGGCGGCGAAAGGCGTGCCGCTCACGCCGCCCGGCTGGCGCGCTTGCGGTCGCTCTCCGACAGCAGCTTCTTGCGCAGGCGGATCGCCCTGGGCGTGACCTCGACCAGCTCGTCCTCCTCCACGAACTCCAGCGCCTGCTCCAGCGACATCCGGATCGGCGGCGTCAGCGAGATCGCGTCGTCCTTGCCCGAGGCGCGGACGTTGGTCAGCTGCTTTTCGCGCAGGGCGTTGACCACCAGGTCGTTGTCCTTGGCGTGGATGCCCACGAGCATGCCCTCGTAGATATCGGCGCCGGCGTCGACCAGCAGGCGGCCGCGCTCCTGCAGCCCCATCAGCGCGTAGCCCGGGGCCTTGCCCTGGCCGTTGGAGATCATCACGCCGTTGGGGCGCCTGGCGATCGAGCCCTCGGCCTTCGGGCCGTAGTGGTCGAAGATGTGGAACAGCAGGCCGCTGCCGGAGGTGAGGGTCTTGAACTCGTTCTGGAAGCCGATCAGCCCGCGCGCCGGGATGATGTAGTCCAGGCGCACGCGGCCCTTGCCGTCCATCTCCATCGAGTTCAGCTGCGCCTTGCGCGTGCCCAGGCGCTCCATCACGCCGCCCTGGTGCTCGTCCTCGACGTCGACCACCAGGTGCTCGTAGGGCTCCTGCAGCACGCCGTCGATTTCGCGGATGATCACCTCGGGCCGCGACACGCCCAGTTCGTAGCCCTCGCGGCGCATGGTCTCGATCAGCACCGACAGGTGCAGCTCGCCGCGGCCGGAGACCTTGAAGCGGTCCGGATCCGCGGTGTCCTCGACCCGCAGCGCGACGTTGTGCAGGGTTTCGCGCGCCAGCCGCTCGCGGATCTGGCGGCTGGTGAGGAACCTGCCGCCGGAATATTCCTTCTGCCCGGCGAAGGGCGAGTTGTTGACCTGGAAGGTCATCGAGATCGTCGGCTCGTCGACGGTCAGGGCCGGCAGTGCCTCGGCGGCGGCGGGATCGGCGAGCGTGTCGGAGATCGACAGGCCCTCGACGCCGGACACCGCGATGATGTCGCCGGCCCGGGCCTCGTCCACCTCGTGGCGCTCCAGGCCGAGGAAGCCGAGCACCTGCAGCACCTTGCCGCTGCGCTTCCGGCCTTCGCGGTCGATGATGGCGACCGGCATGTTGGTGCGCACCTTGCCGCGCTGGATGCGGCCGATGCCGATCAGGCCGACGTAGCTGTTGTAGTCGAGCTGGCTGATGCGCATCTGGAACGGACCGTCCAGGTCCACCGGCGGCGCCGGCACGTGCTGCATGATCGCCTCGTACAGCGGTGTCATGTCACCCGAGCGCACGTCCTCGGTGAGGCCGGCATAGCCGTTGAGGCCCGAGGCGTAGATGATCGGGAAGTCCATCTGCTCGGAGGTGGCGCCGAGGCGGTCGAACAGGTCCCAGACCTGCTCGACCACCCATTCCGGGCGGGCGCCCGGGCGGTCGACCTTGTTCACCACGACGATCGGCTTGAAGCCCATCGCGAAGGCCTTCTGGGTCACGAAGCGCGTCTGCGGCATCGGCCCGTCCATGGCGTCGACCAGCAGCAGCACCGAGTCGACCATCGACAGCACCCGCTCGACCTCGCCGCCGAAGTCGGCGTGGCCGGGGGTGTCGACGATGTTGATGCGGTTGCCGTTCCAGTCGATCGCGGTGTTCTTGGCCAGGATGGTGATGCCGCGTTCCTTCTCCTGGTCGTTGCTGTCCATCACCCGTTCGGCGAGGACGGTGCGTTCGTTCAGGGTGCCGGACTGCTTGAGCAGCTGGTCGACGAGGGTGGTCTTGCCGTGGTCGACGTGGGCGACGATGGCGATGTTGCGCAGGCGTTGGATGGACATGGATTCGGGCACCGGGGCAGCCGCACCCCCGTGCCGGAGGGCAGGGCGCAGGCTGGGACGGGAGGGAAGCCGGGTATTATAGCGGGTCTGTCGCCCCATCCGGGGCATCCGGAGCTGAATCACATGAGCCTGTTCGCCGTTTTCGATACCGACCGTGGCGCCATCAAGGTCGAGCTGCTGGCCGACAAGGCCCCGCTGACCGTCGCCAACTTCGTCAACCTGGCCCGCCGCGGGTTCTATGACGGGCTGAACTTCCACCGCGTGATCGCCGATTTCATGATCCAGGGTGGCTGCCCCCAGGGCACCGGCACCGGTGGCCCGGGCTACCGCTTCGAGGACGAGACCGGCAACGGCGTGGCCCACGAGCGCGGGGTGCTGTCGATGGCCAACGCCGGTCCGAACACCAACGGCAGCCAGTTCTTCATCACCCACATCAAGACCGACTGGCTGGACGGCAAGCACACCGTGTTCGGCAAGGTGGTCGAGGGCCTGGACGTGGTCGACGCGGTGAAGCAGGGCGACGGCATCAAGTCGCTGAAGATCGAGGGCGAGGCCGATGCCGCGCTGGCGGCCAGGGCCGACCGTGTGGCGGAGTGGAACCGGATCCTCGCCGCCTGATCCCCCGTGACCGGACTTGCCCGACGCGCTGCGCCGGGCAGGACGGCTCCGCGCCGGCTACCGGGACGGGGTCCAAGTGCCAGCCCGTGCTAGTATTCCGCGTTGCAGCACGGCTGGGGTCGCCGCCCCGCCGCAAGCCATTTCGCCCACTCTCGCAGGTCCCGACATGCCGCAACTCGCCCGCCGCATGGGCCGCGCCAGGCAGAGCGCGATCATGCTCGTCGCCGAAAAGGCGCGGCAGCTCAAGGCGCAGGGGCGCGACATCATCGGCTTCTCGATCGGGGTGCCCAACTTCCTGCCCGGCGCGCACGTCTACGAGGCCGCGCGCGCCGCGCTCGAGCGCGACTCGGGGCAGTACGGCAGCAACCGCGGCTCGGACGCGCTGCTCGACGCCTTCCTGGGCCACCTGCAGTCGCTGGGGCTGAACGGTTACGGCCGCGCCAACTGCGCCACCGGCATCGGCGCCAAGCACATCCTCTACAACCTGTGCGAGGCGCTGCTCGACGAGGGCGACGGGCTGGCCTTTCCCACGCCGTACTGGACCACCTATCTCGACATCGGCGAGCTGCTGGGCGCCGATGTGCAGCTGCTGCCGTGCCCGCCGGAGCAGGACTACAAGCTGGTGCCCGCGCAGCTCGACGCCGCGCTGGCCAGGAAGCCGAAAGTCTTCCTGTTCAACAATCCTTCCAACCCGACGGGCATGGTGTACACCGCCGCGGAGATCGCCGCGCTGGCCGAGGTCATCGCCGCGCACCCGGACACCTGGGTGATCACCGACGACATCTACAACCGCATGGTGTTCGACGGCGTGGGCTACCACAACTTCGTGCAGGCCCGACCGGATCTTCGCGACCGGGTGATCTTCGTCGACTCGCTGTCCAAGACCTGGGGCATGCCAGGCTGGCGGGCGGGCTTCATGGCCGGGCCGGAGCCGGTGGCCGCGGCGCTGACCGCGCTCAATTCGACCCACGTCACCAGCCTGCCGGAAGTCGTGACCGCTGCCGCCATTGCCGCGCTCTCCGGGCCGCAGGACGTGCCCGACGCGAAACGCGTCGAGTTCCAGGACAAGCGCGACCAGGTGATGGCCGCGCTGGCGCGGATTCCCGGCGTGGCCTGCCCGCGTCCGCAGGGCGCGTTCTACGTGTTCCCGGACATCAGCGTGGCGTTCGGAAAGACGCATGCGCCGTCGGGCACGAAGATCGGCAGCGATGTCGAGCTGTGCAACCTGCTGCTCGATGCCAAGGGCGTGGCCTGCGTGCCCGGCTCGGCCTTCGGCGAGCCGCGGGCGATCCGGATCAGCTACACCTGCCCGACGCCGCAGCTGGCGCCCGGCATGGAGCGGATCCGGGAGCTGTTCGCCGAACTTGTCTGAGCGGAGGCGCTGCGGATGCGGATACTCGGGCTTCTCCTGGTGGTGGCGCTGGTCGGCGCCGGGATGCACTTGTTCGGCAACCGCGAGCCGGAGCTGCATCCGGACGATCCGCGCAACGGCACCGGCGACGATCGCATCGTGATGCTGGCCGCGGAGTGGTGCGGCTACTGCCGCAAGCAGCGCAAGGATTTCGAACTGGCGAACGTCCGCTACCGGCTGCTCGACATCGACACGCCCGAGGGCGATCGCGCGATGCGCGCGCTGGGCAAGCGCGGCGTTCCGGTGACGGTGATCGGCCAGGACGTGGTGAGCGGCTACAACACGGCCGCATTGGACGAAAAGCTGATTCCGCTGGGATACCGGGTCTACTAGTGTCGTGTCCCGATGATCCATCGTGCGTGTGCTGCCCGGTGTCCGATGATGGCGCCGGCGTTGCGGGCGCGCCACCTGTTTGCCCCCACAAGATGACAAGGAACTACCGATGAAAGCTCCCGTTCGAGTCGCAGTCACCGGCGCCGCCGGCCAGATCGGCTACGCCCTGCTGTTCCGCATCGCCTCCGGCGAGATGCTGGGCAAGGACCAGCCGGTGATCCTGCAGCTGCTGGAACTGCCGATCGACAAGGCCCAGGCCGCGCTCAAGGGCGTGATCATGGAGGTCGAGGACTGCGCGTTCCCGCTGCTGGCCGGCATCGTCGGCACCGACGATCCGGAAGTGGCGTTCAAGGACGCCGACTACGCCCTGCTGGTCGGCGCGCGTCCGCGCGGCCCGGGCATGGAGCGCAAGGACCTGTTGCTGGAGAACGCGAAGATCTTCACCGCCCAGGGCGCGGCGCTGAACAAGGTCGCCAGCCGCAACGTGAAGGTGCTGGTGGTCGGCAACCCGGCCAACACCAACGCCTACATCGCGATGAAGTCCGCGCCCGACCTGCCGGCGAAGAACTTCACCGCCATGCTCCGCCTCGACCACAATCGCGCGCTGAGCCAGCTGGCCGGCAAGGCCGGCGTGGCCGTGGGCGATATCGAGAAGCTGGTGGTGTGGGGCAACCACAGCCCGACGATGTATCCGGACTACCGCTTCGCGACGGCCGGGGGCGAGTCCCTGAAGGACCGCATCAACGATGCGGACTGGAACGCGAACGAGTTCATTCCGAAGGTGGGCAAGCGCGGCGCGGCGATCATCGAGGCGCGCGGGCTGTCGTCGGCGGCTTCGGCGGCCAATGCGGCGATCGACCACATCCGCGACTGGGCACTGGGCAGCAACGGCAAGTGGGTGACGATGGGCATCCCGTCCGATGGGTCCTACGGCATCCCGGAGGGCGTGATCTTCGGCTTCGCGGTCACCACGGAGAACGGCGAGTACACGATGGTCCGCGACCTGCCGGTCGACGACTTCAGCCGGCAGGCCATCGACAGGACCCTGGCCGAACTCGAGGAAGAGCGCAGCGGCGTGGCGCATCTGCTCTGAGCGGCTGGCGTCAGGGATAACGAGAAGCGCCGGGCATCTGCCCGGCGTTTTTTTCGGTTCTTCTCGCAGGTGAGGAGACTGCTTTCACTTCCGCCGTCGGCAGGGCGCGGCGTCCTTCCGAAAATCGATGCGAAAACCCGGGGCCGGCTTTCGAACTTCCCCGCATTCACCGCATCCGATGTCAGGGCCAGGGCATCCCGGGATCGACATCGCGGTCCAGCGTCCACACGATCTCGCGCCCATCCGGGTCGCGGCTGAGGTGGAAGTTCGCGGGTGCGCCGGTCGCGATGCGCGCGGGTTTGCCCGAGGCATCGGTGGCGGGGACGATGAACAGACCTTTCGCGTTGATCACTTTCCGCGCGGGCGTTCCGGGCGGAGCGTCGAGATCGCCGATGTCGCTGATGCTGCCCTCGCGCCAGGCCAGCGGGTGGCGGAAGTTCACCAGCAGGTCGGCGCGCGTGCGCGGCTGCCCGGGCACGGCGAGCGTGGCGCCGCTGATGCGCAGGTCCGGCCAGACCGCGCCGTTCTCGGGCAGGTCCCGGTAGAGGGCCGTCGGCATGCCGGCGTGGCTGCCGCTGGCGATGCTGTCCAGCGCCGCCACCAGCCCGAGGAAATACAGCTTGCGCAGCTGCTGCTTCTCCGCGTCACCCTCGATGCCGCCGGCTTCGATCAGCACCGTGCTGGTGCCCCAGGCCGTCGTCATGTCGCCGAAGCCGCGCGGGTTGAAGGTCTCGTCCCAGCGCGCCAGGTGGCCGCCGAGGTAGGGCTCGAGCGCGGTGCGGATGACGGCTGCGACCTCCATCGCGCGCGCGCGGACGTCGTTGATCTCGTTGGCCTCGTTGTAGGCCGGCGCGAGCAGCGCGATCGCCACCGCGCGATCGGAGTCCCCGGCGCGATAGCCCGGCCGCTGGTCGTGCAGGTTGAAGCCGTAGGCCGGGCGGATCCGGTCGTGCAGCGCCTTGAGCGTCTGCCCCTCGGGCGTGGCCAGGCGGCGTGCGTCGCGGTTGATGTCGATGCCCTGCGCGTTGCGGCGCTGGAAGCGCGCGGCGCCGTCGGGATTCACGATCGGCATGAAGTGCAGGGTGGTGCCCTGGCGCAGCCGCTGCACCAGCGGGTGGCGCGGGTGTTCGCCGAGGAAGCGGAACAGATCGGCCAGGGCCATGGTCGCGGTGCTCTCGTCGCCGTGCATCTGCGACCACAGCAGCACCCGCGTGCGGCCCTTGCCCCAGCTGACGTGGCGCAGCGGGCGGTCCTCGACGCTGCTGCCGATCTTCTCGACCCGGAATCCCGCGCTGCGGCCGAGCATGGGCAGGGCGATGTCCCACCAGTGCCCCGCATCGAAGTCGCGCTCGTCCAGGCCCGGCGCGCGCAGCGCGTCGTCGTAGAGAGCGTCGAGCGCGGGCAGCCACTCCGGAGCGGCGGGAACTCCGGCGGGCTGCGCGGCGGGCGCCGGATCCGTCGCGGCGCGCGCATCGACGCAGGAGAGGGTCAGCAGCAGCAACAGGACAGGCAGGCGCATGCGCGTCAACGGGAGTCTGGGGGCAGGGGCAAGGTTCGCACGCGCGTCGGCGATGTCAAACCGCGGCGCCGTTGGATGCTTCCCGGACCGTGTCCGGCGCCACCCCGCTGTAGCGCGCCCGCGGCCGGATCAGCTTGCCGGTATCCTGCTGCTCCAGCGCATGCGCCAGCCATCCGGCGAGGCGGCCGGCGGCGAAGATGACCAGGGCCGGCGCCGCGGGCAGGCCGTGCACCTGGCACAGGGTGGCGAGCAGGAAGTCGATGTTGGGGCGCTGGCCGCTGCTGTCGGCGGCGCCGTCGATCACCGTGCGGATGCGCTGCAGGCGCCGGTTGCCGGGTCGAGCCTCCTCCAGCATCGCCAGCAGCGCGGCGGCGCGCGGATCACCGTCGGGATACAGGACGTGGCCGAAGCCGGGAAGATCCTCGCCGCGCTCCCAGCGCTGGGCGATGCAGGCGGCCGGCGAAGGCGCGGCCAGGGCGTCGCCGATCAGGGCGTAGGCCCGCGCGGTGGCGCCGCCGTGGCGCGGCCCGGACAGCGCGCCCAGGCCGGTGCACACGGTGGCGTGCAGGTGCGCGCCGGTGGAGGCGACCACGCGCGCGGCGAAGGCCGAGACGTTGAGTTCGTGCTCGGCGCACAGCACCAGCGCGGCGCGCACCAGGTCGGCGAAGCGCGCATCGCGCGGCTTCCACTGCCCTGCGAGCAGGCGGTGCACCGGCGCCGCGCCGGAAGGTGCGGCGACCAGCAGGGCCGCGTTCTGGCGCAGCAGGGTGGCCGCGATGCGCCGCCGCGCCGTCGGCGAAGCGCTGAAGGCGCTGCGGGCGCCGGGAGCGAGCAGCGGGATCACAGCCATCGCCCGCTCCAGCGGCGGAAGTTCCGGGTCGGCGGCGAGGCTGCGGACGGGCTCCGGCCAGTCGGCGTCGGGTGGCCGGGCGAAGGGATCGTCGTCGCCGCAGTCCCACAGCAGGCGGGCGACGTCCTCCAGCGTGGCGCCGCCGAGGGCGGCCTGCACGGCGGAACGGCCGCGGTAGTAGGGGCCGTCCGGGCGGATCAGGGAGATCCGCGTGTCCAGCACGGGCAGCCCGCGGTCCAGGCTCTGCGCCGCGCCGCGGGCGGCGCCGCGGCCGTCGCGCTTGCGCTGGATCAGCCGCTCGACATCCCGCCGCAGGTAGACGCGGCTGCGGTGGTCCGGCCCCGGTCGGGAGTCGATCAGGCCGCGGCTGACGTAGGCGTAGAGGGTCGCCGGGCTGATGCCGAGCAGGGCGCAGGCCTCGCGCGCGGGGATGAGTTCGCCGTCGGCAGGATCGGTCATGAGGACAGGTTGATTAATTGAATCAAGATTGATCAATCAGAAGAAGGGTGCCACATTGCAGCTCATCGCGGAACCCCGCTGAACCGTTCGAGCCCCGGCCATGACGACCTCTTCCGCAGGCGCCCGCTTCCGCGCCGCCCTCGCCGCCGAATCGCCGCTGCAGGTGATCGGCGCGATCAACGCCAACCACGCCCTGCTGGCGCAGCGCGCCGGTTTCCGCGCGATCTACCTGTCCGGCGGCGGCGTTGCGGCAGGCTCGCTGGGCCTGCCGGACCTGGGCATCAACACCCTCGAGGACGTGCTGGTCGACACCCGCCGCATCACCGACGTCTGCGACCTGCCGCTGCTGGTCGACATCGACACCGGCTTCGGCGCCAGCGCCTTCAACATCGAGCGCACGGTCAAGTCGCTGATCAAGGCCGGCGCCGCCGCCTGCCACATCGAGGACCAGGTCGGCGCCAAGCGCTGCGGCCACCGCCCGGGCAAGGAGATCGTATCGCAGGGCGAGATGGTCGACCGGGTCAAGGCCGCGGCGGATGCGAAGACCGACCCCGACTTCTTCCTGATCGCGCGCACCGACGCCATCCAGGTCGACGGCGTGGACGCGGCGATCGAGCGCGCCATCTCCTGCGTCGAGGCCGGTGCCGACGGCATCTTCGCCGAGGCTGCCTACGACCTCGACACCTACCGTCGCTTCGTCGACGCGGTGAACGTGCCGGTGCTGGCCAACATCACCGAGTTCGGCGCGACCCCGCTGTTCAGCCGCGACGAGTTGGCCTCGGCCGGCGTGGCCATCCAGCTGTTCCCGCTGTCGGCCTTCCGCGCCGCCAACCGGGCCGCCGAGGCCGTGTACACCGCGGTGCGTCGCGACGGCCACCAGAAGGCCGTGGTCGACGCGATGCAGACCCGCGAGGAGCTGTACGAACGCATCGGCTATCACGCCTTCGAGCAGCGCCTGGACGCGCTGTTCGCCTCGACGAAATGACGCACGCACCGCGCCAGCATCCGCAAGCACTGGAGTCCCCATGAGCGAGACCACCCCCGTCACCGGCTTCAAGCCCAAGAAATCAGTGGCCCTGTCCGGCACCGCCGCCGGCAACACCGCCCTGTGCACCGTCGGCCGCACCGGCAACGACCTGGCCTACCGCGGCTACGACATCCTCGACCTCGCGACCACGTCCGAGTTCGAGGAGATCGCGCACCTGCTGGTCCACGGCAGGCTGCCCAACCGCGCCGAGCTGGCCGCGTACAAGACGAAGCTGAAGTCGCTGCGCGGCCTGCCCGCGGCGGTCAAGGCCGCGCTCGAGGAGCTGCCGGCGTCGGCGCACCCGATGGACGTGATGCGCACCGGCGTCTCGGTGCTCGGCTGCGTCAAACCGGAGAAGGACGACCACAACCATCCCGGCGCGCGCGACATCGCCGACCGGCTGATGGCCAGCCTCGGCTCGATGCTGCTGTACTGGTACCACTGGAGCCACAACGGCCGGGTCATCGACGTCGAGACCGACGACGACTCGATCGGCGGCCACTTCCTGCACCTGCTGCACGGCGCGCCGCCGCCGGAGAGCTGGGTGCGCGCCATGCACACCTCGCTGATCCTGTACGCCGAGCACGAGTTCAACGCCTCGACCTTTACCTGCCGCGTGATCGCCGGCACCGGCTCGGACATGTACAGCGCCATCGCCGGCGGCATCGGCGCGCTGCGCGGGCCCAAGCACGGCGGCGCCAACGAAGTCGCGTTCGAGATCCAGAAGCGCTACGAGACGCCGGACGAGGCCGAGGCCGACATCCGCGCGCGCGTGGAGCGCAAGGAAGTGGTGATCGGCTTCGGCCATCCGGTCTACACCGTGTCCGATCCGCGCAACAAGGTGATCAAGCAGGTCGCCAAGGACCTGTCGGAGGAAGCGGGCAGCACGAAGATGTACGACATCGCCGAGCGCCTGGAGAGCGTGATGTGGGACATCAAGAAGATGTTCCCGAACCTCGACTGGTTCAGCGCGGTGAGCTACCACGTGATGGGCGTGCCGACCGACATGTTCACCCCGCTGTTCGTGATCGCGCGCACCAGCGGCTGGAGCGCGCACGTCATCGAGCAGCGCATCGACGGCAAGATCATCCGGCCGAGCGCGAACTACACCGGGCCGGAAGACCAGAAGTTCGTGCCGATCGACCAGCGCTGACGAGCGAGGGGATTCGGGATTGGGGATTCGGAAAAGACGAACCCGGAGCTTCCGAATCCCCAATCCCGAATTCCGAATCCCTGCTTTCAGGCCAGCCATGAACAGCCAGCACCGCAAGCCCCTCCCCGGAACGAAGCTCGACTGGTACGACGCGCGCGAAGCCGTCGAGGCCATCGCGCCCGGCGCCTGGGCGGCGCTGCCCTATACCGCGCGCGTGCACGCCGAGAACATCGTCCGCCGCGCCGATCCGGAACGCATCAACGACTACCTCGGCCAGCTGGTGCGGCGCGAGCGCACGCTCGATTTCCCCTGGTTCCCCGCGCGCGTGGTCTGCCACGACATCCTCGGCCAGACCGCGCTGGTCGACCTCGCCGGCCTGCGCGACGCGATCGCCGAACAGGGCGGCGACCCGGCCAAGGTCAATCCGGTGGTGCCGGTGCAGCTGATCGTCGACCACTCGCTGGCGGTGGAGTGCGGCGGCTTCGACCCCGACGCCTTCAGCAAGAACCGCGAGATCGAAGATCGCCGCAACGCCGACCGCTTCCACTTCATCGAGTGGACGAAGCACGCGTTCGAGAACGTCGACGTGATCCCGCCGGGCAACGGGATCATGCACCAGATCAACCTGGAGAAGATGTCGCCGGTGGTCTACGTGCACGACGGCGTGGCCTTCCCCGACACCTGCGTCGGCACCGACTCGCACACGCCGCACGTCGACGCGCTGGGCGTGATCGCGGTAGGCGTCGGCGGGCTGGAGGCGGAGAACGTGATGCTCGGCCGCGCCTCGTGGATGCGCACGCCGGACATGGTCGGCGTCGAGCTGAGCGGCCGGCCGCAGCCGGGCATCACCGCCACCGACGTGGTGCTGGCGCTGACCGAGTTCCTGCGCCAGCAGAAGGTCGTCGGCGCCTATCTCGAGTTCCGCGGCGAGGGCGCGGCGGCGCTGACCGTGGGCGACCGCGCCACCATTTCGAACATGGCGCCCGAGTACGGCGCGACCGCGGCGATGTTCTTCATCGACGACAACACCCTCGACTACCTGCGCCTGACCGGCCGCAGCGACGAGCAGGTGGCCCTGGTCGAGACCTATGCGAAGACCGCCGGTCTCTGGGCCGACGATCTGAAAGACGCGCAGTACGAGCGCACGCTGCACTTCGATCTCTCGTCCGTCGTGCGCAACATGGCCGGGCCGTCGAACCCGCACCGGCGCCTGCCGACCAGCGCGCTGGCCGAGCGCGGCATCGCCGACGGCGCCAAGCTCGAGGCCGGCCGCGAGCAGGAGGCCCAGGGCCTGATGCCCGACGGCGCGGTGATCATCGCCGCCATCACCTCGTGCACCAATACCTCCAACCCGCGCAACGTCATCGCAGCCGGGCTGATCGCGCGCAACGCCAACGCGAAGGGCCTGGTGCGCAAACCCTGGGTCAAGACCTCGCTGGCGCCGGGCTCGAAGGCGGTGCAGCTGTATCTGGAGGAATCGGGGCTGCTGCCGGAGCTGGAGCAGCTGGGATTCGGCATCGTCGGCTTCGCCTGCACCACCTGCAACGGCATGAGCGGCGCGCTGGATCCGGCGATCCAGCAGGAGGTCGTCGAGCGCGACCTGTACGCGACCGCGGTGCTCAGCGGCAACCGCAACTTCGACGGCCGCATCCATCCGTATGCGAAGCAGGCCTTCCTCGCCTCGCCGCCGCTGGTGATCGCCTACGCCATCGCCGGCACGGTGCGCTTCGACATCGAGAAGGATCCGCTGGGCGTCGACGCCGACGGCAACCCGGTCACGCTCAAGGACCTGTGGCCCAGTGACGCCGAGATCGATGCGGTGGTGAAAGCCAGCGTGAAGCCGGAGCAGTACCGCGCGGTCTACGGCCCGATGTTCAAGCTGCGCGTGGATTCGGGACAGAAGGTCAGCCCGCTCTACGACTGGCGCCCGACCAGTACCTACATCCGCCGCCCGCCGTACTGGGAGGGCGCGCTCGCCGGCGAACGCACGCTGAAGGGCATGCGCCCGCTGGCGGTGCTCGGCGACAACATCACCACCGACCATCTGTCGCCATCGAACGCGATCCTGGCGACGAGCGCCGCCGGCGAATACCTCGCCTCGATGGGCCTGCCGGAGGAAGACTTCAACTCCTACGCCACCCACCGCGGCGACCACCTGACCGCGCAGCGCGCCACCTTCGCCAATCCCAAGCTGCTCAACGAGATGGTGCGCAACGCCGACGGCAGCGTGCGCCAGGGCTCGCTGGCGCGGCTGGAGCCGGAGGGCGAGGTGATGCGCATGTGGGAGGTGATCGAGACCTACATGGACCGAAAGCAGCCGCTGGTGATCATCGCCGGCGCCGACTACGGCCAGGGCAGCTCGCGCGACTGGGCGGCCAAGGGCGTGCGCCTGGCGGGCGTGGAGGCGATCGTGGCCGAAGGCTTCGAGCGCATCCACCGCACCAACCTGATCGGCATGGGCGTGCTGCCGCTGCAGTTCCAGCCGGGCACGACGCGGCTCACCCTGGGCATCGACGGCAGCGAGACCTTCGACGTCACCGGCACGCCCGCCCCGGGCGCGACCCTGACCCTCGTCATCCATCGCCGCAGCGGCGAGCGCGTCGAGGTGCCGGTGACCTGCCGGCTGGATTCGGACGAGGAAGTGTCGGTGTACGAAGCCGGCGGCGTGCTGCAGCGCTTCGCCCAGGATTTCCTGGCGCAGTCGCAGGCGGCGTGAGCAGGGGTCGCCTGGGCTCGCCGGAAGAGAGAAGCGCAGGGCGGCAGCGGCGTGCGTCCAGATGTGATAGCATCATCGCATCATCGCATCACGGGAGCCCCCCAGCCATGCGCACCACGCTCGACATCGATGACGACCTCCTGGCCGCCGCCAAGGAGCTTGCCCGGCGCGAACGCAAGAGCGCAGGGCAGGTGGTGTCCGAACTGATGCGCAAGGGCCTGACCGGTGCGGGGCACGGGCCGACCGCCGCCGGGCAGGCGCGCAGCGCGATCGCCGAAAAGGCGGCCCGCTACGGCCTGCACCCCTTCCCGCCGGGCGATGTGGTTGCCACCAACGACGAGGTGAACCGGCTGCGCGAGGAACTGGGCATCTGATGCGGGCCCTGCTCGACATCAATGTCCTGATCGCCCTGCTCGACGGCGGGCACAGCCACCATGCGCGCGCGCTCGACTGGTTCCTCGCCCACGCCGGATCCGGCTGGGCGTCCTGCCCACTGACCCAGAACGGCTGCCTGCGGATCCTGTCTCAGCCCGGCTATGCGCGGCCGCTGCCGCTGCTGGCGGTCGCCGAACGCATGCGTACATTCACCGCCGCGCCCGCGCACCAGTTCTGGCCCGACGGCACGAGCGTGCTGGACCCGGGCGCGGTGCGCCTGGATCGCATCCACGGCCCGGCGCAGATCACCGCCAGCTACCTCCTGGCGCTGGCGGTCGCCCAGGGCGGACGATTCGTCACGTTCGACGAGCGCATCGCGGTCGGCACCGTGCCTGGCGCGACGCCCGGACATCTCCTGCTGCTGTGACCGGAGGCGGGCAGGCCCCTTTTCCAACCGATACGGCATCCGCACAATGAGCCATCTCCCTCAGCTCCGCATCCCCGCCACCTGGATGCGCGGCGGCACTTCGAAAGGCGTGTTTTTCCGCCTCGAAGACCTGCCGGAAGCCGCGCGCGTGCCCGGGCGGGCGCGCGACCGGCTGTTCCAGCGGGTGATCGGCTCACCCGATCCCTATGGCAAGCAGACCGACGGCATGGGCGGCGCGACATCGAGCACCAGCAAGTGCGTGATCGTCTCGGCCTCCACGCGGCCCGGTCACGACGTCGACTATCTCTACGGCCAGGTGTCGATCGACACCGATTTCGTCGACTGGTCGGGCAACTGCGGCAACCTGTCCACCGCCGCGGGCGCGTTCGCGCTGCACGCCGGCTACGTCGATCCGGCGCGGGTGCCGGCCGACGGCATCTGCACGGTGCGCATCTGGCAGGCCAACATCGGCAAGACCATCCTCGCGCACGTGCCGGTGTCCGGGGGGCAGGTGCGGGAGACCGGCGATTTCGAGCTCGACGGCGTGACCTTCCCCGCAGCCGAGATCGTGCTGGAATTTCTCGACCCGGCCGATGAAGGCGAAGGCGGTGGCGCCATGTTCCCGACCGGCCACGTCGTCGACACGCTCGAGGTGCCCGGCGTGGGCGCGCTGGCGGCGACGATGATCACTGCCGGCATCCCCACCGTGTTCGTCAACGCCGCCGACATCGGCTTCGACGGCACCGAGCTGCAGCCGGCGGTCAACGAGGACCGCGCGGCGCTGGGCAGGCTCGAAGCGATCCGCGTCGCCGGGGCGCTGCGCATGGGCCTGATCGCGACGGCGGAAGAAGCGCTCACGCGCCAGCACACGCCCAAGGTCGCCTTCGTGGCGCCGCCGAAGGACTACGCGTCGAGCAGCGGGAAACCGATCGCCGCGTCCGAAATCGACCTCAACGTGCGCGCGCTGTCGATGGGCAGGCTGCACCACGCGATGATGGGCACGGCCTCGGTCGCCATCGCCACGGCGGCGGCGGTGCCGGGCACGCTGGTCAACCTCGTCGCGGGCGGTGGGGAACGCGAAGCCGTGCGCTTCGGCCATCCCTCCGGCACGCTGCGCGTGGGCGCGGAGGTGGCGCAGGTCGACGGGCAGTGGACGGTGACCAGGGCGGTGATGAGCCGCAGCGCGCGCATCCTGATGGAGGGGTGGGTGCGGGTGCCGGCGGATGCGGTCGGGGAGTGAATCGGGCGCGCTGGTGTCCGTCCGCGGATGCTTTGGTCCGGTACCGGTTTTTTTGGTTCTTCTCCCAAGTGCGGGGGAATCGCAAGAGCAGAGCTGGATCAGGGCTTGCGGACAGAGGGTCGTCCCGGGCCGGGGATTGCTCCCCGGCTCGGTCAGCCCGCTCCGCGGTCCGGCCCGGCGCAGCGCGCCGGGCGTTCACCCATGGCTGACTCGCCGCCGCAGTGCATCCATGCGCTGCTTTCCGCAATTCCCCGGCCCGGGACGCCCCCTTGATTCCGCAATGACACGACTTCGTTCCGACGGCGGAACTGATGATCCTCCCCGTACTTGGGAGAAGAACCTTTTTTTGGGGGGGACGTACCCCCACCCAGCCTCCCCCGCAAGCGGGGGAGGGGCCAAAGCAGCGGTCGGGCGGAGTCGGCGGTTCTTCGTCAGGAGAACTTCGTCAGGACAGCTCCGTCAGGACAGCTCCGTCAGGACAGTCTTTCGCCGGGACCGCCGCTCCTCAGGACAGTCCTTCGGCCTTCAGTGCCGCCTGTACGCCGGGATCGGCGGACATCCGCTCGAAGTGGGCGTCGAGGTCGGGCAGTCCGTCCAGGTCCAGGCCCAGCGACTTCGCCCAGCGCGTTTCCACATACAGATAGGGATCGGCGATCGAGCGCGAGCCGGTGATCCAGTCTTTTCCGGCCAGTTGCGCGTCCACGCGCTCGAAGTGCCCGCGCAACTTGGTGGCGGCGGCTTCCCTGGTCTGCGCGGCGGCCTCGTCGCCGAGGTAGGCGGTGCTGCCGAAGAACGGGTGGAACGCCGGGTGCACGTCGGCGTTGAGGAAGGCCAGCCAGCGGTTGACCTCGGCGCGGCCCCTGGGGGTCCCGTCACCGCCGAGCCCGGCATCGGGGAAGGAATCGGCCAGATAGTTCAGGATCGCGGCGTTCTGCGTCAGCACCCAGCCGTCGTGTTCAAGCACGGGTACGGCGCCACCGGGATTGAGCGCGAGGAATTCCGGGGTCTTCCGCTCTTCGCGGTTGACGACGACGGCCTCGAACGGCTGGCCGATCCACTGCAGCACGACATGGTCGGCGAGCGAGCAGGCACCTGGGGAGGTGTAGAGCTTCATGCGGGCGACTCCTGGCGGGGAAAGCCGCAATCATGCACTTCGCGCCGCCGTCAGGGTACGCTGGCGGCGGAAAGGACCGTGCCGTCCGGCCCGCGGTGCGGTCGTGGATCAGCCTTCGCGGTCGGCGCGCGGGCGCAGGCGCTGCACCCGGAGGAAGGTGTGGTCGCCGATGGTGGCGACCTGGTAGGCGTTGCGCCAGCTCGGCGCGGCGATGTCGTGGGCCAGGAAATGGCTGGCCCCCGGCACGATTTCCTTGCGTTCGCCGGGCGGCAGCGCCCAGTTCTGCTCGGACTCGATCGCGATGCTGACCGCCAGCGCCCAGGCCTCGGTGTTGGACAGGCGGGTGCGCGGGGAGACGATGGTCGGGGCGAACTGCTTGCGCGCAGTCACCACGTCGCACATCGACTCGCCCCACAGGCCGCTTTCCTCGCGGCGCAGGGCCACCTCGGCGACCGCGTGCTGGCCGCGGACGGACTGGTCGCGGGCCTCCAGGTAGACGGTGGTGCTGAGGCAGAGCGAATCGGCCGCCTCGGGCGAAAGAACCGATGCCAACCACAGGATCCAGGCCAGTTTCACGGGAACTCCTTGCTGCGTTGCGTCATCGCATCGGCGCTGCCGTACCCGGGTTAACGGGACCCGCACTGCGAACGAGGACATGGCGTACTGGGGAGGGCGGTGTTCTGGTGCACCTTGAGCCCGGGCTGCCGGATCGCGACATCGCGTCCCGGGCAG
Source organism: uncultured Luteimonas sp. (assembly GCA_934541015.1). Lineage (GTDB taxonomy): Bacteria > Pseudomonadota > Gammaproteobacteria > Xanthomonadales > Xanthomonadaceae > Luteimonas. The sequence continues at coordinate 47,841 of CAKTDC010000011.1, forward strand.
GGCCCCGCAGGCATGCGGCGGGGCGGAAAGATGCGCACCTTATCGGCGGATTACCGAATCTTTCCTGAACGGGAATTGGCAAACCACTGATTGGATTGCGATTTTTCCGCGGTCATGGCGATGTTGCACTGCAAAAACAACGACTTGCGGCGTCGACGCGGCGTGGACATCCTTTCGTCGCACACTTGCGCGAGCCGGCGGGCGATCGATCGGCCGCGCCGGCAGGCCGCGAAGATCACGGCTTCGAACCGCCTTGCCACAGGTACAATTGACAGCGCTTCGCGATTGGCATGGGCCAACTGTTATGGTAGCGTTAACGGTGTCTTCACGCTGCTGACTATAGGCTTTTTCCGGCAAGACAACCTTGAAGGATCGGGTGTCTTTCGAGTGTCACCGTACTGAACCCCCAATTTCCAAGTTTAAGGAGCTCGATGAATATGAAAAAGACACTCCTTTGTGCCGCCCTTCTCGGCGGGCTGAGCCTGGCGCATGTCGCCAGCGCGCAGGAGTTCGATGATCGCTGGTACCTGAGCGGTTCGACCGGTTACAACATCCAGGACGGTGACCGCCGCACGAGCGATGCTCCGTTCGCCGCGCTCGGCATCGGCAAGTTCATCAGCCCGAACTGGTCGGTCGAGGGTCAGCTCAACTACCAGAACCCGAGTTTCGATTCGGGCATCACCGGCGCCAACTCGCATCTGAACTGGAGCCAGTACGGCATCTCGCTGGACCTGCGCCGCCACTTCATCAACGAAGGCCGCGGGTGGAACCCCTACCTGCTGTTCGGCCTGGGCTACCAGCGTTCGGAGGAGGAATACAACGCCTTCCCGAACACGAATTCCCCGGGCCAGCGTGAAGACGGCAACCTGGCCGCCAAGCTCGGCGCGGGCCTGCAGGGCACCTTCACCAAGCGCGTCGCGGTGCGTGCCGAACTCGCCGTGCGCGGTGATTTCGACGACCAGAGCGTGGCTGCCAGCGGCGGTGCCGACTGGGCCGGCTACCCGCACAACCAGGAAGACAGCGTGTTTGTCGACATCCTGGCTTCGGTCGGCGTCGTGATCCCGCTGGGTCCGGAACCGGTTGCCGCTCCGCCGCCGCCGCCGCCGGCTCCCCCGGCTCCGCCGCCGCCGCCGCCGCCGCCGCCGCCGCAGCAGATCACCATCGACCTGAACGGCGTGAACTTCGACTTCGACAAGTCGACGCTGCGTCCTGACGCGGTGGCGATCCTGAACGAGGCCGTGGAGATCCTCAAGCGCTATCCCGACCTGCGCGTCGAGGTGGCCGGCCACACCGACCTGTGCGGTGCCGACACCTACAACCAGGGCCTGTCCGAGCGTCGCGCGCGCGCCGTGTATGACTACCTGACCGGCAACGGCATCGACGCCGGTCGCCTGCTCGGCCCGGTGGGCTACGGCGAGAGCCGTCCGCTGGAGCCGACCGCGCAGACCCAGCCGGGCTGCCGCAGCGAGCGCAACCGCCGTACCGAGCTGAACGTGCAGTAATCCGCACTGTGCTCGAAAGCAAGACACAAAGCCCGGCTCCGGCCGGGCTTTGTGCTTTCCGGGCGCCGGTGTCCGGCCGGCCGCCAGGCCTCGGCTCGCGCCGCCGGGCTGCGGCATCCGGCGCCGCCGGCTCGCGGATTCTTGCAAGGCGTTGCGGCGCTGCTACACTCGCTCCGACTCGCCAACGGGGTGTCTGCAGATGCGACTGATCGCCGGATTCGTGCTGTGCCTGGCCGCCGTGTCGGCGCAGGCGTCGACGCAGTGCGCCGAGAGCCAGCTCCCCGGCCCGCTGCCGGTCAAGCCGACCATCCTGGCCCCGATCGCCGAGGGATTCCTCGTGATGAACCCGCAGCTGGGCTCGCAGCGTGGAGTGCTGGCGCCGAGCTTCGACGAGTCGCAGTCGGTGGACAACGTGCTCCACCGCCTCGGGATCGAAGAGTGCAGGAAGCAGGCGGCCGCGCAGGCTGCGGCCACGGCCACGCCGAATCCGTCGACCTACGTCAAGCTCACCGAGCACGACAATACGCCCTACCGCTTCAACATGACCCAGGGCGGCAAGCGCATGACGGCCGATGACTTCGATGCCTGGCTGAAGGCCAACGGCTACAGCGCGGGTCGCCGCGTGGATCCGGGTGCGCCCGCCGAAGGCGCGGCCCCGTCCACGCCCGCGCCCAACGGCCAGTAGCAGGATCCGCCGGCAGCGGGGCGTCGCCCTCAGCCGCCGATCACGCCCAGCTCGCGCCCGATACGCGTGAACGCTTCGATCGCCCGGTCCAGATGCCCGCGGGTGTGCGCGGCCGACAGCTGGGTGCGGATGCGCGCCTGGCCCTTGGGCACCACCGGAAAGAAGAATCCGATCGCGTAGATGCCTTCCTCGAGCAGGCGTTCGGCGAAGCGCTGGGCAAGCGGCGCGTCGTACAGCATCACCGGGCTGATCGGGTGCACGCCGGGCTTGATGTCGAAGCCGGCCGCCGTCATGCGCTCGCGGAAGTACGCGGTGTTCTCCGCCAGCCGCTCGCGCAGGTCGCCGGCCGCGTCCAGCATCTGGAAGGCCTTGGTGCCCGCGGCGACCACGTGCGGCGGCAGCGAGTTCGAAAACAGGTAGGGCCGCGAGCGCTGGCGCAGCAGCTCGATCACCTCGGCCTTGCCGGTGGTGAAGCCGCCCAGCGCGCCGCCCATGGCCTTGCCGAGCGTGCCGGTGATGATGTCGATGCGGTCGAGCACGCCCTTGACCTCGGCCGAGCCGCGGCCGGTGGCGCCGATGAAGCCGGTGGCGTGGCATTCGTCGATGTGCACCAGTGCGCCGTACTGTTCCGCCAGCGCGGTGATCTCGTCGAGCGGGGCGATGAAGCCGTCCATCGAGAACACGCCGTCGGTGGTGATCATGATCGTGCGCGCGCCGTCGGCCTTCGCCTGCTGCAGCTGCTTCTCCAGGTCGGCCATGTCGCAGTTGGCGTAGCGGTAGCGCCTGGCCTTGCACAGGCGCACGCCGTCGATGATCGAGGCGTGGTTGAGTGCGTCGGAGATGATCGCGTCCTCCTCGCCCAGCAGCGGCTCGAACAGGCCGCCGTTGGCATCGAAGCAGGCGGCGTAGAGGATGGTGTCTTCCTTGCCGAAGAAGCCGGCGATGGTCTGCTCGAGCTCCTTGTGCAGGTCCTGGGTGCCGCAGATGAAGCGCACCGAAGCCATGCCGAAGCCGTGCGTGTCCAGCGCCTCGCGGGCGGCGGCGATGATGTCGGGATGGTCGGCCAGGCCGAGGTAGTTGTTGGCGCAGAAGTTCAGCACCTGGCGACCGTCTGCCAGGGTGATTTCGGCCGACTGCGGGCCGGTGATGACGCGTTCGGACTTGAACAGCCCCGCATCGCGGATCTCGTCGAGGGTTTGGCAATAGCGTTCGGTCAGGGACATGGATTCCTCGCGGTGGCCTCTCGGACGCCCGGCTCGGCGCCACCCCCGGCAGGGTATCGCAATGTTTCGCCGCCGCGCCGCCGCGCGCGATCCCGGCGCACATCGTGACCGTGCAGGGTGTTCGCCAGCGGCTCAGTCGCGCTGCGCGAGCCAGGCGAGCCAGTCACGCTCCAGCGCCGGGATCGTGCCGGCCAGGCCCTGCGACGGCCCCTGGGCTGCGAGCCACCCGGCCATGTCGCCGCCGTCGGCGAGGTGGGTGGCGAGGCCGCCCAGCACCTGGGGGTTGCCGGAGGTTTCGATCAGGAACTCGGCGACGCCCTGCGCCTGGGCGTAGAAGCTGGTTGTCTCGTTCTCCGTGCCTTCATCCATCGAGAAGACCTGCCACGCGCCGGGCGACGGCGACGTGTCCCGCGAACCATCGCCACCGGGCGCCGGTCCGGCCTGCATCCGCATCCCTGCCTGCGCTTGCATGAGGCCGGATTGGCGCAGGGCCGGGTGGCTCATGTCGAGGAACTCCGGCAGGGGCCACAGGGCTCCCTTGGCGTGGGCGGATGCGAGCTCCCGACGCGCGATCGCCTTCTCGGTGCCGGTTTCCACGAGCATCGCAGCGGCCTCATCGAGCCAGTCTGGACCGGGACCGCCGTACTGCGCTCCATCCGAAGGCTGCTGGCGCGCCGCGGAGCCGGACCGGGGCCAGAATGCCGCAACCAACAGAGAGTGGCCGATCTCGTGGCGCATGACGTTGCGCTCATCGATCCGCTCGGAGGCGGGGATCGCTGCGATCGCCTCCTCGACCAGCACGGCGATGCCCGCATCGTCAGCGTCAGGATGCTTCTGACGCATCATCATTCCGATCGCGGCGCTCTGCGCATTCACCCATGTCTTCTCCCAGGTCGCGCCGGCTTGCCGCAGCCGGGCCACGGAGTCGTCGCCAAGCCCGCCCAGTGTGCCGGTGTCGACCACGGCGCCGATGGGTGCGGTGCGCCCGAAGTGGCGTTCGAACCCGAGCGCGGTGACGGCGGCGTCTTCCGCCATGGCGGTCGCGGTCGCGGAATCCCGGGCGTAGAACCATCCGTGCGCGTTGGCTTCGCACGCCAGGTCCGGATATTCGGGCAGTTCGGGACACGCGGACGCGGCGAAAGCCGCGTCCGGAAGCAGGGCGAACAGCGCACACAGGGCGACGCGGGGCTTTGCGGACATGCACTCTCTCCATCGTGGGTACATGGAGTGGATGCACGGGGGCGGCGGATGGTCGCAGCGGCGTGCGCCGGCCCGCCGGGTCAGTTCCAGCTGAGCACGACCTTGCCCGATTTGCCCGACTCCATCAGGTCGAAGCCCTTCTGGAAATCGTCGACCGGAAGCTGGTGGCTGAGCACCTTGTGCAGCGGGAAGCCGTCGAGCACCAGCTGGGTCATCTTGTACCAGGTCTCGTACATGCGCCGGCCGTAGATGCCCTGCACGGTCAGGCCCTTGAAGATGATCCTGTCCCAGTCGATGCCCGCGCCCTTGGGCAGGATGCCGAGCAGGGCGACCTTGCCGCCGTGGTACATGCAGTCGAGCATGTCGTTGAAGGCGTGCGGATTGCCGCTCATCTCCAGGCCGACGTCGAAGCCTTCCATGTGCAGGTCGCTCATCACTTCCTTGAGCGAGGCGTTGCTGACGTTGACCACGCGGGTGGCGCCCATGTCGGCAGCCAGCTTGAGGCGGTAGTCGTTGACGTCGGTGACCACCACGTTGCGCGCGCCGATGTGCTTGCAGATGCCGGCGGCCATCACCCCGATCGGGCCGGCGCCGGTGATCAGCACGTCCTCGCCGAGCACGTCGAACTCGAGCGCGCAGTGGGCGGCGTTGCCGTAGGGGTCGAAGAACGCGGCCAGCTCGCTCGGGATCTGGTCCGGGATCGGCCACAGGTTGGTGGCCGGCATGACGATGTACTCGGCGAAGGCGCCGTCGCGGTTGACGCCGATGCCCACCGTGTTCGGGCACAGGTGCTGCTTGCCGGCGCGGCAGTTGCGGCAGTGGCCGCAGACGATGTGGCCTTCGGCGGAGACGCGCTGGCCGACGGCGTAGCCGGTCACGCCGGGGCCGATCGCGGCGATGCGGCCGACGAACTCGTGGCCGATCACCAGCCCGGGCCGGATCGTGCGCTGGCTCCATTCGTCCCACAGGTAGATGTGCAGGTCGGTGCCGCAGATCGCGGTCTTTTCCAGCCGGATCAGCACCTCGTTGGCGCCGGGCACCGGTACCGGCACCTGCTCCATCCAGATGCCCCTGCCGGCTTCGCGCTTGACCAGCGCCTTCATCATTCGGCCCATGGGAGATCCGTCGCCTGCGCGTGTGGTGAGGGCCGGAATTATACGGCCGCGCCCGCGCCGGACCTGTTGCGCTGCGGCGTGGCCGTGCGTCCATGACCATCGTCATGCCCGCGCCGATGCCTGTCTGGATACACTCGCCACTCTTCCGAACGATGGACCAGCCATGCACCGACCGACCCTCCGTCTCGCCCTCGTCGGCGTGCTTGCCGCAGCCGCGGGCCTGGCGCAAGCCGTGGAAGGCATGTGGGTACCGCAGCAGCTGCCCGAGATTTCCCGGCCGCTGAAGAAGGCGGGTCTTCGGCTGGACCCGAAGCAGCTGGCCGACCTGACCGGGGATCCGCTCGGCGCGGTGGTCTCGCTGGGCGGGTGCACCGCCAGCTTCGTCTCGCCGCAGGGACTGGTGGTCACCAACCACCACTGCGCCTATGGCGCGATCCAGCTCAACTCCACCCCTGAAAACAACCTGATGCGCGACGGCTTCAATGCGCCGACGCAGGCCGACGAGATCAGCGCCGGGCCGAACGCGCGCATCTATGCGCTGGAATCGATCAGCGACGTGACCGCCACGGTGCGCGCGGCGATCGATGCGGCCGGCGACCCGCTGGCGCGCACGCGCGCGCTCGACGCGGTCGAAAAGCAGCTGGTGGCCGGATGCGAGGCCGAGGCCGGGTACCGCTGCCGGCTGTACAGCTTCCTCGGCGGCAACGACTACCGCCTGTTCCGCAACCTGGAAATCACCGACGTGCGCCTGGTCTACGCGCCGCCGGGCAGCGTCGGCGCCTTCGGCGGCGACGTCGACAACTGGATGTGGCCGCGCCATACCGGGGACTTCGCCTTCTACCGCGCCTATGTGGGTCGCGATGGAAAGCCCGCCGCGTTCTCCGCCGACAACGTGCCGTTCGCGCCGAAGCGCTGGCTCAGGATCGCCGACCGGCCGCTGGGCCCGGGCGATTTCGTGATGGCCGCGGGCTATCCGGGGCGCACCAGCCGCTATGCGCTGGCCGGGGAGTTCGAGCACACCGAGCAGTGGACCTATCCGACCGTCAGCCGCCATTTCAAGGCGCTGGTGACGCTGGTCGAGGCCCGCGGCAAGGCCGATCCGGACATCGAGGTGAAGTACGCCAGCACCATGCGCGGCTGGGAAAACACCATGAAGAACTACGACGGCCAGCTGGAGGGCTTCGCGCGGATCGACGCGGCGGCCAGCAAGCGGCGCGAGGAGGAGGCGGTGCTGGCCTGGCTGGCCGGGCGCGGCGAAGCGGGCAAGCCCGCGCTGGAGGCCTACGCGCGGCTGGTGGCGCTCGACAGCGGGGAGCGTGCCACCGGCGAGCGCGACCTGGCCTTCCGCATGTTCAACGGCACCGGCGCGGTGTCGACGGCGCTGCGCCTGTACCGCCTGGCCATCGAGCGCGGCAAGCCCGATGCGGAGCGGGAACAGGGCTACCAGGAACGCGACCTGCCGACCATCGAAGGTTCGCTCCGGCAGATGGAGCGGCGCTACGTGGCGTCGATGGACCGCGAGCTGCAGGACTACTGGCTGCGGGAATACCTGAAGGTTCCGGCGGCGCTGCGGATGCCGGAATTCGACGCCTGGCTGGGCGGTGATGGCGAAGCCGCGGTCGGGCGCACGCTGGACGCGCTCGCGCGCACCGGGCTGGGCGACACCGCCGAGCGCATGCGCTGGTTCGGGGCCGATCGCGCCGCGTTCGAGGCCAGCGACGATCCCGCCATCGCCTATGCGGTGGCGATCATGCCCACGCTGCTGCGCGAGGAGGAACTGCGCAAGACCCGGGCGGGCGAGCGCCTGGCCAACCTGCCGGTCTACCTGCGGGCGGTGGCCGACGTGCGCCGCAGCCAGGGCGGCGCGGTCTATCCCGACGCCAATTCCTCGCTGCGCATCACCTTCGGCAACGTCATGGGCTACACCAGGCTCGACGGCAGCGCGCAGCCGCCGTTCACCCGGCTGGAGGAGGTGGCGCAGAAGACGACCGGCGAGGAGCCGTTCGACTCGCCGCAGGCGCTGCTCGATGCGGTGGCCGCCGGGCGCCACGGCGGCCTGGCCGATCGCCGCCTGGGCACGGTGCCGGTGAACTTCCTGTCCGACCTGGACGTGACCGGCGGCAACTCCGGATCGCCGGTGCTCGACGCGCGCGGCCGGCTGGCCGGGCTGCTGTTCGACATGAACTGGGAGTCGGTGAGCTCGAACTGGGTGTTCGACCCGGCGATGACGCGCACCATCTCCGTCGACCAGCGGTACATGCGCTGGATCATGCAGGAAGTCCATCCGGCGCCGCAGCTGCTGGAGGAACTGGGCGTTCCGGCCGCGCAGTGATCCCGGACGCACGGCGCAGGCTGCCCATCCATTAGACTTGGGCGCGTCGCGCGATCCCGGCGCCCCACTTCCGAGGACCCCCTGCATGAGAATCCTGCTTGCCCGCCACGGCGAGACGCCATGGAATGCCGAAGGCCGCTACCAGGGCCAGGAGGACATCCCGCTGTCGCCGGTGGGCGAGCGACAGGCGCACCTGCTGGGCGAGCGGCTGCGCGACGTGCGCATCGACCGCGCGGTCAGCTCGCCGCTGTCGCGTTCCTACCGCACCGCGCAGCTGGCGCTGGGCGACATGCGCGCGCCGATGCTGGGCACCGACGCGGGCCTGATGGAAATCGCGCACGGCACCTGGGAGGGCATGCTCGCCAGCGAGATCGGTGCCAGCGATCCGCAGCGGCTGGAGGCCTGGCGCAGCGCGCCGGACACGGTGCAGATGCCCGGCGGCGAATCGCTGCAGCAGGTGTTCGACCGCTCCTGGGAAGCGTTCGGCCGCGCCTGCGCGGGACTGGGTGCGCAGGACACCCTGCTGGTGGTGGCCCATGACGCGGTCAACCGCGTAATCCTGTGCCATATCCTGGGCATCCCGTTCTCGCGGCTGTGGACGTTCCGGCAGGCGCCGACCACGCTGAACCTGCTCGAGGGCGACGACGTCGACAGCCTCGACGTGGCCCGGCTCAACGACTGCAGCCACCACACGCTGCTGTTCGGCGAAGCCGTGCACCGCGCGCTCTGACGCCTTCCCCGGTTCCGCCGTTCCCGTGACGACGCCGGTCAGCCTGCGCGATTGGCTGGAGTACATCGAGCGCCAGCATCCGCAGGCGATCCAGATGGGGCTCGATCGCGTGCGCGAGGTTGCCGCGCGCATGCGCCTGGGCAGGCCGGCCGCGCGGGTGATCACCGTGGGCGGCACCAACGGCAAGGGCTCGACGGTCGCCTTCATCGAAGCCATCGCGCGTGCGGCGGGCCTGCGCGTGGGCGCCTACACTTCGCCGCATCTGGTGGCCTACGGGGAGCGCGTCCGCATCGACGGCGTCGATGCCGCCGATGCGGCGCTGGTCGAGGCCTTCGCCGCGGTCGAGGCGGCGCGCGTGGATCCGGCTGGCGGGGAGGGCGGTGGCGTGCCGCTGACCTACTTCGAGTTCGGCACGCTCGCGGCGCTGTGGCTGTTCGAGCGCGCCGGGCTGGATCTGGTGATCCTGGAGGTCGGCCTCGGTGGCCGGCTGGATGTGACCAACCTGGTCGATGCCGATGTCGCGGTGATCACCACGGTGGACCTGGACCACCAGGAATGGCTGGGCGAGGATCGCGAGAGGATCGGCTTCGAGAAGGCCGGGATCGCGCGCGCGTGGAAGCCGCTGGTGCTGGGCGAGGACGATCCTCCGGCCAGCGTGCTGCGCCATGCCTATGCGATCGGCGCGCCGGCGATCCGCGCCGGCAGCGACTACCTGGTCGAAGAGCTCGATGCGCAGCGCTGGCGCTGGCGCGAGCCCGGGTTCGCGCTGGAGCTGCCTTGCCCGCGGCTGGCGGCGCCGGTGCAGCTGCGCAACGCCGCAGCGGCGATCGCGGCGCTGCGCGCGCTGGACGTGGATATTCCGGAAGCGGCGTATGCGGCGGGTGTCGCCGCCGCCTCCGTCGCCGCGCGGCTGCAGCCGTTCGAGCGCGATGGCGTCGAGGTGCTGGTCGACGTCGGCCACAACCCGCAGGCGGCGGCGGCGCTGGCGCAGTGGCTGCGGCGGTCGGGTGGGCAGCGCCCGACGTGGGCGGTGTACGCGGCCCTGGGCGACAAGGACATTCCCGCGGTGGCGGCACAGCTCGAGCCGCTGGTCGAGCGCTGGTTCCTCGCCGGTTCCGAAGCCGCCGGTGCGCGCGGAATCGATCCCGGTGCGCTGGCCGCACGGCTGGCCGACGGCGCCGCCGCGCAGGGCAGCCGCCATGCCGATGTCGCATCGGCGCTCGAGGCCGCGCTGTCCGGAGCGGTGCCGGCGGCCGCGCGGATCCTGGTCTTCGGTTCGTTCCACGCCGCCGGCGAGGCGCTGCGCCTGCTCTCGCCGCGTTAATCAGCCGCCGCGACGGGCGGCGTATAATTCGCGCGCTCCCGCCGTGACCTGCGCCGCCGCCGATGGATTCCCGATTGAAACAGCGCCTGGTAGGCGCGGCCGTGCTGGTCGCGCTCGCGGTCATCTTCCTGCCGATGCTGGTCAAGGGCCCGGCGCCCGACAGCGGCGTGTCGGATCTGCCGATGCGCGTTCCCGATGCGCCGCGCGGCGACTACGGCACCGTGGACCTGCCGCTGGTGGCCCCGCCCGGCGCGCCCGATGGCGGCGTGCTTGGTCCGACGCCCTCCGCTGACGCCGCGCCTGCGGCCGATGCCGCGGCCGCACCGGCCGGAGAACCGGTGCCCGCGGGCGACGGCGGCGATGCGCCCGCACCGGAAAGCGCTGGCGATCAGCGGCCCGGGCCGCCGCCGGCGACCACCGCGGCGGGCGATTACGCGGTGCACTTCGGCGCGTTCGCGACCGCGGCCAACGCGCAGACCATCCTCGCGCAGCTGCGCGATGCGGCGGGGCTGGAGGGCTACAGCGAACCGGCCACGATCAACGGCCGCTCCGCGTACCGCGTGCGCATCGGGCCTTTCGCGACCCGTGCGGAAGCCGAAGCGGTGCGCGTGCGCGCGGCGCGGGTGCGCGACGACGTCAAGCCGCGCGTGATCGCGCTGGACGCGGAGGCCGGCAAGCCGCGGGAGGCCGCCGCGCAGCCCGCGGCCGCAGCGGCGGCGCCAGCGCCGGCACCGGCAGCGACAACCGCAACCACAACCGCAACCACAACCACAACCACAACCACAACGACAACCGCGCCGCCGCCGCGTGAGGTGCCGGCCGCGGCCGGCGTGGGTTTCGTGGTGCAGGTGGTCGCGCTGCGCAGCGCGGCCGACGCCACCGCGATGCGCGACCGCCTGCGCGCGCAGGGCATCACCGCCTTCACCGATCCGGTCGATACCGGCAGCGGCGTGCTGACCCGGGTCAAGGCCGGGCCGGTGCCAAGCCGCGAGGACGCCGAGCGGCTGAAATCGCGGGTGAAGTCGGCCGTCGGCGTCGACGGCATCGTCCGCCAGCATCCGTAACCGGCTCGCGTTCGCCGCGCCAGCCCCAGGACCCCGGGACCCTCTCCATGTGCGGAATCGTCGGCATCGCAGGCACTTCGGACGTCGCGGCCTCGCTGTACGACGGGCTGACCGTGCTCCAGCACCGCGGCCAGGACGCGGCCGGCATCGCCACCGCCAACGGCACGCAGCTGCGCGTGCACAAGGGCAACGGCCTGGTGCGCGACGTGTTCGACGCCAGGACGATGGAGCTGCTCGAAGGCCGCGTGGGCATCGGCCACTGCCGCTATCCGACCGCCGGCAGCGAGGGCAGCGACGAAGCCCAGCCGTTCTACGTCAACTCGCCCTACGGCATCGCGCTGGCGCACAACGGCAACCTGATCAACACCGAACACCTGCGCCGCGAGGTGTTCGAGCAGGACCGCCGCAACATCAATACCGGCTCGGATTCGGAAGTGCTGCTCAACGTGTTCGCGCACGAGCTCGACAGGAGCACGGCGCTCACGCCGGAGGCGGCGTTCGACGCCATCGAGGGAGTTGCCCGGCGCGCGCGCGGCGGCTACGCGGTGGTGGCGGTGGTGCTGGGGCTGGGCCTGGTCGCGTTTCGCGATCCGCACGGGATCCGGCCGCTGGTGCTGGGCCGGCGTGAAAGCGAAGCCGGCGTCGAGTACGCCATCGCCTCTGAATCGGTGGCGCTGGACATCCTCGGCTTCGAGCGCCTGCGCGACATCGCCCCGGGCGAGGGCGTGGTGGTGACCCCGCGCGGCGAGCTGCACGCGCGCCAGTGCAGCGCGCCCGGCCAGCACGCGCCGTGCATCTTCGAGTACGTCTACTTCGCGCGCCCGGACTCGATGATCGAGAACATCTCGGTGCACAAGGCGCGCATGCGCATGGGCGTGACCCTGGGCGAGAAGATCCTGCGCGAACGCCCGGACCACGACATCGACGTGGTGATCCCGATCCCGGACACCTCGCGCGATTCGGCGCTGGAGCTGGCCAACGTGCTCGACGTGAAGTACCGTGAGGGCTTCATCAAGAACCGCTACGTCGGCCGCACCTTCATCATGCCGGGGCAGGGTGAACGTTCGAGGTCGGTCAAGCGCAAGCTCAACCCGATCCCGCTGGAATTCCGCAACCGGGTGGTGCTTCTGGTCGACGATTCGATCGTGCGCGGTACCACCTCGCGGCAGATCGTGCAGATGGCGCGCGATGCCGGCGCGCGCAAGGTCTATCTGGCCTCGGCCGCGCCGCCGGTGCGCCACCCGAACATCTACGGCATCGACATGCCCACGCCCGAGGAGCTGATCGCGCACGGCCGCAGCGAGGCGGAGATCGAGCGCATGATCGGCTGCGACTGGCTGGTCTACCAGGACCTGGCGGACCTGGAAACCGCGGTGGCGGGGCCGAAGTTCCCGGGCATGCGCTTCGACAGTTCCTGCTTCAGCGGCGAATACGTCACCGGCGTCGACGCCGGCTACCTGGAAGGGCTCAAGCGCGCGCGCTCGGACGACGCCAAGCGGCAGCGCCGGCTGGCGCTTTGAGCGCGGCGGTGCCGGGCTCGCTGTTCGAGGCGGCGCGCGCCTGCCTGGACGCGGCCGCGGTCGACGACAAGATCGCGCTGACCCGCAGGCATGCCGCGAGCTTCCTGCGCGGCGACCTTGCGGTTCCCGACGACGCCCCTGTGCCCGAGCCGATCCGCATGCCCGGCCGGCCGCCGCGACCGCTGCTGGTGCATCCGCGCGACCTTCCGCGGCGCGGCTTCGGCAGCGACGCCGGGCGGGCGGCCTTCATCCATTCCATCGCCCACATCGAACTGAACGCGGTCGACCTGGCCTGGGACGCGGCCTACCGCTTCCGCGGGATGCCGGCGGACTACTACCTCGACTGGGTGCGCATCGCCGACGACGAGGCGCGGCACTTCCTCATGCTGCAGGAGCGGCTGCGCGCGCTGGGCCACGGGTACGGCGATTTCGACGCGCACAACGGCCTGTGGGAAATGTGCGAGAAGACCGCGCACGACGGCCTGGCGCGGATGGCGCTGGTGCCGCGGGTGCTGGAGGCGCGGGGCCTGGACGTGACCCCGGGGATGATCGTGAAGCTGCGCGCGCTGGGCGACGACGCCACCGCCGACGTGCTCGAGGTGATCCTGCGCGAGGAAGTGGCGCACGTCGCCGCCGGCAGCCGCTGGTTCCGCTGGCACTGCGACCGGCGCGGGATCGCGCCGGAGCCGAAGTTCCGCGAGCTGCTGGTCGAGTACGCGCGCGCGGTGCTGCACGGGCCGTTCAACGTCCAGGCACGCAGCGCCGCGGGCTTCAGCGAGGAAGAACTGGCGGCGCTGCAGGAGGCCGCGGAATCCGCGCGGGAGCGCGCGTAGGAGCGGCGTCAGTCGCGACCCTGCGACATCCGGAGCCCGGCAACGCGAGCGCAAGGCGCGGGGTGCCGGATCGCGGCCGACGCCTCCTACAGGGACTGCAGGTCGAAGCCGTTGCGATCGACGCGCAGCACCGAGCCCTGCTCGTACCAGTCGCCGAGCACGATGCGCCGGCATTCGCGATCATCGACCTGCAGGGCGTGGATCGCCGGCCGGTGGGTGTGGCCGTGGATCAGGGTGTCGACGCCGTAGCGGGCGAAATATTCCGCGATGGTGGCGGGCGTGGCGTCGGTGATCGCCTCCATCGTGCCGGCGCCGCGCAGTTCGCCCTGGCGCGCCTGGCTGGCCGCGCGCGCCTGCCGCGCGAACGCGAGCCGCGCTTCGAGTGGCTGCGACAGGAAGTCCGCACGCCAGCGCGGATCGCGGGTCTGCGCGCGGAACTGCTGGTAGGCGGTGTCGTCGCTGCACAGCAGGTCGCCGTGCATGAGCAGCACCGGCTCGCCTTCAAGCATGATCACCGCGGGGTCGGGGAGGATCGAGAATCCGGCGCGGCGGGCGTAGCGCTGTCCGAGCAGGAAGTCGCGGTTGCCGTGCTGGAAGAACACCGGCACGCCGGCCGCGGCCAGTGCGGCCAGCCCCTCGGCCACGCCGGCGCCGGTGTCGGAGGGATCGTCGTCGCCGACCCAGGCTTCAAACAGGTCGCCGAGGATGTACAGCGCGTCGGCTTCCCGCGCCTGGCCGTCGAGGAAGTCGCGGAACAGCCGGGTGATCCGGGGGCGCGCGGGGTCCAGGTGCAGGTCGGAGACGAAGAGGGTGGGCATCGCGGGATTGTAGTGGGTCGGGCGCGGCGGCCGCGCGGAACCCCGGGGCCGGGCGGGTCCCGGCCCTGCGGGAAGGGCGTTCCCCGGCCCGCGGGGCGCGGCGTCCACCAGAGCCCGCGGCGGAGCTTGGCGCCTGCCGAAAGCCGGGTGGAGAGAAGCGACCATCGTCCTGGCGAAAAACCTAGAATGAAGCCACTCCACCTCCCCGGCATCCCATGAGCTGTCGTACCCGCTTCGCCCCCAGTCCCACCGGCTACCTCCACATCGGCGGCGCGCGCACCGCGCTGTACTGCTGGCTGGAGGCGCGCCACCGCGGCGGCGAGTTCATCCTGCGCATCGAGGACACCGACCGCGAGCGCAGCACCCAGGCGGCGATCGACGCCATCCTCGACGCCATGGCCTGGCTGGGCCTGGACTACGACGAGGGCCCGATCTACCAGACCCAGCGCCTGGACCGCTACCGCGAAATGGCCGAGCGCCTGGTCGCGGAAGGCAAGGCCTACTACGCCTACGAGTCGAAGGACGAGCTCGACGCGATGCGCGAGGCGGCGATGGCCCGGGGTGACAAGCCGCGCTACAGCGGCCAATGGCGCGACCGCGTCGAAAGCGCCGACTACCACGCCTCGCGCGCGGACGACCCGAACCGCGTGATCCGCTTCCGCAACCCGCTCGACGGCACGGTGGCCTGGGACGACAAGGTCAAGGGCCGGATCGAGATCGCCAACAGCGAACTCGACGACCTGGTGATCTTCCGCCCCGACGGCTACGCCACCTACAACTTCGCGGTGGTGGTGGACGACATCGACATGCGCATCACCGACGTCGTGCGCGGCGACGACCACGTCAACAACACCCCGCGCCAGATCAACCTGTACCGGGCGCTGGGCGCGCCGGTGCCGGCGTTCGCGCACCTGCCGATGATCCTCGACGAGCACGGCGCCAAGCTCAGCAAGCGCACCGGCGCGGCCGACGTGATGCAGTACCGCGACGCCGGCTACCTGCCGCATGCGCTGCTCAACTACCTGGTGCGGCTGGGCTGGTCGCACGGCGACCAGGAAGTGTTCTCCATCGCGCAGATGCAGCGGCTGTTCGAACTGCAGGACGTGAACGCCAAGGCCTCGCGCCTGGACCCGGCCAAGCTCGGCTGGCTCAACCAGCAGTACCTGAAGAACGACGACCCGGCGGAGGTGGCGACCCACCTCGAATGGCACCTGCGGCAGGCCGGCTACGACCTGGCCAAGGGGCCGGCGGCGACCGACCTCGTCGTCGCGCTGCGCGACCGCGTGCAGACGCTGCGCGACATGGCCGAGCGTGCCGCGGTCTGGTTCGGCCCGCTCGAGCACTACGACGACGCTGCCGTGGCCAAGCACCTCAAGACTGGCGCCGACGCGCCGCTGAAGGACGTGCGCGAGCGCCTGGCCGCGCTGCCGGAGTGGAACGTCGAGGCTATCGGCGCCGCGCTGCAGGCGACCGCCGAGGCGCTGGGCCTGGGTATGGGCAAGGTCGCGCAGCCGCTGCGGGTGGCGATCACCGGCACCCAGGTCAGCCCGGACATCGCGCACACCGTCTACCTGGCCGGCCGCGAGGAGGCGCTGGCGCGCATCGACGCGGCCATCGCCAGGGTGCCCGCGGCGGCCGCGGGTTGAGCCGGGCGGGTTCCGGCACCATCATGGTGGAATGAACGCGCACGTCCACGCCTGCACCGATCCCAAGCACCACGTCCACGACGCCAGGGGCTTCGTGCAGGCGGTGGAGAAGGCCTGCAGCGAGCGCGGCCTGCGCCTGACCCCGATCCGTTCCAGGGTGCTGCGGCTGCTGGCCGAGGCCGGCAAGCCGGTCAAGGCCTACGAACTGCTCGACCAGGTGCGCGCCGGCAAGGGCGCCGGTGCCGACGCGCCGCCCACGATCTACCGGGCGCTGGATTTCCTGCTGGCCAACGGCTTCATCCACAAGCTGCAGTCGGTCAACGCCTTCGTCGCCTGCCACCACCCCAACGCCGCGCAGCATTCGGTGCCCTTCCTGATCTGCGACAACTGCCTGGACGCGGCCGAACTGGAGGACGACCAGGTGGTCGAACTGCTCGACTCCCGCGCCCGCGCGCTCGGGTTCACCCCGCTGGCGCAGACGCTCGAAGTGCACGGCCTGTGCGCCGCCTGCGCCCGCGAAGCGGCGGGCTGAACGCGCCGCTGCACGGTCAGGCGGCGGTCAGCGCCGGCCGCGGCAGGCGCGCTTCGCGGATCGGCAGGTTCGCGGCCGCGGCCATCAGCGCAAGCGCCATGTCGGCGTACCACACCCACAGGTAGGAACCGCTGCTGGCCACCGCGATGCCGCCCAGCCACGCACCGAAGAAGGCGCCGGTCTGGTGGGTGAGCAGGGTCAGGCCGAACAGCGTGGCCAGGTAGCGCGGCCCGAACAGCTTGCCGACCAGGCCCGCGGTCGGGGGCACGGTCGCCAGCCAGCTCATGCCCAGGCCGATCGAGAACAGCGCGAACACGGTCGGCGTCGGCGGCGACAGCACGTACACCAGGATCATCAGCGCACGGCTGGCGTAGACCGCGGTCAGCAGCCACTTCATGCGGAACTTCTGCCCGAGCCAGCCGGCGCCGATGCTGCCGACGATGTTGAACAGTCCGATCAGCGACAGCGACATCGCCGACACGCTGGAGGGCAGGCCGCACATCGCGATTTCCGTGGGCAGGTGGGTGACCAGGAAGGCGATGTGGAATCCGCAGGTGAAGAAGCCCAGGTGCAGCATCCAGTAGCTGCGGTCGCGCAGCGCGATCGACAGCTGCCGGCGCAGGCCCGGCTCCGCCGGGTCCGCGGCGGCCGCGTCGGCGTCGGCAGCCGTGGGCGCCGGGCGGCGGCGCAGCGGCCAGGCCAGGGGCAGGGTGGCCAGGGCGGTGGCGGCCATCGCCCAGGCCGCGGCCATCCAGCCGAAGGCGCCGATGACGGCGCTGGTGAACGGGGCGTAGACGAACTGTCCGAACGACCCGCCGGCGTTGATCACGCCGGCGACCATCGAGCGCCGCCCGGGCGGCACCGAGCGTGCGCTGCAGCCGATCAGCACCGGGATGCTGCCGGCGCCCGCGCCTGCGGCGCTCAGCACGCCCAGGGTCAGCAGCAGCCCCCATCCGGAGACGAACACCGGCACCAGGGCCATGCCCACGACCAGCAGGAGGCCGCCTGCCACCAGCACCCGGCCGCTGCCGCGCTGGTCGGCGATGGCGCCGAAGACCGGCTGCACCGCGCCCCAGATGAACTGGCCGACCGCCAGCGCGAAACTGATCGCGGCGATGCCCAGGCCGGTGTCCGCCGCGATCGGCTGCACGAACAGGCCCAGCGACTGGCGGATGCCCATGGTGATCATCAGCATCGCGGTGGCGGCCAGCACCAGCGGCCACCAGCGTCCCGTGCCGGCGCTCATCGGTCCAGGGTCCGCGCGACGCGGTCTAGGATGGCGTGCAGGCGGCCGATCTCGTCCACGCCGGCGCCGGCCTCCAGCCGGGCCTGGGCCGCCTTCCACCGCGGCTCGGCGCCGGCGATTGCGGCCCCGCCGGCGGCGGTGAGCGCCACCTGCCGCTGGCGGGCGTCTTCCGGGTTGGGACGCAGGATCACCCAGCCGGCGGCGACCAGCCGCTTCAGGTCCCGGCTCAGGGTGCTGCGCTCCATGCCCAGCGTCGCCGCCAGCGCGGCGACCGAGTGCCGCCCTTCCTGCGCACGGCGCAGGATCGAGAACTGGTTGACGGTCATGCCTGCCGGCGCCAGCGCCTGGTCGTAGCGCAGGGTCATGAGCCGGCTCAGCCTGCGCAGCCGGTGGCAGGTGCAGCCGAAGGTGGGGGCGGGAGGGTTCGTCGCGGTCATCAACGGTGCAGGTGCATCTGGATATTGATGTATATACACCGTTATCGCCGACCCGCCCATCCGACCAAAGGCGGGGGCGGGGGGCGACACATTGTGCCGCGCTCCGCAGCAGGCAGCCGGTCGCGATCCTGTAATGTAATAGTATATCATTACGTACAGTGGGCCCCCGCCGCCGCCCCCTCCAGGACACCGATGCATCGATTCCACAGCGCTCCCGGCACTGCACTTGGCCTTGCCCTGGCCGGCGCAGTACTCCTCTCTCCCCACGCACTGGCCTCCGACGAGCTCGATCCGCAGTCGGGCAGCGAGCTGCACGTCAACGAACTGCGCCCGATCCAGGTGGTCGGCATTACCGAGGATCCCGACCGCATCGCCTCGCCGCACAGCGTGGTGTCGGGCGAGGACGTGGTCGCCAGCGGCGCCGGAACCCTCGGCGAGGCGCTGTCCGGGCAGCCGGGCGTGCATGCGGACACCTTCGGCGCCGGCAGCAGCCGGCCGGTGATCCGCGGCCAGGTCGGGCCGCGGGTGAAGGTGCTGTCCGACAGCGCCGCGATCCTGGATGCCTCCGACATCTCCCCCGACCACGCGGTGACCGTGGATCCGCTGCTGGGCGAACAGATCGAAGTCCTGCGCGGCCCCGCCACGCTGCTCTACGGCGGTGGCGCGATCGGCGGGGTGGTGAATGTGCTCGACGGCAAGGTGCCCACCGAGCTGCCCTACGAGGGCCTGGAAGGCCGCTTCATCCTGCGCGGCAACTCCGTGGCCGAGGAGAAGGCGTTCGGAGCGGCGGTCTCGGCGCAGGTGGCGTCGCACCTGGTCCTGCACCTGGAAACCTCACACCGCGGCACCGGCGACTACCGCGTCCCGGGGCTGGAGGAGTCGCGCGTGCACGGCAGCTTCAGCGATTCGCGCAATTCCAGCGCCGGCCTGTCGTGGGTGGGCGACAGCGGCTACCTGGGCCTGGCCTTCTCCTGGCGTGACGAGGACTACGGCCTGCCCGGGCACAGCCACGATTACGAGGACTGCCATCCGCACGGCAGCAGCCTGCACTGCGGCGGCCACGACGACCACGACGGTCATGGCCACGATCACGATCATGACCACGGGCATGATCATGACCACGGCCACGCCCACCTGGCGCGGGTCGACCTGGAAAGCCGGCGCTGGGACCTGCGCGGCGAGTTCCGCCAGCCCTTTGCCGGCATCTCGCGCATCCGCCTGCGCTCAAGCTACACCGACTACAGCCACGACGAACTGGAGGACGGCCAGCTTGCGACCACTTTCAGCAACAAGGGCCACGATTCGCGCATCGAGTTCGAACACGCGCCGCTGGGCGACTGGACCGGGGTGTTCGGCATGCAGCATGCGGACGCGCGCTTCGGCGCCGACGGCCTGGAGGCGTTCATGCCCGACGTGGAGACGCGCAGCACCGGCGTGTTCCTGGTCGAGCACTTCGACCCCAGCGAGCGCTGGCACTTCGAGATGGGTGCGCGGCACGAGCGGGTGAGGCATGAGCCGGTGGACGATGCCCGCGGACGTCCGTCGTGGAGCGGCGACGCGACCTCGTTCTCCGGCGCGGCGGTGTGGCATTTCCAGCCGGGGATGGCGCTGGCGTTCTCCGCCTCGCGCTCCGAGCGCGCGCCGCATGCGCAGGAGCTGTACGCGCGCGGCGTGCACCTGGCGACCAATACCTACGAATGCGGCCTGGTCGAACACCCGCTGACCTGTGGCGGGGCCGAGAACAACGCCGGCTACGGCAACGAGGCCGCGAAGAACTACGAGCTGTCCCTGCGCCGCACCGAAGGCGACCTGACCTTCGACATCGGCGCCTTCGCCAACGATTTCGACGGCTACATCTTCGCCCGCACGCTCGACCGGCACGAGGATTTCCGCCTGATCAAGTACAGCCAGCGCGATGCGGAGTTCCGCGGCTTCGAGGGCGAGGTCGCGTACCGCTTCAGCGATGCGTTCTCGGCCAGCGTGTTCGGCGACCGGGTGCGGGCGAAATTCGCCGACGGCAGCGGCCACGTGCCGCGGATCCCGCCCTCGCGGCTGGGCCTGCGCCTGGACCTGGAACTGGGCGCCTTCGGCGGCGAACTCGAGTTCTACCGCGCCGGCGCCCAGGACGACGTCGCCGACCACGAGACGCGCACGCCCGGCCACTCCATGCTCAACCTGTCGGCGCACTACCACCTGGCCGACGGCTATGCGCGGCTGTTCGTGCGCGGCGCCAACCTGCTCGACGAGCAGGTCTGGAACCACACCTCGTTCCTGTCCGACACCGTTCCGCTGCCCGGCCGCAATATCACGGTCGGCTTCAGCTACCGGTTCTGAGCGGCACGGGCGCGAAGACGCGGTGCCGGGCCGGAGCGGGCGTGCGGCGGTGGCCGGCGGCGCCTGGTCCGGCCGATTCCCGGGGGCCGGCGTGGCTCACTGCGGAGCTTCCGCTCCAGGCTGGGATGTTATAATGTTTCGAATTCGCCCGACTTCCACGGACGCCATGTCCTCATCCGCGCTCAAACAGGCAGACCGCATCGGCTTCGCCGCGTCCTTCCTGTGCGCGGTGCACTGCGCCCTGGTGCCGGTGCTGCTGGCGGTGCTGCCGGCGTTCGGGCTCAAGCTCGGCGGCTGGGTCGACATCGACCAGGCGTTCGTGGTGTTCGCCACCCTGCTCGGCGCCGCCACGCTGACCCTGGGCTGGCGCAGGCACCGCGGCTTCCGCGCCTGGGCGCTGCTGCTGCCGGGGCTGGGGCTGGTGTGGGCCGGCTCGTTCACCTCGCTGCACGACCACACCCTGGCCCATGTCGGAATCATGGTCCTGGGCGGACTGCTGCTTGCCGGGGCGCACCTGCTCAACCTCCGCCTGACCCACGCCGCCGCCGCCGTCCGCTGAGTCCGCGCGTGCTAGGATGCGCGGCCTGCGGCAGGGGCCGCACCGGCATCTCCACGCAATACATTCAGGAGCAGCAAGATGGGCAAGGGCGACCGCAAGACCGCCAAGGGCAAGCGCTACAACTCCAGCTACGGCAATGCGCGCAGCAGGGCCACCGCGAAGTCGGCGGGCACGGCTGCGGCGCCGGTGGCCAGCAAGGCCGCCAGGACCGCTGCAAAGGCGCCGGCCAAGAAGACGGTGAAGAAGGCATAGCGTTTCAGGCGCTGCCTGCTTCCACAGCGAAAACCCCGCGCAGGCGGGGTTTTCCGTTTCCGGGCGCGGCAACAGTGGACCGGCCGTGCGCCTGCGCTATCCTGCCGCACCTTCATTCGCGCAGGATCCGACCATGGCCGACAAGCCGACCGACGAAGACCTGGTGGTCGCCAAGCAGGCGGCCCTGGAGATCATGATGCTGACCCTGGTCCGGCCGCTTGCCGCCAATCCGAAGTTCTGGGCGGACATCGACGCCCTGGCGGACGCGTTCGAGCAGATGAACCAGGACGTGCTGGCCGCCTTCCCCCAGCGCTGGGGCGCCACCCGCGGGTTCCTGACCCAGTGGCGCAAGGCCCTCAACCCCGGCGGCTGAGGGGAGATACGCAGAACGCCCCTTGCGGGGCGCTGTGCGTGTCGGCTGGGGGGGATTCACTCGGGCCATCCATGGCCCTCGCCCCTGCGGGGCAGCCTTCGGCTGTGCAGATCGGCAGTCCTGCCGATCTGTCGAACCCCCTTGGGCTTCTCATCCGATCCCCTCCCCGCCAGATACGCAAAACGCCCCTTGCGGGGCGCTGTGCGTATCTGGCGGGGAGGGGGGGATTCGAACCCCCGAGGCGCTATAAACGCCTGCCTGATTTCGAGTCAGGTACATTCAACCGCTCTGCCACCTCCCCGGAACCGGGTGTTGCGCGGTCCGGCGCGATCGCCGGGGGCGCAATGATACGGGCGGGGTGGGGCGGGGACAAGGCGCGGTGTCGCCGGGTGCGGCCTCAGCGCCAGTTCTCGGCCACCCACGGCGTGGGCAGCACCCGCCGGTACCACTTGCCGCTGCGGCCGGCGATGGCGTCGGGCGGGTGGGGCCTGCCGTGGAAGGCGATGATCTTCGCACCCTGCGGAATGCGCGGCGGCAGGAACCAGCCCAGCAGCAGCCCGCGCACGCAGTGGCGCTTGAAGCTGCGGCACCACTCGGCCGGCCAGTAGCCCAGCTTGCCCTGCCGGGCCAGGTAGCCGGTGATGTACTCCTGCTCGTTGCGCACTTTCGACAGCGCCTCGGCCTGGTGGTCGCGCAGGTGGTCGAGCGCGTCGCGGTGGGCGCCGATCTCGTAGCGGTAGACCGAGGTGTTGCCGGTTTCGTCGCGCTTGTCCCACTCCTTGATGACCAGGAACTCGCCCGGCGGATCGAAGAATTCATCGATGCTGTCCACGATCACCACGTCCAGGTCGATGAACAGGGTCGTGCCGGCCAGGTCGTGGAGCGGGTCGGCGAAGCTGGTGAGCTTCAGCCAGCCGTGGGCGAAGGTCCAGGGCTTGCGGGCGTCGAAATCCGGGATGCCGACCTCGGGGATGTCGAATACCTCGATGTCGGGGTCGATCCCGCTGCGGTCGTCGGTCAGGCAGACGAAGCGGTGCGGGCGCGACAGGTGCCTGCGCACCATCGAGCGCAGCCGGTTGACGTACTCGGGCCCGTACTTGGTGCCCCATTTGATGCAAAGGACGTTGACGGTCTGCATGGTGGTCCGCCCGGCTCCGTGGCCCGCGCCTGTGCGCGCTTGCCGACAGTATAGGGCGAGCCTTCGGGACCCCGAGCGGTCAGCGTCGAATTGCTAAACTCGCGCAATGGCACTTTTCGACGCCAACGAGAGCCTGACTCCGTTCCACGACGACCGTGGAAGCGGCGAGTACG
Organism: uncultured Luteimonas sp.; assembly: GCA_934541015.1. Taxonomy (GTDB): domain Bacteria; phylum Pseudomonadota; class Gammaproteobacteria; order Xanthomonadales; family Xanthomonadaceae; genus Luteimonas. The sequence continues at coordinate 70,877 of CAKTDC010000011.1, forward strand.
GCGCGATCCTGTTCGACCAGACCCAGCTGCGGCAGGTGGATCCGCGCTGGTTCGACCCCCTGCAGTGGGGCAGCCGGGCGACCCGGGTCCGCGGCAGCGGGCGCGGCGGCGCCTGGTTCATCGACGCCAGCCACGGGCCCTGCGTGCTGCGCCAGTACCTGCGCGGCGGGCTGGTGGCGAAGATCAACCACGATCGCCACCTGTGGCGCGGGGTGAACCGGGTGCGCAGCTTCGCGGAATTCCGGCTGCTGCGGCAGCTGTGCCAGCACAGGCTGCCGGTGCCGCAGCCGGTCGCCGCCTGCTACCTGCGCAGCCGGTTCAGCTATCGGGCCTGGATCATCATCGAACGCCTGCTGGAGGTGCGCTCGCTCGCCGAGCTGGCGATCGAGTCGCCGGCGGACGCGCCCTGGGCCGCCACCGGCACGATGGTCGCCCGCTTCCATCGCCAGGGGCTGGACCACGCCGACCTGAACGCGCACAACGTGCTCTACGACAGCGCAGGCAAGGGCTGGCTGATCGATCTGGATCGCGGCCGCCTGCGCATTCCCGACACCGCCTGGCGCGAGGGCAACCTGGAGCGGCTGCTGCGTTCGCTGCGCAAGGTCTCGCCGCCCGGGGCGCACGCGCGCATCGACGAGGGTTTCGCGCAGCTCAGGCAGGCCTACGACGCCTACTGGGCCAGGGGCCACTAGGCGTGGCCGCGCCGATGGCGTGCAGGCGGATGCGGGCCCGGGACTCCGGCTCGCGGGCTTCGCCTGCGGTCCGGGCGGGCGGGAGCAGGGGCTGATGTCCTGGGCGCTGCGCTTCCACGGGGTGGGCAATGCGTCGGCGACTGCGCTCGGCACGGCGATGGCCACGATCGAGCGCGACGGCGCGCCCTGGCTCACCATCGACTGCGGCAGCGAGGGGCTGACCGCGTATCTGGAGCATTACGGCGGGCCGCCGCGGGCGCTGTTCGTCACCCACGCCCACCTGGACCATGTCGGCGGGTTCGAGCGGCTGTTCGGCGCGCACTATTTCCACCCCGCGCGGCGCGGGCGCATGCCGCTGTACGTGCCCGCGGCGGTGGTGCCGCTCCTGCACGAGCGGGTGGGGGGCTATCCGAACGTGCTGGCCGAGGGCGGCGCGAACTTCTGGGACGCCTTCCGGCTGGTGCCGGTGGCCGGCGCCTTCTGGCATGACGGTGTCCGCCTGGAGGTCTTCCCGGTGCGCCATCACTGGCCCGACACCGCCTACGGCCTGCGCCTGCGCGGCAGCCTGGTGTGGAGCGGGGACACCCGCCCGATTCCCGAGATGCTGGCCAGGTATGCCGATGCCGGCGAACTGGTCGCGCACGACTGCGCCCTGCACGGCAATCCCTCGCACAGCGGCATCGATGACCTCGAACGCGAGTACGACGCGGCCCTGCTCGCGCGCTGCCTGCTCTACCACTACGCCTCGGCCGCCGATGGCGACGCCCTGGCCGCGCGCGGCTACCGCGTGGCGCGGCCGGGCGCGGTGGTGGCGCTGGGCGAGCCCTCTGCCGCCTCCGCCGAGCGGGCGCCCGCGGCATGAACGCCGTGCCGCAGCCGCCGGCGATGCCGCTCGACCGTCTCGGCCGCCCGCTGCGCGACCTGCGGCTGTCGGTGATCGAAGCCTGCAATTTCCGCTGCGGCTACTGCATGCCGGCCGACCGCGTACCCGACGATTACGGCTTCGATTCGGCCACGCGCCTGTCGTTCGACCAGATCGGGACGCTGGTGCGCGCAGCGGCGCAGCTGGGCGTGTCCAAGCTGCGCATCACCGGCGGCGAGCCGCTGCTGCGCAAGGGGCTGCCGGAACTGGTCGCGCGCCTTGCCCGGATCGATGGCATCGAAGACCTGGCGATGACCACCAACGGCAGCCTGCTCGCCCGCCACGCGCGCGCGCTGCGCGAGGCCGGGCTGCGGCGGATCACGGTGAGCCTGGACGCGCTAGACCCGGCGCTGTTCCGCAGGCTTTCCGGCGACCGCGGCGAGATCGGCGACGTGCTGGCCGGCATCGCCGCCGCCGAAGCGGCCGGCTTCGCCCGGCTCAAGATCAACTGCGTGGTGCAGCGCGGCGTCAACGACGGCGAGGTGCTGCGCCTGGCGGAGCATTTCCGCGGCAGCGGCCACGTCCTGCGCTTCATCGAATTCATGGACGTGGGCACCTGCAACGACTGGCGGCGCGAAGGCGTGGTGCCCTCGGCCGAGCTGCGCGACCGCCTCCACGCGCGCTGGCCGCTGCATCCGCTCGACGCCAACTACCGTGGCGAGGTGGCGCAGCGCCACGCCTTCGACGACGGCGGCGGCGAGATCGGCTTCGTCAGCTCGGTCACCGCGCCGTTCTGCGGCGATTGCCACCGCGCCCGTGTCTCCGCGGACGGGCGCCTCTACACCTGCCTGTTCGCCGCCGACGGCATCGACCTGAAGCCGGCGCTGGAGCAGGGCGAACCGGCGCTGGCCGCGCGGCTGGGCGAGGTCTGGTCGATGCGCGCCGACCGCTACAGCGAGCTGCGCGGCAGCGCGCGCGCATCGGGGAAGCACGTCGAGATGTTCCTGGTGGGCGGGTAGGCGCATGAAGAAGACGGTCGCTGCCGCCGATCCCGAGGCCTGCGTCGTAGCGTTCGATGGCTGGAGGCGCACGCTGGTGACCGGGCTGCGCACGGTCGCGCGCAAGCCTGCCGGCGTCGAGGAACGCATCCGCTGGGGCCACCCCGGCTATCCGGCGAACGGTCCGGCCTACCTGCTCCGCGCCGAGGACACGCGCGTGCCGTCCGGCTTCTGTCGCGGACAGCGCCTGCGCGATATCGAGCCGCGGCTCAAACCGGGCGGCAAGAACGAGATGGCGACGATCGAACTGCGCGAAGGCGATACGATGCCGGCGGCGACCGCGCACCGGCTGGTCGCGGCGGCGGTGGAGCTGAACACGACGCTGGGCGATCCCGCCGCGGCGGCGGAGCCGGGACGGAAGTGAAGCAGCGATGGCGAAAAAGGCACAACTGACCCACCTCGACGCATCCGGCCGCCCGGCCATGGTCGACGTCTCCGGCAAGGCGGTGAGCGTGCGCGAGGCGCTGGCCGAATGCCGCGTGCGCTTCCCGGCCGACGTCGCCGCGCAGCTGCGCAAGTCCGGCCTGCGCAGCGCCAAGGGCGGCATCGTCGATACCGCGGTGATCGCCGGCACCATGGCGGTCAAGCGCACCCACGAGCTGATCCCGTTCTGCCATCCGCTGCCGATCGACGGCGTGCGCATCGCCATCGACTGGCACGGCGAGCGCGAGCTGCGGATCGAATGCGCGGTCAAGACCACGCACCGCACCGGCGTGGAGATGGAGGCGCTGACCGGCGCCACCGTCGCCGCGCTCACCGTCTACGACATGTGCAAGGCGCTGTCGCACGCGATCGTGCTGGGTCCGGCGAAGCTGGCCGGCAAGCGCGGCGGCAGGCGCGATTTCGGAAGGAGCAACTGATGGCGCGCGTGACCCTGCTGTACTTTGCCAGCCTGCGCGACGCCGCCGGCACCGCGACCGAAGCCGTCGACACCTCCGCGCCCGACCTGGCCGCGCTGTACGAGGAGGCGCGTGCCCGCCATGGCTTCGCGCTGCCGCTCGACCGCCTGCGGGTCGCCGTCGGCGGCGCCTTCGCGCGCTGGCAGGACGCGGTGACCGACGGCGCCGAAGTCGCCTTCATTCCGCCGGTGTCGGGAGGATGAACCGGCCCGGCAAGCCAGATGGCGCCCTCCAGGCCAGCGCCATCCTCCAGGCCGGCGCGATCCTCCAGACCGGCACCATCCCCCGGCCCGGCACCATCCCCCCCGGCACCATCCCCCGGACCGGCGCCATCCCCCGGACCGGCGCCATCCCCCGGACCGGCGCCATCCCCCGGACCGGCGCCGTCCTCCCGGCAGCCGCCATCCTTCCGGCAGCCGCCATCCTTCCGGTCGTCATCCCAGCGAACGCCGGGATCCATTTTCACCTTCCCCGCAGCCACCCCCGCCCCGCATGACCCGTTTCCGCATCGCCGCCGAACCCTTCGACATCGCGCCCCTGCGCGCGCGCCTGCTGCACGACCGCGCGGGCGCCTATGCCGCCTTCGAGGGCTGGGTGCGCAACCACAACGACGGCCGTCCCGTGCACGGCCTGCGCTACGAGGCCTATGTGGAGCTGGCCGAAGCCGAGGGTGCCCGCATCGTCGAGGAGGCGCTGGCGAAGTTCGGCGCGATCGACGCCTGCTGCGTGCACCGCGTCGGCGACCTCGAGATCGGCGACCTGGCGGTATGGGTGGGCGTGAGCGCCGCGCACCGGGGCATGGCCTTCGACGCATGCCGATGGATCATCGACGAGGTGAAATCGCGGGTGCCGATCTGGAAGCACGAGCGCTACGCCGACGGCGACGCCGGCTGGCTGCATCCGCGCCAATCCGATCTCCCGGGCTCCGGCGACTGACACCGTCGCCACGGGCGAAGATCGCCGGGCGCGCTCTGCAATAGTCCGCCGCACAGCCTCATCGGCACCGGCACCGGCATCGACAGCACACCAGCCATCTGCGCCGCAGATCGTCGCGGGAAGGGGCCCGAAAGGGTGGCAGCCCCGCCGGCTTGCCTCGGCACCCGCATCGACCGATACCGTTGCTGCCTTCCGGCCCTGGCGGGGTTTTCGATCTAGCGTCGCGAGGGGCCGACGGGGCCACCATGGAAATCCGCGCCCGCATGGCGGTACGCATGGGTTCCGGCGTCGCTCGGACGGGTCCGGGTGCGGAATTCTAGCAGGGAAGCGCGACGCGACGATGGTGGCGACCGGGGGATTGACTCGGGCCATCCACGGCCCTCGCCCCCTCGGGGCAGCCTTCGGCTGTCCAGATCGGCAGTCCTGCCGATCTGTCGAACCCCCTGGCGCTCTCTTCCAGCCTCTCTCCGCCAGATACGCAAAACGCCCCTTGCGGGGCGCTTCGCGTATCTGGCGGAGAGAGGGGGATTCGAACCCCCGAAGCGCGGTTTAGACGCTTACACACTTTCCAGGCGTGCTCCTTCAACCACTCGGACACCTCTCCGCAATCTGAAGCTCCCGCGCGGGGACCCGTCCATGGGGCATCCGCCGCCCGGCCTCCCTGCCTCGCCCGCCCGCGCATGCGCGGGCGACCACCCGGACACCTCTCCGGGTTCCCGGCAGGCGGGGTCCGGCCGCGCGCAGGGGCAGGAATTCTAGCGGTGGCCGGGCTTTACCACAACCGAACGGCGCCGTCGTCGTCGTCGCCGGACACCGGCGGGACAGGCAAAGTGCGCCGGGTCGCGGCACAATGGGCGCATGTCCTATCTCGTCCTTGCCCGCAAGTGGCGCCCCCGGCGGTTCGCCGAGCTGGTGGGCCAGGAACACGTGGTCCGGGCGCTGTCCAACGCGCTCGACTCGGGCCGCGTGCACCACGCCTACCTGTTCACCGGCACCCGCGGCGTGGGCAAGACCACGATCGCGCGCATCTTCGCCAAGAGCCTGAACTGCGAGAAGGGCACCGGCGCCGATCCCTGCGGCGAATGCGAGACCTGCCAGGCGATCGACGCCGGGCGCTACATCGACCTGCTGGAGATCGACGCGGCCTCCAACACCGGCGTCGACAACGTGCGCGACCTGATCGACAACGCGCAGTACATGCCCTCGCGCGGCCGCTACAAGGTCTACCTGATCGACGAAGTCCACATGCTGTCCAAGCAGGCCTTCAACGCCCTGCTCAAGACGCTGGAGGAGCCGCCGGAGCACGTGAAGTTCCTGTTCGCGACCACCGACCCGGAGAAGCTGCTGGTCACGGTGCTGTCGCGCTGCCTGCAGTTCAACCTCAAGCGGCTGGACGAGGACCAGATCCGCGGGCAGATCGCGAAGATCCTCCAGGCCGAGGGCATCGCCTCCGAACCCGGGGCGATCGAACTGCTTGCCCGCGCCGCCGACGGCAGCCTGCGCGACGGCCTGTCCCTGCTCGACCAGGCGATCGCCTACACCGGCGGCAACCTGGGCGAGGCCGACGTGGCGAAGATGCTGGGAACGGTCGACCGCACCCGCGTCGGTGCCCTGCTCGCGGCGCTGGCCGACGGCGACGGCACGCGGCTGATGGCCGAGGTGGCGGCGCTGGCCGACCTGTCTCCGGACTGGGCGGGCGTGCTCGACGCGCTGTCCCAGGCGCTGCACCGGGTACAGGTGCGGCAGCTGGTGCCGGCGGTGGAGCAGGGCATGGACGGCGTCGATGTCGAGGCGCTGGCGGGCGCGCTGCGTCCCGAGATCGTGCAGCTGTGGTACCAGATGGCGCTCAACGGCCGCCGCGACCTGTCGCTGGCGCCGAGCCCGCGCGCGGGCTTCGAGATGAGCGTGCTGCGGATGCTCGCGTTCCGCCCGGCCGAGGGGGCGGGGCAGGAACTCCCGTCAACCGCGCCGGCCGCGCGACCGGCCGCCGCCGGACGGACTTCCGCTGCCGCGGGTGCCCCGCGCGTTGCCGAGGCCGCGGCCGCGGCCGAGGCGAAGCGGCCGGAACAGGGGCCGCCGCAGCGCCAGCCCGCTGCCCGCACCAGCGCGCCGGTGGCCCGGCCGCCGGCGCCCACGCCTCCTGATTCCGCGCCTCCGGCCCCGGTCCCGGCGCCGGTCGCGCCCGGGTCGCTGGATGCTGCAAGCTGGCCGGACCTGCTGGCGCGGCTCGGACTGCGCGGCCCGGTCCGCGAACTGGCCGGGCACGCCTCCTTCGTGGACTGGAGCGAGGGAGTGCTGCGCCTGGCGCTGCCCGCGTCCGACGACCATCTCAAGATGCCTTCGCTGATCGAGCAGTTTTCCGCCGCGCTGGCGCCGGTGCTGGGCGCGACGCCGCAGATCCGCTTCGAAGGCAAGGCCGGCGCCTCCGCCGATACCCTGCACCAGCGCGAGGCGCGCGCGCGCGACGCGCGCCAGTCCGCGGCCGAGGAGACCTTCCTGGCCAACCCGGACGTGCAGCGCCTGATGGCCCAGCGCGATGCGAAGCTGGTGCCGGATTCGATCAGGCCGTTCGACGAGGGATGACGGCAGCGGCGGCCGCAGCGATGCCCGCTTGCCGGCGCCGGTCCCGATTCCCCGCCAGCGATTCCCGACCTTTCACCCCAGGAGCCCCCCATGCGTGGAAACATCGCCCAGCTGATGCAGCAGGCACAGAAGATGCAGGAGAACATGCAGCGCGTGCAGCAGGAGATCGCCGCACTCGAAGTCACCGGCAGCGCCGGCGGCGGCATGGTCAGCGTGACCCTCAGCGGGACCAAGGAATGCCGCAAGGTGCGCATCGATCCGGGCGTGCTGTCGGATCCGGAAATGGCCGAGGACCTGATCGCGGCTGCGTTCAACGACGCCTCCAACAGGATCGACGCGGCGTCGAAGGAAAAGATGGCCGCCGCCACCGCCGGCATTCCGCTGCCGCCGGGGATGAGTCTGCCGTTCTGAGCCGGGATCGGGGAATGGGGATTCGGGATTCGGAACAGCGCCTGGTGCGGACCGCCGCGACATGTCCCTGCTCGAACAGCTGATCGAAGCCTTCCGCGTGCTGCCGGGCGTGGGCCGCAAGACCGCGCAGCGGATGGCCTACCACGTGCTCGAGCGCGAGCGCGAGGGCGGGCGGCGGCTGGCCGACGCGCTGTCGGAGGCGATGGAGCGTATCGGGCACTGCGCGCGCTGCCGCGACTTCAGCGAAACCGCGACCTGCGCGACCTGCGCCAGCGCCTCGCGCGACGCGCACCAGCTGTGCGTCGTGGAGTCGCCGGCCGACCGGCTCGCCATCGAACAGGCCACCGGCTACCGCGGCCTGTACTTCGTGCTGCAGGGGCGGCTGTCGCCGCTGGACGGCATCGGCCCGCGCGAGATCGGCCTGGACCTGCTCGCCGAACGCCTGCGCGAGGGCGAGGTTCAGGAGCTGATCGTCGCCACCAATCCGACCGTGGAGGGTGAGGCCACCGCCCACTACCTCGCCCAGCTCGCCCGCCAGCACGGCGTCCGGCCCAGCCGCCTCGCGCACGGCGTCCCGCTGGGCGGCGAACTGGAATACATCGACCGCGGCACGCTGTCGCATGCGTTCGGCTCGCGGATGGAGATGGGTTGAGCGAGGGATTCGGGATTCGGGAGTCGAGGCCGGGGATCGGGGAAAGCCGGCACGGCACCCCCGGTCCCGGCGCCCGCGACAATCCGCTACGCTTTACCCGATTCCCGATTCCCGATTCCCGATTCCCGATTCCCGATTCCCGATTCCCGATTCCCGGCCTTCCCGATGCCCACCATATTCCACAAGATCATCCGCCGCGAGATTCCCGCCGACATCGTCCACGAGGACGAGCACCTGATCGCGTTCCGCGACATCGCGCCGCAGGCGCCGGTGCATGTGCTGTTCGTGCCGAAGGAGCGCTTCGCCACGCTCAACGACGTGCCCGCCGACCGGACCGAGGTGATCGGCCGGCTTGCCGCCGCCGCGACCGCCTACGCCAAGGCGCAGGGATTGGCCGAAGACGGCTACCGCATCGTCATGAACTGCAACGGCGACGGCGGGCAGACGGTGTTCCAGATCCACATGCACCTGCTGGCGGGCGCGCCGCTGGGGCATTTCGGAACCGCAGGATAGGGCGCTACCACCACCACGGCCAGGGCGACGGCGCCGTGACCACGGTGTACTTCGGCCACAGGTAGATCACCTCGGCGTCGACCTTCGGGAAGCGGTAGTCGTACTCGCCGATGCGGCGGTTCTCGTAGCCGCCGATGCGGCCGGTGAAGGTGACTTCCCGCCCGCGCTCGAAGATCGCCGGGTCGTAGAAGCCGGCGCGGCAGGCGATGAAGCGGCCGGTGCTGTCGTCGCGGGCCCAGTTCGGGCGGCCGCTGGCGTTGAGCCGGGTCGACATCATCTCGAAACAGGTCGCGTTCGCCTGCGGCTCCACCTGGACGACGATGCCGCCCCAGCGCACGTACGCGCCGGTCACGTCCGTTTCCGCCGCCTGGTGCGGCGTGAGATCGGTGAACGCGCCCTGCAGCGGCGCGGGCTGGGAGGCGCAGGCGGCTAGCAGCACGGTCGCGGCGGCGGCGGCGAGGAGGCGGAAGGTCATTGCGTGGGCTCCGGGCGATCGGGGGATGCGGGGCGGTGCTTGCGCAGGTCGCGGATCAGGCGCTGGGCTCCGGCATCCGCGTCCTGTCCGGGAGCGTAGCGCCATTTCGCGAAACGCGCGCTGAGCGTGCGCAGTTCGCCGGCCCCCGCGGGCCGCGTGGACGCCACCCGTTCGGCCCAGCGCTGCGCGGGCTCGTGCGGCTCGCGCCCCAGCCCCAGCCGCGCATAGCGCGCGCCCAGGCGGTGCCAGGCGCGCAATACCGGATCGCGCTCGCGCTCGCCGCGCGCGGCCAGCCACAGCATCGCGCCCAGCGCCAGCGCGGCGGCAAGCGAGAACAGCAGGATCAGCCCGCTCGACCCGGTGCGCTCCATCCGCAGCGGGCGCAGCAGCGCCTGCTGCCGGGCGGCATCGAAGCCGAGCACGAAATCGTTCCAGCCGCGCCGCATCCAGTCGCCCAGGTCCATCGCCCGGCCCAGGCCCGGCAGGTTGCCCAGGGCGCCGGCACCGCGGTCTTCCAGGGTGTCGTAGATGCGTTCGGGCGCGACCGCGGCGGTCGGGTCCACGCGCACCCAGCCGCGTCCTTCCAGCCACACTTCCGCCCAGGCGTGGGCGTCCATCCGGCGCACGATCCAGTAGTTGCCGATCGGATTGCGGTAGCCGCCGACGTAGCCGGTGACCACCCGCGCCGGAATGCCCGCCGCGCGCATCAGGATCACGAAGGCCGAGCTGTAGTGCTCGCAGAAGCCCTGCTTCCACTCGAACAGGAACTCGTCCGCGGAGTGGCGCCCGGGCAGCGGGGTGTCGAGGGTGTAGCCGAACTCGGCGCGGATCATGGTCATCGCGCGCTGCACGATCGCCGCGTCGTTGCCGGCGCCGGCCTGCTGCCGCCACTGCCGGCCGAGCGCGACCGTGCGCGGGTTGAACCCCTCCGGCAGCCGCAGCGTGGCCTGGCGCAGCATCACCGGCAGCTTCGCTTCGAACTCCACCGGTGCGGCCGCGGTCATCCGCCAGCGGGTCACGCTGCTGAGCGGGCGTGCGGTGTAGAGCGTGCGGTCCCAGCCGGTCCGGGCGCCGTCGGGCACCGACTGCGGCAGCTCCAGCGCCGGCAGCACGCGGCGGTCGGTCGGCTCCACTTCAACCTCGTACTCCCACACGGCCGCCGCCCCCCGCACCTCGGCCGCCGGCAGGTTGCGCAGCCAGCGTGAATGGGTCCAGTCGCGGCCGTCGAAGTCGGTCAGCACCGGCCCGCGCCAGTACATTTCCGAGGTGGCGGGCGTGGCGCCGGAGAACGTGACCCGCAGCGCAGGCCGGTCGTCGGTCATGAAATCGATCCACTGCCCCGGCGACATGGTGTCCGACAGCCCCGGCCGCGCCAGCGCGCGCTCGGGCACGCCCCACATCGGCGTGGCGATGCGCGGGAACAGCCAGAACGCGGCCAGCGCCAGCGGCAGGCCCAGGCCGACCAGGCGCAGGACCGAGAGCGCACGGCTGCGCAGCGGCGGCGCGCCGCGCGGATCGCCCGACTCCAGGTCCGACAGCTGCGACAGCGCGACCAGCGCGAGCAGCACCCCCAGCAGCCCCAGCAGCAGCGACAGCGGCCCCTGGTCGAGCAGGAAGGTGGAGAACGGCGCGAACAGCGCGAAGCCGACCAGGCTGCGCGCATCGCGCACCGTGTTCAGTTCGACCGGCTTGATCGCCAGCATCGCCGCGAGCAGGGCGCAGGCGGTATCCCGGCCGAACGCGAAGCGGGTGTTGCTCAACACGATCCAGGCCAGCGCCACCGCCAGCAGCGCGCGCAGCCACCCCGGTGGCTTGCGCCCGCGCGAGAGCAGCACGGTGACCACCGACAGGGTCGCGATCGCGACCGCGGTGACCGGCGGCAGCTGCAGCAGCAGCGGCAGCAGGCAGGCGCCCGAGGCGGCCAGGGTGGCGGTGCGGCTGGTGCCGTCGAGCAGGGGCGAGTTACCGCGCACGGCCGTCCATCTCCTGCGGCAGCAGCGCCAGCGCGCGCAGGCAGGCGTGGCGGTGCTGCGGCCCCTGCGCCGGACCCAGCGGCGGCTGGCCGGGCAGGTCGAGGCGGTAGCGTCGCGACTCGCGCTCGGCCTCGTCCACCCAGCGCGCAAGCCGGCGGATGCGGTCCTCCCAGGCCAGGCCCGACAGCGCGCGCCAGGCGAGCACGATGTCGGCGCCGGCGGGCTGCTCGTATTCGCGCACCAGCAGCACGTCGCGCCGCGCCGAGGGCTTCCAGGCGATCGCCCGGCGCGAATCGCCGCGGCGCCAGGCGCGCAGGTGGTGGACGTCATCGCCCTGCGGGTTGAGGCGGGCGCGGGCGCTGTCGCCGCTGCCGGCCGGAAGCGGCGGGCCGTGGGCTTCGGGCGCGGGATAGACCAGCAGCGGTTCCGCCGGCCACACCCAGGCCCAGGCGCGCGCAAGCCCGAGCGGGCGCCGGGTCGAGATCCGCAGCCGCCCCGGCTGCAGCCAGCCGCGGCGCGCGGTGGCGATGGCGACCACGGCCTCGCCGGCGCCGTCCTCCAGCGACAGCACCGCGGTGCTGCCCATGCACTCCACCCGCAGGCCACGGCGCGTGCGCGCGTCGCCGGCGCGCGCGTGCACGCGCAGCGGCAGCGCGCTGCCTGCGGCCACCGGCTCGCCGCCGATCGCGTGGATCGACAGGCCGCTCAGCTGCAGCTGCGCATACAGCAGGCTGGCCAGCCCCGCGCCGACCAGCAGCAGGCACAGCAGCAGCGCCGGATTGTTGTTGTAGTTCAGCGCGCCCAGGCCCATCGCCGCCAGCAGCGCGCCGTAGAAGAGGCCGAAGCCGGTGGGCAGGACGTAGATGCGCCTGCGGTCGAAGCGCACGGGCAGCGCTTCGGGCGCCCGCGGGCGGGCCCAGGATTCGAAGAAGGTGCGGAGGCGGTGGAGGCCGGTGGCGGGCATGGGGCGCGGCTGCTCCTCGCTCAATCCACCTGCACCCCGTGCAGGATCGCTTTGGCCAGCGAGGCGCCGTCCCCGGCTTCGCTTTCCGGGATCAGGCGGTGCGCGGCGACCGCGCCGAACAGCGCCTGTACGTCTTCGGGCAGCACGTGCTGGCGCCCGAGCAGCATGGCGTAGGCGCGGGCGGCGCGCAGCAGGGCGATGCCGGCGCGCGGCGACAGGCCCACGCGCACGCCCGCCTGGTGGCGGCTGCGCAGCAGCAGCGCCTGCACGTAGCCGATCAGCGCGTCGCTGGCGTGCACCGCGGCCACCGCGCGGCGCAGCTGCAGCACGCCCTCGGCGTCGAGCATGGGCGCGGCCTGCGCGATCAGGTCGCGGCGGTCCTCGCCGGCCAGCAGCAGGCGCTCGGCGTCCTCGTTCGGATAGCCCAGGTTGAGGCGCAGCAGGAAGCGGTCGAGCTGCGAATCCGGCAGCGGGTAGGTGCCCGACAGGTCCACCGGGTTCTGGGTGGCGATCACGAAGAACGGATCGGGCAGGGCGTGGGTGCTGCCGTCCACGGTGACCTGGTGCTCGGCCATCGCCTCGAGCAGCGCGCTCTGCGTGCGCGGCGGCGCGCGGTTGATCTCGTCGGCCAGCAGCACGTGCGCGAACACCGGCCCGGGGTGGAACTCGAAGCGGCGCGTCTGCGCGTCATAGATCGACACGCCGACGATGTCCGAGGGCAGCAGGTCCGAGGTGAACTGCACGCGCTGGAACCCGAGGCCCAGCGTGGCCGCCAGCGCGTGCGCAAGCGTGGTCTTGCCCAGGCCGGGCAGGTCCTCGATCAGCAGGTGTCCGCCCGAGAGCAGGGCGGTGAACGCGAGCCGCACCTCCTGCGGCTTGCCCAGCACCAGCGCGTTGACCTGGTCCAGCGCGGCCTTGATCCGCTCGCGGTGGGCGTCGGTTAGCATGTGCGGCGCTGCGGGGGAGACGGACACGGAACCTCCTGTGCTTGCTTCGGTCCAGGGCCGCGTCCGCACCGGGCCGCGGAGACCGCCGTGCATGCGCCGAAGGCGCGGTCCGAGAACCTGGCCGCGGCCGCGGCGGAGCTGACGGGCTTTCTGGCGGACGAGTGTAGCGGGGTCGCGGCGCGATGCGGTCGACAATCGGAGCGAAATCGACGTTCGTCACGCTGTGGGCCGCGCTGCTGCTGGCCAAGCTCGCGATCGCCGCGCGCCTGCCGCTGTTCGTGGACGAGGTGTTCTACTGGCAGGAAGGCCGGCACCTGGCCTGGGCCTACTCCGACCTTCCGGGGCTGACCGCGTGGCTGACGCGGCTGGGCGGGGAAGTCTTCGGCGATGGCGTGCTCGCGCTGCGGCTGCCGTTCCTGGCCATCGCCGCGGCGCTGCCCTGGCTGGTGGTGCGCATCGCCCGCCGCGTGGACGATGACGCGTCGGCCTGGGTGGCCGGCTGCGCGGCGCTGCTGCTGCCGCTGCTGGCGACCCTCGGCCTGCTGGCGCTGCCCGACGTGGCGATGACCTTCGCCACCGCGCTGTGCCTGGATGCGATCACCCGCCTGCTGCGCGGCGTGGATGCGGCCGGCGCGCTGGAGCTGGCGCTGGGGCTGGTGATCGGCGGGCTCAGCCACTACCGCTTCGTCGCCGTGATCGGCGCCGGCTTCATCGCCCTGCTGCTGCTGGCCGAGGGCCGGCGGCTGCTGCGCGAGCCGCGGGTGCTGGCCGCGCTCGCGGCCGGCGCCGCGGCGTGGATCCCGCTGCTGTGGTGGAACCTGGCCAACGCCGAGGCCGGGCTGCGCTTCCAGCTCGTCGACCGCCACCCCTGGGCGCTGCACGCCGACGGTGTTTCCTTCCTTGCCGTGCAGGCCGCGGTGGTCACGCCGCTGCTGGCCGCCGCGCTGCTGGCCGCGGGCTGGGCCGATCGCCGCCACCGGGACCCGGCGCGACGGCTGCTGGCGTGGGCGGGCGGCATCGTGGTGGCCGGCTTCTTCGTGCTCGGCTTCGTCGCCGACAGCGAGCGGGTGAGCTTCCACTGGCCGCTGCCGGGCTGGCTCGCCCTGCTGCCGCTGCTGCCGCAGCTGCTCGAACGCTGGCGCCCCTGGCTGCGCGCATCGCTGTGGGCGCTGGCCGGCCTGGGAGCGCTGGCGGCGCTGGGTTTCCACTTGGCGGTGTCCTCGCCTGGCGTGCGCGCGCAGATGGCGGCGCTGAAGTGGTACCCGTCCAACTTCGCCGGCTGGGACGCACTGGCCGCCACCGTGGCCGACGCGCGCGCGCAGCTGCCGCCGGGGACGCGGCTGGTGGCCGACAACTTCAAGCTCGGCGCCGAGCTCGGCTTCGTCCTGGGCGATCCGCGCATCCCGGTGCTCGACCACCCGCTCAACCACCACCACGGCCGCGCGCCGCAGCTGCGGCTGTGGGCCCTGCAGTGGCGTCCGCAGGATCTGCCGGCGGACACCCCGGTGCTGCTGGTCGTCGGCGCCAGCGACGTGCCCTACCGCGACCTGCTGCGGCGCTATCACGCCCTGTGCGACGCCTTCGGCCCGCTGCCGCCGCCGCAGGTGCTCAACGTCGACCACGGCCGCCGCCGCTTCCTGCTGCTGGCATGGCCGGACGGGGTGGGGGCCGGGAGCGGATCGTCGCGGCCCTGCACGGCGCCGGCGATGGCCTGGATCGACCGGCCGTTGCCGCGGGCCGTGGTTGGCGAGGAGTTCGAAGTGGCCGGTTGGGCCTTCAAGGACGGCGCCGGCATCGCGCGCGTGGACGTCACCCTGGACGGGGTGGCGGTGGCGCGGGCGGAGTACGGCGCCGCGATGCCGGAGGTCGCAGGCTACTGGGGCGTGTCCACCGATCCGCAGCATCCGCGCGTGGGCTTCCGGGCAACCGTGCGCCTGGAAGATGGCCACCGCGGCCGCCGCTGGCTGGGCCTGACCCTGCACGGCCACGACGGCAGCGTGGAGGCGTGGAGCGAACAGCCTGTGGCCATCGATTGAGGGGAGGGTGGTGCCCGACGCTGCGGCATGAATCAGGGGAAGGCAGTCCTTTCAGCGACTGGGAAACGGACTACCTCGCCTGTTGTCGCGCGGTCAACAGGCAGCGTACGCCGACCTTGACCAGAAGCCGTTACCGCCGCGATTCGCGGTGATAAGAGATACCACCCCGAATCGCACGGAACCGTAGTTGTCGTCCGCGGAGCAGAGGCGAGGCAAGTCGCTGATGCGGCTGGGGATTTGCGGTTGACGGCCCCGGATTGTCGCTGAATACTGCTTCTTATCATCCCGTTTTCGGGATCTAAAAGTAGTTAGCGCACATGACCCGCTACAGTCTCGCAATTTCTGTAATGCTTCTTGCCGCCTGCCAAGGCTCACAGCCGCGTGCTCCCGCGCTTGACTCCCGTGTCATTCGTTTACTTGAGATCAGCCATGCTTGGATAGATCAGCCGCGTTGCTTCTATGAGCAGATCGGCGAATCTACCGACGAACTTTTTATCTATCTTGACTGTCGATCACCCAACCATCAGCAAGGTACAAATGGCCCTGCAGTCGTCAGACTTTCGGAAGATGGAACTCCCGTTAGGGTGCTCAAGCCCGGTGATGGCTCGCAACATCAGATCGATATTGCGCAAATGTTCCCCACGTCTGCGCAGGAGATGCTTTCATCACGTAACCTCGTTGAACTGCAACAGCGTGTGCAGTCGCTACATGCGCGCTAACAATTCATTCAAGCCGACGCCGCTTCGCGGCGCGGCTTAACTCAGGTGTTAGGCGGCTACTAGCACGGGTGATGCGGCGGCAGGCCGTCCGCACCAGCGCACCTTTCCGCCCACCGCTCGTCCGCTTCGTCCGGCTCCAGGTTCGCCAATTCGTCCTCCATTTCCTCGATGGTGACGTGCTCCAGCGTCCAATCGTCCTGCGCTGCAAAAGCTGCCCGCACTTCGTTCGGCGTCTTGGCTCGGAGTGCGTGCGCCGTTGCCAGCTTTCCAACGCCATCAAGTCGGTTAAATGTTTCCATCGCGCGGTTCACAAGTTGTTCGTTTGCCACTGTTGTATCTCCTTCGGTTGGTCGCCGCCTAACAATTCATTCAAGCCGACGCCGCTTCGCGGCGCGGCTTAACTCAGGTGTTAGGCCGCATGGAAGCTATCCTCGCAATCGTTCAACTCGCCCTAGCG
>CAKTDC010000012.1 GCA_934541015.1 uncultured Luteimonas sp.
TCCGACGAGTCGATCGGCAACATCATCGCCGACGCGATGAAGAAGGTCGGCAAGGAAGGCGTGATCACCGTCGAGGAGGGTTCGGGCCTGGAGAACGAACTCGACGTCGTCGAAGGCATGCAGTTCGACCGCGGCTACCTCTCGCCGTACTTCATCAACAACCAGCAGTCGATGTCGGCCGAGCTCGATGACCCGTTCATCCTGCTGCACGACAAGAAGATCTCGAACGTGCGCGACCTGCTGCCCGTGCTCGAGGGCGTGGCCAAGGCCGGCAAGCCGCTGCTGATCGTGGCCGAGGAAGTCGAGGGCGAAGCCCTGGCGACCCTCGTCGTCAACACCATCCGCGGGATCGTCAAGGTCTGCGCCGTCAAGGCCCCGGGCTTCGGCGACCGTCGCAAGGCGATGCTCGAGGACATGGCCGTGCTGACCGGCGGCACCGTGATCTCCGAGGAAGTCGGCCTGCAGCTCGAGAAGGCGACCATCGCCGACCTCGGCCGCGCCAAGAAGATCCAGGTCTCCAAGGAGAACACCACGATCATCGACGGCGCCGGCGACACCGCCGCCATCGAGGCGCGCATCAAGCAGATCAAGGCGCAGATCGAGGAGACCTCCTCGGACTACGACCGCGAGAAGCTGCAGGAGCGCGTGGCCAAGCTGGCCGGCGGCGTGGCGGTGATCAAGGTCGGTGCCTCGACCGAGATCGAGATGAAGGAAAAGAAGGCCCGCGTCGAAGACGCCCTGCACGCCACGCGTGCGGCGGTGGAAGAAGGCGTGGTCCCGGGCGGCGGCGTGGCCCTGGTGCGCGCGCTGCAGGCCATCGGCGGCCTCAAGGGTGCGAACGAAGACCAGAACCACGGCATCGTGATCGCCCTGCGTGCGATGGAAGCCCCGCTGCGCGAGATCGTGACCAACGCCGGCGAAGAGCCCTCCGTGATCCTCAACAAGGTCAAGGACGGTTCGGGCAACTTCGGCTACAACGCCGCCAACGGCGAGTTCGGCGACATGATCGAGTTCGGCATCCTGGACCCGACCAAGGTCACCCGCTCGGCGCTGCAGAACGCGGCCTCGATCGCCGGCCTGATGATCACCACCGAGGCGATGGTGGCCGAGCTGCCGAAGAAGGAAGAGCCGGCGATGCCGGGCGGCGGCGGCATGGGCGGCATGGGCGGCATGGATTTCTGATCCGGCCTGCTGGCTGTCCGCACTGCCCTCTCCGAACGCCCGGCGCGCTGCGCCGGGCCGGACGGGCCGGGGTGGGGTGGGGGCCAGCCGCTCGCGTCAAGCAACACGAAGGCCCCGCAGCGATGCGGGGCTTTTTGTTGAATACTGCCTTGCGTATGGCATCGATCCGCCCCCATATTGAACCCTGCGTTCAACAAGGCCGTGAGCGCGGGTGGGCGAGCCGCTGGAGCCCGGGTGGCGAAGCTGGATTCGCTTGCTCCGTTGCGTCTCCCCGCGTAGCCTCACCCGTTGCACCGGCATGGCCGCGCCATCCCGAGGAACCCATGCTCAAGTCCCATGGTCGCGAGAAGTTGATCAATGCTGCGATCTACTTCGCCGACAACACCCGGTACTGCGGCAAGATCAAGCTGATCAAGCTGCTGTACCTGCTTGATTTCGAACATTTCCGGCAGACCGGCGTGTCCGTGACGGGCCTAGAGTACCGGGCGATGAAGATGGGTCCCGTCCCGATGGTGTTGTTCGAGGAATGGGAGGCGCTCGAGCCGGATTTCGCCGAAGCGATCGACATCGTTCCGGAGCAGGTGGTCGACTACGTGCGGGAAACCGTACGGCCCAAGCGTGATTTCGACGACAGCCACTTCACCCGTCGCGAACTGAGGCTGATGGAACAGTTGGCGGAGCGCTTCCGGACGGACTACTCGCAGCCCATGATCAACGTCACCCACGCCGAACGCGGCCCCTGGTGTGCCATCTGGGACAACGGACGGGGCAGTCTCGAGCGCATCCCCTATGCCCTTGCGATACAGGACGACGATCCCAATGCCGGGATCATTCGCGAGGCCGCGGCGGAGCACGAAGGCATTCGTCAGGCGCAACAGCTGCACTGAGCCATGCCGGCTCGCATCGGCCACGTCTATCGGGACTCGGCGTTCTATGTCGAGCCGCAAACCGGCGAGTTGAAACCGAAGTATTTCCTTGTGCTTGCCGCGCCGGAGCGCGGCGATATCGTTGTCCGCCTCTTGACCAGCCGCTATGCCGGCATGCGTCCGGAGAACCCGGCCTGCTTTCACGGCGATCCGTACCCCGGTTTCTTCCTTGGCGTACTGGGCGGTGAGCTGGGCGCCAAGTCCTGGCTGGACCTGCGCGCTGGGTGATCTGGATCGCTGGGATTTTGCCCGCCTGGAAGATGCGGGCAGGCTGCGCGAGGTCATGAGCTTGTCCAGTCACCAAATCAGACTGGCGCTGGAGTGTGCAGCAGGTGCGGACGACACGACTCGACAGCAGGAGCGGTTGATCCGCGATGCCCTGGCGAGCCTCCGGTAAAGTAGACGATTGAGCCGCGAGCGCAACACATCCGGTACGGCTGCTGCAAAGAATCGATCATGTCCAGCCAGCGTTGGTCATGGCCGCAGGCAACGGAATCCTCCCGACCCCTGCACCAGAGCAGCATGCACGAGAACAACATGAAGCGGACTGCCAGCCAACCCGCCATCCCGGGCGACTTCCTCGACCGCGCGCTGCTGCGCCGCCTCGCGGGAGGGCGGGCGTTCGAGCGTGGCGAGGGCTATTTCCGGAACGGGCAGGTCGGCGCCGTGGTCGAGCGTGGCGGCAAGCTCACCGTCAGGGTGGACGGCACGCGGACGTATCGGGTGGCGCTGTGGTCGGCGGATGACGAGGTGGACTGGTCGTGCACCTGTCCGGTCGGGCACGACGGCGGCTTCTGCAAGCACTGCGTGGCGGTGGGGCTGGCGTGGCTGGAGGCGGAATCGTCCGCGAAGCAGGCGTCGACCGGGACGAAGCCGGGGAAGAAGGCGCCGGTGCGGCAGGTCACGATAGACGACGTCCGCGCCTGGCTGGTGGCACAGACGCCGCAGGTGCTCGCCGATCTGTTGATGCAGCAGGTGGCCGAGGATGATGGCCTGCGCCGGTGGTTGCTGATGCAGGTGGCCGGGCGCGACCCCGGGCGGCTCGACCTCGCCACCTACCGGCGGGCGATCGACGAGGCGATCGACGTGCGCGGCTTCGTCGATTATCGCGAGGCTTGGGACTATGTCCGCGGCATCGATGGCGCGATCGATGGCATCGAGGCGCTGTACAAGCGCGGGCACGCCGCCGAGGCGGTTGCGTTGGCGGAACATGCGTTGGCGGCAGTCGAGCAGGCGATCGAATCCGTGGACGATTCGGACGGAGGACTGGGCGAGATCCTGGAGCGGCTGCAGGTGCTGCATCACCGCGCCTGCCGGAAGGCGCGACCGGATCCGGAAACGCTGGCGCGGCGGCTGTTCGCCTGGGAGCTGCGCAGCGAATGGGACGTCTTCCATGGTGCTGCGCAGACCTACGCGGACGTGTTCGGCAAGAAGGGCCTGGCGGTGTACCGGCAGCTGGCGGAGGCCGCATGGCGCGAGGTCCCGGTGCTCGGCCCCGGTGGTGATCGCAACGCCTACGGGAAGCGCTTCCGGATCACCAGCATCATGGAGGCGCTGGCGCGGCACGACGGCGATGTCGAGGCACGGGTTGCGATCAAGCAGCGCGACCTGTCCTCGGCGTGGTCGTTCCTCCAGATCGCCGAGATCTACCAGGGCGCCGGCCGGCACGAGGCCGCGCTCGACTGGGCCGAGCGCGGGTGCAGGGCCTTTCCCGAACGCACCGATCCGCGGCTGCGCGAATTCCTGGCCCAGGCGTATCACCGCGCCCGGCGCCATGACGAGGCGATGGCGCTGGCCTGGGCGGGGTTTGCCGAGCGGCCGTGCCTGCAAACCTACGGGAGTCTGCTCGAGCATGCCGGTCGATGCAGGCAGCGCCCCGCCTGGCGTGAGCGCGCACTCGCGCACCTGCGGCAGATCATCGCCGGGGACGGACAGTCGCGTCGTGTGCGCGGCCGCGTGCCGCCGGGGATCGACCATTCGCTCCTGGTGGAGATATTCCTCTGGGAGAAGAACGTCCAGGCGGCCTGGGACGAGGCCACCGCTCACGGCTGCAGTGAGCGGCTGTGGATGACGCTTGCCGCCAGCCGGGCGAAGACCCATCCGCAGGATGCGCTGCCGATCTACCAGCGCCAGATCAGCCCGACCCTGGACCGCACCAGCAACGAAGCCTATCGGGAGGCAGTCGTGCTGCTGCGCACGGTGCGCGGGCTGATGGAGAAGCTCGGGCGCCAGGCGGAATTTCCGCGCTATCTGGCCCGCATCCGCGCCGAATACATGCGCAAGCGCAACTTCATCAAGCTGCTCGATCATGTGAAGTGGTGACGGGCCGCGCCGGATCCGGCGCTGCTGTTCGTCCGCCCCTCCCCGGGGCCGCGGTCCATGGCTACCGACTCGAAAGACCCTGGTTTCAGGCATTTCGCCGCTTCCGCGCTGTCCGCCGATGCGGACCGCTGCCGTTGTCTCTGGTATCGGCATCGTCCCGAATGCCGCGTCGAGGAGGTCATGGCAAAGCAGATCAGGAGTTCAGTCGGTCGCGCCGGGCGCAATCTTCCGGCCGATGATGTGGCGACGGTGCAGTACCTGCTCAACTGCGTGCCGGCAGCGCATGGCGGGCCGCAGCGGGAACTGGCGATCGATGGAATGGCGGGCCCGAAGACCGTCGCGGCGATCGAGGCCTTCCAGCGCCGGCAGTTCGGTTCCGCCGATGGCCGCGTCGATCCGGGCGGACGGACCCTGCGCGCGCTGCAGGCCCGTGATCCGTATCCGGACCTGATGCTGTCGCAGCAAGGGCTCAAGATGGGCGGCGGCCAGCCGGCGGGTATCAAGCTCCCCTGGGGGGCGCCTGCGGGCTTGAAGATGGGCAGCCAACCGGTGGGCATCAAGCTTCCCTGGGGATCCCCTGCGGGTCTGAAGATGGGGGGCGACTCGCCGGTGGCCCTCAAGATGGGCGGCGTGGCTGGCGCGAAGATGGGCTCCAGCCCGATGGGCATCAAGATGGAAGGCGGGGCCGGGGCGCAGGCGGGCGTCAGGAACCTGGCGTACAAGCTCCGCGGGCCCGGGTTCAAGGGTGGCGGCTGAAGTTTCGAGGCGGCCGCTGGAGGCGCCCGCGCCGCCGCGGGACGGGGACACCACCGCCTTCGTGCGCGAGGTGCTGCTGCCGGGCGGGCCGTGGCAGACGCCGCGGCTGGACCCGGCGGCCTGTGCCTTCGCGCTGCGGGTGGTGCGGTCGGACATCCACCGCTGGGGCGTCGCCGCCGCGCAGGACATTCCGGCGCGGCGGCGGGTGATCGAGTACACCGGCGAGCGCATCGGCTTCCGCGAAGCCTGGCGCCGGCGCTTCCGGCCGCAGCTGTACCTGCTCCGCTGCAGCGCGCGGCGCGTGATCGATGGCGCGATCGGCGGCAGCGGCGCCGAATACATCAATCACGGATGCGAGCCCAACCTGGCGCCGCGCTTCGACCATGGCCGCGTGTTCCTGAGCAGTCTGCGGCCGATCGCCTGTGGCGAGGAGCTGCTGCTCGACTACCGTCTCAGCGGCGATCTCGACCCGGTTCCGTGCCGCTGCGGTGCGGCGCGCTGCCGCGGGTTCCTCAACGTCGATCACGGCGCCTGAAGTTCCCGCTCGCGTCCGTCGGGCGGGCCGCCCGCCGCACCGGGGCCTGGATCGGCCCGCGGTGCCGTGTACCCTTCGCGGTCGGATACCAGCCAGCGGGGGAGCCGCATGCATCGTCGCGCCATCGTGTCCTTGTCGCACCTGTCTTCCGGCGCCGCGCGGAGGATTTTCCCGGCGCGCCCGGTCCTGCTCCTGCTCGCGCTGCTGCTGCCGTTCGCCGCGCCGGCGCAGACCGCGCCGCCGCAGGAGCTGGACGGGATCGAGGAGTTCGTCGAACGCGGGATGCGCGACTGGGGCATTCCCGGGCTGGCGGTGAGCGTGGTCAAGGACGACCGGCTGGTGTGGGCGCGCGGCTTCGGCGTGCGCCGCCTCGGTCATCCGGAGCCGGTCGACGCGCATACGCTGTTCAACGTGGCCTCGGTCTCCAAGGCGTTCAACGCTGCGGCGCTGGGCATCCTCGTCGACGAGGGCAGGCTGCAGTGGGACGACCGGGTCATCGACCATATTCCCGGCTTCCGCCTGCACGATCCGGTGGCGACCGCCGATGCGACCGTGCGCGACCTGCTCGCGCACCGGGTGGGGCTGGGGCGGCTGAGCGGCAACCGCATCCGCTGGATCTCGGCGCGGCCGCGCGCCGAGCAGATCGAACGCCTGCGCCACCTGCCGCTGGAGCAGCCGTTCCGCGCCGGCTGGGTCTATTCGAACGAGCTGTACATGGTCTCCGGCGAGATCGTGCCGGCGCTCACCGGGATCGGCTGGGAGGATTTCGTGCGCCAGCGGCTGTTCGTCCCGTTGAAGATGGAGCGCAGCCTGGGCGCGTTCGCGCAGCTGGTGCCGGGCGGGAACGTGGCCTGGCCGCACCAGGAGATCGACGGGGTGGTGGTCGAGATTGCGCCGCGCGGCTTCGATGCCGTCGGCCCGGCGGCGTCGGTGCACAGCACGGCCACCGAGATCGCGCAGTGGATGCGCCTGCACCTGGGGGCGACACCGGGCACGGTGGACGGGGTGCGCATCCTCGCGCCGGAAACGCTGCGCGAGATGCACACCGCGCAGAGCCTGCCCGGGCACCGCGCGTTCCAGCCGCTGAGCGCCTACGGCCTGGGCTGGAACCTGGGCAGCTACGAAGGCCGGGCCATCTCGCAGCACACCGGCGCGGTCGACGGCATCAACAGCCTGCTGCTGCTCGTGCCGGAAGAGGGGCTGGGCATCTTCGTCACCGCCAACAACCACAACGGCTTCGCCACCGCGCTGGCGCGCACGATCATCGACCGCTACATCGGCAACGCCGGCCCGGACTGGCACGCCACTTCCCACGCCGCCTACCTGGCGCGCAAGGCGAAGGTGCAGGCCGAACGCGATGCGATCCACGCCGCGCGCATCCGCGGCACGCGCCCGGGCGGGCCGCTTGCCGCATTCGCCGGCCGGTTCGACGATGCGCTGTACGCCGACGCCGAGGTGCGCGTGGAGAACGGCGGGCTGGTGCTGCAGCTGTGGGGCGATCCGCTGCAGGTGGCGGACCTGGAGCACTGGCACCACGACACCTTCCGCGCGGTCTGGCGCAACCGCGCGATGCGCGAGGAGTTCGTCTGGTTCACCCGCGGGCAGGACGGGCGCTACGACCGGCTGCACATCGACTGGAACCTGCGCCCGGAGCTGCTGCAGGTGGGCGCGTATCCGTCGAGCTACCGGCGCGTGGCGACCTTCACCCGCGAGGACGCGGCCGTCAGCGGGAGGTGATCTTCAGCTGTTCGACCTGCCCGGAGACGGGAACGTCGCAGCTGTCCTGGCCGGAAAAGGCGGCCGCCGGCATGTTCCGCGTGCCCTGCTGTCCAGCAGCCGCCATCGTGCTGCAGGTCGAGGCGCGCATGCTGCCGCCGTTGCGGCAGGCGATCGCAAGGTCCCAGCAGGCTTCGAAGCTGCCGTCGCCGCCGGTGCGGCGGATCTCGCAGTCGACGCCGTGCGGGCCTGGCGTGCCGCAGTCCACGCGGGCGGCGTCGTGCCCGGCGCCTGCGGAACCGCCGGTGCAGGCGCACAGCGCCAGCGCGATCAGGGCCGGCGTTGCGGACGGCAGGAAGGAATGTCGTGTCATGGCATCGATGCTCCGGCATTGTGCTCAAGGGAGGGTGACGGGGACCCCGGCGTGCAGCGGGGAACGGCGCCGCGGTGGGAACGAGGCGCCGGTGGTTGCGGCGGCGGGCGTCAGCGCCGGATCAGGCCGCGCAGCAGGCCCTTGGCCGCATCTCCGGCCGCAGGCCTGGCGGCATCGCGTGCGGCGCCGGCGCCGAGGCCGGGCATCAGCATCGCGGTCGACTTGCTGCGCACGCGCACCGTCCATGCCGGGGACCAGTCGCGCGCTGCGCCGGCCGGGCGCGGCTCGGCCACGGTGCGTTCGCCGCCGTAGGCGATCATCTGCACGATCGGCGTGCCTTCGACGCCGGCGAACACCGCGGCCGGAATCGTGCAGCTGCGCGCGTCCGTGCCGAGCAGGGTGCGCTTGCCCGTCCACTGGCCCAGCAGCGCGCCGGGCAGGTAGTCCATCAGTTCGACTCCGGCGTAACCGTCTTCGGAGCTGCTCCACATCACCACGGTGTCGCCGTCCGCGACCATGGCGTGGATGAAGTAGGCGCGGGCGCCGGCCACCGGCGTCCACTGCAGGGTCATGCCGTCAGCGTTGCCGCCGGATGCCTCCAGCTCCAGCGACGGCAGGAAATCGTCGCCGTCGCCGAGCGCGAACTCCATCGAGTCGGGAACGCCGCTGCCGCCGAGCCGGTGGCTGCCGACCAGAGAGGCCCTGCCGGACACCGAACGGCGGGCGGCGGGATTGGGCCACAGCACGTGCTGCGCGGTGATCTCCGGGCCGCGTCCGGGAACATTGCGCGGCGCCATCGCGCGGCCGCTCTGCACGACCTTGCCGTTGCGCACGGTCATCGAATATTCGACCGGCTGGCCGCGCTGCGCCTGCTCGCCGCAGCCCCAGAAGTAGCGGACCTTGTACGTGCCGCCGTCGGTCAGGCCCAGGCTCCCGGTGCCGGCGTCGCCGGCGTCGCTGGACGTTTCGCTGCGCTCGCGCGGCAGCAGGTCGATGCTGTTGCCCAGCTGCAGGCCCCTGGGCACGGCCTGGCTGGCCGGCTGCCCCGGCGCGGCGCGGTTGTGCAGGGCCACATCCATGTAGCGGCCGGGCATGCCCGGATGGCGCGTCATGCCATAGCCGGGGCGCTGGCCGCCCATGGCGCCGGCGAGACGGCCCATGGCGCCCATGCCGGGCATCCCCGGCATGGCGTGGGTGGCGACATCGATGTAGAGCTCGGCCTGCGCGGCGTGCGCGGGGACGGCGAAGCTGGCGGCGGACAGCGCAAGCGCCAGGGCCGAAGCCAGGGGAAGACGGGAAACATGCATGATCGTGCCCTTGCAGGAATCTGGCCGGACGGCGGCCAGGCCGGCCCGGTGAGCCCGGGCATGCCATCCTCGAGAAAGCGGGTCGGGAACTGACAGCGGGGACCGGCCACGGCCGCGGTGCCGTCAGTCGGCGATGGCGGCGATCTCCATGTAGCGCGCGTAACTGTCCTGCAGCCCGTGCATCCGCGCCTGCACCGCGCCGCGTTCGGCGGGCGAGAGCGTGGCGAACGGATCGCGGGCCAGCACGGTCAGGGCGTAGTCGCGCTTGTGCGGCTCCAGCGCGGCCAGCTTCGCCGGCCCGCCGGGGCCGGTATAGCGCGCGTGCATCGTCTGCACGTGCAGCACTTCGTGCAGGGCCTGCCGCAGGCCGCGGTACTCGGGCAGCTCAAGGCCCGCCTTCTCCGCCACCTGCCTGCCCTGGGCGTCGTACCTGGACAGCGACACGAAATGGCTCGCGCTGGCGCGCATGAGCGAGATTTCCTCCTCCATGCCGCGGGCGTAGGCATCGAGCATCTCCCCGGTGATGGCCGGCCGTGGATCCGCGGCCGGTTTGCGCCCGCCCTCCCGGCGCCGGTCCCGCGCGACAGCGGAAGCGGCGGACGCCGCCGACGCTGCAGCGATGGCGGCTGCACAGCGGCTGCGGACCTCGGTGGCGCGCTGCCGTGCCGAGGCGGTTTCGCTGGCGAAGCGGTTTGCCAGCCCGGCGTTGTCCACCGCCTGCAGCCAGCCGTCGAGTGCGACCGCAAGCGCCGGAGCGGCATCGCAGCCGTCGTCGGCGGCGAGCGGGGAGCCGATGATGCGCCGGTACGCGGCCTCGAGCGGTGCGGCCAGCGGGGACGGCTGCAGGGTGGCGGCGCCGGCGGAGGGACGGTCGCCGCAGCCGGTGGCCAGCGCCAGCAGCAGCGTCAGGCCCGCCGCGGCCAGCGCGGAAAGCGAAGGAAGGGGTGCTTGCATCGGATTCGGTGCCTCGATGGACGGGAGATGGCCGGCCGCGTGCGGGGCGCCGGCCAGTCATCCACGCGATCCGGGGGTGCCGACTGACAGGGGTCGCCGCAGGGGGGCTGCGTCAGTTGCCGATGACGATGGATGCCCTGGCGCCCGGGATGCCGCCGCTTTCCGGGATGAAGTCGAGCCTGGACTGCCGCCGGAAATCGCCCCGCGCATGCCCGTCCTGGATCCGCAGCGGACGCGGCCCGGTTCCGTCGTCCAGGACCGCGGTGACCGTGTAGCGGCCGATCCGGATGTCCTCGATCTGGTGGTACTGGCGCCAGTAGTGGTCGTTGAGCCGCAGCCGCAGCTGCTGTCCGGCCGAGCCGTCGATCAGCGGGCCGTCGGGGGTCAGGACCAGTTCGACGTCCGCCAGATCGCCATCGAAGCCGGTGTCCGAGGTCAGCTGGATGAAGCCGCCGTAGTAGGCGTAGTCGTTGTCGGGCCCGCGGCCCTCCAGCCGCCAGCTGAAGTTGCGCACGGCGCCGTCCTGGTCGAAGGAATCGGTGGCGTCCGGGTGCAGCTGCAGCGTGTAGCGGCGTCCGTTGTAGTCCCTGGCGATGGTCGCGTGCGCGCGCCAGGCGCCGGGCTGCACCCGGATCCGGTAGCGGCCCGCGTCGTCGCTGGAGCCGTGGATGTAGGAGGCGTAGAACACCGAGTTGTCGAGCAGGATCTTTGCCCCGGGGATGGGGGCGCCGCCGGTGTCGACGACCCGTCCGGTGGCGTAGCCGTGCTCCGGCTGTGCGGCGTCCGTGCCGGCGTCGCAGGACGCGGTGGATATCGCCGCCAGTGCGGCCAGTGCCGCGGGTGCAAGAAACCGGAATGCCTGCATGTGGGGACCGCTGGATGTGGAGCGGGCCGAACGGCGACCCGGCCGCGCCCGGATGCCCGGGCACGTCATCCACGCGATCAGGCGGCTGGGACTGCCAGTCCGGCGCTGCCGGCCGATCGGCAGCGGGCCGGGCGCGCGCGTGCCGGCACCTAGGGAACGGCCAGACAGCTGCCTTCGTCCGGCCGGGCCAGGCAGTCGGCCAGCGGTCGCGTGGCCGCCGCCTCGCCCAGGGCGGCCAGCAGTTCGGCCCGGTTTTCAACGCCGCCGCGTTCCGCAAGCAGGAACGACAGCATCCACGGGCGCATCCATCGCGAGGCGCGCGGTTCCGGCGGGTTGCGCACGCGCAGGCCGGAGGCGAGTCGGGAGGATTCCCGGTAGTCACCCTGCGCGAAGCGGAGTTCCGCCTCGGCCTGGAGCGGGTGGAAAGCGCCCGTGGCCGCCTCGCCCGGCGGGCAATGGTCCAACTGGCGAGCGGCTGCCTGCAGGGCTCCCAGGCGGATATGGGCCGACGCCAGATGGCCACAGGTGTAGTGGCCGTGGCGGCTGTCCTGGCGGTCGAGACGCTGGAGGATCTGCCAGCTCTGCTCCAGGCTGTCGACGGCGCGGTCCAGTTCACCCGCGCTCAGATGCGCGTGTCCGCTCAGCCGGAAACAGGATTCGACATCTGCGGCCGCGTGCGGAAGCCCGGCGTTGATGCGGTCGGCGACGGCATAGTAGGGCAGCGCATCGGCGATGCGGCCGGTCGTGTGGAAGTGGACCGCGACGTTGCAGTACACGGTGGCTTTGGTCGAGTGTGGCTGGCGGAAAATGCGGTCGGCCAACGTCACCGCTTCCGCGGCGATCTGGTCGGCCCGGACGGTCTGGCCGGCGTGCGCGAACACGGTCAGCTGGTTGGACAGCGACTCGGCGTGCCAGCCGCTCCCGGGCCCTTCAACGATGGACGAGAGCCGGATGACCTCCTCCGACAGCCGGACATGCGTCTCCACGTCCTCCGGATTCACCGCGAACGCCATGAGGCTCAGCCCGTTGAGTGCGTCCAGGTGCAGCACGGTGTCCTGCAGGCCGGACTGAAGGATCGTCTGCACCACGTGCTCGAATTCGGCCAGGGACGCTTCCGGATCGGTGCCGGCAAGCGCTTCCCCCAGGACGATGCCCGCATCCAGACGGACCGCGACGGCGTCTTCCCGCGCCAGCGCCAGTTCGCCGGCATCGACGGCCGCGCGCGCGTGGCGCAGGGCCGCCTCGACGTGCCCCCCCAGGCGCATCGCGCGGGACAGGTCCGCCTCCACGCGGCTGCGGTCGGCGTGGGTCGCCATGCTGTCCGAGGCCAGCAGGGCGGCCGCCTGGGTGAGATCGGCCAAGGCCTTGTCCAGATCGTCCAGTTCGATCCGCGCCTTGCCGGTCAGTGCCAGGATGTCGGCGGCGGCCAGGGGGTCGCTGCGCAGCACGGACGATCTTGCGCGCCGCGCGCCCTCGTCGAGCAGTTCCAGCGCGGTGGGCACGCCGCCCGAGGCCGGCTCGGTGGATTCGAACACGTGCGCCAGGAAGTCGCGCACCAGCAGCGCGCGCTGGGCCTGCACGGTGGCGTTCCCGGCCTCCCGGCGCGCCTCGCCGGCCTGCCACAGCGTCGCCGCCACGCCGCCGGCCAGGCTTGCCGCGAGCAGCACGCCCGCGGCCACGCCGGCCCGGTTGCGGGAGACGAACTTGCGCAGCCGGTAGCCCGGGCGCGGCTTCTGCGCCAGCACCGGCAGGCCGTCGAGCCAGCGGCGCAGGTCGTCGGCGAGCGCGTCGGCGGTGGCGTAGCGCTGTTCGGGCTCCTCGGCCAGGGCCTTGAGCAGGACCCGGTCGAGGTCGTTCCTCAGCGGGACGTAGTGGCGGTGGTAGGCGTCGCCGGCATCGCGCACCAGCAGCGAGGGCCGGGTGGTGGCGTCGCCGCCGGCGCCCGCCTGCGGCAGGCGGCCGGTGAGCAGGCGATGCAGCAGGGCGCCGAGGCCGTAGACGTCCATCGCCGTGCCCGGCGGATCGCCGCGCAGCTGCTCCGGCGCGGCGTAGCCGGGCGTCAGCGCGCGCCACATGGTCTGCGTGCGGTCCGCTTCGGCGTCGCTGAACTGGCCGATGCCGAAGTCGAGCAGGCGCACGTGTCCGCTGGCGTCGACCAGCACGTTCGAGGGCTTGAGGTCGCGATGGATGACCAGGTTGCGGTGGGCGTAGGCGACCGCGGCGCAGACCTGCAGGGACAGGCGCACGATGGCGCGCGCGTCGGCGCCACGGGCTTCGCACCAGCGGTCGATGCGTTCGCCTTCGACCAGCGGCATCGCCAGCCAGCAGGTGCCGTCGTCGGCCACGCCCGAGTCGATCAGCGCCGCGGCGTTGGGGTGGTTCAGGCGCGCCAGGATCGCGGCCTCGCGATGGAAGCGCTCGCGTCCGGCGGCGCCGAGTGCGCCCAGGGTCAGCACCTTGACCGCCGCCTGCTGCCGCGCCGCACCGCTGTCCCGCCAGGCGCGGTAGACCACGGCCATGCCGCCGCGGCCCAGCTCCTCCGCGAGCGTCCACTCGCCCAGCCGGCGCCCCGCCAGGTCGCCGCCTGCCGGCTCCAGCGCGGCGCTCGGCCGGCGGTGCGCGGCAATCAGCTGGTCGAGGAGGCGGCGCACGGCATCGGGCGGGGCCTGCGTCGCCAGCCAGGCATCGCGCCCGGCTTCGGGCTGGTCGAGCCACTGGTCGAACAGGGCGTCGGCCGCCTGCCACTGCGCCAGTTTCTCAGGCTCCATCGCCGTCCCCGCCGCCGCTGTCGTCGAGCATGGCCTGCAGGAAGGCGCGGGCGCGCTCCCATTCGCGGTAGACGGTGCGCTCGGACACCTCCAGCAGGCGCGCGATTTCGGCGAACTCCATGCCCGCGTAGTAGCGCAGCTCGACGATCCGCCGCCGCTGCGGGCTGATCGCCTCCAGCGCATCCAGCCCTTGTTCGAGCGCGAGCACGCTGGTCTGCGCCTGCGGCGCGTCGGGGATCTGGTCGTCGAGGCTGATCATCACCTGGCCGCCGCCGCGCTTGTCGGTGGCGCGCTGGCGCGCGTGCTCGACCAGGATCCAGCGCATCGCCCGCGCCGAGGCGGCGAAGAAGTGCTGGCGGTCGACCACCGACAGCGGCGTGCCCTGGCTGATGCGCAGGAACAGCTCGTGCACCAGCACCGTCGGCGTCAGGGTCGACTCGCGGCCCGCCATGCGGGTATTGGCCAGGCGCCGCAGTTCCGGGTACAGCGCCTTGAACACCGCATCCATGCGCGCTGTTCCGCCATCGCGCGCCTGCGCGAGCAACCGGGTGATGTCTTCCTCTGGCACGCCTTGTGACCTGCTGATCCGCGGCGGACGCTAGCATCCGGCCGGAGGCGGTGCAAACGGCACAGGCCCGGTCCCGCGGCGCCGGCGCCGGAGGTGGCCGCTGCCGGGCCTGCGCGCGGCGATGCTGTGCAAACGGCGGGCCCCGGTGCTGAAACGATTGCCGGCGCGAAGGCCGGAGGCGTGCCGCGGCCGCCGCGTGCTACCGGCCGGCGACGGCTTCGGGCATGCTTTGCCCATGGATACGGAGATCGCGCCGCGGGCGCTCTGGCGACGCCGGCTGCGCCGGGCGGGGATCGTCCTGGTGGCCGCGTATGCGGCCTACCTGCTGCTGGGCAACCTGTTCATCAATACCTCACTGGCGCATTCGCTGGTCAACCGCAAGCCCGGGAAGTTCCAGATGGAGTGGGGCGGCGGCCATACCCTGTGGCCGGGGCAGGTGGCGCTCCGCGACGTGTCGATGCGCGGCCACGTGCGCAACACGCTGTGGTCGGTGCAGGCCGACGCCGCGCGCGGGCGGATCGCCCTGCTGCCGCTGCTGCGCAGGACGATCCGCCTTCCGGTGGTGCATGCCGACAACGTCACCGGTTCGGTGGCGCGGGCCGACAGCGAGATGCCGCGCCCCGAGCACAGGCCGGGCGGCTGGACCCTGTGGTTCGACCGCATCGTCAGCGACAGCGTGAAGGGCGGCACCGTGCGCGACTGGCGGATCACAGGCGAAGGGCGCGCCGAGGTCGGCTTCCGCAAGCAGTTCCGCGGCGGGCCGATGGAGCTGTTCGCATCGTCGGGTGCGTTCGGCAACGCCGATGTCGCGCACGGCGATACCCAGTGGCTGCGCGCGGCGGCGATCGAGACCACCTTCGCCCTGCCCGAGCACCTTTCGTCCGACTATCCGGGCCTCGCCAGGCTCGACCTGCTCAAGGCCGGCCTGAAGCTCGCCGGCGACACGGTGATGCTGCAGACCGACATGCACGGCGGCGGCGAGTTCGATTTCGAGGCGCTGCCGGGAGACGGGCGCATCGAACTGGACCTGGCGCTGGACGGCCGCGCGCTGGCCCCCGGCGGGCGCATGCACCTGCGCGCACCGCTGCGCGCGGTCGACCCGGATGGCGCGGCGCACGACAGCGTGCTGGACATCCGCCTGGACGTGGACCAGGACCTGCGCCTGCGTGCGCAGCTGCCGCAGCGGCCGGCCGGCGAACTCGAGCTCGACCTGGACCTCGACGTGCGCATGCCGGGCAACACGCTGCCGCTCGACGACTGGCGCGCGCGGCTGGCGCAGGCCACCGGCAGCGCCAGGGCGCATCTGCAGCTGCCCTCGCTGCGCGGCGTGCTGGCGCTGTTCACCCACGCCGACTGGCTCAACCTGGAAGGCAGCGGCGCGGTGGAGGCCGACCTGCAGCTGGCCAACGGCCGGCTGGCGCACGGCAGCCGGCTGGTCGCGCGCAACGTCGACGCGCGCGCCGACATGCTCGGCGTGCGCTTCCGCGGCAAGGCCGAGGCCCGGGCGCACATCGAACTGGGCGAGGACGGCCTGCCGGTGTCGAAGATGGAGGTGGTCATGCGCAAGTTCAGCGCCGCGCCGCCGGACACCGCCTCGGCGCACTACGTCACCGGCGAGAACCTGCGCGTGGACCTGCGCTCGGACGCGCGCCTGGAGCACATGCGGCAGACGCTGGAGGCGCGGCTGCGCTTCAGCGACGCGCAGGTGCCCGACCTGCGCCTGTTCAACCGGCACCTGCCCAACGACCGGCTGCGCTTCGACGGCGGCAGCGGCCGCCTGGGCGGCGACCTGCAGGTGGATGCCGACGGCGACGTCGGCGAAGGCACGCTGCGGGTCGACGCGCGGCAGGCGCGGCTGGCGGTCGCCGGCCTGGCCCTGCGCGGCGACCTGGTGCTCGACGGGCGCCTGCGCCGCGGCCAGCTGCAGAAGGGCGAATTCGCGCTGGGCGGCACGCAGATCCGGCTGCGCAACGTCGCCTTCACCGAGCGCGGAGGCGACACCCGCGGCGGCTGGTGGGCGACGATCGACATCGGTGACGGCCGGGTCGGCTGGAAGCAGCCTTCGCACGCCGCCGGCAGGATCAGGGCGCGCCTGCGCGACGTGGGTTTCCTGCTGGCCATGTTCGCCGACCGCACCGAGTTCCCGGGCTGGATCGGCCGGGTGGTCGACGCCGGCGAAGCCAGGGTCGACGGTCGCTGGCAGTGGCAGGGCGACACCCTGGTGCTCGACCGCGTGCGCGCGGCCAACGAGCGGTTCGAGGTGGACGCGCGGATGAAGCTGCACAACGGCAACCGCCAGGGCGACCTGTACGCGAAGTGGGGCGTGCTCGGCGTCGGCGTCGAACTGCAGGGCGATGGCCACCGGCTGCACCTGCGCAACGCCCGCGAGTGGTACGACGGGCGCCCGCACCTGCTGCGCTGACGGCCGTGGATCGCGCAGACGGAACGCGGACCGGGCCTGCGGGCGGGGCGTGGTGGCTGTACCTGCTCGAATGCGGCGACGGCAGCTGGTACGCCGGCATCAGCAACGACCCCGACGCGCGGCTGCTGGCGCACGCGCAGGGCCGGGGCGCGCGCTACACGCGCGGGCGCGGGCCGCTGCGGCTGCTGGCCAGCCGCGCCTATCCGGACCGGGCCGCGGCCTCGCGCGCGGAGTACGCGCTCAAGCGCCTGCCGAAAGCGAGGAAGCTGGCGTTCTTCGAAGGCGGGAGCGGGAGCAGGGTCGAAGGCTGACTGGCGGCCGGGATTCCTGCCCTTCCTGTCCATCCTCGCTCTGCTCCGTCCCCGCCGTGCGGGGGAAGGTCGGGATGGGGGCGCGCGCCACAGGCGCGCGTGAACTCCCGCAGCGACCGGCCTGCCCCCACCCCGACCTCCCCCGCCGTGCGGGGGAGGGAGCTGATCTTCGCACGCCGCATCCAGGCGGGAGAAAATCTGCATGCCAGGGCCAGCGCGACCGCCGCCACCATCGGCGCCACCGCGACTGCCGCCGCCGCCGCCGCCGCGACTGCCACCGCCGCCGCCGTCAGCGCCGGATCCGGCGCCTGCGGCTCAGCCCGCGCCCTGGCTCGCCGCCGCCGCCCGGCGCCCGAACCACTCCCGCGCCCGCGCCAGCACCAGGAAGGCCGCGGGCGTGGTGTAGAGCGTGAGCCACTGGCTCACCAGCAGCCCGCCGACGATCGCCAGGCCCAGCGGGCGGCGCATCTCCCAGCCTTCCCCGCTCGACAGCACCAGCGGCAGCATGCCCATCAGCGCCGCGAGCGAGGTCATCAGGATCGGGCGGAAGCGCAGCTTGGCCGCCTCCAGGATCGCCGCGTCCGGGGACAGGCCCTGTTCGCGCTGCGCGGCCAGGGCGAAGTCGACCATGAGGATGGTGTTCTTCATCACCACGCCCACGAGCAGGAACAGGCCGAGCAGCGAGATCAGGTCGAGCGCGCTGTCGAACAGCAGCAGCGCCAGCAGCGCGCCGATCCCGGCCGAGGGCAGGATCGACAGGATCGCCAGCGGCTGGATGTAGCTCTCGTACAGCACGCCCAGCACCAGGTACACCGCCAGCACCGCGCCGAGGATCATCCACAGCTGGCGCTGCTGCATCTCGCGCAGGCTGCCGGCCTCCTCGCCGAGCCTGGCCTGGACCTCGTTGGGCAGCATGATCCGCCCCATCGCCAGGTCGATCGCGTCCACCGCCTGCTCCAGGGTCACCCCCGGCGCCAGCGCGAAACTCACGCGCGTGGACAGGAACTGCTCGCGGTGCTGGATACGGTCCGGGGCCATGCCGTAGTCCCAGCTGGCGAAGGCCGACAGCGGCACGCGCTGGCCGTCGCGGCCGATCGCGAACACCTGGTCGAGGGTCTCGGGCGTCTGCGTGTGGCGCGGGTCGAGCTCCATCACCACGCGGTACTGGTTGAGGCTGTCGTAGAGCGTGGCCACCTGGCGCTGGCTGAAGGAATTGTTGAGCACGGTGGCGATCGTGCGCATGTCCACGCCCAGCTGCGCCGCCGCGGTGCGGTCGATGTCCAGCACCACCTGGCGCATGCCCTCGTCGCCGCTCGAATCGACGTCGACCAGCTCGGGCAGCGCGGCCAGCGCCTCCTGGATGCGCGGCGTCCACTCGCGCAGCGGCGTGATGTCGTCCGACAGCAGGCGCAGGTCGTAGTTGCCCTCGTTGCCGCCGCCGCCGCCGCCGCCGCCGCCGCCGATGCGGATGTCCTGGTCCACCCACAGCCCCAGCCGTCCGCCGGGGATCTTCGGCTCGGCCGCGCGCAGGCGGTCGATCACCTCGCGGCTGGAGACGCCGCGCTCGGACAGCGGCTTCATCTGGATCATCACGAAGCCGTTGTTCACGCCGGTGCTGCCGCCGAGGTAGCCGGAGATGTCCTCGATCGCCGGGTCGGACAGCAGCAGCTCGCGGTAGGCCTGGATCTTGGGCTGCATCACCTGGAACGACAGGCCGTCGTCGCCGCGGGCGAAGCCGCGCAACTGGCCGGTGTCCTGCTGCGGCACGGTGCCCTTGGGCACCTTGGCGAACAGCCAGGCGTTGAACACGATCGCGCCGAGCAGGATCAGCAGCGGGATCGTGGTGTGCCGGAGCGTGCCGCCGAGCGAGCGCAGGTAGAGTCCGCGCAGGCGGTCGGACAGGTGCGTGCCCAGGCGCTGCCACCTGGCCACATCCGCCGTGCGCTGGTGGCCGAGCAGGCGCGCGCACAGGGTCGGGGTCAGGCTCAGCGAGACCAGCAGCGACACCGCCATCGCCGCCACCAGGGTCAGCGAGAACTCGCGGAACAGGCGTTCGACGAAATCGTCCAGGAACAGGATCGAGACGAACACCACCGCCAGCGCGATGTTCATCGACAGCAGGGTCGCGCCGACCTCGCCGGCGCCGCGCATCGCCGCGTCCCAGGGCGAGAGGCCGGCGTCGATGTGGCGCGAGATGTTCTCCAGCACCACGATCGCGTCGTCGACCACCAGCACCGCGGCCACGATCAGCGCCATCAGCGACATGGTGTTGAGCGAGAAGCCGAGCAGCCAGATGATCGCCAGCGCGCCCAGCAGCGACACCGGGATCGCCAGCGTCGGCACCAGCGCCGCGCGCCAGCTGCCGAGGAAGGCCAGAACCACCAGCACCACCAGCATGACCGCCAGCAGCAGGGTGGTCTCGGCCTCGCTCATGGTGGCGCGGATCACCGGCGAGCGGTCCATCACCACCTTCATGTCCACGCCCGCCGGCAGCAGCGCCTGCAGGGTGTCCATCTGCGCGTGGATCGCGTCGACGGTGCGGATGATGTTGGCGCCGGGCTGGCGGCTGACCACCAGCAGCACCGCGTCGCGGTCGTTGTGGAAGCCGGCGGCGTAGCGGTTCTCGGTGCCTTCGTTGACCTCGGCCACGTCGCGCAGGTGCACCGGGCGGTCGTTGCGCCAGGCCACGATCAGGTCGCGATACTCCTCCGCGGTGCGCAGCTGCAGGCCGGCCTCGATCTGCCACTGGCGCTCGCCGCGCACCACGTGGCCGAGCGGGCGCAGCGCGTTGGCGTTGCGGATCGCGCCGGCGACCTCGTCCAGGGCGATGCCGTACTGGTTGAGCGCGCTGGGGTTGAGCGAGACGCGCACCGCCGGCAGCGAGCTGCCGCCGGCCTCGACCTGGCCGACGCCCGGGATCTGCGCGATCTTCTGCGCGATGACGGTCGAGGCCACGTCGTAGACCTGGCCCGGGGTCATCGTCGACGAACTCAGCGCCAGCGCCAGGATCGGCGCCTGCGAGGGATTGATCTTGCGGTACTGCGGCATCCCCGGCATGCCCGACGGCAGCTGCGCGCGCGCGGCGTTGATCGCCGCCTGCACCTCGCGCGCGGCCTCGTCGACGTCGCGGTCGAGCGAGAACTGCAGGTCGATGCGGGTCGAGCCCTGGTTGCTGCTCGAGGTGATCCGGGTGATGCCGGGAATGGTGCCCAGGGCGCGCTCGAGCGGCGTGGCCACGGTCGCGGCCATCGACTCGGGGCTGGCGCCGGGCAGCGAGGCGCTGACCTGGATCGCCGGGTAGTCGATCTGCGGCAGCGGCGCCACCGGCAGCATGCGGTAGGCGAGCATGCCGGCCAGCACTACCGCGACCGCGAGCAGGATGGTCGCGACCGGGCGCTCGATGAAAAGGCGCGAGAGGTTGACGCGCTGCGCGTCCATCAGCGGGCTCCCGCCGCCTGGGGGCTTTCCCTTTCCCCGCCTGCGGGCGAAGTCGGCGCGAAGCGCCGGATCGGGGCGCTTTCACGCGCCTGCGGCGCGCCCCCATCCGCCTTCGGCACCTTCCCCCGCAGGCGGGGAAAGGGAAGAGCGAATGCAGGTTGTTTCATCACCTCCATCATCCGACGACGGCTTCGCCGTCTGCGGGCGGCGTCGGCGCCTTCCTGCGTACCAGCCGGTCGAAGAACAGGTAGATCACCGGCGTGGTGAACAGCGTCAGCACCTGGCTCACCAGCAGGCCGCCGACCATCACCAGGCCCAGCGGCTGGCGCAGCTCGGCGCCCGAGCCGGAGGCGAACATCATCGGGATCGCCGCGAACAGCGCCGCCAGCGTGGTCATCAGGATCGGGCGGAAGCGCAGCAGGGCGGCGCGGTGGATCGCCTGCTGCGGCGCCATGCCCTGCTCGCGCTCGGCCTCGAGCGCGAAGTCCACCATCATGATCCCGTTCTTCTTGACCAGGCCGATCAGCAGGATGATGCCGATCACCGCGATCAGGTCGAGGCTGCGCCCGGTCAGCAGCAGCGCCGCCAGCGCGCCGACGGTGGCCGAGGGCAGGGTGGAGAGGATGGTGACCGGGTGGATGAAGCTCTCGTAGAGCACGCCCAGCACGATGTACATCACCAGCACCGCGGCCAGGATCAGCCACAGCGTGCTCGAGAGCGAGTTGCGGAAGGCCTGCGCCGCGCCCTGCAGGCGCAGCTCGATCGAGGCCGGCAGTCCGATCGCGGCGCGCGCGGCCTCGATCTGTTCGACCGCTTCGCCCAGCGACGCGCCGGGCGCGAGGTTGAACGAGATCGTCGCCGCCGGGAACTGGCCGATGTGGCTGATCAGCAGCGGCGCGTTGCGCGTGCTCACCCGGGCGATGCCGGCCAGCGGCGTCTGCCGGCCGTCGCCGGTGGCCACGAAGATGCGCCCGATCGCGTCGGGGCCGAGCTGGAACTGCGCGTCCGCCTCCAGCACCACGCGGTACTGGTTGGCCTGGGTGAAGATGGTCGAGATCTGGCGCTGGCCGAAGGCGTCGTAGAGCGCGTCGGCCACGTCCGAGGCGCGGATGCCCAGGCGCGCGGCGGCGTCGCGGTCGATGTCCACGTAGGCCTGCAGGCCTTCGTTCTGCAGGTCGCCCGAGACGTCCTGCAGGGCGCCGGTGCCGCGCAGGTGCTCGATCATCCGCGGCGTCCACAGCGCCAGCGCATCCTGGTCGGGCGTGGTCAGCGCGAACTGGTACTGGCCGCGGCTGATGCGGTCCTCGATCGACAGCTCCTGCACCGGCTGCATGAACAGCGCGATGCCCGGCACCTGCCCGGCGCGTTCCTGCAGGCGCGCGATGATGGCGTGCGCGCCGGCGTCGCGCTCGGCGTGCGGCTTGAGCTCGATCAGGAAGCGGCCGGTGTTGAGCGTGGGGTTGCTGCCGTCGACGCCGATGAAGGACGACAGCGAGGCCACGTCCGGATCCTCCAGGATCGCCTCGGCCAGCGCCTGCTGGCGCTGCGACATCGCCTGGAACGAGATCGACGCCGGCGCCTCGCTGATGCCCTGGATCAGGCCGGCGTCCTGGGAGGGGAAGAAGCCCTTGGGCACCGCCAGGTACATCAGCGCGGTCAGCAGCAGGGTTGCGACGATGACGCCGAGCATCATCGGCTGTCGCGCCAGGGTCCAGTGCAGGCCGCGGTCGTAGAGTGCGACCAGCCGGTCGAACATGTCGCCCTCGGAGCCGGCGGAATGGGTGTCGTCGCCGTCGGCGATGGCGTGGTCGCGGCCGGCCCTGAGGAAGCGCGCGCACAGCATCGGCGTGAGCGTGAGCGAGACCACCAGCGAGATGGCGATCGCTACCGCCAGGGTGATCGCGAATTCGTGGAACAGCCGCCCGACCACGTCGCCCATGAACAGCAGCGGGATCAGCACCGCGATCAGCGACACCGTCAGCGAGATCAGGGTGAAACCGATCTGCCTGGCGCCGTCGAGTGCGGCCTGCAGCTTCGACTTGCCCTCCTCGAGGTGACGCGCGATGTTCTCCAGCATCACGATCGCGTCGTCGACCACGAAACCGGTGGCGATGGTCAGCGCCATCAGGGTCAGGTTGTTGAGCGAGAAGCCGGCCAGCAGCATCACCCCGAAGGTCGCCACCAGCGACAGCGGCACCGCCAGGCTCGGAATGATCGTGGCCGGGAGCGTGCGCAGGAACACGAAGGTCACCAGCACCACCAGGCCGATGGCCAGCAGCAGCTCGTGCTGCACGCCCTTGATCGAGGCGCGGATCGACTCGGTGCGGTCGCTGAGCACGGTCACCTCGACCGCCGCCGGCATCGCCGCGCGCAGCTGCGGCAGCAGCGCCTGGATGCCGTCGACCACCTCGATCACGTTGGCCCCGGGCTGGCGCTGGATGTTGACCAGGATCGCCGGCTGCGCGCCCGACCAGGCGGCGAGCTGGCGGTTCTCCGCGCCCTGCTCGACCGTGGCCACGTCGCCCAGGCGCAGCGGCGCGCCGCCCTGCCAGCTGATCACCAGTTGCCGGTACTCCTGGGCCGAGCGCATCTGGTCGTTGGCGTCGAGCATGATCGCGCGGGTCGGGCCGTCGAAGCTGCCCTTGGGCATGTTGACGTTGGCCGCCGAGATCGCCGCGCGGATGTCGTCCATGCCCACGCCGGCCGCCGCCAGCGCGGAGGGATTGACCTGGATGCGCACCGCCGGCCGCTGGCCGCCGGCGATGCTGACCAGGCCCACGCCCGGCAGCTGCGACAGGCGCTGCGCCATGCGCGTGTCGACCAGGTCGTAGACCTCGGGCAGGGCCATGGTCCGCGAGGTGATCGCCAGGGTGATGATCGGGGTGTCGGCCGGATTGACCTTGCGGTACACCGGCGGCATCGGCAGGTCGCCCGGCAGGAAGCTGCTGGCGCTGTTGATCGCGGCCTGCACCTCCTGCTCGGCCACGCCCAGGTCGATCTCCAGCGCGAACTGCAGGGTGATCACCGAGGCGCCGCCCGAGCTGGTCGAGGACATCTGGTTGAGGCCGGGGATCTGGCCGAGCCTGCGTTCGAGCGGCGCGGTCACCGCGCTGGTGGTCACCGAGGGGCTGGCGCCGGGGTAGAGCGTGAGCACCTGGATGGTCGGGTAGTCGACCTGGGGCAGGGCCGCGACCGGCAGCAGGCGGTAGGCGAAGATGCCCGACAGCAGCAGCGCCAGCATCAGCAGCGTGGTCGCCACCGGGCGCAGGATGAACGGGCGCGAGAGGTTCATGCAGCCGGCTCGTCGTCCTGCGCGGCCTGGTCGTCGCCGGCGGGCGCGCCGTCTTCGGTCACGATCTCCACCTTCGCGCCCTCGCGCAGGCGGTCGATCCCCTCGAGTACCACGCGGGCGCCCGCGTCGAGGCCGTCGAGCACCGCCACGCGGCCTTCGCTGCCGGCGCCCAGGACCACCGCGCGGACGCCGGCGGTGCTGTCGTCGCCGATCACGTAGACGTAGGTGCCCTGGCTGCCGAACTGCACCGCGGCATCCGGGATCACCAGGGTCTCGTCATCGCCCAGCTGCAGGCGCACGTTGACGAACTGGTTGGGAAAGAGCGCGCCGTCGCCGTTGTCGAACAGGGCGCGCAGGCGCAGGGTGCCGGTCTCGGTGTCGATGCGGTTGTCGACGCTGCCCAGTTCCCCCCGGGCCAGCACGCTGCGCTCCTCGCGATCCCAGGCCTCCACCGCCAGATCGGGGTTGCGGCGCACCGCCTCGATCACCTGCGCCAGCACGTTCTCCGGCACCGAGAACAGCACGCTGATCGGGTCGATCTGCGCGATGGAGGCGATGCCCGCCTCGTCGTTGCGGCTGACCAGGTTGCCGGCGTCGACGGTGCGCAGGCCGACGCGGCCGGCCACCGGCGCGACGATCCGCGTGTATTGCAGCTGCAGCCTGGCCTCGTCGACGGTGGCCTGGTCGCTCTCGCGGCGGCCCTCGAGCTGGCGCACCTGCGCCTGCAGGTTGGCCACATCCTGCGCCGACACGTAGGAGCCCTTCGACAGGTCCTGGTAGCGCCGCAGCTGGATGCGCGCGTTTTCCAGTTCGGCCAGGTTCTGCTTCTGCTGGCCCTGCGCCTGCGCCAGCTGGATCCGGAACGGCGCGGGATCGATCTCGGCGAGCAGGTCGCCGGCCTTGACCTGCTGGCCTTCCTCGAACACCACGCGCAGCAGCTCGCCGTCCACGCGCGGACGCACGGTCACCGACTGCAGCGGGGTCACCGTGCCCAGCGCCTTGACCTGGACCGGAAGCCGCTCCCGCGCGGCGACGGCCACCCGTACCGGCGTCGGCGGGCGCTCGCCGCCCTGGCCCCAGCGCCCGCCGCCGCCGGCGCCGGGCGCGGGTTCGGCGCTGCCCCCGAAGCCGCGCCAGAGCAGGAGGCCGGTGACGACGATGGCAGCGACGATCAGGGCAGGTTTGGTGAGGCCTTTCAGGTTCATCCGGGATTCCGTGGGGGAAGCGTGCGCGATGCCCGGGCGCCGCTGGCGCCGGGGTCGGAGGGATGGGAACGCGCGAGCGGGCAGCTGGCTGACACCGGCGCTGGTCCGGGTGCGGATATGGTACAGATCGGGGCGGGCGGCGCAGTGACAGCGTCGTGTCCGCAGGGCCAGTGGTCGCGCGCCACCGGGGCCGGCGCCGACGGTTCTTCCGCATCCGTCAGGGGCGGCCATTCCGCGACCGGACGCTCGCGCGCCGGCCCGGCGACTCCGGTTCCCGGGTCGACGCTCTATAGTGCTCCACCGTCATGGCAAGTCCCCGAGAACCGATGCCGCCTGCCGCCGTCCGCCCCACCATCGCGCTCGCCGCCGGAGGCACCGGCGGCCATCTGTTTCCCGCCGAGGCGCTGGCGCGCGAGCTGATGGCGCGCGGCTTCGGGGTGGTGATCCACACCGAACGGCGGGGCGCGCAGTACACGCAGGCGCTGGAGGGTATTGCGCATGTGGTGCTGCCGGCCAGCTCGCTCGAGGGCGGCGCGGTGGCCAAGGCGCGCGCGGTGCTGACCATCCTGCGCGCCGTGCTTGCCTCGCGCCGCGACCTGAAGCGGCGGCGGGCGGCGCTGATGGTCGGTTTCGGCGGCTATCCCAGCTTCGCTCCGGCGCTGGCGGCGAAGAGCCTCGGCCTGCCGCTGCTGCTGCACGAACAGGCCACGCGGCTGAGCAAGGCCAATGCACGGCTGCTGCGCTTCGCCGGCGGGCTGGCGACCTCGTTCCCGGCGGTTGCCGGCGCCGATGGCTTCGACGCCGCCCGGATCGTCGAGACCGGCAATCCGGTACGCCGCGCCATCCTCGACGCGCGCGGCGACTATCCCGCCTTCGATGCGCAAGGGCCGCTGCGGCTGCTGGTGGTTGGCGGCAGCCAGAGCGCGGCGGTGTTCGGCCGGGTGGTGCCACCGGCGCTGCTGCTGCTGCCCGAAGCGCTGCGCCGGCGCCTGCAGCTGTCGCTGCAGTATCGGGGTGAGGATGCCGAGGCTCTGGTCGCGCAGCTGCGCGCGGCCGGCATCGCCGCCGAGGTGCGCCCGTTCTTCGACGACATGGGCGAACGCCTGCGCCAGGCGCACCTGGTCGTCACCCGCGCCGGCGCAACCACCGCCGCCGACCTGCTGACCGTCGGCCGCCCGGCGATCTTCGTGCCGCTGCCGCATGGCGGCTCGCGCGAGGAGCAGCGCCGCAACGCCGAGACCCTGGCGCAGGCGGGCGTAGGCTGGTGCCTGCCGGAGCCGGAGCTCACGCCCGAGTCGCTGGCCCGGGTGTTGGGCGAGGCCTTCGAATCGCCCACCCGCCTGCCTGAAGCCGCGCGCGCCGCCGCCGCCCTCGGCCGCCCCGATGCGGCCGCCCGCCTGGCCGACGCGGTCGAACGCCTGCTGCCGCCCGGCGCCGCTGCAGGGCGGTGAGGCGCAGCCGCGGATTGCGGGGCTGCGCGGGCCCTTCCGTGGCCGATGCCTGATCCGGATCGCGCCCGCGCCCGCGTTCGCGAAGCGGGGCACTCGTGCGGGCGGGCCTCAGGCGGCGGTGACGTCGCGCATTTCCCAGGCGCTGCCGGCGAGCAGGCGCATGCGGTGCTTGAACACCGGGCCGGGCAGGGAGGTGCGGGCGGTCAGGTCGATGTGCAGGTCGTGCTGCTCGCCGCTCACCGCGGCGTCCGGATCGGTCGCACCGAGCGCGGGATCGACCGCATCCGGATCCTCCTGCGCCGAACGCCAGCGCTCGAACAGCGCGTCGCCGCGCAGCGCCTGCTCCAGCTCGGCGGCAATGCCCTCGGCGCCGCTGGACCGGAATGCGTACTGCCCGGAGTCGCGCGCCCGCGCAGGATCGGGAAGGCGGATGTGGTAGCGGATGCCCATGGCTTGCACCGGAGTGGGGGAACCCCAGCCTAGCAGGCGCCGATGTGGGCATGACGTCACGGCGCGCCATGCCGCATCCCTGGAGCGCGACACCACAGTCGCGCCGGTGCCTCTCGTGCCGTACTGCGGGTGCGGCTGGAAATAGGTTCTTCTCCCGAGTGCGGGGAGAATTGTCAGTTCGACCTTCGGAAGGACGCCGTGCCCTGTCGGCCGGGGAGCGTTCTTCGCTCGGTCGGGGTCACTGCATGGTCCGGCCCGGCGCAGCGCGCCGGCCTTCGCACGGACGTGCGGCATGCCGCGCAAGCGGTCCGTACTCACCCCCGATCTCTTCGGAAGGACGCCGCGCCCTGCCGGCCGGGGATCGCTCTTCGCTCGGTCAGGGCATCCTGCCCTGACTCGCGCGCAAAACATCCATGTTTTGCTTGGCCGCGATCCCCGGCCGCCAGGACGCGGCTCGTTGCTGCATCTGGATCGTTGCTTCGGGAGCAAGTGCTTTGGCGCCCAAACTGGAGTCGTCAAGGAACCTCTGAACAACTCGCGTTTGATCGTCGTTTCCGCCCTCGCGGGGATGACGGTAGGGGGGGCGTCCCGGGCCGGGGAATTTCGGAAAGCCGCGCATGGATGCGCTGCGGTGGCGAGTCAGCCAAGGGTGAACGCGCACCGCTTGCGCGGCACTGCCGCGCAAGCGCGTGAACGCCCGGCGCGCTGCGCCGGGCCGGACCGCGAAGCGGGCTGACCGGGCCGGGAAGCAATCCCCGGCCCGGGGCGATCCTCCGTCTGTAAGCCGTGATCCCGGGCGGCGGCCTTTTGCGATTCCCCCGGATGGATGAAGAGTCTGGAAAAAGGGCGGGGACCCAGCGGACTCCCGCGCGCGGATCACTCGATCCGCGCCGGATAGGCACGCGGCAGGGCGCCGGATTCGGCGGCCGGC
Source organism: uncultured Luteimonas sp. (assembly GCA_934541015.1). Lineage (GTDB taxonomy): Bacteria > Pseudomonadota > Gammaproteobacteria > Xanthomonadales > Xanthomonadaceae > Luteimonas. The sequence continues at coordinate 27,773 of CAKTDC010000012.1, forward strand.
TCGGCGCGCAGGTAGCGGTCGCGCAGCTCGGTCTGGCGCGAACGCATCGGGATCGCGCGGCCGTCCAGCCACACCTGCTGCGCGGTGTTGGCGACGTCGAGCGGATCGCCGCTCCACAGCACCAGGTCGGCGCGCCTGCCCACCGCGATCGTGCCCAGCGTGTCGGCCACGCCCAGCACCTCGGCCGGTACCCGCGTCAGCCCCGCCAGCCCGTCTTCCCAGGGCAGGCCGTTGGCCACGGCGTTGCCCGCCAGCTGGCGCACCTTGCGCGCGTTGTGCGAGGCGTCACCGGACTGCGAGAAACCGACCTTCACCCCCGCCGCGCGCAGCCTGGCCGCGTTTTCCAGCGTGGCGCCGAGCTGGTCGAAGTTGCCCGGGAGATTGACCAGGGGATCCACGAACACCGGCACGCCCGCCGCGGCGATCTGCGGCGCCAGCTTCCAGGCTTCGGCGCCGCCGGAGATCGCGATCTTCAGCGACTGCTTCCGCGACCAGCGCAGCAGCTGGCGGATGTCCGCGGCGCGGTCCACCCGCACCACGATCCGGCCGTTGCCGTCGAGATAGCGGGCCAGCTCGCTGCGCCCGGCGGGCGTGAGCAGGGCGAACCCGGAGTCGGCCGACAGGCGGCCGCGGGCCTCGGCCACGAGCTGGTCGAGCAGCATCCACTGCCCGGCGCGCGAGGAGCCGCTCAGGCCGGAGGCGCCGGCGCCGATGGAAACGAACAGCAGGCGCGGGCCGACCGGATCGGGACTGCCGTCGAGCCGCACCGTGCCGCCCTGGCCGCCGATGATCGATCCGCCCGGACGGCTGTCGGCCGCGAGCAGGGTGAAGCCGATGCCCTCCACGCGCGCCACCGGCAGCAGCAGCGAATCCGGGTTGTAGGCGAGGGTGACGTCGAACTCCGGGCGCACCACCATGTCCTTGGCGTTCTGGCCCAGCGCCAGCGCGCTGTCGTTGGTGGACTGCTCGCCGGAGACTTCCTCCACGCCGATGCCGGTGATGCCGCCGAACAGCGCCGGCGTCAGCGGCCGGCCGTTGGCCTCGACCACCTGCGCCGCGCCCGCCGCCAGCCCGCTGCCGATCGCGGCGATGCGTCCGCCCTGCACGAGCACGTCGGCGCCCTGCAGCGTGCCGCGCTCGGAGGCGGTGTGGACGGTGGCGTTGCGGATCAGCAGGGCCTGCCCGCCGCCCGATCCGGGGTTCTGGGCGAGCGCCGGAGCGAGGGCCGCGGACGCGAGCAGCGCGGCCAGGCCCGACCCTGCCGTCACGCCGGTGAACGTCGCCCGTGCCTTGCCCGTGGCTCCGGGGAACGGGGACTTCGCCGATCTTCCTGCGAACGCCCTGGTCGACCTTCCCGCGAAAGCCGTTTTTGTCGATCTCCCCAGGAAAGCCGCCTTTGCCGACATCCCCACGACAGCCGCCTTTGCCGTCATCCCGGCGAAAGCCGGGATCCATTCGGCCGTTGCCCTTCGGATCCCGCGCACAGTCATCAAAGTCAACATGGATCCCAGCGTTGGCTGGGATGACGGTTGTGGATGCGGATGCGTGCGCGACTGCGGCTGCAGCAGTGACTGCCGCTGCGACTGCAACAGCGACTGCGCCTGCGGCCCGGAACGACGGCGGCTCATCGCGCACCTCCCGTGCCGAGCATGAAGTCGGTGACCGGCTGTCTCGTGCGGTCGCTGCGGTCGTAGACGCGGGCGCCGTCGATGTACACCTGTTCGGCGTGCGCGTACACGCTGAAGGGGTTGCCGTTCCACAGCACCACGTCGGCCATCTTGCCTTCCTCCAGGGTTCCGGTGACGTCGAGCACGCCCAGCGAGCGCGCCGCGTTCTGGGTCAGCCAGCGGATCGCGCGCTCGGGCGCGATGGCGATACCCGCGTTGGCGGCGTTGGCGATCACCTTGGCCGCCTCCTGGTTGAGGCGCTGGATGCCCTCGTCCGAATCCGAATGCACGATCGCGCAGCCGCCCGGCGCGCGGTCGACGATGGCGATGTTTTCCTGGATGCCGTCCCAGGCCTCCATCTTGAAGCCCCACCAGTCCGCCCACAGCGCGCCGCAGACGCCCTCGGCGGCGAGCCGGTCGGCGAGCTTGTAGGCCTCGACGCCATGGTGGAAGGCGGCGACCTTGAAGTTGAACTCCCTGGCCAGGTCCAGCATCTGTGCGATCTCGTCGGCGCGGTAGCAGTGGATGTGCACCAGGATGTCGCCCGAGAGCGCGCCGGCCAGGGTTTCGAGCTTGAGGTCGCGCTTGGTCGAGGCGTCCTTGTCGCGCTTGCGCGCGTAGTCCTGGGCGTCGATGAAGGCGGCGCGGTAGCCGGCAACGTTGCCCATGCGCGTGGCCGGGCCGCCCTTCTGGCCGTAGACGCGCTTGGGGTTCTCGCCGCAGGCCATCTTCAGCCCGTGCGGGGCGCCGGGGAACTTCATGCCCTGTACCGTGGTGGCGGCGACGTTCTTGAGCGTCACCCCGCGGCCGCCGACCAGGTTGGCCGAGCCGGGCAGGATCTGCAGCGAGGTCACGCCGCCGGCGAGCGCGGCGCCGAAGCCCGGATCCTGCGGCCAGACCGAGTGCTCGGCCCAGACCTGGGCGGTGACCGGGCTGGTCGCCTCGTTGCCGTCGCTGTGCGACTGCGTGCCCGGGCTGGGGTAGACGCCCAGGTGCGAATGCACGTCGATCAGGCCGGGGGTGACCCACTTGCCGCTGCCGTCCACGCGCACCGCGTCGGCCGGCGCCGACAGGCCGGTGCCGACCGCGGCGATCCTGCCGCCCTGCAGCAGCACGTCGGCGCGCTCGAGGCGGCGGCCGTCGCCGGTGAGCACGGTCGCGCCGGTGATCAGCACCGGGGCCGAGGCGATCGCGCGGTAGGTGCTGGCATAGGCCTGCTTGCCGGCGGCGGGCCGGGGATCGGCCGCCGATGGTGCGCGCTCGCGCGGCGCGGTGCTGGCGCAGCCGGCCAGCAGGGCCGCGCACAGCGCGGCGGTCAGGGGTTTGAGCATGGCGGTCTCCCGGGAAATCCGGTCGACGGTACCCGCTCGGCCCGCGACCGCCAAGCCGCCGAAAGTCATGGTGCGTGACAGAATGCGTGGACGGAGGAGAGGCATGAAGGAAAAGCAACAGATCGTCGGCAACTGGCTGCCGCGCTACACCGGCGTGCCGCTGGACGGCTTCGGCGAATACATCCTGCTGACCAACTTCGGCGGCTACCTCGGCCACTTCGCGCGCCTGACCGGCGCCCAGGTCGTCGGCGCCGACCGGCCGATGCCCAGCGCCACCGCCGACGGCATCACCATGATCAACTTCGGCATGGGCAGCCCGAATGCGGCCACGCTGATGGACCTGCTCTCGGCCATCTGCCCCAGGGCGGTGCTGTTCCTGGGCAAGGCCGGCGGGCTCAAGCGCAAGAACCAGCTGGGCGACCTGGTGCTGCCGATTGCGGCGATCCGCGGCGAGGGCACCAGCGACGACTACCTGCCGCCGCAGGTCCCGGCGCTGCCGGCCTTCGCCCTGCAGCGTGCGGTCTCGACCTCGATCCGCGACGCCGGCCTGGACTACTGGACCGGCACCGTCTACACCACCAACCGCCGGGTCTGGGAGCACGACGAGGCCTTCAAGGAGCGCCTGCGCACGATGCGCTGCATGGCCATCGACATGGAGACCGCGACCATCTTCGCCGCCGGTTTCGCCAATCGCATTCCCTCGGGCGCGCTGCTGCTGGTGAGCGACCAGCCGATGATCCCGGAAGGAGTGAAGACCGAGGCCTCCGATGCGCGGGTGAGCGCGGAGTTCGTCGAGCGGCACATCCAGGTCGGCATCGAGTCGCTGCGTCTGATCCGCCGCCACGGCAAGTCGGTGCGGCATCTGCGGTTCGACGATTAGCGGCAGGGCCGATCAAGTGCCGTCATCCCGGAGGCAGTATCAGGCACCGTGATCCCGGCTCACGCTGGGTTCAATGGGCGTTGACCCGTTGAAAATCAAAGTCCACGGATGACCGGACATTCGTCCGTTGCAGAGCGCTTCCCGCCTGCGCGGGAATGACGAGCAGCGGCGACTTGATGGGCCTTGCCTTGGGGCAGTTTCGTCTCAGGTCTCGACGGTATCGGCGCCGTCATCCCGGCGGCAATATCAGCACCGTCATCCCGGCGGCGATATCAGGTACCGTCATCCCAGCGGCAATATCAGGCACCGTCATCCCAGCGGCAATATCAGGCACCGTCATCCCAGCGGCAATATCAGGCACCGTCATCCCAGCGCACGCTGGGATCCATTTTTCCTCTGCCGTTGATCATTCCGGGGAAAATCAACGACAACATGGATCCCAGCGTGCGCTGGGATGACGAACGCCGGGACGACGAATGCCGGGATGACGAATGCCGGGACGACGAATGCCGGGACGACGAACGCCGGGACGACGAACGCCGGGACGACGAAGACCGGGATGGCGAAGACCGGGATGGCGAAGACCGGGATGGCGAAGGTCGGGATGGCGAAGGTCGGGATGGCGGACGTCGGGATGACGGACGTCGGGATGACGGTACCTGCGCTGGGTGAAGATACTTGCGCTGGGGGCGCCGACGCCTGGACTGCCAGGCGTCGAGGCGAAACCGCGTCAGCCCGCCCGGGACACCAGCAGCGCGACCAGCGCGTCCGCGTCCGCCGCGAGGGCATCGGCCGTGGCCGGCCGCGCCAGGCACTCGGCCAGCGCCGGCGGCGGCGCGACGACGTGGCCGACCAGCGGCTCGACGATGCTGTCGAACTTGGCCGGATGCGCGGTGGCGACCACCGCCCACGGCCGGGTGTCGCCGGCGGCGCGCAGCTCCTCCAGCAGCTTCAGCCCGGTGGCGGTGTGCGGGCAGGGCACCACGCCGTGGCGGCGCGGGGCGTCGCGGATCACCTCCGAGATGGTGGCGTCGTCCACCGACTGCGCGACAAAGCCGGCGCGCAGTGCGGCGTCGCTGTCGTGCCAGTGGCGCAGGCGCTCGAAGTTGCTCGGCGCGCCCACGTCCATGGCGTTGGCCAGCGTCGCCTGCGTCGGCTGCGCGGCGTAGTCGCCGCCGGCGAAGTAGCGCGGCAGGGTGTCGTTGGCGTTGCAGGCCAGGCGGATCTGGCCCACCGGCGCGCCCATGCGCCGCGCCACGTACGCCGCGCAGGCGTTGCCGAGGTTGCCGGTGGGCACGATGAAGTTGAGCGCGGCGCCGTGGCGGGCGCGATAGTGCGTGGCGGTGTGCGCGTAGTACGCCGCCTGCGGCAGCAGCCGGCCGAGGCTGATGCTGTTGGCCGAGCCCAGCGGCACGCGCGCGCGCAGCGCGGCATCGCCCAGGGCCTGCTTCACCATCGCCTGGCAGTCGTCGAAGCTGCCGGCGACGCGGAAGGCGTGCACGTTGTCGCCCCAGCAGCCGAGGCCGTGCGCCTGCCGCGGCGACACCATGCCGTCGGGATAGAGGATGACCACGCGGAAGCCGTCGCGGCGGTGGAAGGCGGAGGCGACCGCGGCACCGGTGTCGCCGGAGGTGGCGACGAGGATCGTGGTGACCGCGTCGGCCGGATCGCGCAGGCCGGCCAGCGCGCCGGCGAGGAAGCGTGCGGCGTAGTCCTTGAAGGCCGCGGTGGGGCCGTGGAACAGCTCCAGCAGGTGGTCGCCCTCGCCGCGCAGCGCGCGCAGCGGCGCGTCGAAGGCGAACGCGTCGGCGCAGATCCGCGGCAGCCGCTCGCGCAGGCGCGAGCCGGCGAAGTACGGCGCCAGCGTGCGCGTGGCGGTGTCGACCAGGCTGGCGGCGGGAAGGTCGAAGTCGACCTGCGGGAAGGCGTCGGGCACGTACAGGCCGCCGTCCGGCGCGAGTCCGGCGACAAGCGCCTCGTCGATCGGTGTGGCGGGCGTGCCGCCGCGGGTGCTGGTGAATTCCATCGGACTGTCTCGTTGACTGTGGGCCTGGGCGCGGTGAGGCGCGACCGTGAAAATCAATCGCCGCGCTGCACGTGAGTGCCGCGGTCGCGCCTGACGGCGCTCCTGTGCAGGGACTCGCCCCGGCGAGGGTGAGCCCATCCGGTTACGGGGGAAGGAGGTCGGCGCGGGGGGCGTCGACCGGGGTGACGCAGGCGCGGGCGTCGAAGCCGGCGTCGAGGAAGCCCTGGCGCATGGCCGGCGCCGCGGCCTCCGCGTCCGCACGCGATTCGAACCACGCGAACACGCTGGGCCCGCCGCCGGAAATGCTGGCGCCGAGCGCGCCGTGGTCGAGCGCGGCCTGCTTGACCCGGGCAAAGCCCGGGATCAGCGCCGCGCGCCGCGGTTCGACCAGGATGTCGTCGAGGCCGGCGCGCACCAGCGCCAGGTCGCCGCGCTCGAGCCCGAGCAGGAACTGGGCCAGGTGCACGGTGTGCTCCACCACCTGGCCCAGTGGATAGGGCTCGGCCAGCGCCGCGCGCGAGCGCCGCGTCTCCAGCACCTGGTCCGGATGCACCACCACCGCGTGCAGGCCCGCCGGCACCGGCAGCGACAGGATCCTGTCCGCCGTGGCCAGGGCGATGCCGCCCAGCAGCATCGGCGCGACGTTGTCGCCGTGGCGGCTGCCGCTGGAGACCGATTCGCCGTCCAGGGTGAACGGATACAGCGCCTCGCGCGACAGCGGCGCCTCGAGCAGCGCATTGGCGGCGACGATCGCGGCAACGCTCGACGCGGCCGATCCGCCCAGGCCCGAACCCAGCGGTATGCCCTTGCGCAGGCTGACCGCGAAGCCATGCCCCGGCGCGTGCCGCTCGCGCAGCGACATCAGTGCGCGCCCGGCGGTATTGCGCTCGGCCTCCAGCGGCAGCAGTTCGACGCCCTTGACTTCGCCGCTGATCGCCTCGATCCGCACCTCCGGTTCGTCGATGCGCCGCACCGTGGCGATGTCGCGCGGGCCGTCGATGGCGTGGCCGAGCAGGTCGAAGCCCACGCCGATGTTGCCGACGCTGGCGGGGGCGAATGCAGTGGCTTCGATCGGTGGCATGGCGGGAGCAGTCACGGGGAAACGGGCAAGGGAATCACAGCGAGCGGGCGATGGCGAGCACGTCGCCGAACACGCCGGCGGCGGTGACCGCCGGTCCGGCCCCCGGTCCCTGCACCACCAGCGGGTTGTCGGCGTAGCGCACGGTGGTGAACTGCACCAGGTTGTCGGTCAGGCGGGTGTGGCGGCAGGCGTGGTCGTCGGGCAGCGCGCGCACGCCGACGCTGGCCTCGCCGTCCGGGCCGAGCCGGGCGATGTGGCGCAGGCCCAGGCCCTGCCGCCCCGCCTCGTCCAGCCGCGCCTGCATCGGCGCGTCCAGCTCGTGCAGCCGCGCCAGGAACTCGTCGCGGCCGACGTCGCGCAGGGCCTCGGGCACCAGGCTTTCGATCTCCACGTCCTCCACCGACAGCCTGCGCCCGGCCTCGCGCGCCAGGATCACCAGCTTGCGCGCCACGTCCAGGCCGGACAGGTCGTCGCGCGGGTCGGGTTCGGTATAGCCCATCTCGCGCGCCTGCCGCACCAGCTCCGAGAACGGGCGGCTGCCGTCGAAGCTGTTGAACAGCCAGGCCAGCGTGCCCGAGAGCATGCCGTCGATCGCCTGCAGCTCGTCGCCGGTGTCGAGCAGGCTGCGCAGGGTGTTGATCACCGGCAGGCCGGCGCCGACGGTGGCCTCGTAGGCGAAGCGCGCGCCGGTCTGGCGCTGGGCCTCGCGCAGCGCCGCGTAGCGCGCCCAGTCGCCGCTGCCGGCGTGCTTGCTCGGGGTGACCACGTGGATGCCGGCGGCCAGCCACTGCGGATAGTGCTGGGCGATGGCGTCGCTGCCGCTGCAGTCGACGATCAGCGCGTGCGGCAGGTGTTCGGCGCGGATGTGCGCGGCGAAGGCGGCGGCGTCGAAGGCCTCGGCGCTGTCGCTGGCCAGGCGCTCGACCGCCTCGTCGGGATGGATCGCGAAATGGTCCAGCGCCATGTAGCCGCTGTTGGCGATGCCGCGCAGGCGCAGGTCGACGTGCGAGTCCGCGCGCAGCCGCGGCAGCACCTTGGCCATCTGCGACAGCAGCGCGCGCCCGACCTGGCCCGGACCGATCACGCCGACCGACAGCGTCTTGGGCGAGAGCCAGAACGCCGAATGCGCCGCGCGCAGGGCGCGGGTGGCGTCGGCCGAGGCGATCGCGACCGAGATGTTGCGCTCGCTGGCGCCCTGGGCGATGGCGCGGATGTTCACCCGCGAGCGCGCCAGCGCGCCGAGCAGGCGCGCGGACACGCCGGGAGTGCCGACCATGCCGTCGCCGACCGCGGCCAGGACGCTGATGCCGGGGGTGACGTTGACCGCCTGCGTGGGCACGTCGCCCGAGCCGACATCGAAGGCCTCGACCACCGCGGCACGGCCGCGTTCGACCTGGCTGGCGCGCACGATGCAGCAGATCGAATGCTCCGAGGAGCCCTGCGAGATCATCGTCACCGATACGCCGGCGCGGTGCAGCGCCGAGAACAGCCGCTCGGCGGTGCCCGGAACGCCGACCATGCTGTTGCCGACCAGCTCCAGCACCGCCATGTCGCGGACCAGGGTCAGGCCCTTGACCGGCTCGTCGTGATGGCCGTTCCTGGCCACGATCAGGGTGCCGGGCGCGGCCGGGTTGAGCGAGTTGCGGATGCGCAGCGGGATGCCCGGCACCTGCACCGGCGCCATGGTCTGCGGGTGCAGCACCTTGGCGCCGAAGTAGGCCAGCTCGCAGGCTTCGGCATAGGACATCGTCGGCAGCACCACCGCGTCGGGCACCAGCCGCGGGTCGGCCGAGAGCACGCCGTCGACGTCGGTCCAGATGGTCAGCTCGCCGGCCTCGAACAGGTTGGCGAAGATGGCCGCGGAGTAGTCGCTGCCGTTGCGGCCGAGGGTGGCGTCGCCGCCGTCGGGGTCGCGGGCGATGAAGCCGGTGACCACGGTGTCGGCGCCGGGATTGGCCTGTCGCCACTGCGCCAGCTGCGCGCGGCTGCGGTCCCAGTCGACCTCCACGCCCATCTCGCCCTCGCGCACGACCAGCACCTCGCGCGCGTCCAGCCGCTGCCAGCGGCCGGGCGCGGCGCCCGACAGCGCCGCCTGCGCCAGGCGCGAGGACACCAGTTCGCCGTGTCCGTGCAGGCGCGCGAGCAGGCCGCGGTCGCCGTCGCCGGGCCGTGCGGCCAACTGCTCCAGGTCGGCGCGGAGCGCGTCGAAATCGGCGTCGACCGCGGCGCGCAGGCCGTGCGCGCCCTGCGGGTCGATGGTGTCGGCCGCCTGCAGGTGGCGCTGGCGCAGGGCCTCCCAGTCGGCGGCCCAGTCGCGTCCCTCCTGCGCCGCTTCGCCCAGCGCGATCAGCGCGTTGGTGGTGCCGGACATGGCCGAGACCACGACCACGCGCGAGGGCGTGCCGTCGTCGACCAGTCGCGCAAGGCCGAGGATCAGCTCCGGCGTGGCCAGGCTGGTGCCGCCGAACTTGTGGGTCCGGCGGGTGGGGGAGGGAACGGCGGCAGACGACATCGGAAGCTCCAGTGGTTGGGCTCCGCGTCGATACGAGGTGGAAGCCTTGCGCGCTCCGCCCCGTCTCGGGTGCGAAGCGGCGTGATCGATTCCCTACTGCACGCGCGCCCGCACCCCGGTCCCAATGGTACCGGTGGTGGTAATCGTCGCGATCGCGATCGCCGCCGCAGCGGGGCAGGCGCGATTCCGGGTGACGGGGGAGGCGGCGTTCGGCATGGCAAGCATGAATACCGGAGGATGGTGCGGTGCGTCAAGCGCAAAATTGATTGCATCTGGAACCGTGTCCGGCCGCAGCGGCGGGCCGCACCGGCATCGGGGGCGAACCGGTGTCCCGCTTTCGACGCGCAGTGCGCCGGCGCGCCGCCTGCGTAACATGGGTGCCCTCGAATGCGGGCAGGGCAGCGTGGGCAGGAACTCGGCACGTCGATCACGCGCTGCGCGGGGCCGGACCGGCGGCGTTCCTTTCGCCGCGTCCGCAGGGCGGCGCTGAGCGCGTGCGCATCTGGTCGCTGCATCCGCGCTATCTCGACCCGCAGGGCCTGGTCGCGCTCTGGCGCGAGACCCTGCTGGCCAGGGCCGTGCTGCGCGGCCAGACCAGGGGTTACCGGCACCACCCGCAGCTCGAACGCTTCAACGCGCATCCGCATCCGCGCTCGGCGATCAACGCCTACCTGTCCGCGGTGCACGCGGAGGCGACCGCGCGCGGATACCGCTTCGACCGCAGCAAGCTCGGGCCGCTCCGGCCGGTCGACATGATCGCGGTCGGCACCGGGCAGATCGACCGTGAATGGGAGCATCTGCGGCGCAAGCTCGCGCTGCGCAGCCCCGCCCTGCTCGCGCGTTGGGCCGGCGTGTGCCGCCCCGAGGCCCATCCCCTGTTCCGCGTCGTGCCCGGGCCGGTGGCGTCCTGGGAAAAGGCGGAGTAGTGGCCGGGCGGCCTTGCGCGGCTATCATCGCTGCGTTCGCATGCGTCCAACGCCCCTCCGCCGCCAGTGAAAAAGCCGATCGCCCGCCTCCAGCTCCGCGTCGCCTTCGATTCCGGCCTGGTCATCGGGCCGGGCAAGGTCGACCTGCTCGAACACGTGCGCGACACCGGCTCGATCTCCGCCGCGGGCCGGCGCATGAAGATGAGCTACAAGCGCGCCTGGGACCTGATCGACGCGATGAACCGGCACTTCGCCACGCCCGTGGTCGAAACCTCCAAGGGCGGCGCCGGCGGCGGCGGCGCGAAACTCACCGCCATGGGCGAAGAGGTGATCGAGCGCTACCGCAGCATCCAGGCGCAGGCGGCCACGGCGGTCGACGCCGAGGTGCTGGCGCTGCACCGCAGGCTGCGCTGAAGCCCCGGGCGCACCGATCGCGCTCCGCTGCGTGAACGCCTGGCGCCGGCGCGGGGGCCGCAGCCGGCCTCAGCCGTGCCGATGGGCCACGAGCAGGGTGATGTCGTCGTAGGGATCAGCGTCGGAGCTGGCCTGGAGGTCGGCGCGGATGCGCGCCAGCGTGTGCCCGGCCGAGGCGCCGGGATCGGCCAGCAGGGCGAGCAGGCGTTCCTCGGAATAGCGGTTGCCGCCGGCGTCGACCGCATCGGTCACGCCGTCGGTGAAGGCGACCAGGGTCTCTCCCGGGGCCACCGTTTCCCGCCCCGCCGCGAACGGCAGCTGCGGCAGCATGCCCACCGCCGGCCCGGTCGGTGCCAGCCGCGTCCGCACGCCGCCGGGGCCGCACACCACCGGCGCCTCGTGGCCGCCGTTGACGTAGGCCAGGTCGCCGCTGGCGGGCTCGAGCACGGCGAAGAACAGGGTCGCGAACATGTGGTCGCGGTCATGGGTGCGGGCGATGTAGTCGTTTACTCCGGCGACCAGTTCCCGCGCCTGGGCAGCGGCGTCGCCGTCGGCGGTGAAGATGCGTCCGGCCAGCGCGCGCACCAGGCTGCGGAACAGCGCCATGAACAGCGCCGCGCCCACGCCCTTGCCGCATACGTCGGCCACCACCATCCCGATGCGATGCTCGCCGGCAAGCGGGAACGCATCGTAGAAGTCGCCGCTCACCCGCCGCGCCGGCTGGAACCACGCGGCCATTTCCCAGCCCCCGGCGGGCGGCAGCTCCGCGGGCAGGAAGCCGGCCTGGATGTCGCGCGCGATGTCCATTTCCCGCTCCAGGCTGCGCGCGTACAGCTGTTCGCGGTCGTGCAGGCGCTTCCTGGCCAGGCTCGCGCCCACCCGCGCCCGCAGGATGTGCGGGTTGAACGGTTTGGGCAGGTAGTCGTCGGCCCCCAGCTCGATACCCCTGATGATGCTGTCGGTATCGCCGAGCGCGGAAATCAGGATCACCGGAACATGGCGCAGCGCCTCGTCGGCGCGCATCCGCTCCAGCACCTGGTAGCCGTTGAGCCCGGGCATCATGATGTCCAGCAGCACCAGGTCGAAGCCGCCGCCGGCGAGCATGTCGAGCGCCTGGTGCCCGTCGACGGCGGTCGCGGTGGCGTGGCCCTGGCGGTGCAGGCGCCGCACCAGCAGGTCGCGGTTGGCCTCGTTGTCGTCGACCACCAGGATGCGGGCGACGTCGTCCTGCGGCGCGCTCACGTCGTTCCCGCCGCGGTGGCGATGTCGAGCTGCCGCAGGTAGGGCAGCACCTCCAGGGTGGCGCGTTCGCCCTGTTCGATGATGTGCGGGATCAGGTGGACGTCGTTGACGTGGATCGCATGCTCGAAGGCCGGCAGGATCGGCACGATCTCGGCGTGGTGGGCGGCGCTGTAGAAGGCATAGGTCGAGCGCAGCAGGTTGTTGATCGCGATGGCGGTGGACTGGCCGGCCAGGCCCAGCAGCGAGTCCAGCCGCCCGGTCGGCGGATTCTCGAAACCCATGGCCAGGATCAGGTCGGCGCCCTCGCGGATGGCCAGGCTGATCGGCAGCGGATCGGACGCGCCGCCGTCGATCAGCAGCCGCCCTGCGACCGGCCAGGGCCGCAGCAGCAGCGGCATGGCGATGCTGGCGCGGACCGCGTCGGCGATGGAGCCCGAATCGAGGCCGACCTTCTCGCCGGTGCGCAGGTCGGTGGCGGCGATGTGCAGCGGGATCCGGGTGTCGGCGAAGGTCGCCTGGCCGAACAGCTCGCGGAGCGCAGCCGCCACGCCGCGGTCGTCGACCAGGCCGATACGGCCGCTCGATGCCAGGCGGCGCGGCAGCAGCCCGCGCAGCAGCGAGCGGTAGTGGATGCGCTTGAACAGCCCGTTCCAGAGCCGGTGGCTGTGGCGCTCGGCTTCCAGCGCGTCCATGCCCAGCGCCATCGAGGCGGTGTACAGCGCGCCGCCGCTGCAGCCGACCACCAGGTCGGGCCGGATGCCCTCGCGCTGCAGCACCTTCCACATGCCCACCGCGGCCGCGCACTTGATCCCGCCCGAGCCGACCACGATGGCCAGCCGCGGGCGGCGTGGCGGCATGCGCTCTGCCGCCGGCCGCGCTTCAGGCATCGGCCGCCTCCAGCGCCTGGCGCAGGTATCCGAGCTGGGCCTGGGTCGCGCGCTCGCCCTCCTCGATCACGTAGGGGATCTCGTGGGTGTCGAACAGCCGCACCGGGCGGTCGAAGTCGGGCAGCACCGGGATGATCTCGGCGTGGTGGGCGAGATTGTGGAAGGCGTAGTTCGCGCGCAGCAGGTTGTTGGTGTAGACGCTGTTGACCTGGAACGCGTAGCGGGTGGCGGAGCGGATGCGCTTTGGGTACGGGCTCTCGAAGCCCATCGCCAGGATCACGTCGGCGCCCTCGCGGATGGCCACGTCCACCGGCAGCGGATCGGACGCGCAGCCGTCGATCAGCCAGCGGCCGTCGATCTCCCACGGTTTCCAGATATACGGGATGGCGATGCTCGCGCGCACCGCGTCGCGCACCCGGCCCTGCGACAGCGACACCATCTGCCCGTTGTGCAGGTCGGTGGCGACCACGTGCAGCGGCACCGCGGTCTGTTCGAAGCGGCGGTCGCCGAACAGCTGGTCCAGCGCCTTCATCAGCGGCCTGTCGCTGACCATTCCCAGCGTGCCGTCGAAGCCGAACACCTGCGGCAGCACCGCGCCCAGCAGCGAGCGCAGGTCGCGGCGCCGGGTCAGCTCCGGCGTCCACAGCTCGCGGGTCAGGCGTTCGCAGGTATCGATGTCGTGGCCCAGCGCCATCACCGAGGCGTACAGGCTGCCGCCGCTGCAGCCCACCAGCAGGTCGATGCCGATGCCTTCGCGCTGCAGGACCTTCCACATGCCCAGGGCGGCGGCGCACTGCACGCTGCCCGAGCCGATGACCAGGGCGACCCGCTTGCGGCGCGGCGGCTTCACGCTCGCGTCCATCAGGCGTAGCTGTCCAGCGCCGAGGCGACGTCGTCGTAGCACTTCATGATGGCGGTGAAGCCGCTCAGCTCCAGCACCTTTCGCACCGGCGGGTTGATGCTGGCCAGGCGCAGGTCGCCGCCGCGCTGGCGCGCCTGCTTGACGGTGGCCAGCAGCGCGCGCAGCCCGGCGCTGCTGGTGTACTCGACCCGCGCCAGGTCGGCGACCAGGCGGATGTGGCCGGCGTCCACGCAATCCTGCAGCGTGCCCAGCAGGGTGTCGGCGGTGATGCCGTCCACGCTGCCGGAGATCGCCACCACGGCGGCGTGCCCGGCGGGCTTGATCTCGATGTCCATGGGTGTCTCTCCTTTCATCCGTCCGATCCCCCGCGCGGGGGAAGATTCCTGACCAGGGTGTATACGTTGCCGCCGTCCGCCCCGGGTTCGCGCTTGACCTCGTCCATCACCTGCCGCACCAGGTGCCAGCCCAGTCCGCCCGGCTCGCGCTGGCCAAGGCCGGCATCGATATCGGGCGCCCGCGCGCTGGCCGGATCGAAGTCCGGCGCGGCGTCGGCCAGGGTCACCACCACGCGTGCCGGCGTGGCATCCACGCGCACCGTCACCGGGCCAGTGCCGCTCCGGTAGCCGTGCCGGAAGATGTTGGTGAACACCTCCTCGGCGGCCAGGCGCAGGTCGGCCGACGCCTCGTCCCCGGCGCCGACCCGCGCGCAGGCGTCCGCCAGCAACGCCGCCAGCGCGGACAGGTCGGCCAGCCCGGTGGCCCGGAACGGAATGCCGGCACCGCCCGGGCCGGGGCTCATTGCGCCGCCGCGTCCCGGGTGACCGCGACGATCTTCGCCCACAGGCGCTCCAGGTCCACCGGCTTGGTGTCGAACTCGTCGCAGCCGGCGGCCAGCGCGCGTTCGCGGTCCTCGGCCATCGCGTGCGCGGTCAGCGCGATCACCGGGATCGCCGCGGTGCGCGCATCGCCCTTGATCCGGCGCGCCGCCTCCCAGCCGTCCATCACCGGCAGGCCCATGTCCATCAGGACCACGTCGGGACGATCGGCAAGCGTCGCCTCGACCGCCGCCTGTCCGTCCGTCGCGGTCGTCACCGCATGCCCGCGGCGGGTCAGCCGCCGCGAGAGCATGTCCCGGTTCATCTCGTTGTCTTCGACCAGCAGGATCTTCAGCACGGTTCCATCGCAGCGGCGGGATTGCGGCCAACGGACGACGCGGCGCCCAGCGCGCGCCGCACCTCCCCCTCCAGTTCGCCGCCACTATAGCGGCCCTTGGCGAACACCATGCGGGCACGGCCGGAGAGCTCCTGCTGCTCGGCCCGGGTCAGCTCCTTGGCGGTGAGCACGATCACCGGGATGTCGTCGGCATCGCCGCGGCCGCGCAGCGCGTCCAGGAAGGCGAAGCCGTCCATCCCCGGCATCATCAGGTCCAGCAGCACCAGCGCGGGCGCGGCGTCGATGCAGGCCAGACCCTCTTCGCCGCTGGCCGCCTCGATCACCCGCCAGCCCTGCCGCTCCAGCTGCCGGCGCAGCATGTCGCGGGTGGTGGCATCGTCGTCGATCACCAGGATCGGCTGCGCCGCGGCCGTGCCCAGGTGCCTGCGGACGGTGTCCGCCAGGCCATCGTGCTGCACCGGCTTGACCAGGTAGCCGGCCGCGCCCAGGGACACGCCGAGCGCCTGCTGGCCGGTGACCGAGACCATCACCACCGGGATCGGCGCCAGCTGCGGATCGGCCTTGAGCTGGGCCAGCACGTTCCAGCCGTCGTCGCCGGGCATCAGCACGTCGAGCAGGATCAGGCTGGGCCGCAGCTCGCGGGCGCGGCGCAGTCCGTCGGCGCCGTCGCCGGCGGCCTCCACCCTCAGCCCCTGGCGCGCGAGCATGCGCGCCAGCAGGTCGCGCCCGGCGGGGTCGTCGTCGATCACCAGCACGATGGGGGCGTCCGCCGGCACCGCGACTGCGGCGCCGGGTGCGGCAGTTTCCGGGGCGGACTGCGGCGCGCGCGCGTCGGCCGGCACGCGGATGGTGAAGGTGGTGCCGACCCCCGCCGCGCTGCGCAGGTCGATGTCGCCGCCCAGCATCCGCGCGAAATGCCGCGACAGGGCCAGCCCCAGCCCGGTTCCGCCGTACTTGCGGGTGGTCGAGGCATCGGCCTGGGAGAACGGCTGGAACAGCCCTTCCTGCTGCCCGGCGGTCATGCCGATGCCGGTATCCTCGACTTCGAACACCAGCCATTCGCGCCCGTCGGCGTCCTCGCGCCGGGCGCGCAGGGCGATCTCGCCCTTGTCGGTGAACTTGGCCGCGTTGCCCAGCAGGTTGAACAGCATCTGCCGCAGCTTGGTGACGTCGGTATGCATCGACCCCGGCGCGTGGGCGTCCAGCGCAAGCCGGTTGCCGCGCGCGTCGGCCAGCGGCCGCACGGTGTCGATCACCTCCTGCAGCAGCGGTCCCAGCGCCACCTCCTCCAGGTGCAGCTCCATCTTGCCGGCCTCGATCTTGGACAGGTCGAGCACCTCGTTGATCAGCCCCAGCAGGTGCTTGCCGGCGCCATGGATCTTCTTCAGGTCGGGGATGGCCGCCTCCTCGCCGGCGTCCTGGGCCTCCTCCACCAGCAGCTCGCTGTAGCCGATGATCGCGTTCAGCGGCGTGCGCAGCTCATGGCTCATGTTGGCCAGGAACAGGCTCTTGGAGCGGTTGGCGGTCACCGCCTCCTCCTTGGCCTGCGCCAGCTGTACGCGCTGCTCCTCCAGCTGCAGGTTCTGCTCCTGCAGCAGCCTGCGGTTGTGCACGAAGCGCTTGCTCTGCATGTAGGAGTGCAGGGCGAACACCGAGCTGGTCAGGAAGATGCCCAGGATGCTGGCCGCGGTGGGCAGCAGCGGGGCGTCGAACTGCAGCGCGTAGCCGGTGAACCAGCCGCAGCCGACCACCCCCAGCGCGACGCCGATCCAGCCGCGGCGCGCCAGTTCCACGCCGCCCACGCCGAGATTGCCCAGGTTCACCGCGGTCAGGAACATCACGCTCGGCCACAGGCTGAAGTGCATCCCGGCCGCCCACGCGCCGACCATCACCGAGTCCAGGAACATGTTGCGGTGCTCGGCGCGCTTGGGATCGGCGCTGTGGCGGGCCACCAGGTACGCCACCTGCGGCCAGCCCAGGCCCCAGGCCAGCAGCAGCGCGATCACCGTAGGCGAGTCGCGCCCGGTGGCGTGGAACACCGAAATGAAGATGACGATCAGCAGCGGGAAGCACGTCATCCGGACGATGTAGTCGAGCCGGACGATGGGGTGCAGCCTGGATCTGGGCATGGTGTCCTTCGGGCGCGGGGCGGGATCGCGCCTGCGGCACACTACCGGAATTGCCGGGCCGGCATCCAGCCGCGGGGATCAGAACCCGACCTGCATCTTCACGTAGAAGCTGCGCCCCTCCATCGGGAAGCCCCAGGCCAGTTCGTACAGCTCGTCGGTGAGGTTGCGGGCGCCGACGGCGATGCGCATCGCGTCGGACACGTCCCACTGCGCCTGCAGGTTGAGCAGGGTGTACTGGCCGGTCTTGATGTAGCTGGTGCCCGGCCCGGCGTTCCAGCGGTCGTCGGCGTATTCCAGGCTGGGGGTGAACGACCAGCGCGCCAGCGGCGACCAGGTCGCATACAGCAGCGCCTGGTGGCCGGGGATGCCGGTGGGGCGGTAGTCGGGCTGCAGCGGATCCCTGATGGTGCGGTGCAGCCAGGTGGCGTTGCCGCCGAGCACGAAGCTGTCCGACAGCCTCGCCTGGCCGCCGAACTCGATGCCGTAGTACTCGCCGTCGCCGACGTTGCGGGTCTGGGTCAGCTGCGGCGGGCCTTCCTCGACCACCACCGTCTGGATCATGTCGCTCACGTCGGAGTAGAACACCGCCGCGTTGAGGCTGGTGTCGCCGGAGAACCGGCGCTGCCAGGACAGCTCAAGATTGGTGCCGCGCTCGCTGCCCAGGTCGGGGTTGGGCAGCGCGGTGCCGAAGCGGGTGCTGAAGCGCTCGAAGGTGGTGGCGAATCGGGTGCGCGAGGACAGGCTCAGGCCGAAGCGCGAGTCCTCGGATGGGCGCCAGTGCACCGCCGCCTGGCCGTTCCAGGCGTCACTGTCGCCGGTGGGGTACTCGAACAGGCCGACGCTGCTGTTGTACTCCTGCGCCTGCTTGACCTCGTTGCGGTCGTGGCTGACGCCGACCACCACGTCGACCGTACCGGTCGCATGCCAGGTGTTCTCAAGCGCCAGCGACCAGGTGTCCTCGCGGTTGTACTGGGTGGGCTCGCGGTTGGCCAGCGTCGGGTGCGTGGGCCGGTTGAGGTTGTATTCGCTGTGGCGGTCGCTGCGCCAGTACACCGCAATGCGGGTGTCGCTGCCGGGCAGCGCCCGGAAGCCGAGCTCGGCGCTGACGCCGTAGGCCTTGTCTTCATAGATGCTCTGGAAGCGGCCGTTGTTGGACTGCGTGGTGTAGCTGCCGTTGTCGTAGGCGTAGAGCGCGTTGTCGAAGGTGTTGTAGTACGCCCTGGCCTTCAGATAGGTGGTCTCGGAGAACCGGGTGCTGGACAGGAAGTAGATGTTCTCGATATCCCACATCGGCCAGTCCCAGTAGCTGTTGGGCGGGTTGGGCGGATCCTGGTGGACGTTGAGCGGCGCGCCCTTGGCGCCGTCCTGGCGGGTGTAGCTCAGGCTGTATTCGTCGGTGGCGTTGGGCACGAAGCCGAGCTTGAGGTTGATGCGCGAGTCGCGGTTGGCGGACCGGTTGCGCTCGCCCGCCTGCTGGATCGAGGTGCCGGCGAAGCCGCCGGGCAGCGCCCAGTGGTCGCGGTCCTGGTAGCTGATGCTGGCTTGGACGTAGAACCGGTCCTGGCGGGTGCCGACCGAGGCATATCCGTTCCAGGCCGCCATGTCGGCGCCGCGGTCCAGGTCCATGCCCAGCTGGAAGCGCGCCTCGAACTCCCCGGTCGGTCGCCGCGTGACCAGGTTGATCGCGCCGCCCATCGCGCCCGGGCCGTCGATCACCGAGACATAGCCCTTCTGCACCTGCACCTCGGCCAGGTCGGCGGTGAGGAATCGGCGGAAGTCGAGGCGGTTGTCGGCCGGCAGGTAGATGCGCACGCCGTCGATCGACAGCGGCACCTGCCAGCGGCCGAAGCCGCGCACGAAGATGTCGTGTTCGTTGCGGCGGCCGTTGCTGTCCTGGGTGGTCATCACGCCCGGGGTCAGCTTCACCGCGTCGTCGAGGGTGAGCGTGTCGAAGGTCCACATCTCCTCGCCGGTCACGGTGTCGTCGCCGGTGGCGACCGTCTCCGGGCGCTCGCCGGTCACGGTGATCTGGCCGAGCGTGAACGCGTCGTCCGCCGGTGGCTTGCTGCCGCCGTCCTGCGCGTGGGCGGCGAACGCGGTCAGCCCGAGGGCGGTGCAGACGGACAGCTGGCGGATCCGGACCATCGGGAATCTCCTGGTGTGGGGGCGCGATGCCACTCCCGCGGTCCGGCCCTGCGGGACGGGTGGGTGCGGGAATGCGACGTGGCTGGGATTCGATATATTCTGTGAAATATATCGATATCGGGAAGGAGGCTCAACCGGCGTCGGCGGGGTGGGATCACCTGGCTGTGGTCGGGATCGCGGCCGTGGAGCGCGTCTTCATAGCGCGGAGACCCAGTCGAGCAGCCGCTGGCGCTGTGCCGCATCCAGGGCGTCGAAGCGCGCGCGCGCCGGGGCCGCGCTGCCGCCGTGCCAGCCGATGGCTTCCTCCACGCTGCGCGCGCGTCCGTCGTGCAGCAGGCGCACCGGGCGGCCGCCTTCGTGCGCCGTGCTCAGGCCCCACAGCGGCGCGGTGCGCCACAGGCTGGGCACGGGGTCGCCGGCGAGGTTGCGGTCGGCCAGCTCCGGGCCCAGGTCGTGCAGCAGCAGGTCGGTGTACGGCGCGATGCGGCCGGCGCCGCGCGCGGGCATCGAGGGCGTGTGGCAGTCGGCGCAGCCGGTGCGCGCGAACAGGCGGGCGCCGTCGCGGGCGCCGCGCAGGCGGGCGGCGGCTTCGGGGGTGCGGCGCACGCTTTCGAGCTGCTGGAAGGTGAGCACCGCGGCGAACAGCTCCGGATCGACCTCCGGTTCCACGGTGGAACCTGCGTCCAGGCAGGCCTGGTCGTGCGGCGCGCAGTCGATGGCGCCGATCAGGGCGTTGCCCAGCCCCATCTCGCGGGCGAAGGCGACCGCGATCTGGTGGGCGAGGCTGGGCTCGGTGGCCTGCCAGCCGAAGCGGCCCAGCCTGCGGCCGTCGCCTTCGCCGATCCATGCCGGCCTGCCCTGCGGCTTGCCCGGCCGCGGCCGCGCGCCGGTGAGGATGGCCTGCTCCGGGATCGCGTCCAGCAGCCCGGCGCCCTGCGCCTGGGCGGACGCGCGCGGCATCAGCACCAGATCGGCGGGCAGGGGCCTGCCGTCGGGCGTTTCGATGCTGTATTGCGGGCGCCACAGCGTGAGCCTGCTGCCATCGGCGCGCGGGCGTTCGACCGTCTGGTAGCGGATGGTGACCCTGGCCTCGGGCAGGAAGCCCTCGATCGCATCGCTGTTGGCCACGTGGCCAAAGCGCGGATGCCCGCGCTCGACCGTGCCGTCGGCCCGCAGCCGGCCGACCTGCATGACGAAGTCCGAGGGCGCCGGCCCGTCGCCGGCAGGGCCGCGACCGCGCCGGCGGCTGTTGTGGCAGGCGTCGCAGGAGATCGAGTTGAAATGCGGGCCCAGGCCATCGAGCCGGTTTGGCTCGGGACCGTCCGGCACCCAGGAAGTGTTGAAGACCGCGTGCCCGAGATCGAAGCGCTGCTGCGTTTTCCCGTCGAGCGTGCGCCACGGCGCCGGCGAGCGCCCGTCCGGCTGCACCGTGACCGGCGCCAGCGCGGCGGCGAGCGTCGCGCCCGCCAGCGCCAGCGCCACGGCGAGCTTCATCGCGGGTCGTCGGCGACCGGTCCGGTGATCGCCACCCCGGACTCGCCGGCACGCCCACCGGCGAACTGCAGCACCAGGTCGCGCCCGGCGGGCAGCTGGAACTCGACGATCTTGTGCACCAGCGGGCAGCCGCGGCGGCCCTGGAAGTCGAGCGAGGGCACGATCTGTCCGCCGTCGACGACATCGATCCAGTGGCCGGTGGTGATCGACACGCGGTAGCGGCCGTCCACCGGCACCTGGAAGGTGAGCAGACCCGCCTGCGCGCCGTCGTCGAGCATCGGCTTGCCGGGGCGGGCCGCCAGCGTCACTCCGGCCTGGGGATGCAGGCGCGCGTCGTAGCGGGTGCCGGGCTCGATCCGCGCCGCCGCGCTGCCGTCGCCGGCGACGATCGCAACAGGAGGCGTGGCGAGCGCGGCCAGCTCGGCGGCCACGTTCCAGGTGAAGGTGTCGCAGCCGGCCGGCAGCGGGGCGGCTGGCGGATCGGCCGCTGCCGCGGTTGCGCAGGCCAGCAGCAGGGCCGCCGGCAGCAGGCGGAGAGGGGGCAGGCGCATGTGGAGGGCTCCGTCAATCGATATATATCCGGAAATATAGCGTCACCGGCGCCGCGCGGGGAGCCGACGAAGGGCGGATGTGCTCTAATCGACGCCGAAGCGGGGGTACCGTGCCGTGGCGCGGTTGAGACAGACCCTTCGAACCTGATCCGGCTGATACCGGCGTAGGGAAGCTTCGCAGCCGCACCGCATCGCCGTACCGCCGCTGTTTCCCGGTCCGCGATCCACCCGCAGCCTGCGCCGCCGCTTCGTCCGTTGATGCGAATCCTTCGCAAGAGCCCGCACTTCCCTGTGCGGACTTTCCAACCAGCAGGACGATGCCGATGAACGCAATTCCCTCGCCGCTGCAGCAGCAGACCGACCAGCTCTCCGAAACCGTCACCCGGCCGATCCCGGGATCGCGCAAGATCTTCGTCGAAGGCTCGCGCCCCGATCTGCGCGTGCCCATGCGCGAGATCGCGCAGACCCGTACGCCGACCCTGTTCGGCGGCGAGGACAATCCGCCGGTCACGGTCTACGACACCTCCGGCCCCTACACCGATCCGGACGCGTGCATCGACCTGTCGGCCGGGCTGCCGCCGCTGCGCGCGCGCTGGATCGCCGGGCGCGGCGACAGCGAGGCGCTGCCGGGGCCGAGCTCGGCGTTCGGGCGCGCGCGCGAGGCCAGCGCGAAGCTCGACGCGGTGCGCTTCCCGAACCGCGCCCTGCCGCGCCGCGCGAAGGCGGGGGCCAACGTCACCCAGATGCACTACGCGCGCCGCGGCATCGTCACCCCGGAGATGGAATTCGTCGCCATCCGCGAGAACCAGCGGCTCGACGCTGTGCGCGACACCGGCCTGCGCATGCAGCATCCGGGCCAGTCCTTCGGCGCCAGCATCCCGAAGGCGGTCACGCCCGAATTCGTGCGCGACGAGATCGCCCGCGGCCGCGCCATCCTGCCGTGCAACATCAACCACCCCGAGAGCGAGCCGATGATCATCGGCCGCAACTTCCTTACCAAGATCAACGCCAACATCGGCAACTCGGCGGTGTCCTCGGGTATTGCGGAAGAAGTGGAGAAGCTGGTCTGGGCGATCCGCTGGGGCGGCGATACGGTGATGGACCTGTCCACCGGAAAGCACATCCACGAGACCCGCGAGTGGATCATCCGCAACTCGCCGGTGCCGATCGGCACGGTGCCGATCTACCAGGCGCTGGA
The DNA here is from genome assembly GCA_934541015.1 of uncultured Luteimonas sp. Taxonomy (GTDB): domain Bacteria; phylum Pseudomonadota; class Gammaproteobacteria; order Xanthomonadales; family Xanthomonadaceae; genus Luteimonas. Next base: position 50,291 of record CAKTDC010000012.1, read on the forward strand.
AAAGGTGGACGGCCGCGCCGAGGAGCTGACCTGGGAAATCTTCCGCGACACCCTCGTCGAGCAGGCCGAGCAGGGCGTGGACTACTTCACCATCCACGCCGGCGTGCTGCTGCGTTACGTGCCGCTGACGGCGAAGCGGGTGACGGGCATCGTCTCGCGCGGCGGCAGCATCATGGCCAAGTGGTGCCTGGCCCACCACCGCGAGAGTTTCCTCTACGAACACTTCGAGGACATCTGCGAAATCATGAAGGCCTACGACGTGGCCTTCTCGCTGGGCGACGGCCTGCGCCCGGGCTGCATCGCCGACGCCAACGACGCCGCCCAGTTCGGCGAACTGGAAACGCTCGGCGAACTCACCAGGATCGCCTGGAAGCACGACGTGCAGACCATGATCGAAGGCCCCGGCCACGTGCCGATGCAGCTGATCAGGGAGAACATGGACAAGCAGCTGGCCGAATGCGGCGAGGCGCCGTTCTACACCCTCGGCCCGCTGACCACCGACATCGCGCCGGGCTACGACCACATCACCAGCGCCATCGGCGCGGCCATGATCGGCTGGTTCGGCACCGCGATGCTCTGCTACGTCACCCCCAAGGAGCACCTGGGCCTGCCCGACCGCGAGGACGTGCGCGACGGCATCATGGCCTACCGCATCGCCGCGCACGCGGCGGACCTGGCCAAGGGCCACCCCGGCGCCCAGCTGCGCGACAACGCGCTGAGCAAGGCGCGCTTCGAGTTCCGCTGGCAGGACCAGTTCCACCTCGGCCTCGACCCCGAGAAGGCGCAGTCGATGCACGACGAGACCATGCCGAAGGAGGCGCACAAGCTCGCCCACTTCTGCTCGATGTGCGGCCCGCACTTCTGCTCGATGAAGATCACCCAGGACGTGCGCGACTACGCGGCGCAGGCCGGCGTCCCCGAGGCCGAGGCGCTCGAGCAGGGCATGGCGGCAAAATCCGCCGAGTTCCGCAAGCAGGGCGCGGAGGTGTATCGGGCGGGATGATGCCTGGCGTGGCGGAAATTCTCCCCCGTTCCCGGCGTCGCAGCCAGCGCGCTGGCGGCTGTCTGTCGCCGGGGCGAACCTCGGTCCGTAACCCCTGATCCGGCGTTCTGGCAGCCTTTTCCGGGTCCCTCAAATGGGAGAGGAACCAAAAAGGTGGCGCCCGGAGGCGCCAGGAAGTATCGGATCGGAGGGTAGAAAGTCGATTCGATATGTTGCGTGTGGTGCTGATGGGAAAGGCCAGGGCCGCGCGCGGATCCGCGTCAGCCGGAAGCGGTGCGTTTGGTTTGCCGGGATTGCCCTTTGCGGGCACCATGGTCCAGTGGTTTCCTGAACCGTTCATCCCGCCGTTGCGTCCGGTTGACGGCCGGGGCCGTATGCTCAGGGAACGTATCCTGGCCGGGCCCCACGATTCCGGTCACGCACAGGGAGCTCCCCGCATGAACACCGCAACCCGAACCGCAGCATGGATCGTCGCGTTGCTTGGCCTGGCCCTGCTCGCGGGCTGCGCGACCGGCCCGCGCATCGCCACGGAAGCGGACCCGGAAGCCGACTTCTCCCGCTACCGCAGCTTCGCCTTCTACTCGCCCCTGGCGATCGAGAAACACGGCTATTCGAGCGCCCTGAGCGAGCGGATGAAGGCCGCGGCACGCCGCGAGATGGAAGCGCGCGGCTACGTGTTCACCAGTGACCGGCCGGACCTGTGGGTCAACATCAATGCCTACACCCAGCGCCGCACCGACGTGACCACGATGCCGACCGTGGACTATGCCTACTACTACAGCTATCGCGCCCGCGCCTACTACGCGGTGCCGTTCTGGCGCGACCAGGCGCATGTTTCGCGCTATACCGAGGGCACCGTCAACATCGATCTCGTCGACGTCGAGCGCAACCGCCTGGTGTGGGAGGGCGTGGCCGTGGGGCGCGTGACCGGCACCAAGGATCCGGCCCAGCGCGATGCCCGCATCGATTCCACGATGGCCGACATCTTCGCCCGCTATCCGTACAGCGCGGGGCAGACGCCGGCCGCGCACTGATTGCACGGCTCGCGGCCGCGGCGGGCGACACCGTCCCGCTGGTCGGGCCAGTCGCCGCTATGCTGCGGCACGGTGCAATGCGTCGACCGGTCGCCCGGGGGCCGGGCCGCTCAGAACTTCGGCTTGTCCAGCGAGGCGTTGTAGCGCTCGACCGCGTAGACCAGGATGCGCTTGGCCTCCTCGGTGCTGCCCCAGCCTTCGATCTTCACCCACTTGCCCTTCTCCAGGTCCTTGTAGTGCTCGAAGAAGTGGCCGATGCGCTCGAGCCAGTGCTGGCTGACCTGGTCGATGCGTTCGACGTGGGCATAGCCCTGGAACACCTTGGTGACCGGGACCGCCAGCAGCTTCTCGTCGCTGCCGGCCTCGTCGGACATCTTGAGCACCCCCACCGGGCGGCAGCGGATCACCGAGCCGGGCACCAGCGGCAGCGGCAGCACCACCAGCACGTCGGCCGGATCGCCGTCGCCGCACAGGGTGTTGGGGACGTAGCCGTAGTTGCAGGGGTAGCGCATCGGCGTGGACAGCACGCGGTCGACGAAGATCGCCCCGGTCTCCTTGTCGACCTCGTACTTGACCGGTTCGGCGTCTTTCGGGATCTCGATGATGACGTTGATTTCGTCCGGGAAATCCCGGCCGCTGTTGACGAGGTCAAGGCCCATGTCGTGCGCATCCAGTAGCGAAGCGGCCGTGGCGGCCGGCTGAAACTGCCATTCTACGCGGCCATTCGCTGCATTGCAGCAATCGGCCGGTCCAGTGATTTCAACGGGTTGTGGCGTCGTTGGCGGCAAGCAGGCCGCCACAGCCGTCCTGGAGCAGCTGCGATCGCTGCAGCCAGTCCTGGTCCGGATAGTAGGCGAACACCAGCGAGCCGCCGCGGATGGTGTCGATCAGCTCCCGGGCCACGGCCGGGCGCACCGCCGGGCAGCCCAGGCTGCGGCCGAGGCGGCCCTGCGCCTGCGCCGCCTCCGGGCTGACGTACGGGGCGCCGTGGATGACGATGGCGCGCTCGCGGGCGAGGTCGTTGAAGCCCGGCTCCAGCCCGTCCAGGCGCAGGGAATAGCCGTTGGCGCCGACGTAGGACTCCGCGGTCAGGAACACGCCCAGGCTGGACATGTGGCTGCCGGAGCGGTTGGAGAAGGCGGTGGCCAGGTTGCCGCCGGTGTTGCGGCCGTGGGCCACGTGCTCCCGGTACAGCAGGCGCTGGCTGGCCAGGTCGAACACCCACAGGCGCGGTTCGGTCGAGGGCCGCGAGAAGTCGATCACGCTCAGGGTGGCGGGGCGGCTTGCCGCGGCGGCGGGCTGGCGCATGGCGCAGGACACCGCGCGGGTGGCCAGGGTCAGGATGCTCCGGTCCAGGGAAGGGGCGGCGCTGGCCAGCCGCTCCAGCAGGGGATCGGTGGAGCGGGGAGCGGGTTCGGGCGTACCGGCCAGCGCCTGCCCGGTGGCGAGTGCGGCGAGGGCGGCGAGCAGGAATCGGCGGAAGGCGGTCATGTGCGGAATGCGCTGGTTGGCTGGGCCGGCGTGGATTGCCGGTCAGTCTACCTCCGGCTCGCCGGATTCGAGTACCGGGACCAGGGGCGCGTCGGCGGGGGCGGGGCGGACGGCGGGCAGGTCGGTCAGCAGCACGGTCGATCCGGTCGACACCACACCCAGCAGCCTGCGGGCGAAGGCGTCGTCGACCCGTAGCGGCATTGACTGTAGCCGCAGCTGCAGCATCGCCATGGCGTCGGCGTCGATGCCGTGGATCGGATGGGCGGACCACTGCCGGCGCGGGCGTTCGGGATCGAGCCGGCTGGGCGTGCCGGCCTGCTCGGCGCCGGCCACCATCAGCAGCGTGCCGCCAAGGACGAAGCCTTCCTCGACCTGCAGCGCGGCCTCGCCGATGGCCACGCCGTTGCGCAGCGCGAACACGCGCCGGTCGCCCAGACTGACGAGCACGCTCACCGGGCCGGCAGGGCTGGCGTCCTCGTCCCAGTAGTCGCCGCGCGGCGCAGGCGGCGGCAGCGTCCCGGCGCCGCTGCGGTCCACCGGCGCCAGCACGGCCGGGTGCACCAGGCGCGCCGGCGAGGCCTTGCCGTCGGCGACCACCACGGTGTCGCCGTTGCGGGTTTCGGCAAACAGCAGCCTGGCGAATTCGTGCGGCAGGCGCACGCAGCCCTGCGAGGCCGGGTAGCCGGGGAGGGTGCCGCCGTGCAGGGCGATCCCGTCCCAGGTCAGCCGCTGCATGTAGGGCATGGGCGCGTTGTTGTAGAGGTTGGAGCGGTGGTCGCGGTTCTTCTGCAGGATCGTGAACACGCCGGTGGGCGTTTCCTTGCCGGTCTTGCCGGAGCTGATCGTGGACACGCCGATGGCGATGCCGTTGCGGTAGACGTAGGCGCGCTGTTCGTCGAGGCTGACCACCAGAACGATCGGGCCGGCGGGGGCGATTTCCGGATGCCACAGGTACTGGCCGGGTTCGAGCGTGGCCGGATCGGTAGCGCCCGCCGCCGACGCGGCTGCCAGCGCGTGCGTCAGCAGCAGGACGACAAGCAGGCGGAGCAGTCGACGGGGCATGGCGCAGGTCCGTGGGCGGGGGTGCCGGTAGGGATTGTCGCCGGGGTACGGGCGGCGGGCAAAAAAGAGGTTCTTCTCCCAAGTGCGGAGGAATCGCAAGAGCAGAGCTGGATCAGGGCTGACCGAGCGAAGAGCGATCCCCGGCCGCCAGGGCGCGGCGTCGTTTCGATGGTGGAACTGATGATCCTCCTCGCACTTGGGAGAAGAACCAAAAAGAAGGGCGACCCTCGGGCCGCCCTTCACGCAGATCGTCTGCAGGTCGCCTTACAGCAGCGGCACCAGCAGCAGGGCGACGATGTTGATGATCTTGATCAGCGGGTTGATCGCCGGGCCGGCGGTGTCCTTGTAGGGATCGCCGACGGTGTCGCCGGTGACCGCGGCCTTGTGCGCCTCGGAGCCCTTGCCGCCGAAGTTGCCGTCCTCGATGTACTTCTTGGCGTTGTCCCAGGCGCCGCCGCCGGTGGTCATCGAGATCGCCACGAACAGGCCGGTGACGATGGTGCCGATCAGCAGGCCGCCGAGCGCCTTGATGCCCGCGCCGGGGCCCATCAGCCAGTTCATGCCGAAGGCGACGATCACCGGGACCAGCACCGGCAGCAGCGAGGGCACGATCATCTCCTTGATCGCCGAGCGGGTCAGCATGTCCACCGCCCTGCTGTAGTCCGGCTTGCCGGTGCCCTCCATGATCCCCGGGATCTCGCGGAACTGGCGGCGCACTTCCTCGACCACGCTGCCCGCGGCGCGACCGACCGCCTCCATCGCCATCGCGCCGAACAGGTACGGGATCAGGCCGCCGATGAACAGGCCGATGATCACCGCCGGGTCGGACAGCTCGAAGCTGAAGACGGTGCCCGGATTGTTCGCCTCGAGGTTGTGAGTGAAGTCGGCGAACAGGACCAGGGCGGCGAGCGCGGCCGAACCGATGGCATAGCCCTTGGTCACCGCCTTGGTGGTGTTGCCGACGGCGTCCAGCGGATCGGTGATGTTGCGCACCTCCGGCGGCAGCTCGGCCATCTCGGCGATGCCGCCGGCGTTGTCGGTGATCGGACCGTAGGCGTCGAGCGCCACGATCATGCCGGCCATCGACAGCATCGCGGTCGCGGCGATGGCGATGCCGTACAGGCCGCCGAGGGTGAAGCAGGCCCAGATCGCCAGGCACACCGCGATCACCGGCATCGCGGTCGACTTCATCGACACGCCCAGGCCGGCGATGATGTTGGTGCCGTGGCCGGTGGTGCTGGCCTGAGCCACGTGCCTCACCGGGCCGTACTGCGTGCCCGTGTAGTACTCGGTGATCCACACGATGGCCCCGGTCAGCACCAGGCCGATCAGCGCGCACCAGTAGATGTTCATCGCGCCGTGGCTGTTGTCGGCCATCAGCTGGGTGGTGATCGGGTAGTAGGCGATCGCGGCGAGCACGCCCGAGACGATCACGCCCTTGTACAGCGCGCCCATGATCGAGCCGCCGGCCTTCACCTTGACGAAGAAGGCGCCGATGATCGAGGCGATGATCGACACGCCGCCGAGCACCAGCGGGTACAGCACGCCGTTGCTGCCGACCTCGGTGACCATCAGGTAGCCCAGCAGCATGGTCGCGATCACGGTGACCGCGTAGGTCTCGAACAGATCCGCGGCCATGCCGGCGCAGTCGCCGACGTTGTCGCCGACGTTGTCGGCGATCACCGCCGGGTTGCGCGGGTCGTCCTCGGGGATGCCGGCCTCGACCTTGCCGACCAGGTCGGCGCCGACGTCCGCGCCCTTGGTGAAGATGCCGCCGCCCAGGCGCGCGAAGATCGAGATCAGCGAGGAGCCGAAGGCCACGCCGACCAGCGCGTGCAGCACCTCGTCGGTGGGCAGCCTGAACACCAGGTTGAGCACCGCCCAGTAGCCGGCCACGCCGAGCAGGCCCAGGCCCACCACCAGCATGCCGGTGATCGCGCCGCCCTTGAACGCCACGTCCATCGCCGGGCCGATGCCCTTGCGCGCGGCCTCGGCAGTGCGCACGTTGGCGCGGACCGACACGTTCATGCCGATGTAGCCGGCGGCGCCCGACAGCACCGCGCCGAGCAGGAAGCCGATCGCGGTATACCAGTCCAGGAACAGCCCGACCAGTACGAACAGCACCGCGCCGGCGATTCCGATCGTCAGGTACTGCCGGTTCAGGTAGGCGCGCGCGCCCTCCTGGATCGCGCCGGCGATCTGCTGCATGCGCTCGTTGCCCGCAGGCTGCCGGTTGATCCAGCCTGCGGCGATGATGCCGTAGACGATCGCGATCGCCGCGCAGACCAGCGACAGCGTCAATCCGTATTGCTCAAGCATGTAAGCCCCTCCCCGGGAGTCAGAAGTGTCGAAATGCAGGACACGAAAGCCTGCGGACTATCGCACAGCTCCACCGCGGGAACACCAGCGGCGGTGTTGTGCGGTGCGGCAAGCAGCGGCGTTGCCCCCATCCCCCGCTGCGCGGGGACGTCCCCCGCCTTGCCGGGGATGGGACAGGAGCGGGGACGGTGTTTTGCTCCCTCACGGGCCGGAGGGGCGGGAAACCGGGAACGCGAGAGGGCGGGAAGCCGTCCCGGTCTCTCAGCCCTCCCAGACGGGCAGTTTCCTCTTCACCGCGAGGTTGCGCAGGGTCACGTAGGCCGGCAGCCCGTCGCGGCCGTAGGGCGGCGATGCCTCGCCGCGGATCAGCGGCTCCAGGTAGGCGCGGGCGCGGGGGCTGATGCCGTAGCCGTCGCGGCGGATGAAGCCGCGGGGGAACCTCTTCTCGCGGTTGGCGATCCGGTCGAGCGCGGCGGTGCCGATCTTCCAGCGGTAGGGACGGTCGCTGCTGCGCACGATCACCGGCATGGTCGCGTTGCGGCCGGCAAGCGCGAGCCGCACCGCGGCCTTGCCGACGGCCAGGGCCTGGTCCAGATCGGTCTTCGAGGCCAGGTGGCGGGCCGAGCGCTGCAGGTAGTCGGGCAGGGCCCAGTGGACCTTGAGGTCCAGTCCGGCCTTGATCCTGCCGGCCAGGTGCGCGGCGACGCCGCCGAGCTGGGCGTGGCCGAAGGAATCGGTGCCGCCGGCGTCGGCGACGAAGCGGCCGTCGGCGGTGCGGATGCCTTCGCTGGCGGCCACCACGCACCAGCCCACGCGCGCGACCACCTTGTCCACCTGCTGGAGGAAGTCCGCCTCGTCGTAAGGCCGCTCGGGGAACAGGATCAGCTGCGGCGCATCGTCCGGGCCCTTGCCGGCCAGCCCCGCGGCCGCCGCCAGCCAGCCGGCGTGGCGGCCCATGGCCTCGTAGACGAACACCTTGGTCGATGTCCCGGCCATCGCCGCCACGTCCAGCGCCGCTTCGCGCACCGAGACCGCGGTGTACTTGGCGGCCGAGCCGAAGCCGGGGCAGCAGTCGGTGACCGCCAGGTCGTTGTCCACCGTCTTGGGCACGCCGATGCAGGTCAGCGGATAGCCGAACCGCGCGGCCAGTTTCGACACCTTGTTCGCGGTGTCGGCCGAGTCGTTGCCGCCGTTGTAGAGGAACCAGCGCACGTCGTGGGCGCGGAACACATCAAGCAGGCGTTCGTACTTCGCCCGGTCCTCCGCCAGCGACCCGAGCTTGTAGCGGCAGGAGCCGAAGGCGCCGCCCGGGGTATGGGCCAGCCCGCGGATCGCCGCGGCGGTTTCCCTCGAGGTGTCCACCAGATCCTCGCGCAGCGCGCCGAGGATGCCGTTGCGCGCCGCGAGCACGCGGACGCCGCGCGCGCGCGCCTCGGCGATCACGGCCGAAGCGGTGGCGTTGATGACGGCGGTGACGCCGCCGGACTGGGAATACAGCAGGGTTCCGGATGCCATATACGCCTATCGAATGAGACCGGGGGGATATTGCAATGCGTTAAGCTGGGAACCGGCGGGTGCCCGGGCGGGGCCAGTCTAGCGTCCGCCCGGGGCTGCCCGGAAATCCTCGTTCGAACTGGAGGCTGTTGATGCGACTGGTACTTTTGGGGGCGCCCGGTTCGGGCAAGGGCACGCAGGCGGCACGTCTGAAGGAGCACCTGCAGGTGCCGCATATTTCCACCGGGGACCTGCTGCGCGCGGAAGTCGCCGCCGGCTCGCCGCTGGGGCTGCAGGCCAAGGAAGTGATGGCGCGCGGGGATCTGGTCAGCGACGAGATCCTGCTGGGCATGCTCAAGGACCGTTTCTCGCGCGAGGACACGAAGGCCGGGTTCATCCTCGATGGTTACCCGCGCAACCTTGCGCAGGCGGCAGCCCTGGGCGAGCTGCTCGCCAGCCTCGGCCAGAAGTTCGACGCCGCGGTGCAGCTGACGGTGGACAACGAGCAGATCGTCGAGCGTCTGGCCGGCCGCGCCAAGGCCGAGGGCCGCGCCGACGACAACCCCGAATCGGTGCGCAAGCGCCTGCAGGTCTACGACGAGCAGACCGCTCCGGTGATCGAGTTCTACCGCGGGCAGGGCCAGCTCACCGTCGTCGACGGCGTGGGCGCGCTGGACGAGGTGTTCGCGCGGATCATCGCCGCGATCTCTCCCGGGCAGCCGACCGGCTGAAGTTCGCGCCGGCCCGCGGGCCGGCGGCGCCCTCAGTCCGGCGGATGCCGGCTGAAGGGCTGCACGCTGCCGTCGGCCAGCACCAGCGAGACGGTATAGGGCTCGCTGAGGCCATCGGGATGCTCCATCCCCGGCGAGCCCAGCGGCATGCCCGGCAGCGCCAGCCCGCGCGCCGCGGGGCGCTCGCGCAGCAGGCGCAGCACGTCGGCGGCCGGCACGTGGCCCTCGATGAAGTAGCCGTCGACCATCGCCGTGTGGCACGAGCCCATGGTGTAGGGCACGCCGGCGGCCTGTTTGGCCGGCCCCATGTCGTCGACGTTGCGGGCCTCGACCGTGAAGCCGGCCTCGCGCATGTGCTCGATCCAGTGGCCGCAGCAGCCGCAGCTCTCGTGCTTGTGCACGATCATCGCCGGCAGCGTGGTTCCGGCGGGAGTTGGTGCAGTGGCGGCGGGCGGCTCGGCGGCGGCGCAGCCGGCCAGCAGCAGCGCCAGGATGGCGGCAAGGGCGGAACGGGACACGGCGGAACCTCGTGCGTGATCGAGGGCGACATGTTATCGACCGCCGCCGGAACCGGCCTTGACCGGGATCAGGGCGCCGCGCGCGGGCGCACTTTGGGTAAAGTGCGCGCTGTCCCGCAGCCCCAGGTCCACGACTTGAAACTCCACATCCTCGGCATCGCCGGCACCTTCATGGGCGGCGTCGCAGCGCTGGCGCGCGAACTGGGCCACGAGGTCGAGGGCAGCGACCAGGCGGTGTATCCGCCGATGTCGACCCAGCTCGAACGGCTGGGGATCGGGCTCCGCCAGGGCTACCTCCCCGGCCACATCTCGCCCGGTTGCGACACCGTGGTGATCGGCAACGCGCTCTCCCGCGGCAATGCGGCGGTGGAGGCGGTGCTGGACTCCGGCCGCCCCTATACCTCCGGCGCGGAATGGCTGCGCGACCACGTGCTGCCCGGGCGCGATGTGCTCGCGGTGGCCGGCACCCACGGCAAGACCACGACCACCAGCATCCTGGCCTTCCTGCTCGAAGCGGCCGGCCGCCGGCCGGGCTTCCTGATTGGCGGCGTGGCGGAGGATTTCGGAGTCTCGGCCAGGCTCGGCGGCGCCACCGCGATCGCCGATCCCCGATCCCCGGTGCCGTTCGTCGTCGAAGCCGACGAATACGACACCGCCTTCTTCGACAAGCGCAGCAAGTTCGTGCACTACCGGCCGCGGGTGGCGATCCTCAACAACCTCGAATACGACCACGCCGACATTTTCCCCGACATCGCCGCGATCCAGCGCCAGTTCCACCACCTGGTGCGCACCGTGCCGGGCCGCGGGCTGCTGCTGGTCAACGGCCACGATGCGCGCCTGCGCCAGGTGCTGGAGATGGGCTGCTGGACGCCGGTGGAGCGCTTCGGCTTCGATCCGGCGTTCGAATGGAGCGCGCGCCGGCTGCGCGAGGACGGCAGCGCCTTCGCCGTGCTGCGCGGCGGGACGGAGCTGGGCACGGTCGAGTGGCCGCTGCTGGGCGACCACAACGTGCTCAACGGCCTGGCGGCGCTGGCCGCCTGCGCCGCAGCCGGCGTGGAGGTGGCCGCGGTGCTCCCGGCGCTGGCCCGCTTCGGCGGCATCAAGCGCCGGCTGCAGGTGCTGGGGCAGGCCGGCGGCATCACCGTCTACGACGACTTCGCCCACCACCCGACCGCGATCGCGACCACGCTTGCCGGGCTGCGCGCGAAGGTGGGTGATGCGCGGATCGTGGTGGCGATGGAGCCGCGCAGCAATTCGATGCGCCTGGGCGCGCACGCCGACGCGCTGGCGCCCTCGCTCGACGGCGCCGATGCGGTGGTCTTCCTGGCGCGCCCCGAGCTGCCCTGGGATGCCGGCAAGGTGATCGACGCGGTACGCGGCCAGGCGCAGGCGGTGCCCGATGCCGACGCGCTGCTGGCCGCGCTGCGCGCCACCGTCCGCAGCGGCGACCATGTCGTGTTCATGTCCAACGGCGGCTTCGACGGCGCCCCGGCGCGCTTCCTCGCCCTCCTGGCGGCCGTCCCGCGGTAGCAGCGCCGTGAAGGGCCGCCAGCGACCAGCGCCGCGGAAGGCGGGGGGCATGCCCTGTGCCGGCGTTGCGCCGGGGCCTGCCCCGGCGAATGTGCGGCGCGCTCCACGCGGTTCGACCGCTGCGGCTAGACTGGCCCGGTGAGCGAACTGCTGCCGCTGTTTCCGCTGCATGCGGTGCTGGTGCCCGGCGCCGCGCTGGGCCTGCGCGTGTTCGAGCCGCGCTATCTGGACATGGTGCGCGACTGCGGGCGCAGCGGCGGCAGCTTCGGCATCTGCCTGATCCTGGAGGGCGAGGAGGCCGGGGCGCCGGCAACGCCGGCCGCGTTCGGCACCGAGGCCCTGATCGAGGATTTCGACACCGGATCCGACGGCCTGCTGCACCTGCGGCTGCGCGGTGCGCGCCGCTTCCACGCGCTGCGCACGCGGGTGCGCGACAGCGGCCTGGTGGTGGCCGACGTGCAGTGGCACGCGCCCGATCCGGCGGCGAGGATACAGCCCCAGCACGCCCTGCTGGCGGACATGCTGCGCCGGATCCTGGAGCAGGTCGGGGCCGATGTGGCGGTGTCCGAGTCGGACCTTGGCGACTCGGCCTGGGTGGGCTGGCGGCTGGCGGAGCTGCTGCCGCTGACGCTGGAGCAGCGGCAGTCGCTGCTCCAGCAGGACGATCCGCTGGTCCGGCTCGACACGCTGCTGCAGCTGATCGCCTGACGCCGCACGGCGGCCGCGCGAGGCGACGCGCGGCCGGGTCCGCCGGCACGGCGTTCGCCGTCAGGGACCGGGCCGGGCCGCCGTGCGCAGCAGCAGGGTCGGCGTGCCGGTCTTCGGGTGCGGCTGCTCGCGCCAGTCGAAATCCTCCATGACCTCGCGCAGCCCGGCACGCAGTTCGGGCGAATATGGCTGCGGCTGCCAGAGCACGAACAGCCCGAACGGCCGCGTGTGGCGCATGCGCTGGCTGGTGCCCAGCCACAGCGGAGTGCCGCCGGCAAGCTGCGCCGGCGCCTGCCACAGGCGGATCACGTCGATGTCCCCGTCGCCGGCGCCGCGGCGCATCAGCAGCGTTTCCGCTTCGGTGTCGAGGGTGGCCGGAAGCACCGGATACTCCGCGATCGGCAGATCGTCGTCGAGCAGGCTCAGGGTCGCCGACCAGTCCGCCTGCGGCTGTACCCGCCATCCGCGCTGCTCCAGCGCCGACTGCAGCGGCGCCAGCGGTCCGGCGACCTGCAAGTCCAGCGGCCAGTGGTGGTCGCGGTCGCGTTCGCGCAGCTGCCCGGGCAGGTCGGCCCAGCCGCCGTCCCACCAGGCCGGGTCGGCGAGCACGGCTTCGGCCGGCCTGGCGGAGAACTTCGCCAGCAGCGGATCAACCGCGCGCGGCGCGTGCCACAGCGCGGCGATGACGAAGGTGGCATAGAACACCAGCGCCACCGGCCGCATCCAGAACGAGCGCTCCACGTGCCTGCGGTAGGCGATGCCCAGCAGCAGCAGCCAGACCACGCCAAGCAGCATCCCGCCGACGATGTCGCTCAGCCAGTGCGCGCCCAGGTAAAGCCGGGCGAAGCCGAGCAGCGCCACCACCGCGCCCGAGACCAGGTAGGGCCAGATCCGGGTCCGCCCCGGCAGCTCGCGCGCGATCAGCACGGCGAAGAAGCCGAAGGTGATGGTGCACATGGTGATCTCGACCGCGGGGAACCCGAATCCGCCGTGCGCGGTCGGCGGCCGCGGCATGTCGATCAGCGTACCCAGCGATGCGGTCAGCACCATGCCGAAGGCCAGCGCCGCCAGCCAGTGCGCCGCCCCCAGCCACAGCCGTCGCCACGCCAGCCACAGCAGGGTCAGCCCCACCGCCGGCACCAGCACCCGCGCGTCGCCGATCGAGGCCAGCCCGGCCATCAGCCGGTCGGCCAGCGGATTGCGCAGTTCGTACATCACCTGGAACACCGCCAGGTCGACGCGCAGCGGCTCGCCGCGCATCAGCACCGTGGCCATCAGCGCGAAGCAGGCCCAGCCGATGGCCAGCAGGCAGGCGGCCAGCACCACCAGCGAGGCCGATTCCGGTCGCCTGGGATCGATCAGCGCGGCGGTGTAGCGGCCCAGCCGCGGGTGCGCCTGCGACCAGCGCAGCGCCCGCGCCAGCAGGTCATTGGCGTGGCGGTCGAACCAGCGGTAGGTATAGAGCACGATCGCCCAGGCCGCGGCCAGCACCAGCAGCAGCGCCCCGAGCACGATCGTCAGCCGCCCGGCCACGGCCGCCACCGCGTCGTAGGACGCGCCCAGGATCCAGCCCGGGGCAAGGAACAGCGCCGCCCAGGACACGCAGGCGAAGATGCTGGGCGGGAGATAGCGCCCCATCGGCATCCGCGAAATCCCCGCGATCGCCGGCACGAACGGCCGCACCGGCCCGACGTAGCGCGCCACCAGGATGCTCTTGGCCGCATTGCGCCGGAACAGCGCCTCGCCGCGCTCGAGCAACTGCGGATAGCGGCTGAACGGCCAGGTGTCGCGCAGCTGCGGGCCCCAGCGCCGACCGATCCAGTAGCTCACCCCGTCGCCGGCCAGCGCGCCCAGCGCGGCGCACGCCACCGCATATGGGCCGGAGATCTCGCCCAGGCCGATCAGCACCCCGATCGCGAACAGCATCGGCAGCGCCGGCACCACCGTGCCGAGCAGGATCAGCGCATCGGCGAAGGCGATCAGGAAGATGGCCAGGCCGGCCGCGACCGGGTGGCTCCCGATCCAGTCCACCAGTCCGTTGAAGAAGCCGTCCAGCATCGGGCGATTATGACAGCGGGTCGATGACGGCCGTTGCATCCCGGGGGCGCCGGGTCAGCCTCCGTACAATGCCGCGATGGCCAGGCAAGACGCCCTCGAACTGCGCGCGCTGAAGTCCGACAGCTTCGGCCGCATCTCGCTGATGCAGGGGCCGGATGGCGCGTTCGTGCGCCGCGATCTGGCGCACGTGCCGCTGTGGCTGCGGCTGCCCGCCTGGTGGCTGGCCCGGCGCGAGGCGCTGGCGCTGCGCGCGGTCGCCGGCATGGCCGACGTGCCGCAGCTGCTGGCCTGGGACGGGCGCCGGCTCGACCGCAGCTACATGGCCGGCGACGCGATGTACCAGCGCCCGCCGCGCGGCGACGTGGCGTACTTCCATGCCGCGCGCCGCCGATTGCAGGCGCTGCACCGCCGCGGCATCGCCCACAACGACCTGGCCAAGGAGGCCAACTGGCTGGTGCTCGAGGACGGCCGCCCGGCGATCATCGACTTCCAGCTCGCCACCCGCGGCGACCCGCGTTCGCGGTGGATGCGCCTGCTGTTCCGCGAGGACCTGCGCCACCTGCTCAAGCACAAGCGCATGTACTGCCGCGACTCGCTCACCCCGGTCGAGAAGCGCGTGCTCAGGCGCCATTCCTGGCTGCGCGAACTGTGGTTCCGCACCGGCAAGCCGGTGTACCGCTTCGTCACCCGCCGCCTGCTCCGGTGGGAGGACAACGAGGGGCAGGGGCCGAAGCCGTGAGCAGGAGCTGTCGATGCACGCGACCCCGGGCGGCCGAAAACCGGTGCGGCGCCGATTGCGCCGGTGCCGGAGGCTTGCGATGATGCGGTTCTCACTGGCCGGATCGGGGGATGGGGATGTCGCGTCAGAAGAAGATGGTCTGCCACGACTGCGGCACGATATTCAACCGCAAGCCCCAGAACCGCGACAAACAGGTCTGCTGGAACTGCAGGTCGCTCCGGGTCACCCTGGTCACCGACAACGCGCCTCCGCCGGGCATTCCCAAGGCACCCGATCCGGGCGGCCTCAAGCTGCCCAGGTCCAGCGGCGGCGGCGGTTCGATCACCCCGCAGATGCTGCAGCAGCAGCGCGATCGCCTGAAGGCGGTGGTGCGCCCGCCGGTCCAACTGCCCGGGTCCGCAAACAGTCCGATCCCGCGCGGCGTCCGCATCCTTGCCTCGCAGGTGCGCAATCCCGTGTTGAACGCGGCCGGGATCGAGCTGGAGTTTCCGTGGCGCGCGCGCGGGGCGCGCCAGGATGCATACGCCTATCTGGTGTTTCCACAGCTGGATCTGGGCCATCCGCTGAGGGCCATCTCCAGCGGCTCGATGAATCCGGACCATTCCAACTTCAATGAACGCTATCGCAACCTGTCCGCTGATCTGCCGACTCGCAAGGGGCCGCGCAGCGCCGGGGTGCTGCAGGGGATCGGCTACTTCGAATATGGCTGGAAGCGGCCGATCCAGGCCAATGCGCAGTGGCACTGCTACCGCGACGGAAGGCGCGTGGCCTATACGCAGCTGGAGAACCGCGACATCAATGCGTTCGCCCGCAATCTGCGCCAGGGCAAGCTGTTTTCCGAACGGATGGTGATCGCCGAGACCGGAGAGGTCTTCTACACGCCCGATCACTACGGCACGTTCTTCCGCTATCACCCGGGAACCATGCAGTGGTACCCCTACCGCTCGGCGGGCGGTGCCGGTGGCCCGATCTGGGACGAGTCTTTCTACGAGCCACCCGGCGGGCGCTAAGCCCGCTGTCGGGCACCGGTCGGGGCAGGCGCCATGTTCGCGGGCGGCTTCCGTCGTCCGCCGCCAATGGCCAGCGCAGCAGCGCTGCACGTCCGCCGTCGCCGGGCTTCTGCGCCGTGGCAGGTCTCGCCGGTTGCACGGCCTGGCGGTTTCCAGTTTCCATTCGCTGGCGTATTGTTGAAGCCCGCCCGCTGCCGGGCTCGTCCTCAAGGAGCAACGCATGTCGTCCCTGGCCGGCAAGACCCTGTTCATCACCGGAGCCTCGCGCGGCATCGGCCTGGCGATCGCGCTGCGCGCCGCCCGCGACGGCGCCAACGTCGCCATCGCGGCCAAGTCCGACGTGCCCAACCCGAAGCTGCCCGGCACCATCCACACCGCCGCTGCGGCCGTCGACGAGGCGGGTGGCCGTGGCCTGGCGATCCGCTGCGACATCCGCGAGGAGGAGCAGGTGCTGGCGGCGGTGGCGCAGACCGTCGAAACCTTCGGCGGCCTCGACATCCTGGTCAACAACGCCAGCGCGATCTGGTTGCGCGGCACCCTCGACACGCCGATGAAGCGCTTCGACCTGATGCAGCAGGTCAACGCCCGCGGCAGCTTCCTGTGCGCGCAGGCCTGCCTGCCGCACCTGCTGCAGGCGGAGAACCCGCACATCCTCACCCTGGCGCCGCCGCCGTCGCTGGACCCGAAATGGTGGGGCCCGCATACCGGCTACACCCTGGCGAAGATGGGCATGAGCTTCGTCACCCTGGGCCTGGCTGCCGAGTTCCGCGACCGCGGCGTGGCGATCAACGCGCTGTGGCCGCGCACGATCATCGCCACCGACGCGCTGAACATGATTCCGGGTGTCTCGCCGGGCAACGGCCGTTCGCCGGAGATCATGGGCGATGCCGCGCACGCGATCCTCACCCGGCCGGCGCGCGGCTTCAGCGGCCAGTTCCTGATCGACGACGAGGTGCTGGGCGAGGCCGGGGTCGACGATCTCTCGCGCTACGTGGTCGATCCCTCGCAGCCGCTGTATCCGGACCTGTTCCTAGATCCCCGTTGATCCGGCTCTCAAGCGACCGCACGCAGGGGACCGCAAGGCGCGACAGGGAGAGCGTCGTCCTGCGGCGCTCCTGCGCGATTCACGGGCCGGCCCGATCCTCCGGCCCTATTCCAGCGCCTGCGCCAGGTCGTCGACCAGGTCCCGCGGGTCCTCCAGCCCGACCGACAGCCGCAGCAGGCCCTGCGGCGACACCACCCGCGGCTCCTCGATCGAGGCGCGGTGCTCGACCAGCGATTCGGTCGAACCCAGCGAAGTCGCATTGGTGAACAGCCGCAGCTTCCCCGCCATCTCAAGCGCCGCCTCGCGGCCGCCTGCGACCTCGAACGAGAGCATGCCGCCGAAGCCGCGCATCTGCCGCGCCGCGAGGGCATGGCCCGGATGCGCGTCCAGCCCGGGATAGTGCACCGCCTCCACGCGCGCATGCGCCTGCAGGAAATCGGCCACCGCGGCGGCGTTGCGGCAGTGCCGCTCGATCCGCACCGGCAGAGTGCGCAGCCCGCGCAGCACCAGCCAGGCCGCGAACGGCGAGGCGGTGTTGCCGGTCTGGCGGCGCAGCTCGTGGCATTCGGCGGCGAACCCGTCGTCGGCGGAGAAGGCGAGCACGCCGCCCATCACGTCGCCGTGGCCGCCGAGGTACTTGGTCGCCGAATGCAGCACGATGTCCGCGCCCAGCGCCAGCGGCTGCTGCAGCGCCGGGGTGGCGAAGGTGCCGTCGACCAGCAGGCGCGCGCCGGCGCCGTGGGCGATCTCCGCCAGCGCGGCGATGTCGCAGACCTTCAGCAGCGGGTTGGAGGGGGTTTCGGCCCACAGCAGGCGCGTGGCCGGGCCGAGCGCGGCGCGCACGGCGTCGAGGTCGGTCATGTCGACGACCCGGTGGCGCACGCCCCAGCGCTCCAGCCACTTCGCGCCGACCGCGCGGTAACCGAAGTAGGTGTCGTCGGCGATCAGCAGCTCGCTGCCCGGTTCGAGCGCCTGCATCACCGTGGTGCCGGCGGTCATGCCGGTGGCGAAGAACATCGCGCGCGCGGCGCCGTCGAGCGTCGCCAGCGCCTGCTCCAGCTGCGCCTGGTTGGGGCTGCCGTAGCGCTGGTACAGGTAGCCGTGGAGCGTGGAGGCGTCGGGCGCGTGCTCGAAGGTGGTCGCCAGCTGCAGCGGCGGCGACAGCGCGCCGCTGGCGGGATCGGGCGCAACGCCGGCGTGCGCGGCGAGGGTGTCGAAACGGTGCGTGCGGGTCATGGCGGGTCGTCGTGCGGGCTCGGGGCGATAATGCCAGCCGCGGCGCGCCGCTGCCGCCTTCCCCACAGGAGCCGCCCGATGAAATATCTGCACGCGATGATCCGCGTCCACGACCTCGACGCCACCAGCCGCTTCTTCACCGAGGGCCTGGGCCTGCGCGAAACGCGCCGCATCGACCACGAAGCCGGACGCTTCACCCTGGTCTACTTCGGCGCGCCGGAGAACCCGGAGGCCGAGATCGAGCTGACGTACAACTGGCCGCCCGAGGATGGCTCGCCGCCGGAGGACTACGGCAGCGCCCGCAACTTCGGCCACCTCGCCTTCCAGGTCGACGACATCTATGCCACCTGCGCCCACCTGCAGGCGCAGGGCATCACCATCAACCGCCCGCCGCGCGACGGCCGCATGGCCTTCGTCCGCAGCCCGGACCTGATCTCGATCGAGCTGCTGCAGAAGGGCGCCGCGCTGCCGCCGGCCGAGCCCTGGGCGTCGATGCCCAATACCGGCACCTGGTAGGCGCCCGGCCCGCGCACCGCCTGGAAGGGAATCGATCCGCAGGAACCCGCGCGGCAGCTTCCCCTGCTTGCGGGGGAGCCCGGATCCGCAACCGGTGGATCTGTTCGACGGCGCTCCTCCTCCGCCTGCGGGAAGGCCGGCAATGGCCGGATGGGACAAGGACATCCGGTTCGCTCCTCCCTGTCCGCGGGGAACGCAGCAGGCCGACGAACACCAGGATAGCCGCGCCTTTTCTCCTCCCCGCCCGCGGGGAAGCCGGGTGGGGGGCAAGTGGCGGCAAGTGACGGTGTCGCTCCCGTCCTGCGCTGCGCCGGGATTTCCCCCGCAAGCGGAGGAAGAAGCCGCAACGCGCGCCGCAGGCGCGCGGCATCCGCAGGGCAGCAGGAAAACGGCACAATGCCCCTCCGCCCCACCTCCCTCAGCGCAATGTCCGCATCCGCCAGTACCGCCGATCTCGTCGCCCTCGGCGAGCAGCACTACCTCCCCGTCTACCGTCCGCGCCAGGTGATCCTCGAGCGCGGCCAGGGCGCGCGGCTGTGGGACCAGGGAGGTCGCGAGTACATCGATTTTTCCGCCGGGATCGCCGTCTGCGGGCTGGGCCACGGCGATCCCGACCTCGTCGCCGCGCTCACCGGGCAGGCCGCGAAGCTGTGGCACACCAGCAACGTGTTCTACAGCGAGCCGCCGCTGCGGCTGGCCGAAGAACTCGTGGCGTGCTCGCGCTTCGCCTCGCGCGTGTTCCTGTGCAACTCCGGCGCCGAGGCCAACGAGGCGGCGATCAAGCTGGTGCGCAAGTGGGCCGCGTCGCAGGGCCGGCCGCCGGACCGGCGCGTCATCGTCACCTTCCGCGGCAGCTTCCACGGCCGCACACTGGCTGCCGTCACCGCGACCGCGCAGCCCAGATACCAGGCCGGCTACGAGCCGCTGCCGGGCGGCTTCCGCCATGTCGATTTCAACGACGCCACCGCGCTCGAGATCGCCATGGCCAGCGGCGACGTCGCCGCGGTGATGCTCGAGCCGGTGCAGGGCGAGGGCGGGGTGATGCCGGCCGCGCCGGGGTTCCTGCGCACGGTGCGCGAGCTGTGCGACCACCACGGCGCGCTGCTGGTGCTGGACGAGATCCAGAGCGGCATGGGCCGTACCGGCACCCTGTTCGCACACTGGCAGGACGACGTGATCCCCGACATCGTGACCCTGGCCAAGGCCCTCGGCGGTGGTTTCCCGATCGGCGCCATGCTCACCGGCCCGAAGGCGGCCGGGGCGATGCAGTTCGGCGACCACGGCACCACCTTCGGCGGCAATCCGCTGGCCGCGGCGGTGGCGCGCGTGGCGCTGCGCAAGCTGTCCTCGCCGCAGATCGCGCACAACGTGGCGCGGCAGTCCGCGGCGCTGCGCGCGGGCCTGGCAGCGCTGGACAGCCGCTTCGGGGTCTTCGACCAGGTGCGCGGGCGCGGGCTGATGCTTGGCGCGGTGCTCAGGCCGGCGCATGCCGGCGGCGCAGGCGGGATCCTCGACCATGCCGCCGCGCAGGGCCTGCTGCTGCTGCAGGCCGGCCCCGACGTGCTGCGCTTCGTTCCGGCGCTGAACATCACAGACGAGGAGCTGGCCGAGGGCCTGGCGCGGCTGGGTGCGGCGATCGCCGGATACGTCGCCGCGCGCTGATCCGGCGCGCAACGGCACCCGCCCGGTCGCGTCCGGCACGGGCCCGGGACGCGGAGCCGGTATCCTGACCCCGTTGCTCCGGGTGTCAGTCGGGGCGTGCGTTCGACGTATATGCGGGGGCGTCCCCAGCGTTTGCGAGTGAAGAAGTTGTCGGCAGGATGGAAATACCGCACCAGGAGCGCGGTCGACTCGGCCATGGCCAGCGCCGGCCTGGTGCTGATGGACACCTGGGATGCGATCGCCCGTGGCTACCGCAGGCCGCAGGCCTGGTTTGCCCGGCGGCTGGGGTTCGCCTTCTTCCCGCTGCTGGCGCTGGTCATGGTCGCGGGGCTGGTCTGGGACTGGCAGGGTCCGCGCCACCTCGACGCCGCGGAAGACGCCCTGTTCGATCGCATCATTTCCCTGCGGCCGTGGGAGCCTGTGCCGAGCGGCCGCACCGTGGTGGTCGAGATCGACGACTGCTCGATCGGGTACTACCGTGCCCGCGGCGAGGGCGGCTGGCCGTGGAGCCGCGAGCGCCATGCCGACCTGATCGATGCGCTCGACCAGGCCGGTGTCCGCGCCGTCGGCGTGGACGTGCTGTTCGTCGATCGTGCAACGGACGACCCGGAGGGCGATGCCCTGCTGGAAGCGGTGGTGGCCGCGGGCGAGGGCAGGTTCGTGGTGGCGGCCAGCCGCCTGCACCCGGATTTCGATGCCGCGTCGGGCGTTCCCGCGTCGACGCTCGCGGGGGCCATCGGCCTGGCCGGAGGCAGCGCTCCGGCGCCGGCGGTGGCGGTGCTGCAGCCCTTCGGTGATGTGCTGTCCCGGTATTCGGGCCTGGTCAACGTGCAGCGGGCCGATGACGGACTGCTGCGCGACGTGCTGCTGTATCAGCGCATCGGCGACTGGGCCCTGCCGTCGCTGCCGCTGCGTCTGGCGCAGGCCGCCGGCGCGGATGCATCGGAGCTGCTCGCCAGCCCCCGTGAGGCCATGCGGATCAACTGGCGCAAGGGCTCGCGACTGCCCTACGTCAGCGCCGCCGACCTGCTCGAACAGCGTCCGGTCTGCGGAAGCGGCCTGCCGTCGCTGCACGGCGCGGTGGCGGTGGTCGGCCACACCGCCGCCGGCATCAACGACGTCAAACCCACCCCGGTGGACATGGCCACGCCGGGAGTCGAGGTGCTGGCCGAGGCCACCGAGGCGCTGCTCGCCGGCACCTGGATCCGGATGCCTCCGGGCTGGCTCAAGTACGCGGTGGCCATCGTCCTGGTGCTGCTGTCGGCCTTCGTATTCTGGCGCGGCGAGCCGCAGCAGGATCTGGACCCGGTGTTCGTCGTCCTCAACCTGGTGCTGATCGTGGTGGCATTCTCCGGGCTGGTCCTGCGCGGCTGGTTCGTGGACATCTTCGCCAGCCTCGGCTACGGCACCCTGTGCTTCGCGCTGTGCCGCAGCTACGCCGGGGTGCAGCGCGGGCTGGTGACGGGGAATTCCGACTATCTGCCCGAGTACGATCCCGATGCCCATCCGCGGCTGCTGGTGGCGCGGCTGCGATTCGAAGCCGATCCCGCGCTCACCGCGTCGGGCGCGAAGCGGCGCCGGCGCGAGTACCGCCGGCTGATGCGCAGGTTCACCGCCGGGCGCCCCGGCATCGTCGTGATCGAGGGCGTGGTCGAGCGCAAGCACTGGCTGCAGGCGATCCTCGACGACGTGCTCACCCTGGTGTGGAGCGGCGCCGAGGAGCAGGAACTGCAGGCGCGCGCGCGGCGCGACCTGGCCGACCTGCATGCCGCCCTCAACGCCAGCGACGAGCGGCTCGACGGCGGCGGGCGGGTCATGGTCTGCACCAGCGCCGCCTCGATCGATGGCCACGGCGCCACCCGCGCCGGCCGCAGGCTGTGCCTGCGCGAACTGCTCGGCCAGGACTTCAACCGCCTCCCGGAATGGCCGCTCGGCCACCCGGGCTCCCCGCAACCCCCATGAACGAGACGCCGACATCGTGAATTTCCTGATCCGCACACTGTTCCTGCTCGCGCTGCCGACGCTGGCCCTCGCCGCCGGCGGCGCCGTGCCGGCCCTGCCCGCCGTGGTCCACAAGCCCGCGGTGGACGTGCGGCCGGCGCCGGACCCGGCGGCCGCCCCGCTGGCGCGCCTGGCGCGCGATGCCAGAGTCGATGTGACCGGGCAGGAGGGCCTGTGGTACCGGCTCCGGCTCGATGACGACCGGACCGGCTATGTCCGCGTCAACGAGGTGCGGCTGGTGCAGCGTGACGCACCGGCGTCCGATGCCCGGCGCAATGCGCTCTTCTCCGGCGGTGCCGGCAAGGGACGGGTGACGGAAACCGCGACCGTGCGCGGCCTGGACGCCGGCGATTTCGCCGGCGGGCGCCACGATGCCGCGGCGCTGGCGCGGATGGAGGCCTGGCGGGTCGATGTGGACACCGCCGCCGCCCATGCCCGCGCCCAGGGCTGGCAGGCCCGCGTCGTGCCGTGGCCGGGCGAGGCCAGCGAGCTCGATACCTCGGGCCACCAGGCCACGCAGTCGGAGAAACGCAGTCGTCTGGCCAGCGCGCGCGGCGTGCTGTCCTCGCTGGCCGGCGGCCTGCCCGGTGGCAGCCGGGTCGGGCGGATCGCCGATCGCGCAATCGGCAAGTCCGACCGGGAAATCGCCGCCGAGGAGCAGGCGCTCGGCCCAGCCGTGGCCGGCAGCGTGCTCGGCGTCGCGCCGCTGTGGAGCGACGAGAGCGCGCAGCGGCGGGTGAACCTGCTCGGCCGCTGGCTGGCCTCGCAGACCTCGCGACCGGATCTGGACTGGGCCTTCGGCATCATCGACGACGGTGAGATCAACGCCTATGCCGCGCCCGGCGGCTATGTGCTGCTGACCCGCGGGCTGTACGAACTGCTGCACGACGATGCCGAACTGGCCGCGGTGATCGCGCACGAACTCGGCCACGTGGTCCAGCGCGACCATTTCGAGGTGATCCGCCGCCAGCAGACGCGCGAAGCCACCAGGGAAGCGGTGATGTCGGAGGTGCGCGCGACCGGCGCCGCCGCGCAGGCGCTGGCCTATGCCAGCCGGCACGGAGCCTCGGTGCTGCTGACCAGCCTGGATCGCGAGGCCGAATACCGCGCCGACGTCGCCGCCGGCGTCTATCTCGAACGTGCGGGTTTCGATCCGCTGGCGTTCTATTCGGTGCTGCAGAAGCTCGCCGCCCTGGGAACACGGCAGCCGCAGCTGGACCAGCTCCACCGCACCCATCCTCCGGTGGAGGCGCGGCTGGACCGGCTGGACGGGCAGGCCGCGGGCGGGCGCCGGCGCTGACGCGGGATCGTAGCCGCCGCCCGCTCGTGCGCAAGCGCATGTCATCGCCGGCCGGGTGCGCGCTGTCTCGCGCCGTCGCCGGCACTGGGCCAGGGCGCGGTCGCGGCGACGGCTCCCGCAGAGGCGCCGGATCAGCCCGCGGCCACGACCTTGAAGGCTTCGCGCGCCGCGGCGACGGTATCGGCAATCACCGCGGCGTCGTGCGCGCTGGAGACGAAGCCGGCCTCGTAGGCCGAGGGCGCCAGGAACACGCCGCGCTCGAGCATGGCGTGGAAAAAGCGGTTGAAGGCGGCCGTGTCGCAGGCGGTGGCGCCGGCATACGTGTCCACTTTCTCCGCTTCCGTGAAGAACAGGCCGAACATCGCGCCGACGCGGTTGGTCGCCAGCGGCACGCCGGCGTCGCGCGCCGCGTCTTCCAGCCCGTTGCACAGGGCGTTGGTCGTGGCCTCCAGGCGGTCGTGGAAGCCCGGCTCCTGGATCAGCTCCAGCATCGCCAGGCCCGCCGCCATCGCCACCGGGTTGCCGCTGAGCGTGCCGGCCTGGTAGATCGGACCCGACGGCGCGATCTGCTGCATCAGGTCCCTGCGTCCGCCGTAGGCGCCCACCGGCATACCGCCGCCGATGATCTTGCCGAAGGTGCTCAGGTCGGGCGTGATCCCGTAGCGCGCCTGCGCGCCGCCCAGCGCCACGCGGAAGCCGGTCATCACCTCGTCGAAGATCAGCAGCGCGCCGTGCTGCGTGCACAGCGCGCGCAGGTGCTGCAGATAACCTTGCCGCGGCGGCAGGCAGTTGGCGTTGCCGACCACCGGCTCGATGATCACCGCGGCGATCTCGCCGCCGATGTCGTCGAACAGCTTCGTGGCCTCTTCGAAGTCGTTGTAGCTGATGGTCGAGGTCAGCTCGCCCAGCGCCGCCGGCACGCCGGGCGAGGTCGGCACGCCGAGCGTGAGCATGCCGCTGCCGGCCTTCACCAGGAAGGAGTCGCCGTGGCCGTGGTAGCAGCCCTCGAACTTGACGATGCGCTGGCGCCCGGTGGCCCCGCGCGCCAGCCGGATCGCCGACAGCGTGGCCTCGGTGCCGGAGTTGACCATGCGCACCATTTCGCAGGACGGCACCAGCGTCGTGATCGTCTCGGCCATCGTCACCTCCGCCGGGCACGGCGCCCCGTAGGACAGCCCGCGCCCGATCGCGTCGGCGACCGCCGCGCGCACCTTGGGATGGTTGTGGCCGACGATCATCGGCCCCCAGGAGCCGACGTAGTCGATGTAGCGGTTGCCGTCGACGTCGTGCAGGTACGCGCCGTCGGCGCGCTCGACGAAGAACGGATCGCCGCCCACCGACTTGAACGCGCGCACCGGCGAGTTCACGCCGCCGGGGATCAGCGCGGTCGCGCGGGAGAACAGGGCCTGGGACTTGTCGTGGGTCATGATGTGCGTGATTCCTGGTGTGGGCGGCGCCGGCTGGCCCGTCGCGGTCGACGGGCTGGATAACCTCAGTCGACGCCGGTCGCGAACGCGCCGGCGCAGATCCGCGCCGCGGCGACCGGGTCGGGCGCGTCGAATACGCCGCCGATCACCGCCGTGAGGTCGGCGCCCGCTTCGACGACGCTGCGGATATTGTCCGGGGTGATCCCGCCGATGGCCACTACCGGCAGGCCGAGCCGGCCCGCGGCGCGCAGCAGCTCCGCGGTCGCGCGCCGCGCGTGCGGCTTGGTCGACGAGGGGAAGCAGGCGCCGAAGGCGACGTAGCCGGCGCCGGCCGCGGCCGCCGATTCGGCCCGCGTGAGGCTGTCGTAGCAGGAGGCGCCGAGGATCGCGGCGGGACCCAGCGCCGCGCGCGCCGCGCGCAGGTCGCCGTCGTCCTCGCCCAGGTGCGCGCCGTCTGCGCCGATGTCCGCGGCAAGCGCCCAGTCGTCGTTGACGAGCATCGGCACGCCGTGTTCCCGGGAAAGCCCGAGCAGAGCCGATGCCTGTTCGCGCTGCAGGGCCGGGCCTGCGGTCTTGTTGCGGTACTGCAGCAGCGCGGCGTGCGGCAGCACCGCGGCCACGCGCGCCAGCAGGCGCCCGGTATCGGCCTGGTCCGGCGTGACCAGGTAGAGGCCACGGACGGGCTGGCCCGAAGGCAGCCGCATGGCGTGCGGACGGCGCGCGTTCACGGGGACGGTTTCCTGTCGCGGAGCGGAATGGGACAATGCCGTACGCTCAGCACGGCACTTGCATTATCCGATGAACGAGACCGTTACCGTCTATCGCACCTGGATGTGCGTCGTCTGCGGCTTCATCTACGACGAGCAGGTCGGCATGCCCGAGGAAGGCATCGCGCCCGGCACGCGCTGGGAAGACGTGCCCGACACCTGGACCTGCCCGGACTGCGGCGTGACCAAGGACGACTTCGAGATGATGGCCCTGTAGACGCGCAACCGCGCGGGATTCAGTGCAGCAGTCCGGCGGCGGAGCCGGTGCCGACCAGGCGCCTGCGCACCTTGCCGGCATCCTTCGCCGCGGGGTTGAGCTGAAGGTAGCGGCGCAGGTCCTCGCGACCGGCGGACACATGCCCCAGTTCCAGGTAGCCGATGCCGCGGTCGCGCAGCGCATCGGCGCTGTTGGGCGCAAGCCGCAGCACCCGGTCCGCGCTGCGCGTCGCGCGCGCCCAGTCGCCCAGCCCGCTGTACACACCCTGCAGGTTGCGCAGCATGCGCGCGAGGATCGCGCGGTGGCTGGCCGGATGCAGCATCTGCGACAGCGCGTCGTCGTCCGGCTCGCCGCCCAGGTGCGAACCCGCGCGCTGGCGCAGTTCGTCCACGTCCAGCGGCCGCCCGCGGTTGAACGGATCCATCACCAGCAGGCCATCGTCCACCGGCAGTCGCACCAGGAAGTGTCCCGGGAACGACACCCCGTCCAGCAGCACCCCGACGCGCCGCGCGACTTCCATCTGCACCAGCGCCAGCGAGATCGGATTGCCCAGCCGCCGGTCCAGCACCTGGTTCAGATAGCTGTTGCGCGGATCGTAGTAGTCGTCATGGTTGCCCGCGTATCCGATCTCGTGGAAGAGATGGTGGTTGATCGCGCGCATCTTCAGCGACTCGTGCGCCTGGCTGTCGATGATGCCTTCGAGGTGGGCGGCGTGCTGCTGCACCAGCGTGCGGTAGGGGCGTGGATCCAGCCCGGGGTATTCGTCGCTGGCGATCAGCAGCGCCACGTCGAGCAGCGGCAGGTCGGAATCGTCCTGCGCGGCGAGCGTGGACCACTGGGGCAGCATGCTCTCGTGTTCCATGCCACCAGACTGCGCCGTCGCGTGCTCCCACGCAAGCCGTGGGCCGCCGCTGCTCAGCGTGCGGCCGGGATGGATGGCCCGAGGGTGAGTTCGGCGCCGTCCTCCAGCGCCAGCCGCTGTGCCTGGCCCGCGTTGAGCTCGAGCACATAGCGTGCCGGGACGCCGCTTGGATACGCCGGACAGGCGTTGCCGGCAGAGCACGGCGGCACGTCGCGCTGCTGCGAGACAAGCCTGAGGCCGTTGTCGAAGTAGAGGATGTCGAGCGCGATGCGCGTGTTCTTCATCCAGTACGCCTGCGGCTCCTCCCTGTCGTGGACGAACAGCATGCCGCTGCCTTCGGGCAGCGAGTCGCGGAACATGAGTCCGCGCGCGCGCAGCGCATCGGTATCGGCGATCTCCACCGCATAGCGTGTTCCCGCCAGTTCCACCCAGTGGCCGCCGGCGCTGGCGCAGCCGGCGAGGACGAGGGCGAGCAGGCCGGACAGGCGGACGCGGTGCTTGTGCATGGGGCGGGATCCCTGGATGCCTGGAATCCTGAACCTTCGGGGACGAAGCCCGTCCGGTCAAGCCGGCGGGGGCTATGCAAAGCGGTGCCGAACGTGCAGAATGCGCGCCCCGCAGATGGCATCCCGCCCCTGCCGGGCCGGGTTGACCGGCCAGGACCTGAAAGCCCCGAAACAGGGTATTGACGGACCGCAGGATCGGGCTAGAATATGCGGCTCCCTTCGACGAAACGCCTTCGGGCGGCAGGACGGCGGGAAGAGTAAGGACCCTCACGAGGGTGTTGACGGAAACAAAAACCGCGCTATAATGGGCGGCTCACCTCGACGAAAGCCGAGGCGAAACATCGGAAGGCGGCGCTGAGGCCGGTTCCGGAAGTTCTTTGACAGTGTGCGCAGGTGACTTGTGCGGGCGTCTGGCCGGTGGATAACTGTCCATCTTGCAGACGTTCGTAACAGAGCAACAAGTCAATTCAAATGCAGAAATGCAAGCGAGTGATTCGAGCTCGGGACGACGACTGCACTCAAAGCTTTGGACTTCGGTCCGAAAAACTTAAGTGAAGAGTTTGATCCTGGCTCAGAGTGAACGCTGGCGGCAGGCCTAACACATGCAAGTCGAACG